>JBAYLH010000007.1:0-59894 GCA_041664165.1 Candidatus Buchananbacteria bacterium | reverse complement strand
TCGACTCGCGTCAAGCGAGGCGAGCCCGCTTCGACTCGCGTCAAGCGAGGCGAGCCCGCTTCGACTCGCGTCAAGCGAGGCGAGCCCGCTTCGACTCGCGTCAAGCGAGGCGAGCCCGCTTCGCCGAATCGAGGTGAACAAAACTTGTTTTGTAGTTTTAGCGGCCAACACAAGTGTTGGTTTCCGCCAGACGGCGCGGCTTGGGAATCCGAGATTTGTTATGAGGCGTAGCCCTGGGCTTATGTCGCCATGGGCGGCAAAAAAGGACTCCTGGATTCCGCATCAAGCCTATCGTCAATAAACCAGTGCGGAATGACAAATTGAAAGGTTTTATTGATTTTTTGGTATTTAAAGAATTTAAAGTGTTGTTGGCATTGACAAATCTTGAAAAATAGACTAGGATTTAGAGTTCAAAACCACTGTGGTTTTGCAACCTCGCAGGGCAGGAGCGGCTGCCTCAGGTGTGCTACGTTGGTAGACACCGATTGTTCCTTGACTGGCGCGCAGCAATGAGCTGGCGCTAATGAGGAGATGGAAATGGATCTGAGTCAATTATTTGCAGTAGACCGAAGACAGGACTCAACGACGATAGCAATGAGTCCAAAGGATCCAGCAACTCGTTTTTGGTTGCTGGGTAGTTCAGTACCGACATCGGCTGATCTGGGTCAAGAAAGGGAGGGTACAATCTCTTTTGATCTGGCAGATCTGGGCACAGACCGCGGTGTAATCGCGATTTTTGTCAAATGGTCGGGGCCGCGAGGTAATTCTCTAAGCTATCCGGCTATCCTGGAAGTAAATCAGAATGGGATTGAATTGAGCAAAGCCTTCGTTTGCGATTCAGGACAGTTGGCCGAAATCGTAGAGGTTGTCTGCGCCCACATTGTCTATGTCTTGCGCGTGATCGCACGGGGTGAGAAAGGCCGGTTGGATGAGATCTTTACCACCCAGCCGGACGTGCCGGGCACGTCTCACGTTGCCGACGGCGACCTGCTTTGCCGCTTTTTGGCCGGTCGGGCGGAGCTCAAAGACCTGCAGGAAGCGGCTCAAGAGTGCATGGCCGAGAAAACGGCGCGAGAAGAGCTGGACGAGATCCGCAAGGCCATTGACGGAATAGAGGGTCGGTACGCTTCGGCGAGTTTGCTTGATGATGTCCAAAAGCTCATGGTGATTTACCGCCAAGCCGCGACCAGCTCACAGTCAAAGCCGCCGGTTGCAGAGGAAACTGTTACTAACCCGCAGTCAAAGCCGCCGGCACCAGTTATTTCTCCCGAAGATGTGGAAAAAGCGATTGCGGCTCGATTAAAGCCGTTTAGGAAAGGCAGTCTTTTGGCACGCATATTTGCGCGCCGTTTAAGAATGGCGCTCTCCGGTCCTCCGAAGTAAGGATGTCGAGCTGCCCTTGATACATTTTCCCCGGGAAACCTTGGTTTTCAAACCTTGGCTTTCCGGGGTCTTTTTTTGAACGGATGTGGTATACTTAAGTTGGTAAGTTGGCGCTGGAGAGTCGTTTAGTAAGTTTTTAAGTTGATAAGTTAATAAGTTGGTAGGTTTTAAGTTCAATTGCCTTATTAATATCTTTTTAATAATATGCAGTATGTTTTCATTTTAGGCCATAACCCCAAGCTTTCCGCGGCGGAAATTCTAGCGGTTTTGCCTCACGCCAAAGTCGTTGCCGAAACCAGTACTTTTTTGATTTTGGAAAATGAAGAAATTGACTGCCAGAAAATTTTAGCGCGGTTAGGTGGCACGATTAAAATCGGCACCATTATCGGCAGCCAAATCAGTAAAAAAGTAACGATAGAAAAATTGAAACAGATAAAAGCCGAAAACAAGCTTAACTTCGGCATTAGTTATTACGATGCTAAACCCGATAATTTCGGCATGGAAATTAAAAAAGAATTAAAAGACGCCGGCATCAGCTGCCGGTTAGTGGTCAGTCGAGACAAAGCTTTGTCATCGGTAGTGGTAACAAAAAATAAATGCCATGAATTTTTAATTTTAGGCAATAAGTGGCTGGGTGAAACCGGCGCGGTTCAGGAATTTGAAGACTATAGTTTCCGCGATTACGGCCGGCCAAGCCGCGATTTAGTCGCGGGCAGCATGCCGCCGAAGCTGGCGAAGATTATGATTAACTTGGCTCAGCTGCCAGTCGGCGAAACAATTTTAGATCCGTTTTGCGGCTCCGGCACGATGCTTCAGGAAGGGTTACTTTTGGGCTACAAAATGATTGGTTCGGATATTGCTGAAAAAGCGATTAAAGATACCAAGAAGAACTTAGAGTGGCTTTTGGAGAACAGAGAACAGAGAGCAGAAAACAGAGAACAGAGAACAGAGAACAGAAAACAGAAAACAGAAAATCCGCCTCTTCGGCGGGCAGGCAGAAATCAGTTTCAAGTTTTTCAAGTTGATGTTAAAAATGTATCCAGTAAAGTCAGTAATGTTGATGCCATTGTGACTGAACCGCATTTGGGCCCGCCGCTGCGAGGCAGTGAAGACCGGCACGAAGTTGAAAAAAATATTAAGGGCTTAGCCGAGCTGTATATTGAGGCGTTTTCCGAGTTTCGAAAGATTTTAAATAATGGCGGCAAAGTGGTGATGATTTTTCCGTCTTTTCGGGTGGGCAGCCAAATTTTAGAAATGCCGATTTTAGACCAAATCAAAAAACTTGGTTTTAGCCAAGTTAATGCCGATAAATTAATTTACAGCCGCGAAGGCCAGAAAGTCTGGCGGCAGATTTATATTTTTAAGCGTCAGTTCTGATTCAAAGTTTATCTTTTTTCCCCTCACCCACTGAAAAGTGACTTGAACCCTCTCCCCGCTGAAGCGGGGCGAGGGGAATTGATAAAATCTAGACATCGGTTCGGAAATAGACGGTATCGCCGTCTTGCATGACGTAGTCTTTGCCTTCAATCCGAACCAAACCAAGCTCTTTAGCCTTGGCTTCGCTGCCGGCTTTGAGCAAGTCCTGCCAGTTGATGATTTCGGCGCGGATAAAATGGCTTTCAAAATCAGTATGAATGACGCCGGCGGCCTGGGGCGCTTTCGTCCCTTTTTTGATCGTCCAAGCGCGCGATTCGGTCGGGCCGGTGGTTAAAAAAGTAATCAAATCCAAAGTTTCGTAAGATTTTTTAATCAGGCGGTCTAAGCCCGAGGAATTTAATTTTAACTCTTTGAGGTATTCTGCGGCTTCCTCTGGCGAAAGTTCGGACAGCTCAGCTTCAATTTTAGCCGAGGTCGTAATGTAATCGGAATCGTCTACGACCTTATCTTCGTCAACGTTCAAAACATAAAGCATCGGTTTCATCGTCAATAAATTCAATTCGCGAGCCATTAATTTTTCTTTTTCCTCGGTAATAATTTCATTCGCCAAATGGCCGGCTTCCAGTCCGGTTTTTAGTTTAGCCAAAACCGACTGAAGTTCTTTGGCCTCTTTTAAATTGGCGCGCAAGTCTTTGTGGTTTTTGGAAATTCTTTTGTCAACCGTCTGTAAATCGGCAAAAATTAATTCCAAATTAATAGTTTCTTTGTCCGACTCCGGATCGACTTTGCCATCAACATGAATGACGTTATGATCCGAAAATTCTCTCAAGACTTGGGCAATGGCGTCAACTTCCCGGATGTGGGCTAAAAATTGGTTGCCTAAACCCTGGCCTTTGTGGGCGTCTTTGACCAAGCCGGCGATATCAACGAATTCGACGGTAGTGTAAACGGTTTTAGCGGAATTGGATAATTTTGACAGTTGATCCAAGCGCTCGTCCGGTACGGTAACCACGCCAACGTTGGGCGCGATGGTGCAAAAGGGGTAATTAGCGATATCAACTTGTTTTTTGGTTAAAGCCTTGAAGAGGGTGCTTTTGCCGACGTTGGGCAGGCCGACGATGCCAATGGAGAAAGACATGAGTGAAATTATAGATTATGAATTATAAATTCAGGAGGCAAGGTTAGTTTAGCAGGGAGGAGAATTTTTTTCAATCGCCGATGGAAAAATGTCCCAGCCGGGGGAAACAAGCAGCTGAGAATCCTTATTTTTGAATTAAGTTTTAGGGTTATCAGCCTAAAAAATTTACCTTGACATTAAGGGTGATTTTTTGTTAATTTAAAGGCACTTGCAAGTCCCTGCCCGCCTCTGTTACTTGGTAAACTTGTGGTTACGACGAGGCAAGGAGGGACTTTGTTTTTTGACATTTTGAATTTGGATGAAGTTTGGGATAGAAACTGAGGGTAGAGGAGAAAGATCATGATTGCATTGACTGATGGTAAAAAATGGCTGACCGAAGCTTTGGATGCTTTGACCGCTGTTGAAAGGAAAAAAGGCAATCTGAATTTACAGATGCCTGGTGATCCCCGCTACCAACCCAATGATTTACGGCCTTACCTCGGCTACGATCAGTGGGCTGGCTGGCTCGTCATTGTCGAATGGTTTTGGCTTTTGACTTTGGCCAAAATTGGTGTTATGCCGAAACAGCATGCTAAGTACCTGACGGTTCGTCGGTTACAGAAATTGCTTTTCAGTATCACGACGACGATGCAGGACTACGAAGAAAAGCAGGCGCTGAACAAAACCAACCACGACATCCTGGCTTTACTGCGGCTGATGCGGAAGTATCTGCCGCCGGAACTGCAACGTTGGCTGCACTTTGGCGCGACGTCGTATGACATTATTAACACGGCATACGCGTTGCAAATTGCCAAGACCTACGATCTGGTTTTCTGGCCGAAGCTTTGCGAAGTTGATGAGCTCTGGCGGCAAAGGATTGCCGAAAATGCCGAAGTGGTTTGCGCCGGTCGGACTCATTTACAGACCGCCTTGCCGGTAACTGTCGGTTTTTGGCTGGCGAATCTGCATAGCCGATTTGTCCTGACGGCGCGGCAAGCCGGCCGGTATGCTCATGAAGTGCCGGGTAAGGTTTCCGGTGCGGTTGGCAGTTTTGCCGCGCAGCGGGAGCTGTTTGGCGATGTCAATGCCGAAAAAATGATGCTGGATTTGCTTGGCTTGCCGCAAGCGGCCATTACAACCCAGATCACGCCGCCGGAAGGTGCCTATCGCTGTTACAGCGAAATGGTTTTGCTTTCCGGTGCGATGGCTAACCTGGGTGAAGATGTCAGAATTCTGCAATCGTCAATGTGCGGCGAATTGACTTCGGCGTCTTCGTCCTCTTCGACGATGGCGCACAAGATGACTAATCCGATTGCGGCCGAAAATGACGCCGGCATGCACGTTATTGTCATTGCCGCTTTCAATCGGCTGCTGCTGACTTTGGTTTGTGATTTGCAGCGTGATCTACGATGGTCTTGCGTGATGCGGGGTTATTCCGAAGTTATGGTCTACACGTATGAACAGATGTTAACCACGCTGCGGATTTTGAAGAGTCTGGTGATTGACTCTGAACGTTGTCGGCAAAATTTTGCCGTCGATGCTAATGTCGTAATGGCTGAGCTGCTCTATTTGTCTTTGCAACAGCAGGGCTTTATCGGCGCTCACGAGTTTGTCAACCGGACCGTGGTGCCGTTAGCGCGTTTGACGAATCAGGACTTGGGAATGGCGATGGACTCATTGGTCGGTCAGAAAGAAAATAAAGCCATTAGGCGAGCCTGGAAGAAAGTTCCGGTCAGTACTAAGGAATTGCTGCGTAACCCGCAACTCTATGTCGGCGACGCAGTCAAGATTGCGCAAGCGGAAGCGGAAAAAACCCTCTGGTGGGAAGCAGGGGAATAGGAAAGGAGCGATGAAGATGAGAGTGACTAGAGATGGGATTACCTATTACACTGCCAGAATCTCCGGTGTCGGGGTAATTGAGGATAGCGGCCGTTTTTTGGTTACGATGGCAAGTGGTGAAACGGATTTGGTTCTTGTTGTAAACCGATTCGAAGCCACTGCCATTCGTCTGGCGTTGGATTGTAATAAGCCGCCTCGGCCGCTAATACATGACCTGGTTGCCAAAACAATGGTCGGGAGTTCGACTAGAGCCGAAGTTCTTATCTCCGAATTAGTAGATGGCACCTTTATCGGCCAGCTTATTTATTCGGAACCGGAAAAGGAAACCTTAACTCGGATTGACTGCCGGCCCGGTGATGCAATCGCTGTAGCCCTTCGGGTGGTTGGTTGTCAAATCTTAGTAACCGAAGAGGTTTTGCAACATGCCGATGGTCTGATAGTGGCAATGCTTGAAGAAGCGTCTGCTGATCAGTGTGCTGGTTGTGGCGCTAAAGAAGAACAACCCTAAGCTCCTAATGCAGGAGCAAGAAAAAGGAGAAGGAAGCGATGAGTGAAACAGATAAATGGGCGCTATTAAGCGTCTACAGTAAGGACGGTATTACCGGGTTTGCCCAAAAGCTAGTTGGTTTGGGCTGGCATCTTCTGGCTTCAGGTGGTACTTGTCGCCATTTGCGTGAGGCTGGACTGGAAGTCAAAGACGTGGCCGATCTGGTCGGCGGCGGTGCGATTTTGGGTCACCGGGTAGTGACTTTATCGCGTGAAGTTCACGCCGGCCTTTTGGCCCGTGATTGTCAGGAAGACCGAGACGAACTGGCCAGACTGAACATTCCCCGGATTGAGATGGTCTGCTGTGATTTCTATCCGCTCGCCGAGGAAATCGCCAAAGCGGGTGTAACGGTTGACGCTGTCGTGGAACAGACTGATATCGGCGGACCAACCATGGTTCGGTCGGCAGCCAAAGGCGGTCGGATCGTTATTTGTGATCCCGAAGACCGAGCCTTGGTTACTGAGTCGCTCAAGACCATTGGCGACGTTGACGCAAAAACCCGTCAATACCTGCGGGCTAAGGCCGAAGCGATCGTGTCTGGTTATTGCCTTGACGCCGCCCGTTTTCACAGTGGTGGCGAATTTGATGGTGTGGTTGGTCAACGGTTGCGTGAGGTGGCTTATGGGGAAAATCGTGACCAGAATCCGGCGTATCTGTATGGAAACCTGTCGCCGAGACCGCATGATCCGCTGGCGTTAGCCAGGTTTTCCGTTGTTTCTGGCAATCCCAGCTACATTAGCTTTGCTGATGGTGATAAAGCCATCAGCATCCTGCGGTTTTTGGCTGAGTCATTTCGCCGTAACTTCCACGGCACGGTGCCTTATATCGCCGTGATTTGTAAACACGGCAATCCGTGCGGTGCGGCATTTGATTGGAAATATCCGTACGTGGCTTTGCAGAATGCTTTGCTCGGCGATCCGATCGCGTGCATGGGCGGCGAGCTGGTAACCAACTTTGAAATTACCGATGAATTGGGTACGGCGATTTTTGCCGTGCCGAAAGATCTGGTTAACTTGGTGGGGCGGAAGAATTGGGGGTTAGACGTGATTTTTGCTCCCGAGTTTTCAGCCACCAGTATTGAATTGCTCGGCAAGCGGGAGAAGCGCCGGTTGTTTTCCAATCCAGTATTACTTGATCCGCCGATGTCGTCGGAAGTTTGGATGCGGCGGCCGGTTCCTAGCGGCTGGCTCCAGCAGAAAGCGCCGTGGTTTATTTTCGACCAGAGCAGCCTTGATATCACTTGGCGGACAACAGAGGAGCAGTTCGTTTCTGTTCAGCTAGGCAATCTTTTATTGGCACAGGTAATAACTTGGCGGGCTACTAGTAACACGGTTGCTTTAGCCAAAGATAGCATGCTTATCGGTTTGGGTTGTGGCCAGCAGGATCGCATTGCCTGCGTTCAGCTTTGTCTGGATCGCGCCAGACGTTCCGGCCACGATACAAACGGTGCGGTCTTTGCTTCCGATGCCTTCTTTCCGTATGCTGAACACGGGTTTGAGGGCGAACCATTGGAAGGTCCAGAACTTTTGGTGCAAGCCGGTTGTGTCGGCGGCGTAGTTCCGGCCGACGGCAAAGAGCTGCCCAAAGTGCAGGAGTACTTTTCGAAAAATGGCGTTTCGGTGGCTTACTTGCCGCCGGAAGATCGCGGTTTTGCCGGCCATTAAGCCTCGCCAAGAGGCGGAGGGAGTATCTCGACCAGTTAGACTTGTCAATATAAGACGAGCTTAGCTGGTCTTTTTTTTAATATTTGTCCGCGAGGTGAAGCCGAGCAGTTACAAATACTAATCCCGCACCAAGTTCCTAATTAAACATGATTATTAATCTTACCAGCCGATAATTGAGTTTATTTCAGGTAAGGCGATCTTTGCGCCAACTAGACGATAATATTAATTAAAGCCGGTTCGCAAACTTGGAGCGGGATAAGCTGGGTTCTCCACGCAGGCCGGACTTTAGTCCGGCAGCTTAACTTGACTAGTGGAGAGCCCGCTCCGACTCGCGTCGAGCGAGGCGAGCCCGCTCCGACTCGCGTCAAGCGAGGCGAGCCCGCTCCGACTCGGAAGCGATCGGAATCGAGGCGAGCCCGCTTCGCCGAATCGAGGCGAGCCCGCTTCGACTCGGAAGCGATCGGAATCGAGGCGAGCCCGCTTCGCCGAATCGAGGCGAACAAAACTTGTTTTGTAGTTTTAGCGGCCAACACAAGTGTTGGTCTCCGCCAGACGGCGCGGCTTGGGAATCCGAGATTTGTTATGAGGCGTAGCCCTGGGCTTATGTCGCCATGGGCGGCAAAAAAGGACTCCTGGATTCCGCCTCAAGCCTGTCATCAATAGACCAGTGTGGAATGACAAATTAAAATATTTTTGATTTTTTGGGTATTTAAGGGACAAAAAATTTTCGAATTGCCTTGACATTGAGCGGTTTTTTTGCTAATTTAAAACCGGTTTCGGGTCTTTTTTAGAGGCTCGCTTTTGCCGCTTGATAAGCTTGGGGCGACGGCGGGGCAAGGAAAGGCTTTGTTTTTTGACATCAATTCAGTAGAAGAGTTAATTATCTCTACTGTTAGAGTATAGCTGAACAGACTTTCTGTTTTGAGATTTGGGCTAACCTAGTTGAGAGGGAGAAAAGCGATGAAGAAAAAAGTCGGAAGGAATCAAGTTCTTCAGGCTGGTGTGGTTGGCGGTCATCAGGCCTTTATTGCGTCCCACCATGAAGCCGCGATTTTCATGTCGGGGACGCGCCGGGTAGTTTATGCCGCCTTGCACCAGGATCCGGAGACTGCTCTGGCGGCGGCTAAGCAGTGGCGCTATCCACTGCACGGCTATGCCAGTTGGCAGGAGATGCTGGCTCACCAGCAAGGCTTGCCGGCAAATGACCGGATTGATTTCGCGGTCATCACGACGCCAAACTTCTGTCATTTTGAACAGGCAATGGCGTTTGTGAAAGCTGGAATTCCGGTCGTCTGCGAAAAGCCGATGACTATGACTGTGGCGGAAGCCGATGAATTGACCGCGGCGGTTGTTAAGACCGGGGTGCCATTCATGTTGATGCACGGCTATTGGGGCCATTGGACCGCGCGTTTTGCCCGGTTCATTATCCAGCAAGGTTTGATTGGCCGGGTGATCAAAGCCACGGCCGAATACGACCAAGATTGGCTAGTAACTCAACTGGAAAAAATGGGAAACCAGCAAGCCGAATGGCGTACCGATCCGGCTAAGGCCGGTATGAGCGGCTGCGGCGGCGACATCGGTACGCACGCGCTGATGCAACTGGAATTTGTGACCGGATTGCCTGTCAGTCAGATTAGCTTTGCCCGGCTAGCCAGTTTGATTGGTCAACGCCGACTCGATGACGACTTTACGGTCTGCGCCCAGTTGGCTGACGGAACGCCATTTGATATCCGGGCGTCGCAAGTCCGGGTGGGTCATAAAAACCATTTGCAGTTCGAAGTCAACGGCGACAAAGGTAGTGTCATTTGGGATCAGGAAAAACCCGAAGAGCTGACCGTCTGTCGGATTAACAAACCGGATCTGGTATATTGGCGCGGCAATGTCTGCGCCCATGACGGATTTTTGAAAGCCGTGCCAAGAGAGCTACTCAAAACTTATTGGCCCAGTGGTCATCCGGAAGGATTGCATGACGCCTGGTGTCGGCTCTATGACTTTTTCGAAGTCGATGTCCGGCGCTATTACCGCGGTTTACCCTCAATCCACGCCGGAGTAAACTATGCCGGTGTTGAGAATGGTGTTAGAGGTATGCGCTTCATTGAAGCGGCAGTAGAGTGTGCCCAAAACGGTGCGCCGATAGCGGGCCGGATTATCTAACGTGGATGCTAAAAACCGGTTCATGTCTATTGTGAGACTTGATCGCCGGCAGGCAAAACTCAAAGATGAAAGGAACTATCATGAATGAAACAGGTGTTACTCGCAGTGCTATTCGATCTGCCTTGGTCAGTCAGGGCTTAATGGTCAATAAGGTCGGTAAGGTTCGCGTCATGGTCGAAGTCGGCGGCGGCATACTATTGATGGTTGCCAGCGACGAAGTATCGGCCTTCGATTGGAACCAGACTCCGGCAGTCCCTGGCAAGGGCAAGATTTTGACCGACCTTTCGCTTTTGGGATTGCAGTTTGCCCAAGGTCTGGGACTTTCGACCCATCTGATTTCCGGAGTGTGGGATGAGATTGTGAAGCTTCGTCCCACGCTCAAGTCGCTGGCCAAGATTTTGGCCGGTCGAAGCATATTGGTACGCAAGGTCGAAGCCTTGCCAGTGGAGTGCGTGGTTCGTGGCTACTTGCTTGGTTCGGCCTTGACCGATTACCAAAAGACTGGTTTGGTCTGCGGGATTAAATTGCCCGAAGGCCTGCAACTAGCCAGTCCGCTTGAGCCGCCGATTTTCACTCCAGCCACTAAGGCACGACAGGGTCTGCACGACGAGAATGTTTCATTTGGGAAAGCCGTGGAAATTCTGGGTCGGCGGACTGCCGTCGCTATTCGAGAGCGGAGCCTGATGCTTTATTCCGCCGCTGCCCTTTGGGCGTTGCGACGCGGTATCAGCCTCCTCGACACCAAGTATGAATTCGGCCGCACCCGTGATGGGAAACTGATTCTTATCGACGAAGTGCACACGCCGGATTCGTCGCGTTTCTCGCCGGCCGCTGGAGTCGTGGTTGGCAGGTCGCCAGTCAGTTGGGATAAACAAAATTTGCGCGACTGGTTGACACAGTTTGGCTGGAACAAAAATTCCCCGCCGCCGAGGCTTCCGGATGAAGTTGTCAGCAATACGCGGAAAGCCTATCTCGAAGCTTATCGTCACCTTATGGGACGAGAATTCGTCGCCTAAGCTCGGCGGGAGTCTATTGCCATAGACCAAATGTTCGACGATTACGTCGGCTGAGGTCGCGCAACAGGAGGAAAACTATTCTGACCAGCTACTTGTCGTTTAAGACGAGCTTAGCTGGTCTTTTTTTTAGTATTTGTCTGTGAGGCGAAGCCGAGCAGTTACAAATACTAAGTTTTAGTGCGGGGTTATCCGATTGGTAGCACAAGTGCGATGCAGCCCGGAGAACCCGCTTCGACTCACGTTAAGCGGGCGGTTGAGTCGAGGCGAGCCCGCTTCGCCGAGTCGATTCCGAGTCGAAGCGAGGCGAGCCCGCTTCGCCGAATCGAGGCGAGCCCGCTTCGACTCGCGTCAAGCGAGGTGAACAAAACTTGTTTTGTAGTATTAGCGGTCAACACAAGTGTTGGTCTTTAGACGACACAGCTTGGAGACTGAGACTTGTCTTGAGGCTTAGCCTGGAAATTAAAACAGCTATACGCCGAATTGTCATCCTGAGGCCGGAGGCCGAAGGATCTCGGTTTGTCTCATTGAGTCGAGATTCTTCGTTCTGGTCGCCTACCTGCCATCACGGCCGGCGATCGGAACTCAGAATGACAAATTTTTTTTCGCACTTGCATACAGCACTTTGACTTTTTTGCCCGCCAGCGCTACGCTTTTAGTATATGGATCAAGAAAAAACCGCTAAAAAAACCGAGCCGATCAAAGGAAAACCAATTGGCAAAATCACCCATTATTTTAACAAAATCGGCGTGGCCGTTTTGGTGCTAACTAGTGATTTAAAGGTTGGCGATACTATCGTCATTGCCACTGCTCAGGGTGATTTTTCCCAGCCGGTTGATTCGATGCAGGTTGAACACAGCCAGGTAATTTCAGCCAAAGCCGGCGATTCAGTCGGTTTGAAAGTCAGCCAGCCGGTGAAAGTCGGCGATTTGGCGTATTTGAAAGACTAGGCTGAAATCAATAAATAAAAAAATCAGAGATAAGTTCTATCTCTGTCTCTTATTTCTTATTTTTTATCTCTTATTTCTGATTTCTGATTTAAACAAATGGTTTTACAAAAGTATAAAAAGAAAAGAAATTTTACTAAAACGCCGGAGCCAAAAGCTTTGGCCAAAATTAAAAGTTTAAACCGTTTTGTCGTTCAAAAACACCAGGCCAGCCACTTGCATTATGATTTTCGGCTGGAGCTGCCCGCCGAAGTTGACTTTGGAAAAATTGTTTTAAAATCTTGGGCCGTGCCGAAAGGGATACCGGTTGTACCGAAAATAAAACATTTGGCCGTGGCCGTGGAAGACCATCCGGTCAGTTACCTTAATTTTTCCGGCATCATTCCCGAAGGCAATTATGGCGCGGGCAAAGTGGAAATTTGGGATCAGGGCAAGTTTAAGTTGCTGGAATCTACGCTCAAGTCTTTGAAGTTTGAGCTTAGGGGGAAAAAACTGAAAGGCAATTACGTTTTGTTTCAGCTGAAAGGCAAAAATTGGCTGCTGTTTAAAATGGTAAAATGATATATAATATAGCTAAGGAGGCAGGTATGAAAAAAATTATTAAAATTATGTTTTTAGCCAGTTGCGGTTTTTTTATTTTAGCCGGCTGTGAGCTGGCGAATAATCCGGTTGCTAATTTTGCGGATTACGTTACGGGCAAAGTTCAGATTGAACAAAAATTGCAGGCGGATAAAACTTTGGCGACCGTTAAATGCCAGGAACTATGCCAAAATATTTTATCTTCCGACGGCGAAAATATGGCCGTTGGTCCCTGTTTAAATAATGAGATTATTCCGGATTGGGTTTGCGACGTGGCTCATTCGCCGCGAACGCCGGAGGATAATGATCCAAAAAACCAATGTTCGAATTTTCGCGACGGCAAGGCTCATCACTACGTGGAAATTGACGGCAATTGCAATTTGATAAAAAATTATTAATTAATAACCGATACTAACCATCCCGATTACTTTAATTACCAAAAATATTTAAATTGGGATAATTAGTATCGCTATTTTAAAACTTATGGTAAAAAATTGGATTACCGCGATTGCCTTAGCCTTGGGGCTTTGGGTGGTCATGTTTATCGGTGTTTCGGCCTTAATGGTCGCGCCGTTACCAGCAATTTGGCAGAAAATTTTAGAAATTGTCCTGTCGGGCGCGGCCAGCTTTATTTTGGCCCGGATTTATTTCAAGAAAAACCCGGGTGAGCTAAAAGACGGCTTAGCTTTGGGCGCGGTTTGGTTTTTGGTCGGCGGAGTTTTAGATTTATTAATTACGGTTCAATACGTCAAAGCTGGCGCCGGCTACTTTGCCGGCTTAAAAACATTTTATGGCATGTGGAATTTATGGGTTGGATTTTTATTAATGTTTGCCGGTGTTGTTTTGGCGGCGAAAATGACTCATGGCGGCGAAATTGCCAAAATGCCAAATCAACCGCAGCCGCCAATAATGCCCAAAGTTTAAAAATTCTAGGTACTAAAAAAGGCCGGGAAAATTTCTCAGTCTTTTTTAGTAAATTCAGCTATTGATTATTTTTTGCCAGTTCGTAAACATTTTTTAAAAGCATCGCGACTGTCAGCGGGCCAATGCCGCCCGGCACCGGCGTGAGAAAACCCGCTACTTCGGCGACCTCAGGACTAGCGTCGCCGACAAATTTATTTTCACCAATTAAATTAGTGCCGATGTCGATGATAATTGCCTCCGGCTTGACCATATTTTTGGTGATGAATTTTTTCTGGCCCAAAATAACAACTAAGACATCCGCTTGTTTGGTCAGGCCAGCCAGGGCGCGGTCGGGTTTGCTGATTTTAACTTTTAAACCTTGGTTTTCCAAATCTTTTTTTAGAGCTTCGGCAAAAATTTCGCCCTTAGCGACAATGACGGCATTTTTGCCGGCTAAATTTTGGCCGGTGGCTTTCAGCGCTTCATTAACGGCGCCAATTAACGGCGGCGTAATCGGGCTTTGGTCGGCTAAATAATCTTTTTGGTTTTGTGAATGGAAACCGTCAACGTCTTTGGCCGGTGAAATTTGGTTAATAATTTTTTCTCGGTCAAAATTTTTGGGCAAAGGCAGCTGGACAATGATGCCGTCGATAGCTTGATCATTATTTAAAAAATCAATCATTTCCAAAACCTCTTTAGCCGTGGCCTGGGGGCAGCATTTCTGGCCGCAGTAGTAATCATTAAAAACCACGCCGATTTTTTGGGCGGCTTTCTTTTTGTTTTTGACGTAAAGATGCGAAGCCGGATCGTCGCCGACTAAAATCACGGCTAAGCCAGGCTGGCGTTTTAGGCCAGTAATTTTGGTCTTTAAGTCTAGTAGGATATTTTCGGCAATGGTTTTGCCGTCGATTATTTGAGCAGGCATGTAAACAAGATAAGTGGTAAGCGAGATAAGCAAGATAAGCGAGATAAGCGAGATAAGCAAGATAAGTGGCTTATCTTGCCGAAAACTTAAAATTTAGCTTGCTTAAATTGTCATTCCTTCGTACACGGGAAATTCTTCGGTCAGCTGAGTAACCGTATTTTTCAGTTCTTTGATTGTTTCGTCGCTGGTTGGATTTTTTAAAACTTTGGCGATAATTTTGCCGATAATTTCCATCTGCGGTTCTTTCATCCCGCGGGTGGTTACCGCCGGCGTGCCGATTCGAATGCCGGACGGTTCAAAGGCCGAACCCGGATCATAAGGAATCGTGTTGCGGTTAGTGTAGATGCCGCCGGCCGCTAAAGCTTCGGAGCCGAGCCGGCCGGTAATTTTTAGCGGCCCGCAGTCAATTAGCATTAAATGATTATCCGTGCCGCCGGAGACTAACCTAATGCCTTCGGCCATCAAAACCGCGGCTAAGGCTTTGGCGTTTTTGGCAATTTGCGAAGCGTAAATTTTGAACTCAGGCGTGGAAGCTTCGGCAAAACAGACAGCCTTGGCGGCAATGATATGTTCTAGCGGCCCGCCTTGCATGCCGGGGAAAATCGCTTTGTCAATGGCTTTGGCGTAATTTTCTTTGCACAAAATTATGGCGCTGCGCGGACCGCGCAAAGTCTTATGAGTCGTGGTCATGACAAAATCCGCATACGGAAACGGGTGAGGGTGATCGCCGGAAATGCAAAGTCCGACAAAATGGGAAATGTCAGCGAGCAGCGTGGCGCCGATTTCATCGCAGATTTCACGGAAGGCTTTGAAATCAAAAATACGGGGATAAGCCGTGGCGCCGGTAACAATCATTTTTGGTTTTTCTCTTAACGCCTGTTCCCGGATTTCATCCATGTCAATTAGTTCCGTATCTTTTTTGACGCCGTATTGAACGAAGTTATAAAGCTGGCCGGAGAGGTTGACCGGATGGCCGTGGGTCAAATGGCCGCCCTGGTCAAGCTTCATGCCCATGACTTTGTCGCCGGGTTTGAGCGTGGCCAGG
The DNA here is from genome assembly GCA_041664165.1 of Candidatus Buchananbacteria bacterium. Classification (GTDB taxonomy): domain Bacteria; phylum Patescibacteriota; class Patescibacteriia; order Buchananbacterales; family UBA6539; genus JBAYLH01. The sequence continues at coordinate 44,401 of JBAYLH010000007.1, read as the reverse complement.
TAAATGGCCAAATTAGCCGGACTGCCGGCGTTCGGCTGGACATTGGCGTGCTCGGCGTTGAATAGAGTTTTCGCCCGGTCAATGGCCAATTGTTCTACCTGGTCAATGAATTGGTTGCCGGTGTAATAGCGTTTATTGGGGTAGCCTTCGGAATATTTATTGGATAAAACCGTGGCCATCGCTTCTAAAACCGCCACCGAAGCGTGGTTTTCCGAAGCAATCATGACTAAGCCATTTTGCTGTCGGCCGATTTCTTTTCGGACCAAGTCGGCAATTTGGGGGTCTTGTTTGGGGAGTTGTTCGTAGATCATATATTTAGGAAATTAGGGATTAGGGATTAGGGATTAGGAATTAGGTAGTTATTTAAGTTTAGCAAACAAAAAACCGCCTGTAAAACAAAAGATTTTTCGGCGGCCTGAGTTAATTTGTTATTTGAATTCAAGGGATTCAAAAATCATGTCGGTTGTTAATCTTAGCTTATTGAATTTTTATATTCATCAACCACTGGTTTAATATTAGGCGAACAGTCAGCCGGCAGATTATTAATGTCTAGCCATTGGTAATCTAAAATGTAGTCAGCCGGTTTGATTTCTTCGCTGGTCATTTCGGCTAAATAATGGATTAAAATTATCACTTCGTCAGCTTGCCAAATTACCATGGGTTTAAGCGGCCTGATCAATTTGACGTCAAGACCCATTTCTTCTTTGGCTTTTTTACAGGCCCAGTTTTCCAAATCGCCGGTGGCTTCGTAAATATCGCCGCCGGGGAATTTCCAAAGCCTGCCTTCGCCGTGTTTATTGAGTAAAACCTTGCCACCCTTAATAATCACCGGGCCGGCAGCAATGATGACGTTATTAAATTTGTAGTTATCGTTTTTCATCGTTTTTATTATATAACGGGAAATTGGCCTTGACAAGCTATTTTGAAAAGAGTATGGTATAAGGTTATTATTTTAGACATGTCCTTTGATTACCTTAGTTGCCGTGGGTATGACCATGGCTTAAACATAGGCAGAAACGGCGGCGCATAATACGCGCAAGCCAAACAAAAAGGAGTGGTACTACGATGACGAATACGGATGGATTGGCGGCCGCACCGGTAACGGCAGAAGCGGCTGGAGTAGTATTCCCGGCGCATCAAGGCGGCGGCGGTAATGCCTGCCTCGGCACTTGTCGCGGGAGTGGTTACTTGCGCTTGCACGACGGCCGCGCCGTCATGTGCACACCCTGCGGAAAGGATGGCTGTGCTTTCTCAGTCCCGATCAATTTCATGGGACCGGTTGATCCCAAGAGGTTGCCGTGCACGCAAGGCTTGGCAGCCGTCATTAATGTGCCGGGCGGTGGAGAGAAGACGTTCGATCTTTCCGTCGTCGTCGAGGAACGCTTTAAGCCGATGCAGTAGCTTGAAGCGTAAGTTCTACGTGGTCCAGTCTCAGGATTGGATCACTTTTTTTTAACCCCGCACCAAGCTTTGTCCCTTTTATAAGATTTTAACCAGGTAAGTTCCTTCCAGTTTATAGCTTAATTTTTGGTAATATTGCCGAACGCCAATTCCGGAAATGACGGCGATCCTTTTTAGCTTATTTTTTCTAGCAATTTTTTCAGCCTCAAAAATCAATTTTTTACCCAAACCTAAGTGCTGGACTTTTCCGGCCTGGCCTAATGGCGCCAGTTCGCCGTAGGTATGCAGCTCGCGGATAATTGCCGCGCCTTTTAATTCGTCGATAAAGTTTTCGTTGGCATTATCGTTTATCCTCAAGCGCAAAAAAGCATAAAGAATTTTCCGGTTTTTTGACTCATAACTCAAAAAATATTCAATACCTTCCGATGCTTGGTATTTTTTAGTAAATAGCTTTAAACTTTTAACTTTTCCGCCTTTGGCGGAAAACCCTGAACTTTTTTGGTGTCCGGCTTCGCGGCAGCGGATGCATTTGCAGCCTTTGAAATCATTGGCAATAATCTGGCGAAGATTGGTAATCTTGTTGCCGGCAACAATGCTTTCGGCCGGAATATCGCGGATTAACCGGGTAATTCGGACGTAGCTCGGGACAGTTTTTTTAATTTTAATCAGCAAGTCTTTCAATTGTTTGTCAGAATAGGGTCGAAACTTTTTTTGCCGGTACCAGCGGCATAAAACGGAATTTTTGGTAACAATGCAGGGATAAATTTTCAGCAGATCCGGCTGGAAGTCGGAATCGGAAAAAAGCCGTTTAAACATCTTCAAATCCAAAGCCGGGCTGCTGCCGGGCAAATTCGGCATCAAATGGTACATCACTTTGAAACCGGACTGCTTGAGCAATTTGGTGGCCTCGATTGTTTGTTTGACAGTCTGGCCTCTTTTGTTTAGTTTTAAGATAGGATCATAAATACTCTGAACGCCCAATTCAAGGCGGGTGCAGCCGAGTTTGCGCATTCGCTTGATTTCTTCGGTATCAATTAAATCCGGCCGGGTTTCCAAAGTCAAGCCGACGCAGCGGTGTTTCGCCGTTTCGTTTAATTTCTGGGCGGCGGCCAAAGTTTTCGCGCTTTTGCCGTTTAAGGCGTCAAAACATTTTTTGATAAACCAAGTCTGGTAATTTTTTGGGTAAGCCGTCCAGCTGCCGCCCAAAACAATCAGCTCGACTTTGTCGGTTGAATGGCCGTTATTGGCCAAAGCTTTGAGGCGAACCTTGACTTGCTTGAACGGGTCAAATTTAGTGCCTTTGGCTCGGGCCGCGGCCGGTTCGTTGGAAAGATAGCTTTTCGGCATGCCGGGTTCATCGGGGCAATAGATGCAATGACCCGGACAAGGATAGGGTTTGGTCAAAACGGTAATGGGAGCCACGCCGGATAATGTTCGGATTTCCCGTTTGCGAAAAAAAGTTTCCAAAGCTGGGTTTGGTTTAATCGCTTTCTTTTTTAAAAGCTGACGGTAAATCCTGAATAAATCGGAGTTTAGCGGCGGCGCGATTTTTTGCCGGTTGGACAGCTGGCGTTTAAGATTCAAAAGATTAGCCCGGGAGTTTACCCTGGCTTTGATTAGGCTTTTGACGATGATGGTTAGTTTTTTATTCATTTTTTATGTGTCATTCTGAGGGAGTCTAGGCATAAATTTGGACGACCGAAGAATCTCACACACTCGAATAGTTAGAGATTCTTCACCCCGACTGCATACTAACTGCGTTGCTGCGTCGGGGTTCAGAATGACAAGAAATTAGTTTATGAAACTGCAAACAGCGCAAAAAATATTAGAACAGACGAAGAATAGCTACGACGCGATTGCTTCGGATTTTAACCAGACCAGAAGCTATCTTTGGCCCGGGCTGAAGGATTTTAAAAAGTATGTTCAGCCGAGGGATAAAGTCTTAGATTTAGGCTGCGGCAACGGTAAGTTGCGTCTGTTATTTAAAGATATGCCGCTTGATTATTTCGGTGTTGATAGTTCAAGCGAGCTTTTAAGCGTAGCAGAAAAAAGATTAGATTTCAAGCTGAACAGCCAAAAATTTATTCAAGCGAATGTTTTCAAGCTGCCTTTCTCTGATAACTATTTTGACGTAGTTTTTCTAGTCGCCGTTTTGCACCACTTGCCCGGCCGGGAATTAAGGTTAAAAACTCTGGCGGAAATCAAAAGAGTTTTGAAACCGGGCGGAATTTTAGTAATGACTAACTGGAACCGCTGGCAATTAAACTACCTGCATTATATCATCAAACACGCCTGGCTAAAACTAATCGGCCATAGTGACTTGGATTTTAAAGACATCTATTTGCCCTGGATGAAAGGCAAAGCTTTCCGCTATTATCACGCTTTTACTTTAGGCGAGTTAAAAAGATTATTCAGCCGGTCTGGTTTAAAATTAGAAAAAAATTATTTAGCTTTTTGGTCCGGTGGTCGGGCGGCGAGGTTTGATTATTTTAAAGCCGCCAATCTTGTCAGTATTGCCAAAAAATGATAATATAATACTAATAAAAAGCCGATAATTAACATTATAAAATTTATGAAAAAATTTAAAAAGTTATCAATTTTTATTCTAGCGGGTCTTTTTTTTATTACCTTGCCGGTTTTAGTTTTTGCTGCGAAAAATCAGCCGGATTCGGTCGGACCCGATGAAATCATTGAAGGCAATTTTATCAAAGCCGGTGAAAATATCGATTTAGCCGGCGCGGTTAACGGCGATGTTATGATTTTAGGCAATAATATCACCATCTCCGGTCCGGTGGCCGGCGACGTCATTATTTTAGGCAGCAATATCAAAATTAAAGGCGATGTTTCCGGCAGTGTCCGGGTTTTGGGCAGTAACATTGAAATTGACGGCAACGTCAGCCATAACGTCTGGGCGCTCGGCAGCAGCGTCGTTTTAAATTCGGACGCCTGGGTCGGCTGGGATTTTTATAGCACGGCGGCTGACATCGCAATCAAAGGAGCGGTTGACCGCCGCGTTGCCGTTACCGGTGCTAATATTTTAATTGCCAACCAAGTCGGCGGCGACATTACCGCCGCGCTTGGCAGCGACGGTAAATTAACCTTGGCGCCCGAGGCCAGCATCACTGGCAATTTGAATTACCAGGCGGTAAATGACCAGCAGCTAATTTTGAAAGAGGGTTCGGTTGTTATTGGCAAGATTACGAGAGAAGCCCGAGATTTATCAGCTCAGTCAGACTGGCAGAAAAGTTTTAATTCGGCGGTTGGGCTATTAAAAATTATTTCTTTATTCAGTCTGTTGGTTGTCGGTTTGGTTTTAATCACTTTGATTCCGAAGCCGGTTTTGGAAATTAAGGAAGAAATGCTGAAAAGAATCTGGCCGTCAATCGGCTGGGGCTTAGTTTATTTAATCGTTATTCCGGCCGCTACTATTTTATTAATGATGACGATTATCGGCCTGCCTTTGGCTTTGATAATTATTCCTTTATATCTGATTGGTTTATACCTCAGCAAGATAATCGCCGCTTTTGTGATTGGCTTGGTAATTTTGGACAGCTTGGCGCCGGGCAAAAAACACAAAGGCAGCTTGATGTGGCCGTTAGTGCTAGGACTTCTGATTTTTGTTATCGTTGGTTCAATTCCGTTTTTGGGCTGGCTGGCCAGACTGGCTTTGGTTTTGTGGGCGTTTGGGGCGATGATTCAGACTAAAAAATATTTAATCAAAACTTACCGTTAAAATAATGGCGATTAACCAAAAAATTTTTAAATCTTACGATATTCGGGGAGTTTATCCGGCCGAGCTTAATGAAGAGGCGGCTTATCTGATTGGCCGGGCCTTTGCCAGAAAAACCAAAGCCAAAAAAGTAGCGGTCGGCAGCGATATGCGTTTGTCCGGCCCGGCGCTGAAAGCTAAGCTAATTGAAGGCATTACCGACGAAGGCGTTGATGTGGCGGATATTGGCTTAGTAACGATTGATACGGTTTATGTCGCCGTCGGTATTTTGAAATATGCCGGCGGAATAATGGTTACCGCTTCCCATAATCCCAAGGAATATAACGGTTTCAAGATGATTTTAGCTAAAACTAAATGGCTGCGCGGCGAAGCTTTGTTAAACGATGTTTTGAAGCTGCCGAAAAAAATAGCCAAGACCAAAGGCAAAGTCGAGGCAGTTGATATTTTACCTGATTATATCAAGCATGTTCTTTCTTTCTGCAATCCAAAAAAAATAAAAAATTTGAAAGTCATTATTGATGCGGGTAACGGCATGGCCGGAAAAATTACCCCGTTACTTGAACCTCATTTGCCGATTAAAGTTATCCCTTTGAATTTCAAGCTGGACGGCAGTTTTCCCGTTCATCCTTCTAATCCGCTTCTGCCTGAAAGCCAAATTCAAATTACGCGAGAAGTGGTCAGGCAAAAAGCGGACTTCGGCGTAATTTTTGACGGCGATACCGACCGGCTATTTTTTGTCGATGAAAAAGGCAAGTTTATCCGGGCGGATATTACCTTATTGCTTTTAGCCAAAGAATTTTTGCGCCGCGAACCGGGCGCCAGCATCGCCTATAATTTAATTTGTTCAAAAATTGTTCCGGAAAAAATCAAAGAGTGGGGCGGCAAACCGATCAGAACCAAAGTCGGCTTTGTCAACGTGAGCGACGGTTTAAAAAAGAATCAGGGAATAATGGGTGGGGAATTGGCGGCTCATTACTGTTTTCGGGATAACGCTTATTCTGATTCCGGTTTTATTCCTTTGGTAATTTTGCTTGAGCTGCTTTCACGGCAAAATCAGCCGCTTTCCGAAATCGTTAAGCCTTTTTATAAATACGCCAAGGCACCGGAAGAAAATTTAGTTTTTGAAAACCGGCAAACGATTGACCGGGTAATCGCCGAATTTAAAAAGCAATATCGCGACGGCAAACAGGATTTTTTGGATGGTTTGACGGTTGAATATAATGACTGGTGGTTTAACGCCAGGGCTTCTAATACCGAACCGTTATTACGGGTTACGGTTGAAGCTGATACCGAAGAGAAACTGCTTTCGAAAAAGCGGGAGCTGGTTGATTTTGTCAATGAAATAAAATAATTATTAATTGCAAAAAGTATGGGTCCATTTTTATCAGTGCTTAGTTTAGTCGGTATCTTTATCGTAGTTATTCTAATTGCCGGTTTGAGAGTGGTTGACCAAAATGAGCGGGGAGTAATTCTAACTTTGGGTCGGTACGCGGGCATGCGCCAGCCGGGCTTGACTTGGATTTTTACTTTTTTGAATATTCAGCGGATGTTTAAAATTGACATTCGAACTAAAGTCGCCGATGTTCCGGATCAGGAATCAATTACCCGTGATAATGTTTCGGTCAAAATCAATGCGGTTATTTATTATCGGGTTGTTGACGCCTCCAAGGCCAAATTGGAAGTGGAAAATTATGAATTTGCCGTTTCCCAGCTGGCTCAAACCACGATGAGAAACGCCAGCGGCGAAGTTACCTTGGACGAACTTTTGGCCAATCGGGAGCAGATTTCTTCCCGGATCAAAGAAATTGTCGATAAATCTTCGGAATCCTGGGGCATTCAAATTATTGACGTGGAATTAAAGGATATTACTTTGCCCGAAGGGATGAAGCGGACGATTGCCAAACAAGCCGAAGCGGAAAGGGAAAAACGCGCGGTGATTATTAATTCCGAAGGCGAAGTGCTGGCTTCGCAGAATTTGAGCAAAGCGGCCGAAACTCTGGCTAAAGTGCCGGGCGCGCTTCATTTGCGAACTTTGCAGTCGATTAACGATATGTCTTCCGATGATTCCAATACGGTTGTCTTTATGGTGCCGGTGGAAACCTTGAAAGCTTTTGACGGCTTCGCTAAAAAATAATAGTTCGATCCGAACTTCAACTTACCAACTTAAAAATTTATTAACTTGTAAACTTACCAACTAATCCATGATTGGCATCTTTGATTCCGGCATCGGCGGTTTAACCGTTTATAAAGAAGTAGCCAGGCAATTACCCGGCTACCAGCTTTTGTATTTGGGCGATACGGCCAGAACGCCTTACGGCAACCGGTCGCAGGAATTAATTTACAAGTTTACCGTTGAGGCGGTTGATTATTTATTCAAGCAAGGCTGCGAACTGGTTATTTTGGCCTGTAATACCGCTTCGGCCGAAGCTTTGAAAAAACTGCAGCAGGAATGGCTGCCTAAACATTATCCAGACAAGCGAGTGCTCGGCGTGATCCGGCCGGTCGCCGAAGCGGCAATTAAGGTCTCACGCTCCAATCGGATTGGCGTTTGCGGCACCAGGGCAACGATTAGCTCCGGCGCTTATGATCGGGAATTAAAAGTCTTAAAACCGGAAATAAAAGTAATCGCCCGGCCTTGTCCGCTGCTCGTGCCATTAATCGAAGAAGGCTGGGGAGCCAGGCCGGAAACCATGAAAATACTGCGCTTTTATTTAAGGCCGATAAAGCAGCAGAAAATCGACACTTTAATTTTAGGCTGCACCCATTATCCGATTTTATATAAATCATTTCAGCGCGTCGGCGGCAAAAATATCAAAGTTTTGGATTCGGCTAAAATCGTCGGGGAAAAATTGGTTGATTATCTTAAGCGCCATCCGGAAATTGAAAGTAAATTAGTCAAAGGAAAAAATAATCGCTTTTTAGTCACCGACTTGACGGCAGTTTTTAAAGATAATGCCCAAGACTGGCTGGGCCGAAAAATTGAACTGGAAAAAATCGAGTTAAGCTGATAATTTTTAATTAATACCAAGCCGAAGGTGATACTTCGGTTTTTTGTTTATCCAGAGTTTAATCAAAACTTCTGGGATTTCACATCAAGCTTGTCATCAATAGACCAGGGCGGAAATGACAAATTAAAATTTTATTGACAAAGGGAATGATTTTATGTTAAATAACCAGTAGTCTTATGGTATCTACCCTAGATTTAGCTTAAGCAAATTGGCTGAATTACAACACATAAGGAGAACTAGCCGTGAATAGTAAAAAGGGCAGCAGAAATGTGGTGGCGGCCGGATTTGGGGCAACCTCTGACTTCACCGTCAGAGTGTATAGTCCAACTGGCAATCAGAAGGTAGTTGAGGCCAAGGTTCCTTGGCAAACTGGGAAAGGCGGAGCGATCTACTGGCCGCTAGATTGGTTGCAAGATATGATGAAAGCGGTCAGAAGCTATGCCGGCCGAGGTGACTTAATTGCCGGCGCGATGCCCGGAGCTGACCTGGTATTTTTGAAGTCTGGTTTCCCTCTCAAGGCGCGGCATTACCCCTCAACTCCGGAAGGTGTATTGGCCGAAATTACGGCCAAAATTCCCGCCCTTGAGCTTTACATGGCCACCGGCGGGGCAAACGTGGATTTTTACCAGCCTTATTGCCAGCTGGCAGCGATGTTTGCCTCCCGAAGTACAATGTGGAATACCGACACAATTGTGCCGTTGGCTGACTGGCTGACAGGTGTTTTGCATAATTGGCGGGTAGGTTTAAGAGCCGATCAAGTAATGTGGCAAAGCCAGGGTTTGGCGACACTCACCTCAGAAGCGCTATACCGAAAACTGTTTGGCAAAGATCTAGCTGCCAAGCTATTCCGGTCTGATTTTTTCCGACGGTGCGAAGTGGTGAGAGACCGTGCCAGCGGGGCGATCATCGTGCCCGTAACTCACGATTCGGTGCCGGCCAGAATGGTCGGTTTCAGTCAGTGTCCCTGGGTGATTTGGTCCGGTACTTGGCTGGGGATAGCGTTTTGCCTGCTAAAACACCTCGGGATTAAACCGACGGCTCAGACTTTTGCGGCCGGCATTGCGTTTGAAGGGATTGGATCCAGTCGGGCGGCGATTACTAATATCGCTCAGCTTGGCAGAGCCTATAAGTGGATGATTGGGTTCGCCAATTGGGATTATGCCACCGCGGCACTACAGGCAAACACAGTAATTGATTGTACCAGACCTTATGACTTGACTGGCATGCCAACAGACGAAGCCGAGGCTAAGACTTGGCTGAGAGAACTCTATAACAAACGAAGCCCGCAGGCGGCGATTGCCGGTTTGCTCAAGTCGGCGGCTCTGGCTTGTCATCAAAAATTGGAAGCCACGGCAGGAGTTTTGCGTTTAGCGGCACCGACGGAGATTAGCGTGATCGGCGGCTGGGCGCAGAACAGCGCTTTCATCAACGCTTTGAGAAAGCTGGGCTACAAAGTCCACATCCCGCCGTTCGCCGCGGAAGCGACTCATGCCGGTTTGGCCGCTGACGCTTTGGTTCGCGTCGGCGATGCTAAAACTTTCAACGAAGCGCTGGCAATGCTTCGTTGAAGAAACAGGAGGAAATTGCTATTTAGTCTCCTTCGTCCTGAATTTTGGACGAAGGAGTTTTTTTATCTCACTAGTTTTTTAACGGCGCCGACAAAAGCGGCAGTACGCAAATCAACCTGGTATTTTTTGGCGACGTTTTGGATTTCGGTAAAAGCCTTAATCATAATCGGCTTGAGCATTTTTTTGACTTTGGTTCGGCTCCACTTCTCATGCTTTAGATTTTGCAGCCACTCAAAATAGGAAACCGTTACCCCGCCGGCATTGGCCAAAACATCGGGCAAAACGGTTACGCCTTTGCCGAAAAGATAGCAATCGGCATCCGGGGTTAATGGCCCGTTAGCGAGTTCCAAAATTATTTTAGCCTTAATTTTTTTCATGTTCGTTTTGGTGATTTGATTTTCCAGCGCGGCTAAAACCAAAATGTCGCAAGGATATTCCAGGATTTTTTTCGGGTCAAGATGCTGGTGATCGGTACAGCCGCACTTAATTTTATCGCAGCCGCAAATATCAACCCGGCCATGATTTTTTTTAATTTTTTCAATGACATGGGCATCGAATCCTTGGTTTTTGGCGTCAACGACGGCAGTCTGGGAATCGGAAACCGCCACGATTTTAAAACCGGCATGGTAAAGCGAATGGGCGATATTGGCGCCGGCGTTGCCATAGCCTTGAACGGCCACGGTGGTATTTTTTGGATTAATTTTTAATTTTTTAACCAAAGCGTCAAGGATGAAAAAGCCGCCGTCGGCTGTAGCCGTGTCGCGGCCCAGTGAACCGCCGCCGGCCAAAGATTTGCCGGTGATGACCGCCGGTTGGATTTTTCCGGTCAGTTTGTTGTATTCGTCAACCATCCAATCCATGATTTGGGAATTGGTGTTGACGTCGGGAGCCGGAACATCAAGCTTGGGGCCCAGGTGTTTATAAAAAGCTTTGATATAGCCGCGGGACAATTTTTCCAGTTCGGGAAGTGACAAGTGGCGCGGATCAACAACCACGCCGCCTTTGCCGCCGCCCATGGGAATGCCGACAGTCGCGGTTTTGATGGTCATCCAAAAAGCCAAAGCCTTGACCTCATCCAAATTGACTTGGGAATGAAACCGGATGCCGCCTTTAAACGGTCCGCGAAAATCATTATATTGAACCCGGAAGGCCTTGAATTTTTTGGTTTGTCCGTTATCCATTTTTACCGAAATATCAGCTTTAAAAATTCTTTTTGGTTTTTGCAAAGCCGCCAAGTCTTTTGGTTTTAGCTTTAAAATTTTGGCCGCAATGGCCAATTGTCGCATCGCATTTTGAAAGGGTGAAGGCATAGTTATTAGTCGGTTATTTTTTATAGATATAAATTTTGCTTGCTTTTTTATCAAAAGGCTTGAGGTCAACTATTTTTTCCGGCGACCAATTCGGCATTTTAAAGCCGTAACTGGCGACAATGGCTCCCGGTTTCAGCTCTTTGAGCAGCTTTTCTTCAACTTTGGGCATGACATTATCCATCAAAAAACAAAAAACTGCATCGGCATCGGCAATCGGGCGGAAATAAAAATTTTGGTAAAAGATTTTGCCGCGGCTTTGGTGAATTATTAAATTCAACCTCGCCCGAAAATGAGCCCAGGGCGAGATTTCAAAGCCAAAAACTTTGGCGCCGTGTTTCTCGGCTTCAATTAAAAATCGGCCGTCGCCGCAGCCTAAATCGTAAAAAATCTGGCCGGGCTTCAAATTCAGCTGATCGATAATTAGCTTGACATTTTTTTTCGGCGTCGGCACAAACGGGACTTTAGTAAAAAACAAAACAATCAAGCTCGCCAGGGTAAACAGGCCGATAATTAAAGCAACGCCAGCAATAAAAAAAGCAATTGAGTAAACAATAGTCATATTTTTATCTTAAACCAATTTTTTTCCGGATTTCAGCCATGGTTTTAGCGGCGACCTTTTGGGCTTTTTTGGCGCCGGCCGCTAAAACTTTTTTTACTTCTTTTTCAGTAATTTGTTTTTTCTTTTTGCGGAAATCGGCAAAATAGTCGGCAATGTCTAAAGCCAGCTGGCTTTTTAATTCCGAGTATTTTAATTTGCCGGCATTGCTGTCGGCTGAGAGTTTATCGTAGGTTTTTTTGGTGCTGAAGATTTTGACTAAATCCAAAAGATTTTTCGCGCCTAAACTTTTGCCGTCGCCGGTGTCGGTTACTGCCTTGGCCAGCTTGGTTTTGATTACTTCCGGTTCGTCGTCGATATAAAGACAATGACTATCGCCTAAGCTTTTTGCCATTTTTTTATCAGGCGCCAATAAGCTCATAACTTTTGGTGTCTCCGTATAAAGCGGCTTTGGCTCCGGGAAAGTTCCGCCGAATTTGTTGTTGAAAAAACCGGCGGCATCTCGAGCCAGTTCAACGTGCTGGGTTTGGTCAATACCGACCGGTACGCGGCTGGCTTTGTACATCAATATGTCCGAAGCCATTAAAATCGGATAATAAAGCAGGCCGGCATTTGCATTCTCTTGGGATTGATCGGCAGACTTTTCTTTATATTGAGTCATTCGGAAAAGGAAAGATGCCGGAATAAAATTGGAAAGGATAACCGCCAGTTCGCTATGTTCGGCGATATGAGACTGAATAAAGAGGGTGCATTTTTTTGGGTCCAATCCGGCGGCTAGAAAATCTTTGACCAAATTTAAAATTTGCTGAGGTTTGATTTTAGGATCAAATGGCGCATTCAAAGAATGCAGATCAGCAATAAAAAAGTAGCACTCGTAATCTTTTTGCAGTTTAACGAAGTTTTTTAAAGCCCCCAAATAGTTGCCGATATGAAGTTTTCCCGTCGGTCTAATTCCCGACACGATAATTTCTTTAGTCATATACTTATTTTATTACTTAAATCGTTTATTGTAAACTGTTAATTTTGAAAAAATGGCCGCTGGCGGAGGATAATTCCTGCCGCCAGCGACTCAATGGTGAAACCAAGCTGCTTATTGCTTTTATTTGGCCGGATTCTTCCGGCCTTCGGAGCAATTGGGATTAATGCAGCAAGCTATCATCCCTTCTCTGCATTGGCTGCCCCAGCCGCCGCCGCCGACCGGGCCGGTTTTGGTGCCAGCTTTCGGTTGCTGACAAAAGGGGCAAATTCCCGCCCCTTCCAAGACTTTAGTTTGACCCCAAGCCATGGTCTAATCCTCCTTCTCGTCTAAAGAGCCTCTAGTTGCCGCCAACAAAAAAACCTCTCAGCTCTTAGGTATATCTAAAATATACTTAAGGGACGAAAGGTTATTCCGCGGTACCACCCTTATTCACCCCTACACCTTAACCTTTTGGGTTAAGTTGTTGCCATTAAATTTATTTTAATTTGAGTTGGCTTCACGCCCTGGATTATTCATCCAAGGTGTGGGGGTAAACTTTCAAGCGCTTTGACCCCGAACTTGATTCGGGGCAACACGCTCTAGCCCTTGGTTACGGAGGCTGCCGGATTGCCACTAACGCAGTAATCACCTTGTTACATCGTTCGCGAGCGACGTAACGAAGCGTGCCCAATCCCTCCCCCACTTTCTTTTTCACTTTCTATTCTCTTGATTTAAAGTTTTATATATTATCTCGATTTGATTTCTGGATTAAGTAGAATAGAAAGTGGGGGGGGACACGTTTCATAGGTTTTAGAATTGTTAACGAATAAATCCAGTTTAGCAGGTTTAAAATCTTTGTCAACTCTGCGCTCTGTGTTTGCTAGAAGACTATTTTATTTCCATTATTTCTTTGAGGTAAAATATACTAGAGCAAGGGCAAGTAAAAATGTCAGAATATAGGCTATGGCAAAATTTAACCAATGGCTTTTAGCAAACTGAATATTAAACCACATAAGAATAAGACTGAAAAATATTGCAGCGATAGCGCCATAAATTCCGCCAATTAGAAATTCATGGCCTAAACTTTTGTCCTTTAAGGTCAGCATGACATACGACACGGCAAAAACGATTGGTATTCCGCCAATTGCCCCCCCCATTTTAGGGCCGGCAAATTTTGCAATTAGCAAAATTATTGCCGTTACTATGCCAGACGCTATGCTTTTAATAATAATATCCATATAGATTTATTGTACCAAAAATTAGTTTAGACTTGAATAATGGCTGGTAAAACCAGTGGCCTTCTTTTGGTTTTTTGGTATAGGAATTGGCCGATTTCATTGCGGCTGCGGGAAGGCAATTATTTGGTCGGGTCGCTGACTCGGCCTAAAAATAAGATATTGCCGCTTTGTTTGTCTTGAATTAAGAAGATAAATGGATGATCAGCATTAAAAAAGTAGATTTTTTCTGGTTGAGTCGGACCAGCCATGCTAGTCTTCATGATAACCGCCGTAGCCGCCGCGGCTTCAGTTCCCTGTTCATCAACTTCAATAAAGGCTTTATGAATGACCTGGTCAATACATAAGTCAGTTTTGCCGGTCATGCCGGAGAAATCAGCGAGTGAACAATTGAAAGCGGTTGGCATGCCTAATTGAGTTAAATCTTGGGCCATATCATATTTTGTATCAAATTTATATTTAGGTAAAAAAACTGTGACTTTTTCTGAGTTCATGCTGGTTTTCCACTCATTTAAATTTTTCAAGTTGAGGTTATTTTCCAGATACGCCAAATCGTTATTTTTTGGCAATAGAATTAGCATGGAAATTTTATCACCCTTGTATGGTATTTCTAAGGCTTGGAGTTTATTAGTCTCGCTATACTTAAATTTTTTGCCGTATAGTTGCATCATATCGACAGTAACGGTATTGGTTGGTGTTAGCTGAAAATCTTTTTTTTGAGTGCTGCTTTTTTCAAACGGGAAAAGCCAGGTTCCTTTGAAATAAACGGCATTGGTTAAAATCAGCCTGGTGTCACCAGAAACACTGCCTTGGGGCAGGAGGTTTTGAATCTTGTTATTAGTCTTTTTTTCCACCCATTGGTTAATTGTCTGTCGGGACTGTTCGGTTTGATTTATAAAATCCAAATTGGTTGCTTTGCCACCGTAATATTTTTCAACCAGGTTAAGATAATCAGCTAAAAATGGAAAATCTTTTTGCACCCATAAAGCGTTGGCTGTGTTAAGCTGGTAATCTTCATTTTTTGCGTTCAAATCGTTGTAGATTTTAGCAAAAGAAGACCGGCGATCGGTCGGGTCGGCTAAAAAGCCGAAAACTTTCTGCATTTCAGCGGCGGTTTGGCCTTTGGCGCCTTCGTAAGTCATCGCCAAAGCCGAAGAGATGCTATAGGGTGAAAAGAAAATATTGCCGTCTTTGGTCTTGTATTTAGTATATAAATTCAAGCCGAATTCATCATTACCTTTAATGGTTTTACCAATTGAATCCAAATTAGCACCGTTGTCGTTAACATTAGGTTGGGCAATCGGTGGTGCTTGACAGCCGGAAACAAGCAAGGTTAATAAAAGCGGCAAACAGAGTAAAAGTTTTTTCATAAAGTAATAAATTTATTAAAAAGCCATCCACTGTTCATCTCCACAGTTTAGACTTGAATAATAACGGGTAAAACCACCCCGCACTGAATTCCGCGAAAAAAATAAAATTAGAGATCATTGATACTTGGGCGCGGATTCGCCTGCGGCTTGCTTTATAATATAGTCAAAGTTTAGCTTTTGAATTGGTGCGGGGCAAGTTGGCCTAAACCTGGATAATTACTGGAAGTACCATCGGTCGCCTTTGAGTTTTTTGGTACAGGAATTGGCCGATTTCATTTCTGATTTTATCTTTGTAATAATTTTCATCAATGCCGCCGGTTAAATTTTCCTTGAAGATTTTTTTGGCTTTCATCCTGGTTTCTTCAATCAGCTTTTTGTTTTCCTTCATATAGATAAAACCGCGGGAAATCAAATCGGGATTTTGGACCAAAGTGCCGGTTGCTTTACTGATCGTCGCAATGACGACAATCATCCCATCGTCGGCCATGACTTGGCGGTCGCGTAAAACGACGTGGGAAACATCGCCGACGCCTAAGCCATCAACGAAAACGTAATCGGTCGGGACGCGGTTATCGGTCAGCCGGCCGCCGGCTTTATCGAATTCAATGATTTGGCCGTTGTCAGCGACCAAGATTTTTTGTTTGTTGAAACCGATGCTTTCGGCGACTTTAGCCGCTTCCCGCAAAAGGTAATGGTTGGCATAAATCGGAATTAGCCAGGCCGGCCTGACTTGGCTGAGTAAAAGTTTGATGTCTTCAATTTTGCCATGGCCGCCGGCGTGAACATCCATAATTTCTTTGTGGATAACATTCGCGCCCTGCCGATACAGGCTGTCTTTGAGATATTGAATTGTTCTTTCATTGCCGGGAATCACTGAAGAAGAAAAGACCACGGTGTCTTTGGGCTCAATTTTAATGTAGCGGTGCTCGCGGTTGGCGATCCGGCTCAGCACGGCTCGGCCTTCGCCCTGCGAACCGGTACAAATTACCACAATTTTATTTTTAGGGTAGCTGTCAATTTTATCAATATCGATTAAAGTGTTTTTGCTGGCTTTAATAAAGCCGAATTTTTTGCCGATTTCGACGTTGGTTTTCATGCTGAAACCGTCAACCGCCACTTTTTTGCCGTGATTTTGGGCAATTTCAATGACTTGGCCGATCCGTTCCAACATGCTGGCAAAGGTGCCGAAAATGACCCGGCCTTCGGCTTTTTTGATGATATTTTCAACATTTTTATAAACCTCTTTTTCCGAACCTTGATGGCCCAATTCGGTTGAACCTAAACTTTCCATCATTAAAATCGAAGGCGCTAATTTGGTATTCCAGCGAGCCAAATATCTCAAATCGGTTCTCGGACCGGCCACCGGATCCAAATCATACCGCCAATCGCCGGGATGGATGACATTGGCCACCGGCGTTTGAATGATTACGCCGATTGAATCTTTAATGCTGTGGGTAACCTGGAAAAAATTGATTTTAAATTTGCCCAGTTGAACCTGGGTTTTCAGCGATTTTATTTCTAAAACCTTAGGGGTAAATTTTTCCTGATGGTTTTCAATCTGTTTTTTCAATAAGGCAATGGTCATTGGCGCCCCGATAACCAAAGGATTGCCTAGTTTCGGCAGAAGGTGAGGCGCGGCGCCGATATGGTCTAAATGGCCGTGGGTGATAATCACGCCGCGGATATTTTTTTCCCGGCCTTTCAGCGAAGTCACGTTGGGAATAATGTAATCAATGCCATGCATGTCTTCTTCGGGAAATTGCGAACCCATATCAACGATAATAATATCGGAGCCGAATTCGAAAACCGTCATATTCCGGCCGACTTCTTCGAGGCCCCCTAAAGCATAAATTTTAAGCTTCGCCTCGGCTTTGTTGCCGATTTTATAAGATTCGTTGGCTCCCTTTGACTGTTGTCTGGAGAGCGGCCGGTGCCATTGCCGGCCTTTTGGTTTGTTAGTTTTTTTCATAATAAAAATATTTGTTAGTTTTGTTTAATTATTAAATTTAAGAATTGTCTGGTGCCGAAGGTGGGCAAGAGAGGATTTGTCCTGATTTTTTAAAATTATGGTTTAGAAAATCGGGATCCCCGCCTGCCAATGCCTGCTCAATTTATAAATTAGAATGATTGGAGCGTTATAACCCAAAAACTTTAAACCTTAAATTTAAGGAGACAAATGGCGGGCAGGCCGACTTCTTAAATTAATATAAGTAATACGTGCGTCGGGAAACCTCCAATCTCTTGCGAGAATCCCGACGTAAAGTGCCACTTATGTCTATGCCGAAGGGGAGACTCGTCCCGATGTGCTACTAAAGTTGGCAATCGGGATCCCGACTTCATTAATTATTTTTAATAATACGTGCGTCGGGAAACTCTCATGGGTTTCCCCGTCCCTGCACCATTTTATATTGCAGGATACGGGAGATGGGCGAGAGAGGATTTGAACCTCCAATCCCTTGCGGGAACTAGCTCCTGAAGCTAGCGCGTCTACCAAGTTTCGCCACTCGCCCTTAAGTTTTTAAAATCCTAAGCTTAGAGATTCGAATTTCGAATTTATTTTCCCTGCCAGGTTCTATTAGTATTGATGTACCAATTTTCTAAATTATTGAAGCGATCCGACGGAGTCGTAATTCTTTTGGTATCAATGCCTTTGATTTTTTTATCCAAAGCGTAAGTATAAGTCGGGTTGTATAAAAAGATAGCGGGAATTTCGGCGGCTAAGATTTGATCAAACTTTTGGTATAATTCAGCCTGTTTGTCGGGGTCATCGGTTTTTTTGGCATCTTCGAGGATTTTATCAACATCGCGATTGCCAAAGCCGGCCAAGTTCAAGCCGGGATCGGAAACCTGCGATGAATGCCAAAATGGGTAAGGGTCGGAATTGGCGCCGACGATAATGCCGAACAAAAGGATTTCGTAATTGCGCGGTTTGATAATTTCGCGCATGATTTTTCCCCCGTCTAAAATTTGCAAATTAACTTTAACGCCGATATTCTGCCAGAAGTCCCTGATTATTTCGGCGTCTTTGACATTTTCCGGTTGGTTGACGGTGGTTAAGGTCAGTTCCAAAATTACATCTTTATTTTTACGGTAGAAAGGCGGCGGATTTTGATCTTTTTGCTCCGCCGGTAAATTTTCTTCGGTCGTTGTCGGCGTGGTGGTGCTAGACTCGGCGGTATTATTTTTTTCCGCCTCCGCTTTTTTGTTTTCCTGGTCTTTCAAAAACGCATCGTAATCCAAAGGATTGATTTTGATCCAGCCGTTTTGGTCAAGAACTTCCTGGGCTTTGACGGGGTCAAAACCGATTACCTTGTCTTGGCTGAGCTTGACGTTTAAAGGCAAAATAGGACCGTTGATGATTTCGCCTTCCTGCTGCAGCGAGTCGCTTAAAATTTTTGATTTATCGATACTTAAAGCCAAAGCCAGCCGGACATTTTTATCCTTTAAAATTTCATTTTGTTTTGAGTTAAAGAAAATCGCGGTGTATTGGGGTAAATCAAAGGAATGGTAAGTGATGTTTTTTTGGCTGGTAAAGCTTGATTTCATTTCTTTCGGCAAAAAGCTGATGCCGTCAGTCGAATGGCTTTTCAAAGCGGCAATTCCGGTTTCGAAATCCGGATAAAATTTGAAAGTGATTTTTTCTAAATAAGGCTTTTTGCCGTAATAATCCGGGCTAGGAATCAAAACATAAGATTTGATGTTTCCCAATTTATCCTTGGCTAGCGATTTGAATTTCCAGGGCCCGCTGCCGACGGGTTTTAAGTTGTACTCGGTCAAGTTGGCGTTGATCGGCGAAATTTCACCCCAAAGGTGCTCCGGCAAAATGCCAGTGGCCATTATTTCCAAAAACGCCGAGTAAGGTTCGGGCAGGATAAATTTAACGGTTTTGTCGTCAACTTTTTCAATTTCCACGCCGCGCAAGCTGATTAGAAGCGGACTTTTGAAATCCTGATCCTGGATGCTTTGAAAAGTAAAAATGACATCATCGATAGTCAGCGGTTCGCCGTCGTGCCATTTGAGATTATCTTTTAAAACAAAAGTATAATTTTTTTGGTCAGTGCTGACTTCCCATTTTTCCGCCAAATCCGGCACTAAGTTAAGTTCCCGGTCGAATTTCATCAAGCCGGAAAAAATCAGGCGGGAAATATCGGAATCAACGTCGTTGGTTTGGGAAAGAATCGGATTAATATATTGCGGGGCGCCGATTAAGCCTTCGGTATATTCGCCGCCGAAAGCCGGTATTGGCCGGAAATTTTGAAAATAAAAGCTGGCAGCAATAAAAATCAGGCAGGCAATAATTAAAGCCGCCAGTCCCCGGAAAGTCAGCAGTTGTTTTTGGTCTAAAACATGGCTTAGATATTTAAGCTGCTTTAGACTGGGGATTTTTTTGCTATTCAAAGAATAAACCAGTTTTTTGTCTAGGTCTTTTTGTGAAATCAAGCCAGTCGTCGGTTCGGTTTTTTGGTTTAAGAGCTGATTTTCCGTTATAATTGGTTTTTCCTTTTTGATTTTTTTGAGTAGAGAAAGTTTTTCTAACACAAAAAGTTTTGTTAATTGCCGAACAGAGCGAGTAAAATACAAAATTATATTTTTGTATTTTAGAGCGAGTGAGGCAAAAAGGGTGTAATACCCTTTATTTTAGCGAGGACAAAAATTCAGTTGAGGGGGAGAGTTTAGTAGATAACATTAACCAAAGCGGTGGCTAAAAAAATGACCGCTAGGACGATGGTGGCAATGAAAAGATTTTTTTCCAAACCGCGTTTGGTGCGGTAAACATTACCGGAGCCGCCAAAAGCAGCACCTAAGCCGGTGCCTTTATTCTGGATGAGAATAGCAATTATAAGTAAAATTGCGGAAATTATTTGGATGAGGTCGATAATCATAGTAATAAATAGATTTTAGCAGATAAGCCCGGCATTGTCAACTAGGTTTGGCTTTTTTGATAATAATTTTTTTAAGCCCAAAAACGCTTTTGCCGCTGATTTTCATCTTTTTATTAAATTTTTGGTCTTGCCGGTTATATTTTTTTTCAATTTCTTCGGCAAAGGTTGGAAAATGTCTCATAATCTCTGGGGTTATTATCGGTTGCTTGATTTTATGATATAATATTATTAAAGTTATGCCTAGTTCAAACGATTATTTTAATCTGCCGCCCAGCCAACAAAAAACCGGAAAAACCAAAAAAAAATGGTATCAGAAATGGTGGGGCCGGATAATTTTGGCTTTCTCGGCGGTTTTTTTGATGATTTTGTCGGCTTTGATTTTTTATGCCGCCAGAGTTGTAACTTTGGTCAAAAGCGGTGAAGTCAGCCCAAAACAGGTTTTCGGCAATGTCAATTCAGCCCAGCCGAAAGATTTTTCCAGCTTTTTTGGAGTTGACGACCCCAAGTTCGGCAAAAAAGACGCTAAAGTGGTAATTGTTGAATTTGCCGATTTTCAGTGTCCGGCTTGCGAAGAAGCCTACCCCGTGGTTAAAAAGCTTTTAAAAGATTATGGCGACCGGATTCTTTTTGTCTTTCGCAATTTCCCCTTAGTTGATAATCATCCCCAAGCCTTAATGGCGGCGATGGCCGGGGCTTGCGCCAATGAACAAGGCGGATTTTGGCCGATGTATGATAAAATTTTTGATAATCAGACTAAATTATTAACTCCGGACTTGAGAACCTATGCCCTGCAGACTGGTTTGAATATGCCGCTGTTTGATACCTGCATCGCCGAAGGCAAATATCTCAAAAAAATCGAAGAGGATTTACAAGCTGGCGCCGATTTAGGCGTTACCGCCACGCCCACTTTTTTTATCAACGGACTCAAGCTTTCCGGCGCGGTTCCTTTTAACGTTTTTGAGCAGATGATTACTTCTTATCTAAACCAATAATTTGTGGCTAAAAAAATAAATTTTAATTTGAGCCTCCCGGGAAAATTTTTGCTATTTTTTTTCATTTTTATTTTTGGCGCCAACCTGACCTTGGCGGCTGATCCGATTGTGCCGACAGTTCAAATTCATCTCGGCGGCTTTAGCGGCTGGACGGGCGAAAACGCCGGCTGGCAAAGTGGTTCGAATTATTGTCCCAACGGCACGGCCAACGGCGTTCAGTGCTTGCAAATTAGCTGGATCGGCCAGTATATTTCCGTTTTATATAACTACGGCATCGGTTTGGCCGCCGCCTTAGCTATTGTGATGATTATGGTCGGCGGCTTAGTCTGGCTATTATCAGCCGGCAGTCCGGACAAAGTCGGCAAAGCGAAAGAATTTATCGCCAGCGCTTTGAGCGGTTTGCTTTTGGCGCTTTTTGCGGTGATGATTTTAACCACGATTAATCCCAATTTGGTTAATTTAAAAGGAATTACCGTTACCGGGGTAAATCCGCGGCTTGAAGGAATCACTAATGGCCTAAATGCGCGTATTTCTGCGACTGATTTTGATAATGGTAGATTTATCCATGTCGAAACGCCGCCGGAAATAAATCGTGTCGGAATGTCGGCAACAAGTGTGTTAAATTTAAGATTTTACGATGGCCGGTGGCAATACTATTATGGGGGAATTGATGCGCGAACGATAAATGATGGCATACCCTGGGTTGATGCTTCAAATCAAGCAAATCTTGCTAATCACTGGTATTCACCGGGTAATTTGATTTTTCCTATCCCCCAACTATTTAGGGATATGGCTCAGAATTTGAATAATATGGATATGTCATCCGGGTTGTCATATATAGAAAATATGATGCAATCAAATAGGTTGAATATTTCAATGTGATATTTAATCGGCTAGGGCGGGCGGAAATGGTAAGTGTTGTCATTGATTGGCAGCTTGGTTAAAAGTGATTTATCCTATTCGATTTTTTACAGAAATATTAATTTTTTAGAGAATGAAAAAGAGAAATAAAATTTTATTAGCCAGTTTAATTTTGACAATTTTTCTGCCGGTTTTAGTTTTGGCCGCTGGTGAGACCACGCCGCCTAAAATGCAGGTTATAATCGGCTCAACTAAAATTGATTTTCAAACGGTCAGTTGCACCGCCGGTTCCGAGTGTTCAATTCCTTGGCTTGGCCAGTATATTTCCGCTTTATATAACTACGGCGTCGGTTTCGCCGCCGCTTTAGCCATTGTGATGATTATGGTCGGCGGGTTAGTTTGGCTGATGTCGGCCGGCAGTCCGGATAAAGTCGGTAAAGCCAAAGAGTTTATCACTAGCGCCTTGAGCGGATTGTTTTTGGCCTTATTTGCCATTATGGTGCTAACGGCGATAAATCCGAAACTGACCAACTTGGAAGCCATTAGGATAAAGCAAATCGCCGTCGCGAAGTTGCCGGGCGTGATATCGCCCGGGTTTGGTTCGGGCGGTTCAGCGGAATTTGCGGCAATCGGAGCCGGGACAGGAGCCGGCGGCGGCACGGCTCGCGGCAATTTTACTCAGCTAACAGACGAAGCAAATCAAAGGCGGCAACTCTATCAAGACCAAGGCTGCACTTCGACTGATGGCTATCGAGCCGGTGAGAACCGCCATGGTTCGGGTTATGTCTGGGATGCGAGTATGACGGCTCCTTGTTATAACTATGTAACAACCAATGCTATCAAAAATCCCGATGGGTCAAATTTTACTCAGCTTACGTGGGGCAGGGCATATAGAATGCGAGACGGTACGATTTTCGTGGATGAACCGGGAGGAACCGGGCGGCATTTTCACGTTGAAGCTGCCGGGGCTAATTGGACCTGGGTACCGGAGTGGCCGCGTTAGTTTTTTTAAACCACCTTTTGTTTCGGCGAAGCGGGCTCGCCTCGCTTCGACTCGGAATCGATTCGGCGAAGCGGGCTCGCGTCGTTCGAGTCGAAGTGGGGTCTCCGTGCCTAGTTATACTTAGTATTTAGCGGGCGAGGGTCATAGGTCAGTTAAAATTGAGCAGCATTACTTTTTATGAAATATTTCAGGATTATTATTTTCTCATTTTTTTTAGTTTTTTTATTATTGCCCGTTGGTTTAAAAGCGGATTCAAACACCGTTACCATTCCCAATTCTTCCGGGGCGGTTAGCGAACCGAAAATTCAGTTTCAGCTGGGCAATACGCCGATTAAATTCGGACCGATTGAGCCTTGCGGCGGTAATTATTGTATTCCTTGGATCGGCGATTACATTTCGGCTTTGTATAAATACGGCATCGGTTTGGCGGCGACTTTGGCTATTGTGATGATTATGGCCGGCGGCTTGGTTTGGCTGATGTCAGCCGGCAGTCCGGATAAAGTCGGCACGGCCAAAGAATTTATCGCCAGCGCTTTGAGCGGCTTGCTTTTGGCCTTTTTTGCGTTTATGATTTTAGCGACCATTAATCCCTCATTAATTAATTTGCAGGGGATTAAAATCAAACAGATTCAAGTGGCGAAATTGCCCGGCGTGACCGGTCCGATTTTTACGCCCGGTTATACCGGTATCGGTGATTATGATTATTATCCCAATCCGGGGCAATATAATTTACCCGGCGGTTATGCCGGCGATGCTTATTCTTATATTTTAAATAATGAAGGATCTGGCAATTTTTCTTTGGGCGCTTATCAGGATAACCTCGGCAATTGGACGATTGGCGCCGGGTGCCGGTTTACGCCGGGCGACCAGGTTACTTTGACTTATGCCAACGGTACTTCCGAAACCGTCACTTTAAATGCTAACACGGTACTGTCGCCGCAACAGGCCGAAGCTTTGTATCAATCAAGGCTAGTCGCTGCCAATCAAACAGCAATTAATTATGTCGGCGGCCAGGCGAATTGGGATGCTTTGGGCCGAATTTCCGAAGCCCGGCAGGTGGTCTTGACGGATATGGCTTTTAATTTAGGCCAAGCCGGGCTCAATGGTTTTACCCAGCTTCAAACTGATATTTTGGCGGGAATCGGCGGCAGCCAGGCCGCTTGGGTTGCCGTGGGTAATGATATTATAACCAGCCGATATGCCGGCCAAGTTGGCGACCGGGCAATTAGGAACGCCCATGCCATGATTTCCGGCAGTTTTGATTTTTTGCTTAATCATTAATTGGCTGGTTTTTGGTTATTTAAAATATTGTTAAACAACATTTGACATAGAAGTAAAACAGGTGTATCATTTATATTTAGTTTTAGTAAATGCACCTGTTTTTATGTATAAATTTAATTTAATAGGTACCCGACTTTAGTCGGCCATAAAAGCCCACTAAAGCGGGGTCACCATTTTATCTATGTCCTACAAATTTATCAAAATTCGGGGCGCTCGAGTGCATAATTTGAAAAATATCAACGTCGAGATCCCGCGGGAAAAATTAGTCGTCCTGACAGGTATTTCCGGATCGGGCAAATCTTCTCTCGCTTTTGATACTATTTATGCCGAAGGCCAGCGGCGCTACGTTGAATCACTTTCAACTTATGCCCGGCAATTTTTAGGTTTAATGGACAAGCCGGACGTGGATTCAATTGAAGGCTTATCGCCGGCAATTTCCATTGACCAGCGATCCTCTTCGGCTAATCCGCGGTCAACCGTCGGCACCATCACGGAAATTTATGATTACTTGCGGCTAGTCTTTTCCCGGATCGGCCATGTCCATTGTCCGGTTTGTGGTAAAGAACTTTTTCAGCAATCTTCCGGACAGATCAATGCCGAAGTTTTGGTGGCCATTAAAGCCGGCTCAAAGCTTTTGGTTTTAGCGCCGGTTGTCATCGACCAAAAAGAAAATCAGCAGAAAAAATTGCAGGAAATCAAAAAATCCGGTTTTAAACAAGTCAGAGTTGACGGTAAAATTAAGGATTTGGAAGCCGCTAGCGAATTAATCAACCAAGACAAATTTGAAATTCAGATTATTGTCGGCGAATTGAAATATGCGGCCGAAGAAAAAGAATTGTTTAAAGAAGAATTTTACCGGTTTATTGAGCTGGCTCTGGATTTGGCTAACGGGCAAGTGATTGTTAATATCGACGGCCAGGAAAGATTTTATTCCCAGCATTATTTTTGTCCGGATTGCGGCGTCAATTTGCCTAATTTGGAGCCGCGCAATTTTTCTTTTAACAGTCCGGCCGGCGCTTGTCCAAAATGTCTGGGTTTAGGCACTCGCCTGGAAGTTGATCCGGATTTAGTCATTCCCAATAAACGCCTGACTTTGGCCGAAGGGGCGATTAAGCCCTGGGCGCGCAATTTTTCCAACCAAAGCAGCTATTGGAAACTTTTAGAAGCGGTGGCTAAAGAAAATAATTTTTCCCTTAACGTTCCGATTTTGGATTTATCAAAAAAAGCCGTCGAGATAATTTTTCATGGCACCGGCGGCAAGGAATATAATGCTGGTACCGGTAAAGTCGCTTTCCCGGGAGTCCTGGAATTATTGCAGGAAAAATACCAAGAGACGGCCTCGGATTATTTGCGGCAGGAAATCGAGCAGTATATGCGGGTGTCAGTCTGCCCTTATTGCCAGGGCAAAAGGTTAAAGCCGGTTTTTTTGGCCGTTACCGTCGGCGGTTTTAATGTTTCCGAAATTACCGCCAAAACCATTGAAACCAGCTTGGATTTATTTAAAAAAATATTAATTGGCAAGGCGGAAAAAAACAATTTGACCGGCCGGGAGCATAAAATTGCCGACCAGGCCATCAAGGAAATCGTCAGCCATTTGCAGTATTTGAATAATGTCGGCTTGAATTACCTGACTTTGGATCGGCCGTCAGCAACATTGTCTGGCGGCGAAGCCCAAAGAATCCGGCTGGCGACGCAGCTGGGATTATCTTTGACCGGCGTGGTTTATATTTTAGACGAACCGTCAATCGGCTTGCACCAAAAAGACAATCAGCGGCTAATTGACACGCTAAAACACCTCCGCGATTTGGGTAATACGGTTATCGTGGTCGAACACGACGAAATGACTATGGAAGCGGCGGATGAAATTATCGATATCGGGCCGGGCGCGGGCGAAACTGGCGGCAAAGTGGTGGCTCAAGGGTCGCCGGCGGAAATTAAAAAAAATAAAAATTCTTTAACCGGCCGCTATCTTTCCGGCAGCCTGAAAATTTCCGTGCCGAAAACTTATCGTAAAGGCAGCGGCAAATTTTTGGAAATTATTGGGGCTGAGGAATTTAACTTGAAAAATTTGGATGTCAAAATTCCTTTAGGCAAATTTATCTGTTTAACCGGCGTTTCCGGTTCGGGAAAATCAACTTTGATGCTGGAGATTTTAGTTAAAGCTTTAGCCAAAAAGTTTTATCGAGCCAAAGATTTGCCGGGCAAGCACAAGGAAATTAAAGGCATTGAAAATATCGATAAAGTCATTGCCATTGATCAGTCGCCGATCGGCCGGACGCCCCGAAGCAACCCGGCAACTTATACCGGCGTTTTTACCTATATCCGTGATTTATTTACCCAGACCCAGGAAGCCAAAATCCGGGGCTATAAAGCCGGCAAATTCAGTTTCAATTCTAAGGCTGGCCGCTGTGAAAACTGCGCCGGCGAGGGCTTGGTCAAAATTGAAATGCAGTTTTTGCCGGATGTTTATGTCCAGTGCGAAGAGTGCCACGGCCAGCGCTATAAGGCGGAATCGCTGGAAGTCCATTACCAAGGTAAAAATATTGCCGCGATTTTAGATATGTCAGTCGAAGAGGCGCTGCGGTTTTTCCGCCAGCAGCCGATTATTTATAACAAATTGAAAACTTTATTCGAAGTCGGCTTGGGCTACGTCAAACTGGGTCAGCCGGCCACGACGCTTTCCGGCGGCGAAGCCCAGCGGGTGAAATTAGCCACGGAACTTTCCCGGCGGTCAACCGGTAAAACTTTGTATATTTTGGATGAGCCGACGACCGGCTTGCATTTTGAAGATATCAAGCAGCTTTTGATCGTTTTGAATAAATTAGTCGATAAGGGCAATACCGTTTTGATTATCGAACATAATTTAGACGTGATTAAATGTGCTGACTGGGTGATTGATTTGGGGCCGGAAGGCGGCGTCAAAGGCGGTTATTTGGTTGCTCAGGGCATACCAAAAGACATCGCCAAAGCGGTTAAATCTTATACGGGAAAATATTTGAAAGAAGTGTTGCAATAGGAAGTAGCTGGTAGGAAGTAGGAAGCTACAATCAAAAAAATTAAGCCGAGGTATGGATCCTCGGTTTTAGTTTAGAGAAATTAATTTTAACTTGAAAAAAGCCTGATTTTATGGTAATTTATATTCATTATTAATATGACGAAATACGATCCAAAAAAAGTTGAATCAAAATGGCCCGCCTCCGTCCCGATAAATCGGGGCTTCGGCGAGGCAAACCCGCTTTGGCTCGCCTAGCAAGGTGAGCAGAGTTATAAAGTAATTGTTAATTATGTCAACATATAAAAATTTTTTAGACAAAAAAGGTGAGTCTAGATGGCAGAAGGTTTGGGAGAAAACCAAGGCTTTTGCCGCTGCTGATAAATCCGCCAAACCGAAGTATTATTGTTTAATTGAATTTCCTTATCCTTCCGGCGAAGGTCTGCATGTCGGCCATCCGCGCAGCAATACCGCTTTGGATATTTTAGCGCGAAAACGCCGGATGGAAGGCTATAATGTTTTGTATCCGATCGGTTTTGACGCTTTCGGCCTGCCGTCGGAAAATTACGCCATTAAAACCGGCATTCATCCGGCTATTACCACGGAAAAAAATATCAAAACTTTTACTACCCAGCTCAAAGCGCTTGGTTTTTCTTTTGACTGGGACCGGGTTATAACCACGACTGACCCGAAGTATTACAAATGGACGCAATGGATATTTTTAAAAATGTATGAGCATGGCTTAGCTTATAAGGCTAAAATTCCAATCAACTGGTGCTTATCTTGTAAGATCGGTTTAGCCAACGAAGAAGTGGTCAGCGGCAAATGCGAGCGCTGCGGCGGTGAAGTGGAAAAACGGGAAAAGGAACAGTGGATGCTCAAAATTACCAATTACGCCGACCGGCTGATTGAAGATTTGGAAACTGTTGATTATTTAGACCGGATTAAGCAGCAGCAGATTAATTGGATCGGCAGAAGTGAAGGCGCGGAGATTGATTTTGTCGTAGTGACAAGTAACAAGAGACAAGTGACAAGTTTGAAGGTTTTTACCACCCGGCCGGATACTTTGTTCGGCGCGACTTTTATGGTAATTTCGCCAGAGCATGAACTTTTAAGAAATCCCGCCTTCGCAAATGCTTCGGCGGGCAGGCAGAAATCAGAAATCAGAAATCAGGAAGAAGTCGAAGATTATATAAGGCAGGCTAAAAGTAAGTCCGATTTGGAACGGACGGAATTAAATAAGGAAAAAACCGGCGTTGAATTGAAGGGCCTTAAAGCGGTTAATCCGGCGACTCAGAAAGAAATTCCAATCTTTGTCGCTGATTACGTTTTGACTTCTTACGGTACCGGCGCGATTATGGCGGTGCCGGCCCATGACCAGCGCGACTGGGATTTCGCCCAGAAGTACGGCTTGCCGGTTGTTGAAGTAATCGCCGGCGGCAATATCAAAGAGAAAGCTTATGAAGAAATTGCCGAGGGCAAATTAGTCAACTCCGGTCAGTTTAATGATTTGCCGGTTAAAGCAGCGATTGCTGAAATTACTTTATGGCTGGTTAAGCAGGGGTTAGGCAAAAAAGCCGTTAATTATAAACTTCGCGACTGGGTTTTTTCGCGCCAAAGATACTGGGGCGAACCGATTCCCATGGTTTATTGTGAAAATTGTAAGAAAACCGGAGCGGTCAAAGACCCGCTAACTGGCGAGGCGAGCGGCTGGGTGAGGGTGCCGGAAAAAAATTTGCCGGTCAAATTGCCGGATGTGAAAAAGTATGAGCCGACCGATAACGGCGAATCGCCGCTTTCGGTAATTACCGACTGGGTCAATACCAAATGCCCGGTTTGCGGCGGCTCGGCTCGGCGCGAAACCGATACCATGCCAAACTGGGCAGGCTCTAACTGGTATTTCTTGCGTTACGTTGACCCGAAAAATGATAAAGCCTTGGCCGCGGAAAAAAAATTAGCCCACTTTATTCCGGTTGACTGGTATAACGGCGGCATGGAGCATACTACTTTACATCTGCTTTATTCCCGCTTTGTTTATAAATTTTTGTATGATATCGGCGCCGTACCGAAAAGCTGCGGGTCGGAGCCTTACAAAAAACGGACATCGCACGGTTTAATTTTAGGCGAGGGCGGCGAAAAAATGTCGAAATCCAAAGGCAACGTGGTCAATCCCGATGAAGTCGTAAAAAAATTCGGCGCTGATACTTTTCGGGTTTATGAAATGTTTATGGGGCCGTTTGACCAGGCGATTCCCTGGGATACCAAAGGGGTAGTTGGGGTAAGGAGATTTTTAGATAGAGTTTATATGGTAGTTTCAAAGATTGCCGATGATTTAAAAAAATCAGAGATCGGAAATCAGAGATCGGAAAAATCGAGGCTAATTCATAGGACTATCAAAAAAGTTTCCGAAGATATTGAAACGCAAAATTACAATACGGCGGTTTCCGCTTTAATGATCCAGTTTAATGGCATAGACAGCCGACCGGATTGGCGGCCAAGGCTGGAAGAGATGAAAGGGGAATATCAGGTTGATTTAGCCGCTTTAGAAAATTTTTTAAAGCTTTTGGCGCCGTTTGCCCCGCATTTAGTCGAGGAGCTTTGGGAAAAACTCGGCAATAAAAAGTCGATTTTTAAAGCGGCCTGGCCGAAAGCTGATGAGAATTTAGCCAAAGCCGAAGAATTCGAACTAATTATCCAAATCAACGGCAAATTTCGCGATAAAGTGAAAGTAAGATCCGATATTACCGAGCAGCAGGCCGAAATCGTTGCCCGTCAAAGCGAAAAAATTAAAAAGTATTTAGACGGCCAGACGGTGAAAAATATCGTTTTTGTGCCGGGGAAATTAATTAATTTTGTCATTTAGTTTTATGCAGATAGTCCAAGTTGGCGATGAATTAAAACAGCATTGGGATAGCTTCATTAAAACCAACGCCACTGACGGCGGTCTGCTGCAGTCTTGGCTTTGGGGCGATTTTCAAAAAGCCTTGGATAATCATATCATCCGGCTCGGGGTTATTGACGACGAAGGCCAGCTCCAGGCTGCGGCTTTGTTAATTAAACACGATTTGCCTTTTGAATATAATTATCTTTACTGTCCGCGCGGGCCGGTAATTAATGTTTTGAAAATTGATGATTTGGATTCGCTGTTTGCCGAAATTAAAAAAATCGCCCGGGAGGAAAAAAGTTTTTTAATCCGGGTTGACCCGCCCTGGATTTTGGGTCATGAAAAGCGCTTAACTGACGTTGGCTTCCGAAAAGGCGAATATGAAATTCAGCCGAAGTGCAATGCCATTATCGATTTAGCCAAAAGTGAGGATCAATTGTTGGTCGACATGAAACCGAAAACCCGGTACAATATCGGCTTAGCTCAGCGGCACAAAGTTAATATTAGAATTAGCACGGAAATTTCCGACATTGAAAGTTTTTGGCAATTAATCAAACAGACTTCAAGCCGCGATGGCTTTCAGCCCCACACCAAAGAACACTATAAAAAAATGTTCGAGGTTTTGGCGGCGGAAAATTTGGTTAAATTATTTATTGCCGAATATGACAACAAAGTAATTGCCGCTAACATCGTGTCTTTTTTCGGCAAATATTGCACTTATCTTCATGGCGCTTCTTCGGATTTATACCGCGAAGTCATGGCACCGTACCTTTTGCAATGGGAAGCAATTAGCGCGGCAAAAAAGCAGGGCTGTTCTTTTTATGATTTCGGCGGCGTTAACGGCCAAACTTACAACAATGCCAAGTGGCAAGGGATTACGCGGTTTAAAACCAGTTTTTCCCAGTCAACGGCGCCCAAAGAATACGTCGGCAGCTTTGATTTGGTTACTAACCCGGTAATTTTTTCAATTTATAAATTCGTGAAGCAGATAAGAGGCTGATTCCTAATTACTTCAATGATAATTGTTAAACCAACTCAAGCGGGAATTTTGCAAGCGGTTAGAGTTATAAAAAAAGGTGGAGTAATAGTTTACCCGACCGATACGGCTTATG
Source organism: Candidatus Buchananbacteria bacterium (assembly GCA_041664165.1). GTDB lineage: Bacteria > Patescibacteriota > Patescibacteriia > Buchananbacterales > UBA6539 > JBAYLH01. The sequence continues at coordinate 13,257 of JBAYLH010000007.1, read as the reverse complement.
CTTTGGGCGGTATTTTTAATTTTAAAAAAGTTAATGCCAAAATTTTAAAAATCAAAAAAAGAAAAGATGATAAGTTTACTTTGATTGCGGCTGATTTAAGCCAGGTTCGGAAATTTTTCAAATTGAATCAAAATCAAAAGAAATTAGCCAAGGAGTGCTGGCCCGGCCCGCTGTCGCTGGTTATTTCCCGGCGCTTTGCCGTTCGGGTGCCGAAAAATTTGGTGGCTTTGAAATTAGCTAAACTGGCCGGCCGGCCGATAATTGCGACTTCGGCCAATTTAGCCGGCGGCAAAACGCCTTACCGGGTTTCCGAAGCGATTAAACAATTTGCCAACCAAAAAAACCAGCCGGATTTGATTATCGATGCTGGCCAATTAGCTAAAAGGAAAGTTTCAACCGTGGTTAAGATAACTAAAAATAAAATTGAAATTTTACGAGCCGGGGAAATTAAAATTAAATCATTATGGCCGGCAGGCGAAAACAAGTAAAACATGAATGCCAGCCGGGGTTTTTTGGACTAAGCCCAGACATTTGCCCATCGGTTTGAATGATCCCGGTTTCATTGGCGGGGGAAATAAAATTGGCGAGGTAAGGCACAAAGCTTCGCCGCCGGGGCCTTTTCTCAAAACCAGCCGCGAGCCGCTTAAGTATCTGGCTTTAACTTCCCATACGGCGCTGCAACTGGGTAAACTGCCGCAAACCGGGCAGCTGGCCAGACAGGTTACCAAATCCGGATCGGGCACGCATTTTACCGGCATGCTCAAAACCTGAATTGCCACGGGTTGGCCAAGAGTAAAAGCTTTGGCTGAAATTACCAAAGCAAAAATAGCGGCGATAATGGCAATTATCAATAAAGCCAGCCAGAGATTGATTTTTCGGTGCATTAGCCCTTCAAGATAAATCATAGGATTATTATAACATAGAATAAGAAAATAAGCTTTTCTGAGTATTCCTCCCTTCGCCCCTCTCCCTTTGTCCCTCCCCCGCGGGTGGAGGGAAACTTAGAAATAAGTCTTGCTTTTTCCCCTCTCCATTGAGGGAGAGGGATCACGTCTTAACTTAGTGGGCGAGGGGGAGGAAATTAGTTTTAACTTTAAGTTTTATGCCGCAACCAATTGTTGATCAAATAAAAAAAATCTGCCAGGCTTATGATCTTTGGCCGGCGCGAAGTAAAGGTCAGAATTTTTTAATTAACCAAAAAGTTTTGAATCAAATTATTACCAGGGCGGAGCTTTTGCCGACCGATACGGTTTTAGAAGTCGGGCCGGGGCTAGGAATTTTAACCGAGGCTTTGGTCAAAAAAGTTAAAAAAGTTATCAGCGTTGAGCTAGATGCCAAGCTTTTTGGGTTTTTAAAGGCAAAATTTGCCGGTGCCAGCAATTTGGAATTAATTAATGAAGATATTTTAAAATTCAACCCAGAAACCTATAACCTAAAATCTATAAGCTACAAGATCGTTGCCAACCTGCCCTACAACATTACTTCCCACTTTTTGAAGAATTTTTTAACCAGACGAGAGCGGCCGGCGACCATGACGCTGTTGGTTCAAAAAGAAGTCGCCGAAAGAATTTGCGCCAAGCCCGGCCAGATGAGCTTGCTTTCGGTTTCGGCGCAGCTTTACGGCGATCCTGAAATTATCGAAATTGTCGGCCGAAATAATTTTTGGCCGGTACCGAAAGTTGATTCGGCGATCTTGCGAATTTCTAAAATTAAAAATCAGCCGCAAGTGGATAAGTTTTTAGAGGGGATAACTGAGAAGTTTTTTTGGCAAATGGCTAAAATTGGTTTTGCCGCCAAAAGAAAGCAGCTGCAAAATAATTTAGCCGCCGGTTTTAAAATTTCATCCGATGATTTAAAAAAAATGCTCAATGAAGCCAATTTTAATCCAAAAATTCGGGCTCAAGAATTGTCGGTTGCCGATTGGCTCAAACTTGCCAAAGAGTTAAATAATTATCTTAATTAAAGCGTTGAACTCCCTTGCTTGCTGCTGGATTTTTCTGCTATAATATAGACAAGTTAATCTAAACAAATCAGATGGGTTTTACCATTACTTTTAACGTCATAAAGAAAAATGGCTCAAGCTGGCAGAAAAATTGAAAACCTTACTATTTTAAAAGAGATTTATCAAAAAGATGCCCAAAAATCTCAAGGGAAAAAATCAGTTAAGGAATATTTCAAAGACCCTAAAAAGGTTGATCAATTGCTTGCCGTCGCCATTCTTTTTTTTGGTTTAATCGGCCTGATTTTCGGTTTTTCCCAGTTTCGCCATCGGATTGTCAAGAGTTTTTTGCCGGCGACTGGCCAGAATTTAGCTTCGGCCGACGAGGCTCCGGATTTGCTTGGTTTAAAGGAAAAAGATACTGATTCCGACGGCCTTTCTGATTACGATGAGCTTTACGTTTACAATACCAGTCCATATTTGAAAGATTCCGACTCCGATGGCGTTGAAGATAAAACGGAAGTTGTCCGACAAACCGATCCTAATTGCCCGGAAGGCCAGAATTGCTTCGCTTCCTGGAGCAGTTTGGCCGGTAATTCCGCCGCCAGCCAGTCAGGAGCAGCGGCACCGGATAATTTTATTTCCGCCGATCAAATCCAAATTGACAGTTTGCGCAGTGCGTTAGCTCAAGGCGGCATGTCGGCGCAAGATTTGGCCAATTTAAGCGATGCGGAACTGCTTCAGGCCTACCAGGAAGTCATGGCGGAAATGGGCGGCGGGACCGGTTCGTCCGGTGCGGCATCTTCGGCCAGCACGGCTCAGCAATTGCAGAATTTAACTCCGCAGCAGCTGCGTGATCTTTTGACCAAGGCCGGGATGACAAATGACATTTTAGACAGCGTAACTGATGAGCAATTATTGAGTTTAGCCCAGGAAACTTTAGCCGCCAGCCAGCCCGCGGCGAATTCAACCGCGCCAAGCAGCGTTTCTTTGACTCCTCAGCAATTGCAGAATTTAACTCCCCAGCAGCTGCGTGATCTTTTGACCAAGGCCGGGATGACAAAGGACATTTTGGATAATATCACGGACAGTGAATTATTAAATTTTGCCAAAGAAACTTTGTCGACAACTCAATCGTCGGTTGGTCAGACGGCAACTCAGCCGGCGCCAAAAACTATTTCTTTAACCCCTAGTAATCTCCAAAATTTAAGCCCGGCGCAGCTGCGCGATTTGCTGAGCCAGGCCGGAGTGGCCAAAGCGACTTTGGACAAAGTTTCCGACGACGAATTGCTTCAGCTGGTCGGCCAGACTTTAAATAATTACAATAAAAATTCCACCTCGACTAAGCCTTGATAAAAAATGAATTACTTTTCAAATAAATCTGCCAAGCCAGGAGACGGTCAAACCCAGCTGAAAAATCGGGTGAGTCGGCCTTGGTTTTCCGGCTTTAAAAAAACCGCTTCCATCATTATTACGGTTCAAATGGTTTTAGTTTCGGTAATGCCAGCGGCTTTATATCCGCTGCCGGTCAAAGCGGCAGCGTCGCCCAGCGCAATTGAAGTCGAAGTAACCAAGCCCCAATTTGATGAAGTAACTGGTAATCAAAAAGATACTATCAATGCAGTTGATAAAGATACCAAAACCACCAATAAAAATCTGACTTTTATTCAGCGCTTGCAGGATTGGTGGGGTAATTTCTTTAAAGTCAGGGACTGGGGCTGGGAAAGCTTGAAAGACTCCGTTTACGCGGCGGCCAAAACCGCAGTCAGCCACATGCTTAATACCTTTGCTTATGATACGGCCACTTGGCTGGCGACCGGCGATGAAGGCCAAAAGCCGATGTTTTATACCAAGGGCTGGGGCGCTTATTTAAAGGATTTGGCCGATGCCGCCGGCGGTAAATTTTTGGAAAGTTTGAGCGGCAGCTGGCTGCATTATAATGTTTGCGAACCGGCCAGTCCGATTAAAATCAGAATCAGTTTGGGAATCAGCGAACTGGGTCGGCCGAAACCGCCGAAATGCACCGTAACCCAGCTAGTAAAGAATTGGCAAAGTTTTGCCAAGGATCCGAATTTTTTGAATAAATTCACCGGTATTTTTGAGCCGTCAGCTAATGACATCGGCATTGCTTTTTCGATGTTTGATTTTTATTATCAGACCAAAGCCAAAGATGAATTAGCCGGGATTTTGGGCCGGCAGGAAGGCCAAGGCTGGAAGTCGGTCGGCCAAAAAATTGCTGATTCGATTTTGACGCCATCGTCTTTGGTTTCCGAAGCGTCTTACCAGGCGCTCAGCAAAGGCACCAAGGCGGCCGAGGACGTTCCTTTCGGCGATATTTTTGGTTATGCGATTGCGACTTTTGCCAATACTTTAATGTCCAAACTTTTTGACAAATGGTTTAGGCAGGGTTTGGCCAGCAATGCCGGCAATGATGAAAATTATATTGAAGATTTGGCCCGGGCTTTGGCGGGTTTATTGCCTCGGCCGGGTCCTGGCGGCAGTCAGGATTTATATACCGGCGACACCGGAGTGTCTTTATACGGCGGCAAGAAGGCGGCCGAACGGCGGTTTTTGGATTTTTTGGAAGCCGGCGTTAAGCCGAGCAGCGATTATGATTTATTAAGCAAATTGAGTTTTTGTCCTGATCCCAAAAATCCGGGATCGGAAGAATGCGTGATTTCGCCGGCTTTTCGCGATATCATCGAAAGAAAAATGACTTTAAAGGATGCGCTGAAGGCCGGGTTAATTGACGGTGAAGCGCCGTTCGGAGCCTGGAATTTTGATCCGACGGCGAAAAATTTGGAGCTGTCTTATCGGAATATCGTGATTATGAGGAGTTACCGGATTGTGCCGGTTGGCTGGGAATTAGCGGCCGAAGCCGGTCATCTGCTTGATCCCGGTAAAATTATTACCCTTAATTATTTAGTTTCAAAATTTAATGACCCTAACGATGCGGCGAGTATTTATCACGGCTTGATTGATCCGGATTGGGTTTTAAAATTGCCGGAAGTCATCTGTAAAAATCAGGGCTTCGGGCCGAAAATTATCTATCAAGCCGAAACCGGCAGCTCGGCTGACGAAGCGGCCAGTCTCGATATCGGCCGCGCCGAATATTGCGCGGATTTCCAGTCTTGTATCAGCCGGAATAACGACGGCACTTGCCGCAATTACGGCTATTGCAGCGAAGAAAAAAGAGTTTGGGATTTAGCCGGAAAAGATTGCAGCGCTAATTATAACACCTGTCAGACTTTTCAAAGCAGCAGCGGCTCAGTGGCCAGCTATTTGGCCAATTCTTTGAATTACAACGGCTGCAGCATCAATAACGCCGGCTGCAAATGGTATTGCCAGACTTATAATCCGGTTGACAATATTTGGACTTGCGTTAATGAGGGTAAAAAAGTTCTCAAACCCTGCACCCAGAAAGGCGGCTGTCCGGTAACGGCGAGCTGCGATATTCCCAACGGCTTGAATTTCTGTCTTGACGCCAATTCGCAGGTTAATTTGACTATCAGCGACAAATGCAGTTCCGGCTCAAAATTCTGGGTGGCCAGCGGCAGCAAATGCGTGGTCAATACCGGCTGCACCATCAAGCAAAACGGAGTTTCTTGCGCTATCGACAGCTGCAGTAGCCTGGATAATTTGTTGCCTAATCCGAGTTTTGAAACGGCCGTGGCACCGGCAACCGGCCAGCTTTCTTTGAAGTGGCAAGGCAACCGGGAATATTTCAGCCAGGTTGCCGGCGGGGCGGAAAGAATTTATGCCGATGGCGGCCAGGCGAGCTTGAGATTTTTCAACTACGGTTCGGTTATTGACGAATCGGCGACTTCGGCCGAATTGGAATTGCCGGCCGGCGATTATACTTTTTCAAGTCAAGTTTATGATTATTTAAACCAAGGCGATGTTACTTTAAAAGTTACCGATGCTTTGGCTAGCAGCGTGCTAGGGGAAAAAATGGTCAATAAAGAAAATGGCTGGCAGCAAATCAGTTTTGATTTTAAGGTTACGGCCGCCGGCAACGGCAAAGGCAAAGTGAAGGTCGGAATTGAAGTCGGCGACGGCGTTAAACAAGTCAGTGGTGTGGTTTGGTTTGATAATTTCCGGATTTCCAAAAGCTGCATCACTAATCGGGCAGTTTTAACTTTGGTCGGGACGATTGACCGCGACGAAAGCAAATTATATTTAGACCGCGATGCCGGTTCTTGTTCGGCCGAGGAAGCTGGTTGTTCCGAATTCATCCAGACTTTGCCCAATGCCGGCACGAATTTGATTGACAATGCCAGTTTTGAAGACTGGCCGGATGCTAGTAGTTTGCCCAAAGGCTGGTTTTGGGGAGAAAGCCATCAAGCGAGCGATAATGCTTCAATTGAACAAATTCAAAATGATTGCCCGGTGGGTAAATTATGCTTGAAAATAAATAATGATAATTTGGGCCGGCCGCGGGATTTTGATACCGGGCCGGTTACCGGTTTGAAAGCCAACACCACTTACCGGATTTCTTTTTGGGCCAAAACCGATTCGACGACCAAAGAAATAAAACCGGAAGACGGCCTGTGGTATTTGGAAATTTTATCCGATCATAATCCGGATCATTTTTGCAGTTTGAATCCGGCTTTAAGCTGCGAGCCAACTAATGATTTATGCACCTGCGCCGACGGGGTGAGCGGCTGTCCGGCTGGCGGCCGAAACCAGGGCAAATGCTTGGCTGATTTTTCGCCGCTTCAAATTAATAATTCGGCATTTTTGCATTTAACCGACCAATGGCAGAGATTTGTCGCCAATCCGATTACTACCCGAATCAGCAGCGATAATTTTAAACTCTCAATCGCTAATTTGAGTACCGATAATACCAAGCCGCTTTATCTTGACGGCGTTCAAATCGAAGAAGTTGAAACTAAAAATCCGGTAACGACCAGCTACAAAGATTATGGCGCGGCTAACCTAACTTATCTGAAAAAAGCGCCGGTTTCACTGGATTGCAAAGGCTATAGTTTGGATCGGCCAAACCCCGCGGTTTTAGACGGCGTTACCAAAGCTCAGTGCGTTGGCGACACTTTGGTCTGGCGGAAGTTCTGCCAGGGCGGTGACAAAGCCGGCCAAGGCTGCAGCGCTAATTCCGATTGCGGCTCTGGCACCTGCGCCGCTGACAGCTGCGATGCGGCCGGCAATTTTTGCTGCCACGAAGTTGATTCGCCCCAGTGCGCCAATTACGCTTTGTATTGCCAGCAAGACGAAGTCGGCTGCGAAGCTTATACCCCGCTAAAAGGCGGAACCACAATTCCGGGCGTCGTCAAACTGGAAGACTATTGCCCGGCGGAATGCGTCGGCTATGATTCTTATAAACAATCAAATACTTTTTTTGAAAGCCAGGCTTCGATTAATTATTTCATTCCGGCCACCGGAAAACAATGCAATGCCGCCAGCGCCGGCTGCGATGAATTTACCAATTTAGACGAAGTTGCCAAGGGCGGCGAAGGCAAGGAATATTATAAATACCTGAGGCTTTGCGAAAAGCCGAATGACCCGGGCGTCAGCTGCCAGAATTTCTATAATTGGCAGGGTTCCGACGAAGCCGGCTACCAGCTCAAAGTCTATAATTTAGCCGCCGCGGCCGGTTCGCCGCAAGCGGCCATGGATATTTCAAGCTGGCTGCCTTACTGGTGCGCTGATACGGCGGCCGGCGCTAACGGCCAGCCGGCTTGCTGCGACGGGCCGGAAGATATAATTTCCAATCCTTTCTGCAAGGAATTTTACGGCATTGACGGCAATATTTATTATCGGATTTATAATAATACCATCGCCTGTTCAGATGACTGCCATCCGTTCCGCAAATCGCGGCTGAACGAAGGCGATGCCGAAGCGACGGCTAATTGTACTGCCAGCCATGGCACCTGGGACGGCAGCAGTAAAACTTGCGTTTACCAGGCAATTCCCAGCCAAGGTTTGGCCTGTTCTAATAACGTCGCCGGCTGCCGCGAATACAGCGGTAATGCCAGCGGCAACGTCTTTACGGCTTTTGCCGATAATTTTGAACCCGGCGACACGGTCGGTTGGAAGAGCGGCACGATTAGCAGCGAAGCGTTGTCCGTCGGCGGCCACTCAATTAAAAGCCAGCAGCTGGCTGGTTTGGAAACTATTGCCAGCGCTTACAGCAAATTATCGTCTGGCGGCAATTGCACGGAAAGCGTAACAGCCTGCAGCGGCAATAACGCCAAAGATTGTTTCGATCGGACTTTGGGCAAGTGCGTTTCCGATGATACCGCCGGCGGCCAGGTTTGCCTGATTAATGTCGGCGAATCATCTTGCTCGGATTTGAGCCAGCTGATTAAACCGATTAAGACTTATTTGATTTCTTTTTGGGCCAAAGGCTCGACCACCAATACTATTCCAATCAAAGTTAAGCTCGCCAGCGGTTCGGCCGGCAGCGCCATTATTCAAGAATCAACCAACCTCGGTTCGGACTGGAATTATTATAATTTCGGGCCGTTTACCATGCCCGATGCCATTCCTTCGGATTTAGCTTTAAGCTTAACTGGTGAAAATGGCGGGACGCCGGCTTTCTACGCGGATAATATTGAAATCAAAGAAGTTCAAAATTATGTTTATGAAATCAAAAATTCCTGGAAAACGCCGAATAGCTGCGACACCAATCCGTGGCTTTCGTCCGGTCCGATTGCCGCGCCGCAATTTATGCTCGGCTGCAAGCAGTATCGGGATTCCTACAGCCGAACCCATAATTTAAAATCATTCGACCATTTGTGCCGCCAGGAAGTAATCGGCTGCCAGGCGCTGATTGATACTTTTAATTCCGCTTCGCCTTATGAACCGGAAGTGCCATTTAATGCCAACGATCCGATTTCGGCGGTTAGCGTGCCGGCTGACAAATTGGTTTATCTGGTTAACCGGCCGCAGTTTCAATGCACCGCGGCCAACAAAGGCTGCCAGGCTTTGGGCTGGCCGCAAATCAGCACGGCTGACAAAGTCGTCGGCTACCAGACGGCTTATCTGATTAATGATCCGGATAAATATAGTTCAATTCTTTGCCAAAGTTCGGAATTCGGCTGCGATGAATTTCGGACCGGCAACGGGACGGCTTATTTCAAAGATCCGGGAGCCAAAACCTGCGAATACCGGGTTGCCCCCGGCCAGGCGAGCTCGGCCTGGTTCAAATCCGGTTCAGCTTCGACAATACCGGATTGCCCGCTGGTTCAGCCGCCGGTCGGTGCTGTCCATCCGAGCAATGGCTGGACGGGCTTATGTCCGGGCGAATTCAATTCCTGCACTCAGTTTATTGATCCCGTCAGCACGATTGCCAAAAATTTAATCTTCAACGGCGATTTAAGCCGGGATAGTGATAATAATAGTGTCCCCGATGGCTGGGTAAAAGGCGCTGATAATTACACGCAGGAAGGTTTGCAGCTGGAAGCCAATACTTTATATACTTTGAGTTTTACTGCCAAAAAGAAACTTGATGGCAGCCTGTTAGTGATTGAAATGAAAGACTGCCCGAACGCCGTTTCCTTCGACCATTCAATTGAAATCGCCAGCGACAATAAATCGTTTAAAATTCCGCCGAGAAATTACCAGGCCGACAGCCGGACAATTGACCAAATCAGCAATTTTCCAGCGGAAACCACCTATTCCGTCCGCTTTACGGTGCCCAAAAAGCAAGTTTGCAAACTGGACTTAAAAGGCAGCGATTTGGATAACATTAAAGATTCAGTCAAACAAGTCAATTTATTCAAAACCGGCATTTATTATACTTTAAGCAACACGGTTGATGAATTCAGCTGCAACGGCATCGTTGATCCGGAGCGGGGCTGTGTTTTGTTTAATGACCGCAGCCAGGTTAATTTCAAAATCGGCGAAGATGACATCAGCTCCCTGGGCTTTGACGCCGACACCAGCGGCATCAACGTTAATAACGGCTTGCCGGTGGCGAATTGTTCGGGCAGCTGCGATTCCAATGCCGTCTTGAAAGTAACGCCGGATCGCGAATGCGAAGCTTGGCTGGCTTGTACCAGCTACGCGGTTACGGCCGTTACCAGCGAAGGCGAACAAAAGCAATGCCTCAGCCTCGGCCTTTGCAATGCGGCTGATGAGAGCGGCATTTGCACTAATTTTGTTCCGGCGGCCGGTAAAGATTCAAGCGGCAATGATTTAAGAAAGTCGGCGTTCAGCACAGTTGAGGAAATTAAAAATTTAAGCGGTTATGCCACGGCCGGCTTGAGCTTTAACCAGGGCGTTTGCGCTAACGGCATGAATAACGGCGCCGCCTGCAACTCTAAAAATGATTGCACCGGCTCGTTCACAACTTGCGCCCGGACTATCAACGGCTATTTCCCCTACGCGGAAATGACCCAGTACGGCAATGCGGCTTATATTTCCAACGGCGATTTTGAATTGGCTTTTAACCAAACTAATCAGCCGCTGGCCTGGAGCGAATACAGCAATCAGAGTTCAGACCATACGACTGACGGCCGCGGCTGGATGCCTTACAAATATACTTTGGAAACCAATTCCAAACAGCGGCTCGAAGGCCGATACTTGAAATTAAACACGTCTTATGAGGCAAAATCTTCCGAAATTGATTTGGAAAAAAATACCGACTATATTTTGACCGCCTGGATTAATACCGAAGAATTAAAACATGACGATCCCACTATGGGAACTTTGCCGGGTACTTATTTGCGGGGGCAAGTCTGTTACTATCCAGAAATCGAAAGTAGCTGCCGAAAAGAAGGAGACTATTATAACAGCGGAAGCAAAGTTTGCTGCCCCAAAGCTTTGGTTTTACCCAGCGGCAACAAATGGCAGAAGCTGACTTATGACTTTAATTCCGGCGATAAGGGTTCAAAAATGACGCTTTATTTGAGTAATTATGCTAGTGACGTTGCCACTTGCCGGGACGGTAAAGACGATACCAAGTGCGGCATCAGCGGCTATTCCCTGTTTGACCAGATTTCTTTAAAACCGGTTTTGCAGGTTAAAAATGTTACGAGTAATGATTTGAATTTTGCGGCCAATGATTTTGTCTCCCGCAGCTGCCGGGTTTACCCCGAATATAGTTCTTTGGCCTGCGAATATATCGACGCCAAAAATATTTATCATATCGGCCAATACGGCTATTGCCTGACCGCTGATCCGAATAATCCCCAGCAGTGCGTCCAGTGGCTGCCAATCGACCAAATCAAAGGCGAAATGGCCGATGAAGTCGTGCCTTACCAAATCCAGACGCCGCTTTATTATTGTGTGCAAAAAGGCGAGATGCCGGCTTTCCCGTCAACTCAGCTGATGGCCACTTTCAATACTTATACCAGCTACAGCGCCGGCAGCAATGACAACCAGGGCCGATCGGTTCAGCTGGTGCCGTTTCAAATCAACGAAGACTACCGGCCGCTTTTCCGCTATCCGTATGTCCGGCAAATCAAGGGCCACTTTAAATTTGAACCGGACAACTTGCCCGCCTTCGCGATGCGAGGTTTAGGAATGGTTTTGAATTTACCGCCGACCGTAGATAGCACGCCGTTTGGTCCAACGGGAAATTGTGATCCTAATATTGATCATATACAAGGTTGTGATGTAACTTTTAATTTACAATCGCAAGGCAGTGAGATTTATGGTTTTTTACCGGCCACCCTGAGTTTCATAGTTCCTTGGTCGGCAATTACCGGTTTAATAGGGGCATTAGGTGGTGACCCTGGAATTTCTCAACTTATTGGTTCAGCATTAGATATAGTAGGTAATCTTGCAGGTGGTTCTCCCGGAGATCCATCTGCGGCTCTTCTTTTAAATATAAATAGTTTTAAGTTCTACAATTCAACGCAAATAAGTTCAGCCAGCTATATTGATGATATGCAAACTTTTCAATCACAAGCTCTATTTCTAAATTTATTTACTCAAGCCGGTTCAGCACTCCTTGGCTTTGCGGCTGGCGGCGATATGGAAAATATAGCCGCGGCGCTTCAAATAAGTTCAGGAGTTCAGTTCAGCGCCAAAATCGGAATGGCGACCGGCGTTACCATTGTAACGGAAAATGACCCGCGGTTTACCGGCCAGTTTGTTGATCCGATGCCGGATATTCCTAACGATATTTACGGCGTGGCGGTAATTAATTTGGTGGAAGGTTCCGAACAAGCGCCGGGAGTTTACGGTAATTTTAAAACTAACGATATTAATGTTAATTATTGCAAGCAAGTAGTCCAGGTGGTTGACGCGACCGGCAATAATAAGGCCTGGTCAACGCGGGTGGCGCCGGGTTCTCAATACCTCTTGCCTGACCCCAACAGCAAAAAAGTCGGCGCTAGCTATCGGAATTATTATCTTTATTACGATCCGTTTAATTATGATCAATTTCTGACGGCCGCCCAAGCCGTGAACGGCAATATTGACAGTCCGGATTTTGCCTATCAATCTTCAGATTACGAACCTTTCGGCGCGATTGTTCCACCGGCCGGCCTGCAAAATCCGCCGGACTGGGACAGCCGGACGACCAATAACCGCCAGCCGCTTTTCTATGAACCGCCCCAGCCGTCTTTAGGCGCGCCGTATCAGGCCAGGATGGGCGAACTACACGACATAAATTATTTAAAACGGATTTTTCTGAAAAGTTATGGCACCGGCTGGGATTTCACGGCGGCCACTGGCGGTCTTTGCAGCGATAATTCAGCGAATTGTACGGTTACCGATAAAAGCCTTTGCGCTAATACCAATACCGCGACTTGCAATATCAACCATTTTGGCGACGGGTATAAAGAAGTGAGTAACAGTAATGCCTTAACTTGGGACTGTTTAGCCAATCCGCCAATCAACTGCGGTTCTTTCCCTAGGTGTGGAGAGAACAAGCGTCCGGCCGGCAATCCCGATCCGATGGGTGTTTTCAGCGACGTTTGCTGGATTGAACCGGCAATTCCTAGTACGCTAGTTAATGGCCAGAAAAGTACGGTGATTAACGGTGTTGGCGCCGTTAAATTGGATTTTACGGTTAAAGTTGATGCCAACCAGCTGCCTTTGAAGTCCTATTCGGTTGACTGGCAAGACGGCGAAAAAACTTCGGTTTCCGGCGTTTCTTTGCGCGAGCGGCCGAATTTGGAAAATCCGTTTACGATTTATCATACTTATGATTATTGGCAGTTAAAGCGGACTTCTAATTCCCCGAATCGTGGTCCGAATTTGGATTGTCCGGCGGATCAAAACTACTGCCTGGTTAAACCAGTCATTGAAGTTCAAGATAACTGGAACAAGAAAAATATCCCATCGGCCGCTGCCTCGATCAAAGTGATAGAAAAGTATTAATCGCAGCCGGGCGGTGCGCCGTCTGG
>JBAYLH010000006.1:0-64456 GCA_041664165.1 Candidatus Buchananbacteria bacterium | reverse complement strand
TCTCACGTCTTCTTTTTCTTTAGCAGTAACGGCCAGCTTGCGCCTGACACTTTCCGCTTCTTTCGCAGTAAGAGCAAGTTTTTTAGCAGTTACCACTAGCCTACTTCTCACGTCTTCTTTTTCCTTAGCAGTAACGGCCAGCTTGCGCCTGACACTTTCCTTCTTTTTAGCTAAAAACTTTAACTTAGTTATCACATTATCGTTCGTGGAAGTTACAATTTTTTTGTTTTTGTATATGTCGTTTCCTTTTTCCGCCTTTACGGCAACTATTTTAGCCTTCAGTCCTAATTTTTTTAGCATACTTTATTTTTTTAATTATATTACACATCAATAATAGGCTTGTTTTAAATCAACTACCTCGCAGCAAGCTGACGAGGTATAGTAAGGAATATTTTTTCATTGAAAAACCGATGGTTTCTCAAACTCTTCCTTGCAAAGTAACCTCGGAGCAAGCTCACGATGGTATAATAATTAATTAAACCCTTTTAAAAAACTTAATCTCTTATTTCATCACGACATAATGATTAAGAGCCGAGCGAGTAGCTGGTCCCACATAACCAGCAGCTTCAATGCCGTTTGCCGATTGAAATTTTTTGACTGAATCTTCGGTCGCCTGACCGAAATAGCCAGTCGGCGCGACATCGGCCGGAAAGTAGCCCAGACACTGCAGGAGATTTTGAAGCTGGCGAACCTGCTTTTGAGTACTCCCAAAAGACAAAAACTTGGTAAAAGTGGCGGCAGTAGTGCAGGCCGCGGGAGCCGCGGGGGCAGGCGTCACAACAGCCGGGGCAGATGCTGCGGACATCACGCCAGCAAATGCGATCAGATTGCTGCTGTTTACTTCTTCTTTATCGGCAAACACCACTAACCGCTTGGAATACTGTTTGGCACTTTTATTCCAAACTCCTTCGCAGGTGATGAGATTAAGGTGTACTTTTCCGTCATTTGAGTTAAACACTTCTGGAACATCCGCATTCGGATCATACGTCTGAAATTCACTAATCACAAAGGTAATAATTGTTCCTTTGTCATCCTGGACGTATATTTTGTCTCCCTTTTTTAATTTAGATAAATTATTAAATATCCCGGACGTACCGTCTTTCCACCAGCCATAATGGCCGGTAATAACGGCACTACCATTATCTCCGGGACGCGACCCGAGATTAAACCAGGCAGCGTTAGCGGGGTCTTTTGGTACATCCACCGCTCCCTGAGGCGTAAGACCTACCGACTCAAGAGCAATATTAATATTAATCTTTGGAATTTTTAGACGAATTGGCAGCCCCGCACCTGCCTGGCCGGCAGGCAGGCTCGGTTGTTTTGGAAAAGTGATACCCCAGATAGCTTCGACTGACTTTCCGTCAATTAAATTTTGCAAAGCCTGACTATTGGTCGGTGAGGCGGGCTTTGTATCAGAACCCTGAACAGGCGAACCAAAAATCAGAAATAAAATAATTACTGAATAAAATACAATTCCCACAATACTGGCAATTAACAATGGCTGTTTTAATGAGATTTTCGATGGCATAAATAATCAACAATAGAAAGGCTCCGTCTAAGCGGAGCCTTTCTTACCTCCAAAAGAAATCCATTACTGAGCACATTTGTTAATCCTGCCGCCTAGATTATATATTTTATTACCTGCCCGCCGACTTGTCCACCGAAGCATCAGCGGAGGCGGAAGCTTCAGCGCAGGCGGGGAATTATAATAAACGAAGTTAAAACTAATATGAGGATGCTAAAGAGTATAATGATATTCCATGAAATACCTTTCTGGTCAGGGGCAATCCCTGCATCCGGCAGTGCCGGAACGGCAGTAGCTGCAACGGTAGGAGCCACAACCACGGTCGCAATCGCGAAATCTCTCGCCATCAGACCATTGGCTTCACCTTTGGCGGTAACGGTGTTTGTCGTGGTTTTAGTAAGTCTCATGCGACAGGTATAGGTCCACGTCTCCGTGATATCAAGTTTTGAATCGCTGTTTGTGTCGCCGGAAATATATCCCACAGGGCTACATTTATCATCAGAAAGACTGATATTGCTTAAGGCGACTGTTCCCGGGTTGGTAACTTTATTGGCGTAGGTAACCATTCCTTCGCCGGCCGGCAACGTCAGCGGATTGGGAACTTTGGTTACATGAATTAAGGGTGGCACGACCGGTAAGCCGACAACAACCGTCGCGTTGGCGATATCGGTTGCACTTATGCCATTAGCCCAGCCAGTCGCCGTAACAATGTTCGTGTGAGTTTCTGAAAGCGTCTTGGAACAGGTGTAGATCCAAGTTTCATTCAAATCGAGCCTGGCGTCGGCATTAGCATCACCAGAAATTAATGTTATAGGACTGCAAGTGTCGCCGACCATTGTTACATTGCTCACCGGAACCGTTCCGATATTGCGAAGGGTGTAAGTGTATTTTACCAAACCTGAACCACCTGGTAGGGCTAAAGGGCTGGGTACTTTTACTACATCAATAAGAGGTGGTACAGGCGCATTGCCGCCACCTCCGCCGCCACCTGATGAAACTGGTGCGATGTCGTTGTTAGTGATGGTACAGGTCTTCACATCACCCAATGCAAGAGTAATCGTACCATCCGCAGCGCAATTGCCGCTAATGGTGGCCACATAATCAGAATCAGAAGTTTCGGAAACTGTGTGTAATCCTGTCACAGTAGTACTTGCGACTCCCGATACCACGCTACTGCCGTCGATAAAGAGCGGAAAATCAGAAATCGCCTTAGTGCCGCCGCTATCATTAACGATAACCTTGTTCACAATGAGTTGAGGCGCGATATCATCATTAGTGATTGTACAGACTGTTGACTGTCCATTGGCCAGAGTAATTTGGCCGCTAGCAACAGTAATACCATTCGTGCATGTCCATAAGGAAGTACTGTAACCCGCTGGTCCTGATTCAGATAAGGTGTAGGTGCCGGCTGAAAAAGTGCCGTCGCTGACTACGTCAGTAGAGCCAGCGGCACCAGAACCAGTCAAAGTTATCGGGCCAGTTGCCGTTAAAGTCCAATCTGATTCAACAGCGGTGCCGCCGTTGTCTTTGACTAAAATTTTGTTGAGAGTTAAAGACGGAACGGCTGCGCAGGTCGGCACGGTAATGGTGTTGGTATCCAAAGTTACGGCACCATCAGCGGCCACGCCGCGCGCCAAGACTCTGCCGCTTACGGTTGCGCCGGTATTCAGCGTAATATCGTCAGCTGCAATAATGGTTCCAACAAACGTCGTGGTTGTACCGAGAGTCGCTGAACTGCCAACTTGCCAATACACGTTGCAACCCGGAGTACCTACGCCTGGATTACTAAATACAACCGAGGCGCCCGAAATAGTTGTGAGTGTACTGCCAATTTTAAAGACCCAAACGGCATTGGGGTTGCCCTGGGCATTAAGAGTGAGCACTCCTCCCGACGATATCTGAACCGACGATGAATAACAATAAACGCCCGGAACAAGCGTTTGTCCGGCTAAATCGGTCGGACCAAAGGGGCCAAAGTCGCACCCCTGATTGAGATCACCGTAGGCGCTAGTAGCAGCCGTCTGCGCCAAACCAGCCGTTGCATCGGTTTGATGAACCGCATGTCCGGTAAAAACTCCCGGGCCGTCATTTGCAACGGTTCCAAAAAAACCAGTGATTGAAGTACCCGGGCTAAGTCCGAGATCGCCATGGAGAACCGTAGATCCAGTATTTGTCACGGTCGAGGCGCCCAAAACCGCAAAACTTGCCGCGTTACCCAAAGTGGGCGCAGTAGCCGCCGCTAAAACAACGTTCGGCCCAGCTAGGCCGAGCGCAACAAGCATAAAGAAAATGACTAATATGGTTAATATTGAATTTCTATTAAATATTTTCATACATGCAATACTTAGGTTAAATTGCCAATTTCTTTCGCGCCAGGTAGAGCGAAAATAGAACAACAAAAATACCAATCGGAATAATAACATTCCAGGAAACACTGCTACTGCTGCTAGGATCGATTCCCGTATTTGGAAGACTGGGCGTAGGTGTAGGCGTAGGTGTAGGTGTAGGTGTTGGCGTGGGCGTTGGGGTCGGTGGAACGACCACAGCCGCGATGTCATTATTGGTAATCGTACAAGTCTTGTTGTCGCCGGCAGCCAGCGTCACACTGCCACTTGAATTACAATCCCCGCTGAAACTTTGCGTATAAGAGGCATTTGAATCTTCACTCACTACATACGTACCGGCAGCCAGTGAATAAGAAGTTCCGGGCGAAGCCGTTCCACTTGCCGGACTTCCTGAAACGTCAGTCCCGGAAAGTTTTACATGTAGATTAAAACTGGAAGCAGCTGTGGTGCCGCCATTGTCGTTAATAACTGTTTTGATGATATGGAGAGTGGCTGGGGAGACCGCGCAAGTCGGTACGGTAATGGTGTCCGTATCGGTCGTAACCGTTCCGCCATACGTCAAGGCTCTTCCTGTCCACGTAGTATTAGCACCCACGGTAATACCAGAATTATCAATTACTGTTCCCACAAACGTCGTATTGGCGGCAAGTGTTGTCGCCGCTGTTGGTGTCCAAAAAACATCGCAAGCTGAGGCACCAGCCAAAGTAACAACCGCGCCGGCCGTCGAATTAAGCGCGCCATCGGGTCTGAAAATGTACGTTCCACTGCCACTAAGAGTAAGCGGACCGCCTACATTCATCGCCCCCGTACTGCAATATACTCCGGGAGCATACACACCGATAGCACCGTGGGTCGTATCAGTAGAGAGATTAATCGCTCCGGGCGCAAAAGTAAATGTACACGGCTGAGAAGCCAAACTAGATAAGGCACTGCCCTGATCTGTGCCGGCCGTAGCATACGGAGCGCCAGATCCGTAGTTTGTGTGAACGCCCAAGGGAGCAACCGCTGGTCCGGTGGTAAATCCGATATCTCCGGTGATCGTCGTTCCTGCCGTTGTGTTGGTATAGGTGCTACCGAGAACACCATAGGTGGCCGCCAATCCAAGAGATGGCGACGTAGCCGCAAGCACGGTGTTTGTTCCAATCAGAACAAACACAAAAAAAACAGCTAATGCTGAGGCTGAACCTTTAACAAATTTTTTCATAAATTTGATTTTTAAGAGTAATTTTGTATATTTAAACTAATCTTACCTTATTTATATTATACCCTCTCCCTTATAATCTTCGCAAATTTTAGCGATATTTTGCAATATTTGAAATTCTAATTATTTCAACTGTTTTCCCAGCGTCAGCTTCCTTCTCTGGGGGTATCCCCTTTGCCAAGACAAGAAAAACCGAAAAACAAATTACAAGCCCAATTTATTCTTAACTTTATTAACCACGTCGCTGACATTCCAATTTACTTTGACTAAATATTCATAAGTGCCGCGATCGACCGCTTCGGCGACTTTTTGGGCATCGCTTAAGTTAGTTAAAATTATTACCTCGGCGGTTTTGCCCCATTCGTCATCTCTTAATTTGGTTAGCATCGTCATCCCGTCCATTTTAGGCATTATCAAATCAAGCAAAATCAAATCCGGATGATTTTCCAAAGCAATTTTTAAGCCTTCTTGGCCGTCTTTAGCCGTTAAAACGCTGACCTTTTCTTGATCAAACTGTGATGATAGGGCTTCAAGAACGGTCGGCTCATCATCAATGATTAACAGAATTTTTTTCATAGTTTTTGCAATCTTATTAAATTATTATTTAATATCGGGATTTTTTTGATTTTTCAGCGGCAAAACGATATAAAAAGTTGTTCCTTTATTCTCCGCCGATTCAAACCAGACTTTGCCGCCGTGAGCCTCCACGATGCCTTTGACGATATAAAGACCCAAGCCCGTGCCTTCGGTCGATATGTTGGCGGTATTGTCGGCTCTAAAAAATTTCTGAAAGACCCGGCTTTGCTGATTTTGAGGGATGCCGAAACCGAAATCTTTAACAAAAAACTCAACCTTGTCGCCCAAACGCTTTAGGCCGATAATTATTTTTTTATCCTTGCCGGAATACTTGATCGAATTGCTGATTAAGTTGGAAAAAGCTTGATAAATTTTACCTTGGTCGAAATTAAAAACCAGTTTATCGGGAAAAGATCTGTCAAACTTTATGCTTATATTTTCTACCGGCAAATTAATCCTTTGATCTTTAATTACATTATTTATCAAAATAACGATATCGCCTGGTTTTTTTTCAAGTACGAATTTTTGCCCGGTTTCAATGCGGGAAACATCAAGCAGATCATTAACCAAGCTGATCATCCGTTCATTGCTGTTGTAAACCTGCCTTAGAAAATCAAATTGCTTGGGTGTTAGTTTGCCCGCCTTTTCGTCTATCAATAGCTGGCTAAACCATTTAATGCCGGTCAGCGGCCCGCGCAATTGATGCGAAGCAACCGAAATGAATTCCGATTTTACCCGGTCAATTTCCCTGGCTTTAGTGATATCGCGAATAATCGCCATTACCGCCGGCTGGCCGTCGAATTCCACGACCGAGCTGCTGACTTCGATCGGCAGCAAACTGCCATCTCTTTTTACAACCTCAAATTCATACCGGCTAGGCACTTGTTCGCCCCTCATTCTCTTAACATATATATCCATCACCCTTTTTTTATCTTTAGGCGATACGAAATCTATCAGCGGCTTGCCCAGCACCTCTTTAGCTTTATAGCCGGTAATATTTTCCGAACTTTTATTGGCAAATTTGTATAGTCCATCTTGAATGACTAAAACCGCATCATTGCTGTTTTCCACCAGAGTGCTGTACTTTATTTCCGATTGCCGGATTCTTTCCAAATACTCATGATGATCCGTAACGTCTTCGACAATCGTCAAAAAATATGCCGGTTTGTTTTTGACGTCTCTAACCAGAGTGGCGCTAATATGGACATAAATAATTTTTTTGTCTTTTCGTAGGTAGCGCTTTTCCATGTCATAGTTGGAAATTTTACCGCTTATCAATTCTTTGACTTTTGCCACATCCCTTTTAACTTCCTCCGGATGGGTAATATCGCCGAAAGTTAATTTTTGCAATTCCTTTTGCGAATACTGAAGCATTTTAACGGCGGCTAAATTCACATTTAAAAAACGGCCGTCCAACCCGATTAAAAAAATCGGCACCGGACTATTTTCATAAATCGCCCGGAAACGGGCTTCGTTATTGGCTAAATTCTCTTCCGCTTCATACCGCGCGGTAATATCGCGAATGTTGCACTGGACAACTTTCGTATGGTCAATCAGGTACACATTACTGACAAACTCCACGTGAAAAGTCATGCCCGATTTCGTCCGCAAAGGCAGATTTTCGTAATGGATGTATTTTTTGCGTTTCAATTGCTCAAATGATTCTTTGGAAGCAACGATGTCTTTAAATAAACCAATTTCCCAGAGCTTCCGTTTCAAAAATTCCTTATGGCTATAGCCCAGCATCTGAATTAAATACGGGTTAACTTCCCTGATTTCTCCGGTTTCGGCATCAAGGATAAGGATGCCATCCTTTGCCGCCTCAAATAAGCGGCGATACTTTTGCTCGGATAAAACCAGCTGGTTTTGACGTTCTTGGTTTTCGGTAATATCATTAAAGCGCCAAACTCGGCCGACGATTTTCCCGTCGATACTTTGCGGAATCGATTGCCGGTCAAACACCCGGCCATCTTTAAAATTTATCTGATCAGACGAAGTTAATGAAGGGTGGCGGTAAAGATAATTAACTTTAGCTAAAAATTCCTTCGGCTTGGCCAATTGACTGACGACATAAGCCAATAATTTTTTGTCATCTTTCAAACTTGCCAATCTATTCGGAATTTTCCATAAATTAAGAAACTGCTGGTTGCAGAAGACGACCTTGCCGGCCTTACTAATTACCAAAATGCCTTCCAGCGATGTCTGAGTGATGGAATTCAACAATGAAGTTTCTTGTTTTAGATTTGTTTGAATAGCGTAGCTTTCCGAAATATTGCGCGACAGACCCATCACGCTTTCAACTCCGCCTCGCTGATCTTTTATCGGCGTTAATTTGGTTGAAAGCCAAACCGGTCTGAAAGAAAAAGATGACAAATTTTCATAGTAGCTTGGCCGGCCGGTTTTGAAAACTTGATCCAGATTATTTTTCTGCCGTCTATAAATTGCCGGCGGGAACAAAGCCTTTATCTTTTGACCGATAATTTCAGCCGGCTTGGCGTTAAGCTGTTTGGCGCCGAATTCATTGACATAAATAACCACGCCGTCTTTATTCAACAAATAAATACTGTCATTGGCCATTTTGGCTAAAGTTTCATAGCGCCGCTCCGTTTCTTTTTTTTCGGTAACATCCCGAAAAATTCCCATCAATCTGGTTTGACCGGCCGACTCGATCAAATTGACATTTAAGTTGGTATGCCTGACTTGGCCGCCTTTGGTGATAATATCAATGTCAAACAAGCTTCGAGATCTTCTTTTGACAATTTGCTTGAATAAAGCAAAAGTTGATCGGCGCGAAGCTTTGGGATGCAAGGCTTTAATACTCATGGACAATAATTCTTTTTTGGGGTAGCCGAATAACTGGCAAGCCGCCTCGTTAACATTTAAAATCCAGCCGTGATAATCGGCAATGACAACCGCGTCGGGAATATGATTAAATAAAAGCCGATATTGTTCATCGCCCTGAACCGACGAAAGACAAATGGCGTTAATTTGATTTTTCCTAGGCATAAAATTATTACTTTATAATATTAGGCGTTTTTCGCAGGCGATAGAGCCAAAAAATTGCCAGTAATAAAACTATCAAAGTTACTGCTGTCGTCTGCCAATTTAAATACTGATACACCATCACCCAAAAATTGCGGCTAACCGTAAAGGTGGCCACCGCGCTGGGCTGGCTTTTTATTTTAGCGGCCGGATCAACTAAGACGGCATAAACCGTATGATTTCCCGGCGCCAATTCCGCGATACTTTGCGAATGGTCAACGCGCCAAGCGCCTTGGGCATCAGCGCGAGTCTGATAAATCAAGGCCTGATCGCTATGGATGTAAACCACCACGTCGGAATTAGGCAAAGCCGTGCCGGAAAAACTTAAAATATCGCCGGCCGCTGAGACGGCCGCTCCGGCCGTGGTGACAGTTGGTACGGGAATACCCGGCAATTCCACGGCTTTAGTCGTCTCGCTGATTATGGAAACCGGCGGGACGACTGGCAAAACAGCGGCTTGGCTGCCAGCCTGCGGGACGACTGGTGCTTTAACCGTTGTTTTAGTTATGGTTAAAGTCGCCGCCGCGCTTTGATTACCCGCCGCGTCCAAGGCCATAGCCGAAATTAGATGCTGGCCGTCGCTTAAAGCGAAAGTGCTGGGCAAAATAAAACTCCAAGCTCCGTTGCTGTCGCTTGCAGCCGTAAATTGATTGTTATCAACGGCGATGAGAATTTTATTATCGGCATCTGCCACGCCGACAATTTGTAACGTCGCCGCCGTAATGCTGAGGTTATTTTTTGGTGCTAAAATTATCGGAACACTTGGCGGCAAGGTAGTGATATTTAAAATTACCGGATCCGAAAACGGGCTGACATTACCGGCGCTATCAATCGCTTTAACCGTTAAAGAATGATCGCCTGAATTCAAATTAAAATCCTGGCTAAAAATACCATCACTGCCAGCCAGATTATCTAACCGGCCGATTAAAACGCCATTATCATATAAATCAATTTTAGCCATAGTTTCCGCTAAGCCGGAAATTACCGCTAAAGTTTCTTTGGTCGGAGTAACAAGCGGGTTTAAAATCGGTTTGGCCGGCGGCACACTATCAATAATAAGCACCACGCCACCGGCCGGCGGCGCTTCCGGCTCAGAAATCGGCGTCAGAGCCGGGGCTTGAATCGGAGCCTCAAAAACATTAATTGCCGGCACGGTTTTTTCATTGCCAAAATCATCGACGGCCCAAATTTTAACGAAATAATCAGTCGTTAAAGTTAGGCCGGTAATAATCGTTGAAATAGTCAAAGGATTATTTAAAGCAGCGTCATTAGCTATGCTCCATTTACTGGCAACACCGCTGCGGCTATCAACATTATTTTGGTTGGTGCCATGCCATAGTTCATAATGGCTAAAATTGGCATCGGTATTAGCTTCCCAAGCCAAAGTAACCGAATTATCGGTACTGGCGAATTTATTTAAAGATAATAAGCCCAGCGGCGGCGCCGTATCCACGGAAAAATCCGCGGATTCATACTCTGGGCTGGCCACGCCGGTGCTATCAATACCGCTCAGCCGGACGCGCAGACTGGCTTTTTCGTCGTTATTAAAATCCACGCCGGCGTTCCAACTTACCGTTTTATTATTTCCCGCGGTGATAGAATCGCCGATCTGTCCGGACAAAGTCGTGGTGGCCACATTCCAGCTCATTCCGCTGTCAGCAGAAATATCCAGATAAATTGAGGCTGTTTTATTCAAGTCGTAATGGATGGTTACGGTTTTTAATCCCGGGTCTTGCGCGGCGGTAATATTGGCAATAGACAACACTTTGGTATTCACGCTAAAATCCGATGACTCTTCATCCGCGCTTTGATGGCCGAAAGCATCAGCGGCGCGGACGCGAACTTTCATAGTTGCTAATTCTTGATCGGGAAAATCAGTCCCCGCGTTCCAATTAAAATTTTTAACCCCGGCTGACTGCCCTAAACCAATATTACCCATATAAGTAGTGGTGGCGACAATCCAACTACCGCCGCTATTAGCCGAAACGCTAAACTCAACATCGGCTAAGCTTAAGTCGGCCAAAGTATAAGTAACAGCCACCAAAGCCGAGCCCGAATCCTGCGCCGCTACCACATCGCTAATGACCGGCGCTTTTGTGTCCACGGAAAAATCGGCTGATTCAAGGGAACTGCCTTGATTGCCATAGCTGTCGGTCGCTATAATCTTTATTCTCATCGTGCCGTTTTCTTGATTATTAAAATCAACGCCGGCCACCCAAACAATACTGCGCGCCAAACCGGCGGTAACGCCGCTGCCGACAGCGCCGGTTTTATTTGGCGCCGACACCGCATAAGTAGTGCCGCTATCATCGGAGACAGACAAAGTAACGGCATTGTTAGCGCCGGCACCATCGGCTAAGTCGTACGAAATTGACACGTTGTCAGTGCCGGGCGTTTGAATTGCCTGGATGTTTGAAACAACCGGTCCGGCCGTATCCACAACAAAGGCAGATGAAACCGCCAGATTACTATTGGTAATTAAATCATTTGACTCGAGCCGGACATAAACCGTAGAATCTTCAACATTCGGCAGGTCAACTCCGACATCCCAAGCAAAAACCAAATTCGCGCCGGCGGCGGTAAACGCCAAACTGGCTACGCCGGCGCTGCCAACTCCGGATTTTTCTGTCATTACTTGCCAATCCGTACCATTAAGGGAATATTCGTATTTGGTTAAATTGTTCGCTTGATTTTGATGATCAGTGCCGGTGTAATTTATCACCACATACTTAGTGTCATTCGTTGTCTGAGCGACGGAATTAATAACCACCTGCGGGGATTGGTAGCTGGAAGAAGCCCCACTGGAATAATCGCTTTCGCTGGTGGCTGCCAAGCCGGTATCGCTGGTATTTCGCGATTTGACTTGAAAAATATATTGCGAAATCGGCTGCGACAAGCCAGTAACCGTAACGGTGCCCGCGGCTTGCCAATCCGGATTGGAATTCAAAGAGCCGTCGCTTTGCACGTATAAACTTTGCGTGTTTTCAAAAATCGCATATTTTAAGCCATCTGTCTCGGCAGAATGCTTGTTAATTGTTACCTCAACGGAATTTTCCGCTAAAGCACCGACCGTCGGCGCTGGCGGAGTATACGGCTTTACATATTTATAGGCGGAGTTGGGCGAAGTATTTTCATTAACCGTCAAATGGCCAAAATCATCAGCGTGCTCTATTTTTACCGCCGAAATATAATCATTGCCGTCCAAAGTTGCCGCCGCCGAAACGCTTTTATCCGAAGGCGTCGCCGTATTGGTATCGCCGGCTTCGGCTGAGCCGTAAGCGTTGCCATTAAGCGCTACGTAAAAATTATTAGTATTGGGATTGCCTTCGCTAAAACTCCCACCAACTAAAACCGTCGTCGCGCCGGCCAAAGGCTGGGCTAATAAATTTACCGGCGCGGCAATTATGGGCGCGCGATTATCCAAAACAAAACTTGCTGAGTCAATATAATTACCCTGATTTTGATATTTGTCTTTGGCGCGGACTCTAACCATCATGTTATTCTGTTCCTGGTTGGCAAAATCCGTACCCGCCTGCCAAATGATTGACTTGCCGTTACCGCTAGAAACCGTCGAACCGATATCGCCGCTGACTGATGTAACGGGCACGGTCCAGTTCAATCCCCCATCCGAAGAAACTTGCAATTCAACTAAAATATTATCCGCCGTATGATCAAACAAATTATAACCAATTTGAATATCGGCGCTGGCCGGCATTTGCACCGCGGCTACCGCCGAAACAACCGGTAAAACGTAGTCCGCACTCACTGCCGCCGAGACTTCATAGCCACTATTTGTGATGCCATCATAGGCGCGCAACCGGATATAAATAGTATTGGCAAACACCGACCCTAAATCGTTTCCGGCATTCCAGACAAAGGCGTGAGCCACGCCGGTCGGCGAGCTGGTCAAGGCGGTTATTCCGCTATGCGCCGGATCGCTAGCGGCAGTCATGGGTAATTCTTCGCCAGTAAAAGCGCCGGTTAAAGAATATTCATAATTTACCAAATTGATTGAATCGCTATTACCATCCTGCAAATTATAATTGATGCGGACAAAACCGGAAGAAGTGTCTTGCGCCGCCGTTAAGCTTTGAACACTGGGCGCCGCATTTTGCGTATAACCGATAGAAACATTATCTAAGATAATCTGCTGCGAACCGTTGCTGACTAAAAATGCTTGCCATTTTATTTTGCCGGCGGCGGCGGAAAACGAAGCAATATTGGTATTAATCACCGAAGCGGAATTGGAATTAGCGGCGGTAGATGCCGCGGCCCAAGCCGAGCCGTTCCAATATTGCCAAGTAACACCTTCATCATCGGAAAGCTGATAATTAATGGCACCGCCGTTTTTCGTGGCGGTTTCAGTAAATAAATTCCAGTTGGTAACCCCGGCGGGAGCCAGTGAAGTATTGGGATAAATGGCAGGAGAATCCGTCGGATAAACAGACACAGTATTCCAAGCGCAACCGCCCTGCGCGGTGCAAGTTGGCGAGGTGACAAAAGCATTGCAGGCCGTTGGCGTACCGGTGCAACTGGCGGCCTTAGACCAATTAAGCTGCACGTTATCGAAACCAACCGTAAATGGGCCAACACTTCCACTGCCGCCGGTAACATAGTAAGCAACTTTCAAATAATAAGTTCCGGCCGCCGCAACTTTTGAAGACACATTAATATTAGTTACCGACGCCCAGGCCGTTGTAGCGGTAATTGTCTGTGACCAAACCTGCGAACCGATAGTCGGCACACCAAAACCGGTATCAACAAAAACATAGGCCGTTACGGAGGTGCCAGCGGCGTAAGCAATACTTTTCCAATCAAAGCTTACCGTCGCCGTCGGATTAGCAGCCGTCGTCGTGAATGCCTGATACCAATAGCCCCCGCCGATGATATTTTTAGCCTTAGGAATATTAACCTGAATAAAAGCGGTTGGATTACCCCCCGACGTTACCCGAGTTTCCGTCGTCGCCGTCCAGAGCCAGTCGGCGCCGGTCCAGCCAGTGGAGTTAGAGGTAAAGTCCGGATTAGTGGTAGCACCCGAAGCCGCTCCACCCCACGCACAGCCGGCTTGGGCAATGCAAGTTGGCGAGGTAACAAAAGTATTGCAGGCATTTGCCGTACCCAAACAGTTTCCGCCCGTGCCTTGATCTACTAGTTGAGCTACTCCACCCGTAACTACAATTTTACCAGCCGGATAAGTGTAATCGCCTGCCGTGCTGAAATTCCAATCCTGGCTGGCGGCTAAAAGCGCTTGAGCCCCTAAAAGATAAGATGAAACCAAACCGATAAAAATAAGCTTTAATAAAAAAATCCCCCCCGCCCCAAAAAAAGTAGCTAAGCTAATTTTCCTTCTGACCGCATAAGTTTGAAATTGCGGCTTATCTTTAATTGCTTTGGGAAAAACAAACCCCTCTTCCTGGACTTTTGTCGGCGGTACTAAAATGTAAATCGGCAAAGACACAACCGTAAAACCCAATTCGGAAACAATCAACAAGACGGCATAAGACCCGGCGACCAGCCAATTGTCGGCGCCGATTATTTTTTGCTTTAACTTAAAGGTGTAGCCGGAATAACGAAAAAACAAATTTAGCCAGCGAGCTTGCATACAGTTAGACGACTAAAAAGATTAAAAATATGCCAAATATAATAATAATTATCACCGACCAATTAGCAAACGAATCGATATTTTTCACCAGGTAATCAGCCCAGGAAGAAGTAACTTTAAAAAATTGCGGCGGTGATGGCTGGCTTCTAATACCCAGTTTAGAATCATAGCTAAAAGTTATAACTGAGTGATTGCCTTCGCTCAATTTGAATTTTTTTTGCTGCTGATCAATTCGCCAATTGCCGTTTTTATCAACGGGCGCGGTATAAATGGCCGTGGAAATATCAGATAACAATAAAACAACCTGGGTATCAGGTTGTCCTTTGCCGAAAAAAGCGTAATCTCCCCCGCTGACTTTTCGCACTTGCAAGATTTGAGGCTTAGGCATTGAATCGACGAGGCGCGCGGTTTGAATGCCAGTTTCGGTAGTTATTAAATCCTGGCTTAAAATATCCACGGGCTGTAAACCGGAAACGGAATAAAGCTGCAATGGCCCGTAAAATATCGGAAAAACTAAAATCAACAGCAGCTTAACCGCCCAAATCAAAGCAATCAGACCCACGCCGGTAACGGTTAAAATTCGGCGTAAATTGTAATCGGTGTTAACTTTTTCGTAGCTGCCTTTTTCGGCGAAATAGGCAACGACTTTTTCCGGTTTTAAAGTCAAATAGAGAGGCAGGGAAATAAAACCCAAGATCATTTCCAAAATAACCAAAACGACAACATTCATTATTGCCGCCAGCCCGATTTGGCCGATTACGAGCTGCTTTCGGCGATAAACGCGGTTAGTCAAAAGCAAAACCAAGTTTAGCCATTTGTCTTTCATTTGATTTTTAAAATTAAAAAATTTACAAAATCAACGAATCAAGGATTTTAAGCTACATTTTTAGCATTTGGTCGATTTTTTCCCTTAATTTCACTAGATTGGTATTGGATTTTACAAAATAATCAAGAGCCCCTAATTCTTTAGCCTTATCAATATTTTCTTGATCGCCCAAATTAGATAAAACGATAATGGGAATGTCTTTAAGAACCGGGTCGGCTTTAATATTTTTCAAAAAATCAAAACCGTTCATTTTCGGCAGCAATAAATCCAAAAAAATAATATCCGGCTTCACTCTTTCGGCCATTTTAAGACCCGTGTCGCCGTCCGTGGCCGTGGCGATAGTATAATCACTTTTGTGAAAAGTCAAATATAAAGCTCGAAGCAATACTTCGTCATCTTCAATAATCAAAATAATTGTTTTTTTGTTTTCGGCCATATTATTATTTTAATTTATCTTTGACATATTGAATAATAATATTTATTTTAGTATTGGCTTTGAGAAAATATTGATCCGCACCCAAGGTCTTAGCCGACTTAACGTCACTGATTTGATCCAAGTTAGAAACAACGGCCACCGGTATATTTTTAGTTTTAATTTCTTCTTTAAGCTGTTTTAACACCATAAAGCCATCAATACCGGGCAGAATTAAATCCAATAAAATAACCTTGGGTGAAAATCGGATCGCCTCAGCCAAAACGTTTGAGCCGTTACCAACCACCAAAACTTCGACTTTTTCCGCTTTTAGACTCTCGGCCATAGCTCTGGATAATAGCGCGTCATCCTCGACTATTAAAACCCGGCGAGCTGATTTCTTTCTGCTAAATAATTTTTTTAGCATACCCTATCTTGTTGATTATGTTTTAACCCAGCGAAAAACAGGACTATTTTAAGTATACTCCCACTCATAGTTTTTGCCAATCATTCTTTTCAATTGTTCCTATCTTTCCAGTTTCGACTGCTTTTTCACCAAAACCAACCGGCTTTTCAGGCAGTCGGCGGAAATTTTTTATAA
Source organism: Candidatus Buchananbacteria bacterium (assembly GCA_041664165.1). Taxonomy (GTDB): domain Bacteria; phylum Patescibacteriota; class Patescibacteriia; order Buchananbacterales; family UBA6539; genus JBAYLH01. The sequence continues at coordinate 48,326 of JBAYLH010000006.1, read as the reverse complement.
ATATTTGAATTGACTTTTCCCGTATTTTATAATAGACTACATTTATTCTTGTTAGTCAAATAAAAAAAGGCTACCGTAAAGACTGCCTCATTCCTGCCTGCCGATAGGCAGGTGTCACATTTTACCCCTAATCTAAGGTGCAGCCGCTGGCGGGCAGGTCGACTTACATTTTCAAAAAAATAGTTTAAAATAAAAATTTTAGGCGAGGTAAGCGAGAGCCTAATAATATAAGATCCCGTAGCTCCCGCTTCGCCGTAGCCCATCTAGCTGGCGATGCGAGGCGAGCAACTAGATAGAGCAACAGCCTTCCCCGCCCGACTCGCCTGACTCTCATGAATTTATATGGACGAAAAAGGTTTTGCTCTTGTCACTCGCCCTGTCTCAGTCTGATATCATAACCTATCTTGAGCCCCTGTAGTTCAATGGATAGAACGAGGGCCTTCTAAGCCTTAGATCGTGGTCCGATTCCACGCGGGGGCGAGTGATAAGGGTAAAAATTAGTCCATGGTGGCCTTGGTGAAATGGTTATCACTAGAGTTTGTGGCACTCTCGTTGAGGGTTTCCCGACCCAAAAAATTATTATATTATTAATGAAGTCGGGATCCCGATTGACAATATCAACTCAAAGGTGGCTTTATGGTGGCCTTGGTGAAATGGTTATCACTAGAGTTTGTGGCACTCTCGTTACGGGTTCGATTCCCGTAGGCCACCCTTGAGTTGATTGATTATTCTAAAATCGGGACGATTCCCTCTAGCCACCCCTATGTGCTTTTATATTTGCCGCTCAGGCGGGCGGGTGGCACTCTCGCTACGGGTTTCCCGCCACCTTATTAAATACAAAAAGCAGATCCGCCTCTGGCGGAAATTCCTGTAGGTCGCCTGAACCTGCTAAAGTGTTCGTAGTTTCAGGAGAAGGCATCTCCCCTATTTCGCCTGCCTGCTCGCCTCGCTGACGCTTCGGCATAGCGGGCCGGTAAACAGGGGGAGGTGTTTTTTGTTATACTAAAAATATATGAGGAACAAAAAAATGAAAATAGCTATTATAATACTAGAAATAGTAATAGCTACTATATTTATTCTCGGTTCTAAAATCAGTAACCAGATTATAAGTACATTTCATGATAGATACTTTGCTGATATTGTAATTCCATTTAGTTATTATTTTTTACTAAAACTAATTGAAAGGGAATTTCCAAAATTGAAACCATGGTTTGTTAAAGCAATACTAGTTTTTTTACTATGTGCCCTCTCGGAAACGCTGCAATATTTTAGAATATATGCACTCGCGAGCGTATTTGACCCGATTGATTATGTAATGTATGGAGTCGGGGTAATTTTAGCAGCTTTTATTGACAGACGGCTATTCAAAAAATTATTTTTATTTTGGGAATAATTTTCATAAAAATATAACTTCAATTCCTGAAAAAGCGTGGATAACCTGGTTCTAACGTCGTCCCCTCCCCGACCCCTTTACGCCTTACTCAAAAACTCCTCCCTAGGGGAGGAATTTTTTGTAAAAAAAAGAAGAGCGGTGTCTTTTTGGCAAAAATTTGTTAAAATAAATATGATATGATAAAAAACTATAACTTTATTTTGAATCAACAGTGGGAACAAATTGTCGGCCGAAAGGCGCCACCTTTACGGACTTTTTTAACTATTCAAGGATTTATCCAATGGTTTCAAAAACGATTTGGCCTAGATCTTAAAAATCCATTCATTACTTTCTGCTACTTTGCAAAAAATGGCATTTCAGCTGATAATTTTATGAACATTGATGAGCGTAAAATCATTATAAATATATTTATTAAGGAAATACAAAATAACCCGAATGCCATCGTTAATGATATTAAATCTTTTAGAAAAAATACTGAAAAATTATTAAAAATTAGTCGGACATTGAATAACCAAGACAATGTGAGTATAAAATTCCAAAGATTCTGCAAGGTCTGGGCGGAGTTTGCTGCGGCATATACCGTTCCGATTTTATTGGAAAAAACTTTAGAAATAATTGTTTTATCGCATTATAGCAATCAAAATGAAGCTCAGGCAGAACTGATACAACTTATCAGTGCGGGTTCAGAAAGCAAATTGTTTGGCATTAAAACCTCTGATGAGATCAACTCAAATTTTTTTCGTAATGCAGATAAACCTTTAATAAACTTGTTAAAAGAATTATTTTTATTCCGAGATTTTCGCAAGGAAGCTTACGAAAAATGTTGGTATGAATATTCTAATAATTTTTTTCAAAAGCTAGGCGCTGCTACCAATCTGAAAGAATATGTTCAATGGGCAGGTGCGGACGAAATAAAAGCGCGACTTTCCAAACCAATTCCCTATGCCCATTTTCCGACACAATGCTTAGTCTATACCGATGGCGACATTAAAGTTGACTACGGTAAAAATTTTAATTTTCTTAAAGAAAAAATTTTAAATATAAAAGACACCGATGAAGTCAGGGGGCAAACCGCTTTTCCAGGCATTGCCTCCGGCAAAGTCAAAATTATTATGCCAAATGACGATAAGCATATAAGAAACGGCCGGGTATTGGTAACAAAAATGACGACTCCGGACTTTGTGCCACTTATTAAAAAATGCGCGGCGATTGTTACTGACGAAGGCGGAGTCACGTGCCATGCGGCAATTGTCAGTCGAGAATTCAAGGTGCCGTGTGTCATCGGAACAAAAATAGCAACCAATATTTTTAAGGATGGCGATTTAATTGAGGTCAATGCCACGGAAGGCGTAATTAAAAAGCTGGCATAACCAAACTTTCGGATTATTGAAAGCCAACATTAAGTCTTTATTAATCTTAGATAATCCAGATCTAACATTATCCCCTTTCCCGACCCTTACCAAAAAGTCTTCCTCAAATGGAAGACTTTTTTGAAATGACTGACAAAAATCAATTGCTGGTTCCGGCCAAGTAGCCAGTGGCAAAAGCGATTTGCAAATTATAGCCGCCGGTTGGCCCGTTGAGATCAATTATTTCGCCGGCAAAAAACAAATTTTTTATAATTTTTGAACCCATGGTTTTCGGATTGATTTCTTTTACGCTGACGCCGCCGGCCGTAACAATCGCTTTCTCAAAGCCATCTAGCCGGTCAACGGTCAGGGTAAAACCAAAAAACAATTTAAGCAGCCGATTTTTTTCTTCGCGAGTCAGCTGGCCGGCTTTTTTATTTTCAGCTATTTTTGAAAGCTCAACGAAAATTGAAATTAATTTTTTCGGCAAAAGCTGATCCAAGCTGTTTTTAAACGCCTTGTTTGGATTTTGGCCGAAGTCTTTTTGCAGGCGCAAGCCCAGAGCCGGCCAGTCGAGAGCGGGTTTAAAATTAATTTTTAATTCAACCGCGCCTTTGGCTAAATTTCGGCCAACGGTCTGGCTCAAATCCAAAATAATCGGCCCGGACAGGCCGCGGTCGGTAAACAGCGCTTCGCCGAATTCCTCAGCCGCTTTTTTGTTATTTTGGTAAACCGCGATTGAAACATTTTTCAAGCTCAAGCCTTCAAGCGCTTTGACCCATTTTTCTTTCACCAAAATCGGCACTAAAGCCGGGGTCGGCTTGATTATTTCGTGGCCGAATTTTTTTGCCCAAACATAGCCGTCGCCGGTACAGCCCGTGCCGGGATAGGCCAAACCGCCGGTGGCTAAAATTATTTTTTTGATTTCAATTTCGGAATCAGTCAATTTAATTTTTTTGACCAAATTTTTTTCAACAACCAATTCTCTGATTTTGGCTTCTTTGATAACCGTAACCCGGCCGGCGTTTAAAAACCGAACCAGGGCGTTCAAAACATCCGCGGCAGAATCAGAAACCGGGAAAACCCGGCCTCCACGCTCCACTTTGGTCTTTACCCCAAGATTTTCAAAAAAATCAACCGCGTCTTTCGGCCCAAAGGCATTCAGGGCGGAAAAAAGAAACGGGCCGTTTAAGCCAAGTTTTTTGATAAACTCCCGGTTATCTTTTTGAGCGTTGGTGAGATTACAGCGGCCTTTGCCGGTGATTAAAAGCTTTTTGCCTAAAGTTTTATTTTTTTCCAGTAATACCACTTTAGCGCCCCTTTTGGCCGCCCAGCCGGCCGCCATCATTCCCGCCGGTCCCCCGCCGATGACAGCGACATCGAATTTTTGAAAAATCTTGTTCATGATTTGATTATATACTGAAACATCGGCCAATTCAATTTTTGTTTGGCGGAATTTTTCTAAAAACTAATTTCATTAAAACAAAAAAATACGAAATTCATTAATGACAAGATTCCCGGATTCCGCATTAGGTCAGTCTGTTAATAAACCAGTGAGAAATGACAAGCCGAAATTTTTTGCTCTTCCCTGTTAAAACAAAGCATTTTCTGCTATACTCAGGGTGTTTGCGCTTTAACCAATTAATAACGACTTATGACTACTTCGACTAATTCCAATAAAAATTTTGACGAACTCGGTATTGCCCCCAAACTTTTGGAAATTCTAGCCCGGCATAAATTTTTTCATCCGACTCCGATTCAGGAGCAATCAATCCCGCCGGCCATTGCCGGCAAAGATTTAATGGGCATTGCCCAAACCGGCACCGGCAAAACTCTGGCCTTTGGCATTCCGATGATTCAAAGAATCGCCCAAAACCAAGGCCGCATCATCGGCCTGGTTATTTTGCCGACCCGGGAGCTGGCCGTGCAAGTCGATCAGACATTAAAAAAAATCGGCGAGTCAATCGGCCTGAAAACGGCGATTTTAATCGGCGGCGAAAACCCGGCCAAGCAGCACAAAGCTTTAAGCCTCAGGCCACAAATCATCATTGCCACGCCCGGCCGGATAATCGATCATATCCAAAACTCCCGGCTGAATTTGGCCAAAGTCGGCATTTTAGTTTTAGACGAAGCCGACCGGATGCTGGATATGGGTTTTGCCCCGCAGATCAAAAAAATTCTTCAAGCCGTCCCCAGAGAACGCCAGACGATGCTGTTTTCGGCCACCATGCCGCAGGCTATTGTAGCGATTGCCAAATCCTACATGTCATTACCGTTGCGCGTTGAAGTGGCGCCTTCGGGCACCACGGTAAAATCAGTTACTCAGGAATTATTTTTTGTTGACGGCAAAGATAAAATATCGCTTTTGGCCAATTTGTTAAAACAATATACCGGCAGCATTTTAATTTTTTCCCGAACCAAATTCGGCGCCAAAAAAATTACGCATAAAATCAGAGCGCTTGGCTATACTGCCAATGAAATTCATTCCAACCGAAGCCTCAACCAAAGACTGGAAGCCTTGGAGGGATTTAAAATCGGCCGCTACCGGATTTTAGTCGCGACTGACATCGCCGCCAGAGGAATCGATGTAACCGGCATTCAGCTCGTCATCAATTATGACCTGCCGGAAAATCCTGAGGATTACATCCACCGCATCGGCCGAACCGCCCGGGCGGGCCGAACCGGCCACGCGATTTCTTTCGCCACACCGGATCAGCATGGCGATATCAAAGGCATTGAACGGCTGATTAAAACGACTTTGCCGGTTTCACCAACGCCGGCTTTACCCAAAATTGAGCAGCCGATAATGCCGCCCGGTTTCAATTATCAGTATCAAAAAAACCGCCGGCCAGACACTATCGGCCGGCTGCAACCGCCGGATAACCGGAATAAAAACAATTCATACAACAGAAGAAGATACCGGCCGAAACCAAACCGGCAAGCTGGCCGAAAATTCAACTACTAAAATATTACAAACTAAAAAAATCAACCCCGCTTTGAGGCTGATTTTTTTATATGGCTCAATTTACTTCTGAAATTTTTGGGGCAGTTGGTTTCTTTTGGCGATTATTTTCGGCAAAAAATACATAGTTAAACCGGTAATCATCATTAAACCGATAACCATCGTAAAATAAAGACTATACTGAGAATGAAGCTGCCGAATGGCTGTTTCTCTGATTAATACCGAGCCGAACTGAAAAACCGAGCCGGTGGTAGTTTCCGTAGCAAACCAGAGGTAGCGGATTAATAAACCAGTAGCGGCCATCACGAGAAAAGTAATGGCGGAAAATAAAACCAAAAATCGGTGGAGCTTTCGGGCAATAAAATTTAATTTTACTAAAAATTGATTCATATTAATCGTCTTCTATTTCCCGGTTGAGCTGATTGATGCCGGCTGGCGGCGCCACCGGCTGACCCGATAAATTTTTTGACTGCTGTCCGAGTTGGCCAATAAAATAATTAGTTAAAAGATTAGCGGCGTTTTGGGAATGAGGCGCACCGCCGCCGTCTTTGTCATTATAAGCGGCCGTGGCTTCCCGGCCGCAGTAAGGCAGCATCGCGCTGCCGCCGGGATGATAAGGGGCATAGCTGCTTAAATCATAAACCTGATTATTAATTATCAGCCAACAATCATTGGACTGGTTATGTTTCGCCACTTCCGCCAAGGTTAAATTGACTGACTGGCCAGCCTGGCCAGGATTAGCGGCGTTAAAATTGACCAAACCGGAATTAGCCGAATTAACCGGACTGGCAATAGCAGCCTGACTGCTGACATTTTTGATGAAGGTAAAAACCGGAATCGCCAGTAAAACTAAAATAATAATATTGATTGAGGTAATTAATATTTTTTTCATATATTTACTTCATTAGAACATAGATCATAAAAAAACACAAAAAACAAACTGTAAAATAAAAATTATTAGTGATATAATAAATGAAGTTAAATGACTAAATTTTATGGGCATTATCAAAAAAATATTGGCTAACTCCAAAAACCAGCCCTCGGCTAATTCCAATATTTCGCCAAAAATAACCGAGAAATTAATCCGAGTGGCCGGCCAGTCAAAGGAAGATTTTTTCCGAGATTTTCATACCTCGCTTAAAGGCTTAAGCCATCCCGAGATATTAACTCAGCGATTAAAGCACGGCTTGAACGAAGTCGCGGCCGAACCGCCGGTTAAATGGTGGGCTCGGCTGCTGGGCAATTTTTTAGATCCGTTAAGCCTTCTGCTTTTAACCTTAGTTTTAGTCTCTTTAATCACCAGGGATTTTCGCACTACCGCGATGATTTTAATCATGGTGGTTTTAAGCGTAATTTTGCGATTCTTTCAGGAAGCCAAGGCCGATAAAGCCGCCGATGACCTTAAGGCGATGGTCAAAACCACGGCCCACGTCATCCGCGACGGCCAAAAAAAAGAAATTGACATTAAATATTTAGTACCCGGCGATATTATTTTCCTCTCGGCCGGCGATATGATCCCAGCCGACGTCAGACTAATTGAATCCAAAGATCTTTTTGTTAACCAGGCTGCTTTGACGGGCGAATCAATCCCGGCCGAAAAACACGCTGAACCGCAAAATACCAAAAATCCGCTGGAAGTGTCTAACCTTTGCTTTTTAGGCAGCAACGTCGAAAGCGGCACGGCTAAAGCGATGGTAATTTGCACCAGCCACGACACTTACTTGGGGTCGCTAGCCAAAGCTTTGGATACTTTTGAAACTGTTTCCAGTTTTGACTTGGGAATTAAAAATTTTACCTGGCTCATTATCGGTTTTATCATCGTCATGGCGCCGACGGTTTTTATCTTGAACGGCATCAGCAAAGGCAACTGGTTTGAGGCTTTCATATTCGCTGTCGCCGTTACCGTCGGACTGGCGCCGGAAATGCTGCCGATGATTGTCTCGGTCAATCTTTCCAAAGGCGCCTTGGATATGGCAAAGAAAAAAGTGATTGTCCGCCATTTGCCGGCCATTCAAAATTTTGGCGCCATGGATATTTTATGCACGGACAAAACCGGAACTTTAACCGAAGGCCGGGTGATTTTAGAAAAATATTTAAATATCTACGGACAGGAGACTAAAGCGGTTTTAAACTATGCCTATTTGAACAGTTTTTACCAAACCGGCTTGACCAACTTAATTGATGCCGCGGTCTTGCGCCACCAAGAAGTGGAAAAAAATTTACAAGTCAAAAAAAATTACAAAAAAATCGATGAAATTCCTTTTGATTTTATCCGCCGCCGGCTTTCCGTGGTCGTTAAAGAGCCAACCGGCCAAAATATTTTAATCTGCAAGGGCGCCGTTGAAGAAATGCTGACGCTTTGCAACCGGGTTCAAGTCGGCAAAAAAATTATTCCCATTGAAAAAATCGAAAAAAAATATAAAACCGAAATCGAAAAAAGATTAAATGGCGATGGTTTCCGAGTCGTTACGGTCGCTTACAAAAAAGTTTCCGACGGTAACCGCCGTTACTCCGTCAGCGATGAAAAAGATTTAATCTTGCTGGGCTTTTTGGCCTTTTTGGATCCGCCGAAAGAATCAGCCGCTCAGGCGGTCATTGAACTGAAAAAATACGGCGTTTCAATCAAAGTTTTAACCGGCGACAACGAAATCGTAACCCGCCAAATCTGCCAGCAGGTCGGCATTCCCGCCGAAAATATTATTTTAGGTAGTGAAATTGAAAAACTGGAAGGCAAAAAATTAGCGGAAATAGTTGAGAAAACTTCAATTTTTGCCAAACTGGCCCCTTTTCATAAAGAAAAAATTATTCGGGCCTTGCGTGGCAATAATCATGCAGTTGGCTTTTTAGGTGATGGCATTAATGATGCGCCGGCCTTGCGGGCGGCCGATGTCGGCATTTCCGTTGACAGCGCCGCCGATATCGCCAAAGAATCTTCGGATATAATTTTACTGGAAAAAAACTTGCTAGTTTTAAAAGACGGCGTCATCGAAGGCCGGAAAGTATTCGGTAATATCGTCAAATACATCCAAATGGCCGCGTCGTCAAATTTCGGCAATATGTTTTCGGTGGTTGGCGCCAGTATTTTTTTGCCTTTCTTGCCGATGCTGCCAATCCAAGTCCTGACCAACAATTTGCTTTATGATTTCTCCCAGACCGCGATTCCAACCGACAAAATCGATGACGAGTATCTGCTTAAACCCCGAAAATGGCGGATTGATTACATGAGGCGTTTTATCTTAGTCATCGGGCCGATTAGTTCGCTATACGACTATCTGACCTATTTTGTCATGCTATTTGTTTTTAACTGCTGGGCTAATCCGGCGCTTTTTCATACCGGCTGGTTTGTCGAATCTTTAGTCAGCCAAACTTTGATCATTTATGTCATCCGCACTCATAAAATTCCATTTTTACAAAGTTCACCATCAAAAATGCTAACCTTAACCACGCTCGGTATAGTTGCAATTGGCATATTTTTACCATTTTCACCACTCGCACCGATGTTGGGTTTTGTTCCCCTGCCCCCGCTTTACTTTCTATTTTTGACAGTAATGACGGCCACCTATTTTTTAGTTACCCAATTAGTCAAAACTTGGTTTAATCAACGATATGGTTGGGATTAGTGATTGCCAATTTGAATAAAAAAAATCCCTGGACTAGCGGGATTTTTTTAAAACGATCGTAAAAGATATCACCCATCAACTCAAGTACAAATTGGTTATTATTCGTAAGCGGTTTCTCCGTGCAGGGAAAAATCCAAGCCATCATCTTCGTGGTCAGGAGAAGTTCGAACTGGAGTAATTTTATCAATTAACCAAAGCATCGCATAGGAAAAAACAAAAGCATATAGGGCAACACCTAAAACAACAGCAATTTCTTTCAAGAAAAAAATTGAGTTGCCAAAAAGGAGTCCGGCCGCTCCGTTTTTATTGACAGCGAGCGTGGCAAAGATCCCAAGCGAAATACAACCGACCACACCGCCCACGCCATGCACACCCCAAACATCAAGCGCGTCATCAAACTTCAATTTATTTTTCAAAGCCACGGCTAAATAACAAACAATAGCCGAAATAATTCCAATCAAAACCGCTGAGGTCGGCGTAACATAGCCGGCAGCCGGCGTAATTGCCACTAACCCAGCCACAGCTCCAGTCAGTAAACCCAAAAATTTTGGCTTTTTTTCAAAAAACCAGGCTAAAAATAACCAGGTAACAGCGGCAAAAGAAGCGGCAATATCAGTATTTAAAAAAGCTAAGGCGGTAATATTGTCAGCGGCTAATTCGCTGCCGGCGTTAAAACCATACCAGCCAAACCATAAAAGACCGGTACCCAAAGCCACCAGCGGCAAATTATGCGGCGACTCAGTGCCGTTTTTTCTTTTACCGACAAATAAAACCGCTGCCAAAGCCGCGAAGCCGGCTGTGGCGTGAACCACCGTACCGCCAGCGAAATCCAAAACTCCCCACTGCTGAAATAAACCGTTTGGCCCCCAGGCCATGTGGCAAATCGGAAAATAAACCAAGATCAGCCAGACCGTCAAAAAAATAAAATAAGCTTTGAAATTAATCCGATTGGCAAACGCGCCGGTGATTAAGGCCGGGGTGATAATGGCAAACATCATCTGATAAGCGACAAAAATCATTAGCGGAAAACCATTGGGATGCATAGCCGTAACCTCAATACCGCGTAGAAAAGCATGGTTGAAATTGCCGATGATGCCAAAAAAATCGCCGCTAAAGCAAAGCGAGTAGCCAAAGAGATACCAAAGCACCGTGGTCCAGCCCATGGAGATGAAACTTTGAATCATAATCGCTAAAACATTCTTCCGGCCGACTAAGCCCCCATAAAAAAAGGCTAAGCCTGGCGTCATTAACATTACTAAGCTGGTCGCTACCAGCATAAAAGCGGTATTGCCCGAATCAAAAGCAATCATTTTTTTTAATTTTAATTATTAAACAAAACAAAAAAAGCGCCTAAATTTATAGACGTCTTCGTCGAATTTTTTTGGCACCTCTTTGTACCAATTTCATCTTACCATAATCAAAAAATCTAAGCAAGGGCAAAATTATTTTTGACATTACCGCATAAAAAAACTATCATTTAATTACCAAAAAATATGGATACTGAAAACCAAAAAGCCAAAACCAGAAAATTATCAACCCAAGAAGGAGCGATTGCTTCGGTCATGGTCGGCATCAGCGATTCTTACATCATCCCCTACGCTTTAGAACTAAAGGCGACTAATTTGCAGGTTGGTTTAATTTCCAGCTTGGCCAATTTATTCGGGCCAATGGCTCAAATCTTCGGCAGCCGGCTGATGGAAAAAACCAACCGCAAAAAAATCGTGGTGGCCGGCGTCGTTGCCCAGGCCAGCTCCTGGTTTTTATTTATTATTTTAGGCTTGATTTTTTTGGCTCAGGGGCCGAGTTTTTATCTGACACCGCTGGTTATTTTGGCTTTTGTCATTTATTCCCTGTCAGGCGCCATTGCCGGACCGGCCTGGTTTTCGCTCATGGGCGACGTCGTGCCGGAAAAAATCAGAGGCAAATATTTTTCCCGCCGGACTAAATTTTCCACCATTACTTCGGTTACCACCACCATAATTTCGGCTTTCCTGCTCTACTATTTCAGCCGGATTAATATTATCATCGGCTTTTTAATTCTTTTTTTAACCGCCGCCGCCGCCCGCTATATCTCCGCTTTCCTGCTAAACCGCCATTACGTTGAAGAAATTACCTTGGAAAAAGAATACTATTTTTCTTTTTGGCAGTTCATCAAGGAAATTCCTCGCCTTAATTTCAACCGCTTTGCTTTATTTACCAGCTTAATTACCCTGGGGGCAAACATCGCCGGGCCGTTTTTTTCGGTTTACATGTGGAAAGAGCTGCATTTCAATCCGATTGAATTCACGGCCGTCAACGTCGCCGCCGGAATTTTTTCTTTTTTGTTTTTGCCGCTCTGGGGAAAATTCGCCGACACTTACGGCAACCGCGAAACTTTAAGACTGGCGGCGATTTTAGTTATTCCGCTGCCGATCTTTTGGCTTTTCGGCCAAAGCCCGATTTATTTGATTTTGGTGCCGCAATTATTTTCCGGCTTAGGCTGGTCGGCTTTTAATTTAGCCACCTCGAATTTTATTTATGATTCAATCGGCCAGCAGCGGCGGGGCTTAGTCGTCGCTTATTATACTTTGCTTAACGGCATCGGGATTTTTATCGGCGCTTTGCTCGGCGGCTTGATCGCCCAATATGCCAAAGTCGATTTTATCAATATCTTTTTTCTCATCTTTATTATCTCCAGCCTCTCCCGGCTTTTAGCGGCCGTCATAATGCTGCCGAAAATTCAAGAAGTAAAAAATCACTATCGCCCGGCCAACAAAAATCCATTGCTTTATTTTAAGGAAATCAAATCGGTTTATTTTAATATCATCAATAATTTTTACCCGCTAGACCCTGAGCCTTTTGTCAGCTATTTTCGCCGGCGAAAAAAATAGCTAAAAAATAATGGAGGAATTTACCGTTGACAAATGAGTTAAAATCGGCTAGGGTAAGGCTAGCAAGGAGGAGGTTTAGGCCTGCTCTTTTTCAAAACCAAAAACCAGACCCAAAGAAAGGAGGGTGAAACGGGTTTAGTATCCAACAGCAGTGTCTCTGCACTTCTGCAGGGTGCAGAGGGATAAAGGAAGCCAATAAAAGACTGCGCCCCGTCGGTTCAGTCTGAGAAAACAGTAAAAAACCGAAACGAAGTTCAGCAACAATACAGGAGTAAAAGAAAACTATGTTTACGGGAAAGTACGTTGATTTTCATGATCAACCAGCATTTCAACTAAGTCTGCCCGGAATCGAACTGGTGATCCTCACGACGGCTCTGCGAATCGTCCATCTCGGCTCAAGCATGGAAAGGAACTTGCTCTATTTCGATTCGAAGGGTAAGTTCGGGCGCGGGTTGTGGAAGTTGATCGGTGGCCACCGGATCTGGTGGGCATCGAAGGGCGCGGACGAACACGACGGGGCTTACACTCCCGACACTGGCCCAATCGAAATCAAATCGCTCGATGACGACAGCTTCGTTTTCACGGCACCTCCGGACGCAATGCAGCTTGTCAAAGGGTTCATTGTCCGGCCCCTAGCGGACAACATGGTCGAGGTGGTCAACTTCGTCGAGAATGCCGGAGATATGCTCATTGCCGGCGGAATCTGGCCAATCACCTGCACCGACCCGGTGGGTACCAACGCGTTCTACGCCAGTCGCTTGAACACCGGCAATGCTGCTTGGGATTCATCCACGATCGTGCACTTCCCAAGCTGGGGTGGTGGCCACGAAACCAGCGCCGAAGGCGATGCGCAATTCAGTCGAACTATCATGAACGGGCAGTGGCTGCACCTTCTCCGGCCAACTGGCTTTGAGGCTAAACGCGCCTGGTGTTCCCCCTTTGGCGGGCAAGCCATGATTATGCCGGACAGCGACCAAACGCTATTCAAGGCCGCGATGCCTTTCGATCGCAATTTGTCCTACCCCATCCCCGGGTGCAACGCCGCGATGTACGTTGGTCCGTGGTCAAAGACGGGAAACCCCGGTCCAGCAATGGTTGAGATGGAAGACATCGGCTCTGAAGTGCAGCTTCTTCCCGGCGAGAGGACCTGCCTTCCGGTATTGTTCTCGTTGGCCAATCAGGCCATCGATCCGGATCGCTGCGATTTTTCCCTTTTCACTCGACAGCGCTTTCTCGAATCCCTGCCGCGCGCCTGATCATACCAGCCGCTCGGCTCAATTCAACCCCGCACTAATCCTGAACTTGTTTCAGGAAAAAGGTGCGGGGTCTTTTTTTTAGTATTTGTCTACGAGGCGAAGCCGAGCAGCTACAAATACTAATTTTGGTGCGGGGTTAAACCCGTCTCGCCCGCTCCGACTCGCGTCGAGTGAGGCGAGCCCGCTCCGACTCGGAAGCGAGGCGAGCCGACGAGGCAGCCAAATACACACACCGAATGTTTAACATAGCGTCGAATAATTACCCAGACAGGCCTATGAGTACTCATATTATTCATTAATTCGTAGATTAAAATTATAATTGCTATAATAATAAGGTATGAAAAAATGGAGTATGCCCGCCACTTCTGGCGCAAAAATCGCCATCATCACCGATTCATTTTATGCCATCAACGGCGTTTCCCGGACTTACCAGGAATTGGTTAAATACTGCCGGCATAAAAATCTGGCCGTTGATATTTTTACCATTGGCAAAACGACCAAAACTAAAAAACTGGGCTCAGTCAGAATTTATCAGTTTACCGCTGTCTGGCCGGTGAATTATTATCATGATTTGCCGCCGTTTGACGCTAAAATTATTTCGCCCGGCTTTAAAGAAAAACTGCTCAGTGGCAAATATGATATTTTTCATCTGGCTACTCCGGGTTCGCTTGGCATTGCCGCCCGAATTTTATTAGCCAAAAACCCAACTCCCAAAATCGGGGTTTTCCATACTCTGCTGGCGGAATACGTCAGCTGCTGGACCAAAAACGGTTTGAAAAAACTGCCGGATTACATCCGCGATTCAATGACTGATTTGTCCCACGCGGCCACCTGGCGGTTTTTAAAATGGTTTTACGCCAAAACCGATCTTGTCTTGGCGCCGACACAAACGATTAAAGATAACTTAAAAATTCTAGGCCGGCCAATTGAAATCTTTCCCCGTGGAGTCAAGACAGAAATTTTTAGCCCCAAATACAAAAGTCCAAAAAGAAAAGAAAAATTGCCGGTGGCTTTGTATGTCGGCCGGCTGTCAACTGAAAAAAATTTAGACTTACTGGTTTCAGTTTTTAAAAACCGAACCGACGTTAAGCTCTGGCTGGCTGGCGAAGGCCCGTATGGCCAAGGCTTAAAAGCTCAATTGCCCAAGGCGACATTTTTTGGCTATCTCTCCGGTTCGAAGCTCGGCTGGGTTTACGCCAATGCCGACTTTTTTGTTTTCCCTTCGGTAACCGACACTTTTGGCAATGTCATTTTGGAAGCCCAAGCTTCCGGCCTGCCGGCAATTGTAACTGATCGCGGCGGACCGAAAGAACTAGTCAGCCATAATATTGACGGCTTAATTTCCGAACCGACACCTAAAGCTTTTGGCCAGGCGGTTGATTTACTAATTAAAAACCAAGCTAAAAGAGAATTAATGGGCCAAAAAGCCAGGGTCAAAGCTTTAAGCCAAAGCTGGGACAAGACTTTTGACCGGCTTTTTGAAATTTATCAAAAACTAAAACTAACTTTATGAAAAAAATTTCACCCTTAGTTTTAATGATCTTAGACGGCTGGGGCATTGGCGACGAGTGGGAACATAACCCGATTTTTCTGGCACCGACGCCGGTGATTGATAGCTTGATTAAAAATTATCCAAATACCGTAATCGGCGCCGCCGGCACCAAAATCGGTTTAACTTTGGGTCACCAGGGCAGTTCGGAAATCGGCCACTATATCATCGGCGCCGGCCGGAATGTTTTACTGCCGCAAACCATAATTACTCACGCCATTGCCACCGGGAAAATTTTCAAAAACCCGGTTTACCTTAAGGCTTTCCGGCTAGCCAAAAAAAATAAATCTAATGTTCATTTTCTCGGGCTGCTGTCAGACAAAGGGGTTCATAGCTACGACATAACTTTACACGCTCTTTTAGAAATGGCAATAAAAAATAAAATCAATCCAAATAAAATTAATATCCACGTTTTTTCCGACGGCCGAGATACTGAGCCGAAAATGGCGCGGCATTACTTAAAACGGCTAACCGAAAAGTTAAACGAACTGAAAATAAAAACCTCAGTCATTAAAACGATTATCGGCCGCATCTGGGCTATGGACCGCGACCACCGCTGGGAAAGAGTCGAAAAAACTTTTAATGCCTTAGTCTATGGCCAGGCCAAATACCAAGCCAAAACTGTCAGCCAAGCGGTTGACAGGGCCTATCGGCGCCAAGAAAATGATGAGTTTATCCAGCCGACTATTATTAATAGCTACCAGGGAATGAAAAAAAATGATGTGGTGATTAATTTTAATTACCGACTTGACCGGGAAATTGAAATATCCCAGGCTTTAACGGAAACCGAATTTGAAGGTTTTAGCCGGGCTGGGGGAAAACCGGCAATTCATTACGTGGCGGCGACCAAATATTACAAAGACTTAAAAGCGCCGGCGGCTTTTGTTTTACCCGAAGTCAAAAACTGCCTGGGCGAAGTTCTAAGCCAAGCCGGCAAAAAACAGCTGAGAATTTCCGAGACGGAAAAATGGGTTTATCTCACCACCATTTTAAACGCCATGAAAGAAAAGCCGTTTCCCGGCGAAGACCGAATTTTAATCCCGTCTGACAAAGTTGAAACTTATGATTTAAAACCGGAGATGAAAGCCAAAGAAATCGCCCAGACCGCGGTCAAGAAATTGAAAGAAAATAAATACGACGTGATTATTGTTAATTTCGCCAATCCGGATATTTTGGGCCATACCGGCGTAAAAAAAGCCATTATCACCGGCATTAAAACCGTTGACGAGGCTGTCGGCTTAGTTTTGGATCAAATCAAAAAACAAAAAGGCGTTGCCATTATCACGGCCGACCACGGCGATGCGGAACTTTGCTGGGACTGCCAGGCGAACCAGCCGCACACCGCTCACACCGCCGCCGATGTCCCCTTGTTTTTAGTCGGGGTCGGCCGAGTTAAATTAAAACCCAATGGTATTTTAGCCGATATCGCGCCGACCATTTTAGACTTGTTAAAAGTTAAAAAACCCAAGGAAATGACCGGCACCAGTTTAATTAGCCGAAAAACCAGCCAGTTGTAACAAAACTAAAATTCCAGCGTCTACATAAGTGCAACAGGCAGGGGGCAACTGGCAAAATTCTGGTCTAAAAACCACTACTAAAGTGTTACTAGAGGCCGGCAGTACCAGTTATCCGCTCTCCAAAAAAGAAGCTCACAATTAAGTCCAAGTTGCCATGATTGAACAGCAACTTTAAAGGCAGGTCCATCCTCTCGGCCAAACCCCATCATCTGGGAAAAAAGCTGGGATGCCCCCTGCCTTTATTGATTGATAAAAAAAGGACCAAAAATTGTATTTTGGTCCAAGATGTTTGTTTACTACTTACCGATTTACCCGGCCGGGAAAATCTTTCGGCTCGCAGGCAAACTTCAAAGCGGTTTCAAAAGCCACAATCCTCTTACTAACTAGCCCGGCCAAATGATCATCAAAACGAACCATCCCCTCTTTCTTGCTGGTTTCAATCGTTGAGTTAATCTGCAACGTTTTGTTATCGCGGATATGAGACCTGATCGCCGTGTTATTGATCATCAACTCGAAAGCCGCTACCCGACCGGAATCATCGGCCCGCGGCAAAAGTCGCTGAGAAATCACCGCCAGCAAAGACGTGGCCAATTGAACCCTAATCTGTGACTGCTGGCTAAGCGGAAACGCATCAATAATCCGGTTAATCGTATCCGCCGCCGAATTAGTATGCAGAGTGGCTAAGACCATATGGCCGGTTTCCGCCGCTGTGATCGCGGCCGCAATGGTTTCTAAGTCGCGCATTTCACCGACCAAAATCACGTCAGGATCCTGACGTAAAGCACACCGAACCGCCGCTGCAAACGACGGCGTATCCAGCGGCATTTCCCGCTGATCAACACTTGATCTCTTGTGTGGGTGAACATACTCTACCGGCGCCTCAACCGTAATAATGTGTAACGCCCGAGTCACATTCAAGTAGTTAATCATTGAAGCTAAAGTCGTCGTCTTACCAGAACCAGTCGGGCCGGTGACTAAAATAATGCCACCTTGCTGGCAAGAGAGTAAACGCTGAATCACTTGGCTGGGCAAACCTATCTCCTCCATTGCCGGAATGTCATTAGGCAAATGCCGCAACGCAATGACTAGGCCATTCTGGGTCCGGCAGATGTTACCGCGAAACCGAGCTTGAAACTGGTCAAAGGTTTTAGCGAAATCAGCATCACCATTCGGTCCGATAACCTCATCTTGGTTATCCTTGGCTAAAAGCAGCCTCATGGCTTGTTCGGTATCAGACGGATTGATAACTGGCCAATCAAGATCAACGATCTTGCCATGCCACCGGATCCGAGGTGGAGCGCCGGGCGAAAGATGAATATCCGAAGCCCCTCGTTCTAAGGCGGTTTCGATGCAGAAAAAAAGCATCCTTTTTATTTGCTCAGTTTGATCCATTGGGATTTCCCTCCTAATAACCCGCGGTCGATTGTGAAAATGAACAATAGCTGTAAGCCAAATTAACCTTATTGAAAATCAATCCTCTTGTCAATCCATAAAAAAAGAGGACCGACAAAACCACTTGTCGGTCCGAAACAAGGAACTGAGAAGTAACCCCGCTAAGCCGCAGCCTTTTGTGGATGACGCTTTCGCGGAGCCGGGGGCCAGCCCATGGCATGGCGCAAAACGTTTTCCGTGATCCTGTGTTTTCGGACTTCCGACCGGATGATTCCGATTTCCCGAGCCGGATCTTCCACTTTGTTGCTGGTGGCCAAAGAGCACAAGGCCGACAATACTTCCTGAATCACTTCTGATTTTGGCGCCGTTAATGGCGGCTTTGTTCTTCGGTTCTGCCTCATCTAACCTCCTCCTTCTTGCTTACTTCTTCTGGTTTCTGCCTGCTTAGTAGCCACCTAGCTAAAAAGTATTTTCTAAGGTACCACTAAAAAACCCAAAAGTCAACCCAAACAAAAAAACCAGTGCCGAAAACGCTGGCCTTTTTTAAACTTTTTAAAAACTAAATTATAGTTTCAATTTTTTTAACGATTTCACTGATTCCCCAGTCCGATTTCACTAAATACTCTTTGCCGCCGGCCGCCAAAATTTTACTGACCGTAACACTGTCGCTCAAATTGGTCAAAACAATCACCGGAATATCGCGAGTATCTTTGCCGCTCTTTAATTTCTGCAAAACTTCAATGCCGTCTTTGTCCGGTAAAATCACATCCAACAAAATCAGATCCGGTTTGTTTTTTTTAATTTTACTCAGACCTTCCTCGGCCGAAACGGCGCTTAAAACTTCATACTCATCGCGTAAAGCCAATTCCAAATTCCTAATTAACGCTTTTTCGTCTTCGATAATTAGAATTTTTTTTGCCATATAGTTAGATAATTAGGCTCTAGGCTCTAGCTAGTTAGGGACTAGGCAGATAATTTATATCTCTAATTTTCTAATAAGAATATTTAATATTTTCCTGACTTTTAACTTGCTCCAAAACCAAACCTAAAACCTAACGACCTAAAACCTAATCAACTATTTTCGCAAAATGCCGTTTGCCTTTCTGAATTACCACCCCGTCAGCATCGATTTTTCCAATTTTAAAATCTTCACTGTCAATGGTTTTGGTATCAACTTTAACGCCCCCTTGGGCAATTAATCGCCTCGCTTCCATTTTAGAACTGGCTAATTTGGTAACGATTAAAACCTCGATAATATTTCTTTTGTCGGTTTTAAAAACCGGCATTTGGTCGGGGTTCAAGCCTTCCTCGAAAACCTGCTTGAAATTTTCTTCGGCCGTAATGGCAGCTGGCTGGCCGTGATAGACTTCAACGACTTTGTAGGCCAAAAGCATTTTTAAAATTTTAGGATTTTTGCCGTTTTGCAAATCTTTTTTGATTTGGGCAATCTCCGGCATTGGCACACTAGTCAAAATCTCAAACGCCGGCAAAATCATTTCGTCAGTCCAGCTCATCACTTTGCCATAAATGTCATTAGGAGTGTCAGCTAAGGTAATCATATTACCTTCTGATTTCCCCATCTTTTTTCCAGTTGGATCGGCCAAAAGCTTCATCGTTAAAACAAATTTTTCTTTGCCCTTCATCGCTTTCATCAAGGTCCGGCCGGCTAACATATTAAAAGTCTGGTCATTACCGCCAATTTCCAAATCAACATCCATCGCCACACTATCATAAGCCTGCATTAAGGGATAAAAAAATTCATGAAGATAAATCGGCCGGTCAATTTTTAATCTTTCCTGAAACATATCACGATCCATTAACTGCTGAACCGTAAAATTTTTGGCGATTTCAATTAAATCAGAAAATTGCAACTTAGACAGCCATTTTGAATTAAATTTAAAACCAATTTTATCAGTATTAATTAGATTTCTGATTTGTTTTTTCCAACCGGTTAGATTAGCTAAAACTTCTTGGTGACTGATTTGCTGCCGGACGCTCAATTTATCCGGGTCCCCAATTTGACCGGTAAAATCACCAAATAAAAAAATTACCTGATGGCCTAATTGCTGAAACTGGGCTAATTTTCTAATCGTAATTCCATGACCTATATGCAGCGTTGGTGAATTCGGATCGTAGCCGCAATAAAGAGTAATTTTTTTACCCGACATTAAAAGTTTTTTTAAGGCTTCCTTGCTGGGGTAGATATTTTCCACTCCCCGAGTAAGCACTGCTTCGATCTGTTTTTCTTTGTCATTCATGGCAAAATTATTAAGATTTAATACTGTTATTTTAGCTAATTCCCCGCTTTTAGGCAAGGTCAGGTTTAACGCCTATTGACACAACCTGGCTAAACCATTAAGATGACAAATCCCCTAAAAGGGGGTATAATAATAGACTTTGTGTTTCAAAAAATCCTAAGCACTAAACCCTAAATCTTAAACAAATAACAAATCCCGATTTTTTAAATTCCAAACAGTTTGGTATTTATGATTTGAAACATTATAATTTGTTTTGGATTTAGTGCTTCGGATTTCGGATTTATTACTCTATGGCTTTAAACGAAATTCAGCAACTCCAGGAGGTGATCAAAAAGAGTCATCACGTTCTGATCACTTTTCCCAAGGACTTTTCCATAGACGCTGTGGCTTCGGCTTTAGCGCTCTATTTAGTTTTGAAAAAGCAGGATAAGCTAGTTGATATTGTCTGCGACGATTTTATTTTACCAAAAAATTTGAAATTCTTGCCCTCGGCCGACGTAATTAATTCCCAGGTTTCCAATCTGCAAAAATTTGTCATCAGTATTGACGCCGATAAAGATAAAATTGAAGAATTCAGCTATAATTTGGAAGGCGACAAATTAAAAATCTATATTGTCCCTAAGTCCGGATCTTTCAACAAAGAACACGTCAATGCCGAAAATTCCGAGTACAAATATGATTTGATCATTACTTTGGATACTCCCGATTTAGCTTCGCTGGGAAAAATCTTTGCCAACTTCACGGAATTTTTCTATAACACCGACTTGGCCAATATCGACCATCATGCCGAAAACGAACACTTCGGCCAAATCAATTTAACCAATATGAATGCCGTGGCCACCGCCGAAATTTTATTCAACCTGATTAATTCTTTAGACAAAAATTTGCTGGATAAAGATATCGCCACTTGTCTGCTGACTGGCATGGTGGCCAAAACCAAAAGCTTTAAAACCCCGAACGTAACGCCGAAAACTTTGGAAATTGCCGGCAGCCTCTTGGCCGCTGACGCCGAACGGGACGTGATTATCAAAAATTTATACCGAAGCCGGACTTTGCAGACCTTAAACTTATGGGGCCGGGTTTTGGCGAGATTAAAAAGCGAGTCGGGCAATAAACTGGTCTGGTCGCTTTTGACTGACCATGATTTTTTGGAAGCCAAAGCCGACGCCAAAGATCTGCCCGATGTAATTGAAGAATTGATATCTTTTATCCCCGGCATAGAAATTGTGGTTTTAATTTACCAAATCTCCGGCCGAACCTGCGTTTTAGTCAATACCTTCAAAGACCATAACGCCTTATACTTAGCCAGCGCCTTTAATCCGACCGGCTCAAAAACCCAATCCCAGTTTTGCTTGCCCGAAACAACTCTTTTGGATGCGGAAAAAGAAGTAATCGGCAAAATTAAAGAAAGACTTGGGCAAAAATAAAAACCCGGCCAATTTCTAGCATGGCTAAAAATCCCAACAAAGATGAAGATGCTGAACCCCGCGTTCAGATTTTTTAAAACAAAAAATCCCTGAATTTTCACAGAGATTTTTTGGTGGGCGTACGTGGACTCGAACCACGGACCTTTACGATGTCAACGTAACGCTCTAACCAACTGAGCTATACGCCCTTAATAAATGTTAACTTTTTTAGAATAAGCGATAATCCGCCAATTGTCAACTATTCAATTTTATATGGTGCCCATGCCTGGACTTGAACCAGGGACATCCACCTTATAAGGGTGGCGCTCTAACCAACTGAGCTACATGGGCTGGCCAACAACTCTTTTAAACTTTCCTATTATATATTTATTAACTTATTTTGACAAGATTTAGAATCTCTCCGAAAAACCGGAGTGATTTTTTGTTTACCTATTATTGGTAGTTTTGGATGTATGGGTAATATTATTCTTACCAAGTTTAACCCCGCACCAAAACTTAGTATTTGTAACTGCTCGGGCAGCACCTATCGGCTTGCCCTCGCAGACAAATACTAAAAAAAGACCGCGGGCTCTCCCAAAGGAAAGCCACGCGGTAGGACAAATCAACGAACAGAATTAACCCCTGCCTCGAAGATGACTAGACCATCCTCAGACCGTTCGGGATGAGGCATCAAACCGGCGCAGTACTTGGTACAAAGTCCGGCAATTTTACTGCCATTGGGGCTAGAGCCACCAACGCCGATGTAGGTACTATCGCCTTCATAGGCACCGTATGTCGCCATGACGTGATACGAGTCCGGGCCATTAGGTAGCACCGGAAATCCTTGTCCATGTGCGGACGGCAGACGAATCTTGGCTCCATCTAGGCCTTTGGTCCAAACGCAGCCAACGTCAACCGGATCGTGCAAAACAACTGGCGTAAACCGCCAGTGCTCAAACCTAGCCGTGACGTTATGATCCAAAACCGCAGTCGGTTGACCAATTTCGCCATCGCCAGGCAATAGCCCTGTTTCCATTTGGGCTTGAAAGCCATTGCAGATCCCGATAACCGGAATATGTTTTTCGACAACTCGCCTCAATTGATCACCGAAGCGTCGTGTCAAGTCAATAGCCATCACCCGACCGGCGGCGTGATCATCACCGAAAGCAAAGCCGCCGGCTAAAGCGAGGATATCGCAGTCATCGAGACGACAGGTTCCATCCATTAAGGCCGAAAGTAATCCTAGTCTCGGTTCAGCTCCAACGCTCCTGAAAGCGTACATTGTTTCTCGGTGGCAATTAACACCCGGAAAATACGGTATTAAAACTCTCACTCTTTCACTCATATGACCACCTCCGTAAAGGTCTTCGCCCAGTTAGTTGCCAAAGTCGCTATCGTTTCGGAGAAAAGCGGCTCTCTGTGATAAGAAACGGCCATTGTCGGTTCGGCCGTGACTTCTCCAAGAACGGTGCATTCGCTTAGCGAATTCAGCAACGGATCAACTTCTGGAACGGCCAAAAGAATCGCACTATTGGGTTCACCAAACAGCCACTCCAAAACGCCATCACAACTTTCGGGCAGGTCGATTTTGCAGCCTAAATCGCCGCCGTAACACATCTCAAACAACCGCCGAATCAATCCGCCTTCGGCCACAACCGATCGCGAGTGAACACCCGCCGACCAATTAAGACTCATTAGCATCTGATGGTAGTTAATGAGTCCACGACGCAGGTCTTTGAGATCCAAGACCGGTAACTTGTCGCCACGACGATGGTCAAACAAATCTAGAAACACTGATCCACCGAGATTGATTTCCTTCAGACCTTGATGAAACAGCACCAGCTTGTCACCAGGCTGCGAGAAGGCCTTAGGAATCAGTCGTCTGTAGTCCGGCATCCGACCCACGGCCAAGACATCTAGAGTCAATGGCGCGTGAATGTGGCGACCATCGGCAGTGGCAAAAGTGCCGCTACAACTGTCCTTACCAGAACCCACTGGCATGCCGAGTTCTTCCGACGCCGGAGCGTAGCCATACTCGACCAATTGCTTCAACCGCCAGGCATTCTCGGGAAAACCAACGACTCGTGAGGTGTAAAGGTTGACGTTACAGACAATGTCGTCAGACGAAAAACCGGCTGCCACCAGCCTCGTCATCGCCTGAGCCATCACCAACCGACCTTGACCGGCCGGGTCAACATCACCATAGAATTGATTACAGGCATTAGCCAGACCAACTGTATAAGATTCACCCAAAATCGGCGTAGTAGCCATGAGCTCGTCAGGCATCCGTTCATCATATCCTCCCATATACGCCAACCGAGTTGCACCCTGAACCGTCTGATCAAATTGATGCGCGGCGCCTGACTGATCCGAAATATTGAACTGGCCTAAGTGTTTTTGAACCAAACCGACCCAGGCTGGCTCATTAGCTGGCACCGACGGCCGAAATGCCTCCGGCTTCTCTTTGGGTTCTCTCACTTCAATTTTGGGTAACGGGCATTCCTGCGACAGAAAACCGTAGGGCAAATCAACAACGACTTCGCCGGCCAAGCTAGTAGTCCGATTGGTTAACCAAGTACCGTAGTTTTGACTTTCGTCATAGATAACCTGACAACGTTTAGTGTCGGTAAACACGCCGATGACAGTTACTGGAACACCGTAGTCGCGCAAAATCTGCAACGCTAACTCAAGTTTATCTGGCGGAATAGCCAGCACGCCGCGTTCCTGGCTTTCCGAAAGCCAGATTTCCCAACGCTTCAACCCTCGGGTTTTGAGTGGCACAAAAGCCAGGTTTACAAACACCCCGGTCTTGCTGCCCATCTCACCCACGGCCGAAGACAAACCAGCCGCACCGCAATCAGTACAAGCGCGAATACAGTTGGCATCACGAAGAACCGGAATGGCTTCCATAAACACCCGCTCTTCAATTGGCATACCGATCTGAACGTGGGTGCCGTCAACTGCCGCGCTTTCATGAGTCAATCCGGCACTGCTAACCGTGGCTCCGTGCATCCCGTCATTACCAGTATCCCCGCCGATCAAAACGACGAGATCATCGGGTTGTGGTTCACCCTTTTGCGCCCGATCTGCCGGCATAATTCCAATTGAATGACCAAGGGCAAGACACTTAACGTTCCCGGGATGAACTAGGTATTGCGACCAAGCCATTGGAATCCCCATCGGATTACAGTAGTCCTTGGTACCCCGAATAGATTCCAACAAAATCACCAGCGGATGAAGTGCACCTTTAGGAACATCGACCCAGGCAATCCTGGGATCACAAATGCCCATAATCGTTGTCCCAGCAATCGGCCAAGCACCTTGACCGGTAAACTGGATATCACGAATTACTCCACCGTGCTTGGTCATGATTCCACCATAGGTAGCTAGTGACGAAGGCGAGATGTGGGTTTCACCCTTGAAATTGATGGCTTGGCCGAGGAAGAATTCCATCACGCCAGAGTTGTCAACAAAAGCCGAAATTAGCAGCGGATGGTTAATCCGCGCCGTGGCTTGCTGAATCCTTTGTAGCAAACCAAGTGATTTCATCGCCGTGTGGTTGCAGTGATCACCCCAGGCCGCTGCCGTCATTTCCAGTTCGCCATCGCGCATCAAGTGTGGTTCGGTTTCAGCAAAGAAGAGTCGAACGGCGAGAAGTTGGGCATCATCCATAAACAAACGGCGCTTGGACGACAAAGTTCTCATCGCCTCGATGTCCATATTGGCTATATCGAGATACTCTACGCCGACAGATTTTCCCTGCGGCTTAAGTGTTTCCCAAATTTCTCCGGGTTCGATAACGGTTTCCACTTGATCGTTATAGAGAAAACGTTTACCAATCTCACGGGCAGTTTGACCATCCACGCCAAAGAATTGATAGCGGGTTGCCAAACGCGCCCATTCCAGATTGTCGACGCCCAAAGCTTGGGCGGCATGCCTGGTTGACTTGAGTTCCGGATCGGTAACACCGCGCTGATAGCAGACTTCAACTATCGGCCCCATTGCTTCATCAAGCAGAGAAGCACCACTTATCTCCTCCAAAACTGGATGGAAAAAAAGTGGCATTAACTTATCGACTTGTTCAGGATCAACACCTTCGACCCGGAGTACTCGTTCAAGTCTAACTGCGGTTACCTTGGTATAACCATTCTGATGCAGTCGCCTAAACAACTGCGCGGCAGCCGGATCAAGTCCGGTCCTAGTCTTATAGACCGATGAAACCATGTGACACTCTCCTTTCCGCACCAAATACACCTAGCCCATCCCAAAAAGATATTTCCTTTACTACCATACTCTACCCAACCTTTCCTCAAGACAGTTTCCCATCCTTCTTCATCTATTCTCAACATCCGCCCTCACTTTGGGCGAATGGAAACACGGATTGTAAACGTACCAAAAACGCTGTCCCTCCTTGTCTCGCCGAAAGTCGCCAAAGGCGACTGAAGGCGGACTTGTCTCGCCGTAGTCCCAATTTATTGGGACAAAGGCAGACTATTTAGTAGAACAACGCTTCTAAACTTGCTTAATCTTAATGATTTTTAATAGTTTAGTCAAACTACCGATACCGGCATTCGGCTGGGCGTAATATTATTCTTGCCAAGTTTAACCCCTCACCAAAACTCGCGAATATTCAATTTGAAAAAGTAATGTCCGGCTGGCGCGGATACCAGCATTCGGATGTCCCGACGTACATTATATTATTAATAATAAAGAAGTCGGGATCCCGATTTTAGCGAAGCTAAACATCGGGATATTCGTAGATTAGTATTTTATAATAAAAAAAATCCCGACGTCACCGCGAAGCAGCGAGTCGGGATCCCGATTTTCGCGAAGCAAACGTCGGGAGACCGCGAATCCTCGGTACGAAACCAAGAAAACGCGGTAATAACTACAAGGTACAACTCACTTAGCCCTTAGCAACCAAAATCCGTTGGCAGGCTAAATTGACTGCTGCCGGGAGCAACAAGTGCTCGCAGGGCAGCACCAAAGCTTGCAACATCTTGGCTGCTTCGTCCAAAGGTTGGCCGGCGCGCTGCAGTTCCTGCGCCTTTTCAATGATAGCCGTTGATATTCTCACGGCGTGAGTCAACAACGGCGACCCTTGGTCATATTCCGCAGTCACTTCATGAACAGTTGGCCAGGTGAAAAACTCTTCTTCTATCCCTTTCTGCTCTCGGGTAATTTGGTCAAGAATTTCGGCCAAAACGTGCCTGTGTGGCGCTAAACCGTACATTCCTTGGCCGCCGTGGGCAAGCGGATCGGCTGGGTGGATGTTATACATTACTATCGACCGGCCATCCTTGCCGATACAATCGGCAGGCATCCGGTGAATACATCCCAGCAAAAAGACGAGCCGGATTTCATTAACCGCAAGCCAATAGCTGACTGCTATTTCAAAATCATTCTGCATCATTGGCCGGTCGATTTTGAGATGTTCATCCCAGAAATTTCCATGGCGGGCAATAACCGTCGTGTGAATTTAATGTGCCTCTGCCTTTTTCAAACAGTCAGCACCAGCCTTGGTAACTAGTAATTCAACAATCTCGCACTCCGGCAGCAACTGTTTTTTACGGTAAGCGGTCATCACCGCATTGGCACCAGTGCCGCCGCCGGAAGCAACTATGGCAAAGCGGATTGTATCATTCATCACCTTAACCCTCCGTCAGTAGTCGCTTGTTTAGGTTTCGATTTCAGTGTAACCCATTCACCAGTGAACTTAGAAAGGACGCACACCTGCGGCATTTCGCTGGCAGCAGTCTCTATAATCCGACCACAACGCCTGGCAGTGACTCCGTAGCTCTCGGCCAAATCAATAAACTGACCTTCATTTTCCGGATCAACCACAACTAAAGCACCTTGGCCACCATTGAAGGTACCTAACCAGTCCAAATCAGTCATCCCCCGCCAGGTAACAATATCTTTCATTGCCTGCGGTGGATCGAACAAGTCGTCGAGTTCCGCTGAAAGTCCCGCCGGAAATAACAAATCTTTGGCGAATTTGTCCTCGATGGCTCCGCCGGAATTATGGACGATCAGATGGATCGGTATTATCGGACACAAATCCGGATTGTCCCAGCCGTGAACGTGATTAAGAAACGGGTCATACAACATCGATGGCGTCGCCACAGCGGCGATAGTCTCCGTAGCGTCAGGATTCTCCCACCACTTTGGCCCAAAATGCATAGCCAAAGCCTTGCGCGCTGAGCTGTGACCGTTGGATCGAAACCAATCTTTCAGAGCCATGATGCTCTGTCCCGGTGCCAAAGTGTCACCAAGAATCATCTTTTTCGGGTGATAAATACCCCAGGCCACACCAGCCCAATTGAACATCACGGTCGCGTCGGGGTTTTCCGAACCAACACAACTGGACAATTCCGCTGTTTCGCCATTGAGCACAACCATTTGAAGCACTTTGGCGGCATCAACTAAACCGGCAAGAAGCTCCCGACTGGCGACGTTAGTTCTGTCACCCTGTTTGCCAATCGTGAAAGTATCCAGCACGTTAGTGAAAACCAATGGTTTGCCACCCCAGCGAGTAATGTCCATCCCGGTCATCGCCGCTAGGTCAAACCCGGCCTTGCGATGACCAAACGAAGCATCGATGACCACGACCTTAGTACCGACTCCATCGGGTGCCAAGGTCATCACGCAATCGGGAGGTACTTGGACCAAACGATAACCCCTTGGCCCGCGAAAGTTGCCCTGCGACATATCATACACCTCGATCAAAGGTGAATTCCCGTAAGTACTGGCACAAAGTTTACCAGCACAGGCACTGAGGCTGTCGCCTTCTACGGTATCAACTCCGTCTTCCGTATACTTTTTCATCGTTATCGTTGTCTCCTCTCTTATCTGTTCTTTGGTGGTGGCCCTTTTGGCCGCTTTTTTCTCGGTCCGGACCTTAAGTGTGTCCGGAATTTGATCTTTTCACTACCGCCGCCGGGGCAATTTTCCGGCTTCCACCCTCCAATTCCTTTTCTTTTTTTTGAGGCGCTGGCCATAGCTACCTTCCCTTTCTCTCTACTGTTGTTCATTCTTTTTCTTTTTGCTGAGCTTCCGCCTGGAAACGCATTGAGGCCCACCGCGGTGAAACTTCCGTCGGACATCACCTTTTTCTCCGTGTTTGGTTGTCTTGTGACTGCCGTGTGACATACGATTTCCCCTTCCCTTAATAAGTTGTGACGTGCGTAAAACGCTGTTTCTCCTGTCAAAACAGCTTATTTATTGGCTTTAGCTTACTAGCTTTGAATAGCTTAGTCAACCCAAGCCCAAAAAAAGCCTTCTTGTCCTTAATTTAAGTGAGGGATAGAAGGGGGTTAGAGCTAATTCCCCTCTCCCTGTCTACCGTCAAGGCAGGTTCTTCGGGAGATGGGGTGGGTGAGGGGCGACTTTATTATTTTTGTGTTTTCGGGCTTTAATGCTACAATAAAACTATGGAAAATAAGCAAAATCTTCAAAAAAATTTACCGACCCAAGCCCTAAGCTTATCAAAAAGCGTAGGCGAACAAATTAAACCCTTCATCAATCAGCTTGCTAAAAAATTTCCGCCAGCTGAGGTTTTTTTAGTTGGCGGCGCCGTACGGGATGCCATTTTAAATCGGCCGACTAATGATTTTGACTTTGTCGTCCGGCTCGTCAACAAAGCAGCTTTGGAAAAATTTTTGGCTACTCAAGGCAAAGTCAGTTTAGTCGGCAAACGGTTTGGGGTTTTTAAATTCCGGCCGAAGCTTTGGGAAAAAGAAGAAATTGATATTGCCCTGCCCCGAACGGAACATTCGGCCAGCCTGTCCGGCGCTTACCACGATTTTAAAATTGCCAGTAATGCCAAGTTGAATATTGAAGCGGATTTGTCCCGCCGCGATTTTACCATCAACGCCATGGCCTACAAAATCTCTACCAACCTACCAGCCTACCAGCCTACCAGCCTACTAATTGATCCCTTTAACGGCCTAGCTGACATTAATAAAAAAATTATCCGAGCCGTTGGCGATCCCCAAAAAAGATTTCAGGAAGATTATTCTCGAATGCTGCGCGCCATCCGATTTGCCACCCAGCTGGGTTTTAAAATTGAAACCAAAACTTGGCAAGCCATCGTCAAGGGCATAAAAAATATTGATAAAATCGTTGATAACGAAAGAATCGTGCCCGCCGAAGTCATTGCCAAAGAATTAATCAAAACCATCAGCGCCGATCCGGTTTTAGGTCTAAAACTTTTAGATCAGTCAGGCGCGATAAAAATTTTGATCCCGGAATTGCTGAAAATGAAAAAATGCCCCCAGCCGAAAAATTTCCATTCGGAAGGCGACTGCTGGCGGCACACGGTTTTAGCTTTAAACAATTTAAAAGCTAAAAAGTTCAAAAAAGAATTCGGCGAGGTTTTAGTTCCGGCGGAAATTAAATGGGGTTTGCTTTTCCACGACATCGGCAAACCTGACACCATTATCCGGGCCGACCGGCTGAGGTTTAATAATCACGATAATGTTTCCGCCCAAAAATTCTGTCAAATCGCCGACCGGCTGAAATTGGCTTCGGCCGGTTTAGACATTGACTTAATTTCTAAAATTATCAGTAAACACATGCTGCCGACCCATACCAAATCGGCCGAGATGAAAGATACCACCATTGAAAAATATTTTTTTAACCCTGATTTTCCCGGCCGCGAGCTATTGATGCTGATTTTTGCCGACATCTTGGCGACGGTTCCGCCTTCCGGCCGGCCGGATTTTTCTAGCTACCAAAAATTACAAAAGCACATCAAAAAACTGGGCAAAACCAGCTTAAATAAAAAAGAGTTGCCCAAACCTTTGGTCAACGGCCACGATTTAATAAAAAAATTTAAGCTTGTCTCCAGTCCGAAGATCGGCAAATACCTGGCAATTTTGCGCGAAGCCCAGCTGCGCGGCAAAATCAAAACTAAAGACCAGGGCTTAAATTACATCAAAAAGTATCTTTAAAGCTATGAAATTTGTCATCCAACCGGAAGAAACCGGCCAAAGACTCGACCACTTTTTAGTAAAAAAACTAAATGACCAAACCAGGTCGCAACTGAAAAAAATAATCGAAGGCGGCCTAGTCTTGATTAATGATAAACCAACCAAAGTCCATCATTTCTTAAAAAATGGCGACATTGTTTCCGTCGAAATCAAAAATCCTCCTACCCCTCTACCGCCCTACCAATCTACCACCCTACTTCCCTACTTCCCTACCCCCCTACCGCCCAAAATAATTTTTGAAAATAACGATTTTTTAGTCGTTGACAAACCCGTCGGGCTGCTAGTTCATCCAACCGAAAAAGGCGAAAAAGATACTTTGGTCGACTGGGTCGCTAAGCGCTATCCGGAAATAAAAAAAATTGGCGACGAAAATTATCGCGGTGGCATCATTCATCGGCTGGATCGCGACGTTTCCGGCGTCATGATGATTGCCAAAACCAACGAAGCTTATCGGCACTTAAAAGACCAGTTTAAAAGCCGACTGGTTAAAAAAGAATACGTAGCGCTAGTCTATGGCAAAATTGAGGATTTTCAAGGTGAAATTAATTTGCCGATCGGCCGCAACCAGGAAGGCCAATTTGTCGCTCATCCGCGCCAAGGCACGCGAATTGTTAAGGCTCGGGACAAAACCGCCAAAACCAAATACGAAGTAACCGAATATGTCAAAGACTATACCCTGCTGAAAGTAAATATTTTAACCGGCCGGACTCACCAGATTCGGGCGCATTTTTTCGCGATTGGCCATCCGATTTTAGGCGACAAAATCTACAAGCCCAGAAAAAAATTCTTTCATTTCCTGCGCCGAAAAATAAAAGTTATCGATCCCGGCCGGATTTTTTTGCATTCGGCTAAAATCGGTTTTAATGATTTAACCAATCAATGGCAGGAATTTTCCTCGCCTTTGCCTAAACAACTAACTGAATTTTTAAATGCCTGCAGAAAAAAGTAACAAAATTTTTATTATCTCCGGCCCTTCGGGAGTTGGCAAAACCAGCATTGCCAAAGGCGTTTTGAAGCGGCTGACTTTTTTGAAAACCTCCGTCACTTACACCACCCGAACCCAGCGCCTGGGAAAAAAGGAGGATAAAATGGTAATTCATATTTCGGAGAATGAATTTCGGAAAAAAATAACTAACGGCGATTTTTTAGAATGGGCTGTGGTTCATGAAAATCTTTACGGTACTGACAAAAAGGTGGTAGAAAAAAAATTGAAAAAAAACAGTCTTTTGATGAATATTGATGTCCAAGGAGCGCTGCAAATTAAAAATAAAATTCCCGAAAAAACCGTTTTAATATTTTTACGGACCAAAACGATCGCCGATTTGGCTCGGCGGTTAAAAAAACGAGGAAAAATGCCGGCGGCGATTATTAATTTGCGGCTAGAAAACGCCAGAAAAGAATTGGCTTTGGCCAAAAAATACAACTACATCGTCTATAATAACGAAGGTAAATTGAGAGAAACAATCAACCGAGTCGTTGAAATCATTGCTAAAAATTAAAGCCTTGACTTTTTAATGATTTTCGTTTATAGTTGATAAGTATTAATTTTTAAATTTAAACGGATAAAACTATGGCTAAGGAAAAAAAGTCAAAAAAAGCTGAGCATGAAGATAAGCTCTCCCAAAAGAAAATCGAAAAACAGCCGTTGCCGGTTTTGAAATCGGGCATGACGGTCAAAGTTCACCAAAGAATCACCGAAATCGGCCCAAAAGGCGAAAAACAAAGAATTCAGGTCTTTGAAGGCATGATTATCGCTCATAAACACGGCAAAGAAACCGGTTCAACTATCACGGTCAGAAAAGTTTCTGACGGTATCGGCGTGGAAAAAATCTTTCCTCTCCATTCACCAAACGTCATCAAAATCGAACCGGTCAAACAAGCCAATACCCGGAAAGCTAAGCTTTATTACCTGAGAAATTATAAAAAGCGGCTGAGCGAAAAAAAGATCGAACAAAAATAATTTTTTGGCTGATTTTATAAACTCCGCTCCCTAACTAGGCGGACGTGCCTGTCTGCCCTAACTGCCGTTAGACGGGCGGTAGGCAGGGTGGAACTGGCCCCGCCTCAAGCCCAAAAAAGTTTTGCCAATAACAAAATTTATACCTCGGGAGTCGCCTACGGCTTTTGGCCGCTAAATTTAAGTCTTTCTTCCGGCTTGAAGCGGGGTAAATATACACACCCTTAGGCGGACGTGGTGGAACTGGTATACACGCAGGCTTGAGGGGCCTGTGGCCGCAAGGCCTTGGAGGTTCAAATCCTCTCGTCCGCATTTTAGTAGATGCAGGTTCTGCGCCAGAGGCGCATCCGCCTTTGGCGGAAAATCCTCTCGTCCGCATTTGATAAAATTTAGATATGCAATCTCCTCTGCCAATGCTAGGGACGATTAGCCGGCAGGCAGCATTACACCGACTTTCGTCGGCCGAAGTTGTAAGGGTGGTTAGCTCAGTTGGTTAGAGCGTCTGCTTTACATGCAGAAAGTCGGGGGTTCGAATCCCTCACCACCCATTTATTTAACTTCTATAAAGCCGACTCCGGCCGGCGAAGCCCAAAAAAATCATAGGCCTGTCCCGTACCAAACCAATAATCAAAACTAAAATTATATAAAAACAAGGCACGGCCGGTTCCGCGACCAAAAAAGCTCAAAAAATAACTAACTACACCGCGGGTTTTGGTGTGGGATTCGATTCCTACATCGTCCACCAATAACTTAAAGCCGAAGCCTGGAATTCTAAATCCGAAACAAACTTCAATTTTCCAAATCATCAATCTCAAACCGTTTGGAACATTTTAAATTTAGATATTAGAATTTAGAATTTATTTTACTATATGATTGGCAGAATTATTCTCGGCTTAATCGTTACTGCTGTTGGCGCTTTAGTAACCATTAAAGCTCCGTGGTTTTATGAAAATTTCGGAGCCATTCCTTCAGCTGATAAATATTTGGGAACCGAAGGCGGCAGCCGGCTAGCCTACAAATTAATCGGGATTTTACTCAGCATCATTGGTTTTCTAATCATGACTAATTTGATTGAATCTGTTTTGAAAGGGATCATGAAACTCTTTTTCCCAGCCTTACGCTAAAAAATAAACCCGGAGTGAAACAACGATTAAAAATCTAGGGCTCGTAGCTCAGCTGGCTAGAGCACCTGCTTTGCAAGCAGGGGGTCAGGAGTTCGAATCTCCTCGAGTCCACCATAATTTTTTGGGACAATAGACTGCTGCGTAGACCTATAGTTCTGCGCCAGAGGCGCACCCGCCTCTGGCCTTTCGGTAAAACTCAAGACCACCTCGAGTTTACTGAGAGGTGGCGGGGAATCCGCTCGGGTCCAAAAGTTTGTCGGGACAATGTGGGGGTCAAGGGTTTCCCGACGCACAAATTATTTTAAAAATAAATGCCGACGTTTAGTCGGCATCCCGATTTAACATTGGGAGAAATCATGACCCCGATTCCGCGGTCAGTCGACATCGGGGCGAGTCTCCTCGGGTCCACCAAAAAACTATATTTACCAGCCTCTTTTGACAGATTCTTTTATTTTTCTCCAAGTACGACTAAAAAAACCTCTTTTTTCATCATCTGCTGGATCATGGGCAAAAGGATGTTTGCTTATTGTATTTGAAGATCTTATTAGATCTGGTCTATACGAAATAATGGTGTCCGTCTTGCCTGTGGTTGAAGGTTGAGATGAGGTGCCCTCAGGTTTGGCGGTTGAAGTTACTGCTGGTGTTTCTACCTCCTCACTAAGTTCTGCGCTGATGGTTGCTTCTCTTTCAGCCAAGCTTCCTCCCTTTGATTTTTCAGGCGGTTGAAGTTCTTCTTTTTTAACTCCATAAAACGTGCCTGCTTTAATGGCTAAGGCCTCATTGGTCCATTTGGTTCGTCGGCGTTGAATCTTATCCCGTCGATCCACAGCTTTTTTTATTTTGGCTTCTCTTTCAGCCTTGACTAATTGCTCAATAGTTTTGCCTTGAATTGGAGAAAAAAACCTTTTTTCTATCATATCTGATATTTTACCACTACCAATGAGAAAGAGTCAATAAATTTTTAAAAAAGGGGGATTAAAAGCTATATTAAGCTTTAATTAGCGATTAAAAGTTATTAATAAAGGCAAAAATGATTAAAGAGTTTTTTGCCGAGGCTTTGTGAGGCGGTGGCGGGACGATTCATTCTTGGTTGAAAAAAGTTCGAGCAAATGCTAAAATAACACCACCAAAATTATCGGGACAATATGGAGGCTTGCCCCGCACTAAACCAATAATTTAAAACAAATAATTATTTTTTAACAGCCATAGGCGGCTTTTGCGCCAATTAAAGTTAATCTCTTTGCAAAAAACTTTCGCGGGTTTTAGTGCGGGGTCGAGAGTTCTCAGCCGAAGGCTGACCCGCCCTACCTGCCAATAGGTAGGCTCTGGCGGGGAATCCGCTCGGGTCCACCAAATCCACTCGTATCTACGTATATCTGTGAAAAACAACATTTTTATATTCCACGGCACAGAAGGCTACCCAGAAGAAAACTGGTTTCCTTGGATGAAGCAGGAATTGGAACAAAAAGGACATAAAGTATTTGTCCCACAGTTTCCTTCGCCTCCCATAGTTCCTGCAAAAATATCCGAGTGGTTTGATGTCCTTAAAAATTATGAGCAGTATATCAACGAAGACACTCTCTTAGTCGGGCATAGTTTGGGTGGCATTTTCACTTTGCGTGTATTGGAAAAATTAACGCATCCAGTTAAAGCTGCATTCTTCGTAGGAACTCCGGTTGGAGTTCGCCCTATCGCGAACTATGACCGAGACAACAGTTTTAGTGGTTTTACCTTTGACTGGGACAAAATTAAGAATAAAGCTAAACACTTTGTAGTTTTTCAGTCTGATGATGACCCCTATGTTGGATTAGAAAACGGCAAAGAGCTTGCAAAGAATCTCGGCGTTGAGCTTTCCTTTGTGCCGAATGCGGGACACTTTAACAAAAAAGCTGGCTATGTGAAGTTTGAAAAGTTGCGTGATATGGTTCTGGAAATTTTAGAGTAAAGTCAATAACTTGGTTCCAACTAACCCGAACGTGGTGAACCACAATTTTTCGGGACAATACGAAAACCAATTCAAATATTTAGACTCATCTTTAAACTTCCTAAACCGCCAAAAGGCTCCGCGCGAGATTAAAATAAAATTTACTACCAAAAAAACATCCCAACCTGATGGGCTGTTTTTTATTTTATGTTTTAATTTCTGCATCAGATTCAAAATATTCAAAATTTTAAATGAGTTACCAACAATTACCCCAAAAATCATTGTGTAAAAAATAAAAAAGTGCTATAATGACAATATCAATATTTTTAGTAAAAATTTTTGCAAACGAATTCACGAAAGGAGGTGAGCAAACATGGCAACCAAAAAGAAAGCGGCCAAGAAAAAAGTCGCCAAAAAAGCGCCAAAACGCAAAGTCGCCAAGAAAAAAGCGGCCAAAAAGCGCGGGCGTTAAAATAGATTTCAAACAAAAAATCCGGCATAACTGCGGGATTTTTTGTTTGGCTCGGCGATGGTAGAAAAATTTGATTACACTATATACACCGTCAAAATTAAAATAAACTTTTTTGGGCTAGTTTTTTTATTTCTCCGCCTTTAAAAACTTTTACCACGCCGTAAACTCCGTCATAGCCGGCGGAAATTTCAATTTTGCCTTCCCGGACATTTTTAATCCCTAAGGCAATTTCCAACGGCGCAATTTTTTCTAATTCCGGAATCGATAAATCAAGTAAAATCCGAAATTCATTGCCCCCTTTGGCAATTAAATCCTGATAAATGGCCGTAACTTTTTTAGTCAGTTTCCCCTGCCCCAAAAAATCGGCAATAATTTCCGGCAGCGGCACTAAACTTTTATAGCCGATCGTGTCAGGTTTAAAATTTTCCGGTCGGTCGGCCAGCTGCTCGACGCGATTAACCACGCCAATCGTCAGCGGCTTTTTGCAAATCGGACAAATGCCTTTATTTTTTTTAGTTTGGCCGGGCTTAAACTGGATTTGGCAATCGCGGTGGCCATCCCAATGGTATTTGCCTTCTTCGGGAAAAAATTCAATCGTATACAAAAATCGTTTTTGGTCTTTTTCTTTAAGGATGCGGTAAATTTCTTGATAGCTTAATTCATTTTCCGGGATTTCAAAAACATTGGCTTCCCGGCCTAAATTCGCCGGTGAATGAGCATCGGAATTGGAAATTAAAGTAATTTTATCCAACGCCGAAACTCGCCAGTTCATCGGCGGGTCAGATGACAAACCGGTTTCAATTGAATAAATATACTTAGTTTGATCGCCGAAACAAGCCTGCAAGGTGTCAAAGCCGGAATGAGAACCAAAAACCGAAAACCAGGGTGTCCAGGCATGAGCCGGAATGACTAATGACTGAGGATTGGCGTCTAAAATAATCTTGGTCAATTCATCGGCGTGAAGACCCATAATCGGCCGGCCATCGGATTTTAAATTAACTCCCCGCTTAGTTAAGGCTTCATTAATTTTATCAATCGTTTTAAAATCCGGAACAAAAATACAAAGATGAATCCGCCGACACTTATCACCCTGAGAATAAATACAGCTAAGCTCGGTCGTCAGCATGAATAAAACGGAGTCGGTATCGCCTTTAAATTTAAAAAAACCAGGTCGGTTTTCAACCAAGTTTTCCTTAAGATGCTTTAGCCAGGCCGGATGAGTAAAATCGCCAGTCCCGACAATTTGAATCCCCTTAATTTTTGCCCATTGATTAATATGAGGCAAATCTAAATCCTTCGAGCAAGCCCGGGAATACTTGGAATGGATGTGCAAATCGGCGATTAACCTCATTTAAATTTTATTTATCAATTCAAGCTGTTCGGCCGTATTAACGCCCAATGCTTCTTCCGGCCTGATTTCAACGGTCGTAATTTCTTGGCTCTGCCGACAAGCGCTGCCGATTAAATCGGTTAAATAATATTCTTTTTGGGCATTGTCATTTTTCAGCTTAGCTAAATTCTCCCAGAGCCATTCGGCTTGAAAACAAAGATAGCTCGGATTAACTTCTTTAATTTCTTTCTGGCTTTCAGCGGCATCTTTTTTTTCAACAATCGCGCAAACTCGGCCTGAGTCGGTGCGGATAATCCGGCCGAAATCATAAAAATTAGCTCGCCAGTCGGAAAAATCCGGAATTGTTACCGTGGCCATCGTCAATATTGCTCCCGTTTCCAAATGAGCAGCGGCAATTTTTTTTATTGTTTCGGCGGAAACCAGCGGATGATCACCGTATAAAACCATAATATTTTCCGCTTTGCCGGCTAGCTCATCTTTACTGCACATTACCGCATGGCCGGTACCCAGTTGTTCGGCCTGAAAAATATAAGTATAGTCCGAACCCAAAGCCGCTTTAATCATGTCGGCTTTTTGTCCGACAACAATTGCCGGTTTGGCGCAAACGCCGGAGGCTTTAATTGCTTGCAGCAAACGGCTAATCAAAGGCTTGCCCTTGAACGGAACTAAAACCTTCGGCAATTCCGCGTTATTCATTCTTTTGCCGTGGCCGGCCGCCAAAATAATAATTTGGATTTTACCCATAATTTAAATTTTAAATTCCAACCGGCCGGGTTTAACGTTGGCAGCAAGCCGGTCAGCGGCGGTCAGCTCATAAATATTTTTTAATAAATTTATTTCTACTGCCGTTTGTTCCATCTGGCGCCGGCCAAACATTGCCTTTTGGGATTTAATGGCAACGTCGAAGTCCAATTCAATAACGCAGCCTAAATTAGCGGCATAGTTGGTAAAAGAAATAATATCGCGGGTGATAGTGCCATAAACAAAGCTACAGGCGCCAATGATCCGGCCGGTAAAAATCGAGGTATTAATGGCGGTTTTGCTGTAATCGCCGATGACCGTGCCCAAAAACTGCTGGCCGGTTTCAACACCCCCGATTTTAATCAAGCTATAGGTATTTTTCAAGTCGGAATTGGAAGTCCCGGCGGCAATATTAACCCACTCGCCCAAATAACTATGGCCTAAAAATCCATAATGCTGCTTATTGGAATAGCCTTGAATAATCGTCGCTTCTATTTCCCCGCCAATTTTGCAAACCGGGCCAATGCAACATTTGTCTTTAACCGCGGCGAATTCCTTAATTAGACAGTTAGAGCCGATATAAAGCGGACCGGCTAAATAAACAAACGGCGAAATTTTGGTCTTTTCATCGATGATAATTATGCCATTGTCGGTGTTAAACGAAATGTTATCGGCCAGTTTGACCCCGCCACCGACGAAGACGTTTGGCTTAATTTCTTTAAAATTAATTTTCAAATAATCCAAATTATCATTAATAATTTGCTGATTATAAACGATGACTTCCCAGGAATAATTAAAACTTGGCCATTGGACTTGAATCATTTTTAAATCCAGCTTTTTTGAGTACGCTTCCAATTCGTTATAATTAGTAATTGGCTGATTAGCGGCGACAATTGCCCCGATAATTTTTTCCCCATTTTTCAAAATTAATTCTTGGTCAAATCTGATCGTCTCGGCCAACTTTTTGGCTAAGGTGAAACTCGGGATTAAACTGCCGTTAAGATATAAAACGTAACCAGTATCCGCCTCTTTGGCCGGATACTTTTTTGCAACAATTTCTTTCAAATGATCGCGAACCAGATAGCCAACACCGGCTTGGGAAAAAATTGTTTTAATGACTTGGACTAAATTAGCCGCCCCGCAAAAAATATCAAAACTCGGCCGGGTTAAGGTAATCGGGTATAAGTTACTGGCTTGATTGTCTTCGTATAAAATTATTTTCACATGTTTTCATTTGTCATTCTGAGGCCGAAGGCTGAAGAATCTCTGACCTGCCTGCCGGCAGGCAGGGATTCTTCAGTCGTCCCAACATAAAATCGGAGCTCCTTCAGAATAACACAAAAAATAATTACTCAACCGTTACACTCTTAGCCAAATTTCTCGGCTTATCAACGTCGCAGCCTTTCAAAGTCGCAATATGATAAGCCAAAAGCTGAAGCGGAATCGTGTTTAAAATCGGGGTTAAAAAGTCTAAAGCCTTTGGCACGTAGATCACATGTTCGACGATTTTAGCAATCTCATCATCCCCAACCGAAGCAATGGCAATTACTCTGCCGCCCCGGGCCTTAACTTCTAAAATATTAGAAACAATTTTATCGTAAGTGTAATCTTTATTAGCCAAAAATAATACGGGTAACTGCTGATCAATCAAGGCAATCGGGCCGTGTTTCATTTCCGCGGCCGGATAGCCTTCGGCATGAATATAAGAAATTTCTTTCAGCTTCAAAGCGCCTTCCAAAGCCACCGGGAAATTTAAGCCGCGGCCTAAATACAAAAAATTAGTGGCTTGTTTGAATTCACTCGCTAAACTTTTAATTTCCTCGTTTTTCTCTAACAACTCTTTAACCAGAGCCGGCACGGCTAAAAGTTCCTTTAAAATTTCTTTGGCTTTATCGGCTGACAAATTTTTTCTGAGCCGACCCAGATAAACTGCCAGTAAGTTCAAAATGGTTAGCTGTGAAGTAAAAGCTTTGGTTGAAGCCACGCCGATTTCCGGCCCGGCATGCAAAAAACAGCCCGCATCGACTTTTCTGGCAATTGTTGAACCGACGACGTTGCAGATACCAAAAGTAATTGCGCCCTTTTCCTTGGCTAATTCCAAAGCGGCCAAAGTGTCCGCGGTTTCACCCGATTGGGAAATAACAATGACGAGACAGTCCGGCCCAATGACCGGATGGCGGTAACGAAATTCCGAGGCATATTCGACTTCAACCGGAATTTTAGCCAAGTCTTCGATTAAAAATTCCCCGACTAAGCCGGCGTGCCAGGAAGTGCCGCAAGCGACAATAATGACCCGCGAAACTGATGTCAGCCTTTTTTCAATTTCATCTAATCCCCTAATCTTAACTTGTCCGTCATCTAATAAAACCCGGCCGCGCAAGGCATTAGTAATACTGTCCGGCTGCTCAAAAATTTCTTTGAGCATGAAAGTATCAAAACCGCCTTTTTCAATTTGTTCTAGATTCCAACTGATTTCTTCAACCTTTTTTTCAATGCCATTACTATTAATTAAGTTATTAACTTGATGGCTGCCAGCGGTAATCGTAATTACTTCATTGTCGTCAAGGTAAATCACGTGTTTGGTGTAAGAAATTATCGCCGAAGCGTCGGAAGCGACTAGATATTCGCCCTGGCCAACGCCAACGACCAGCGGACTGCCTTTTTTCGCCGCCACGATTTTATCCGGCTCATCGGCGCAAAAAACCACCAGACCATAAGTTCCTTCCACCTGTTTCAAAGCTAAAATCACGGCTTGCTCCAAAGTTTTGCCCGGTTTATATTTCTCAATCAAATGAGCCAAGACTTCCGAATCAGTCTGCGAAACAAATTTATGGCCTTCGGATTGCAAAACTTTTCTCAAAGCCAAAAAATTTTCAATAATCCCATTATGAACAATGGCAATTTTTCCAGTGCAGTCAAAATGCGGATGAGCGTTAACTTCCGACGGAATGCCGTGAGTCGCCCAGCGGGTATGAGCAATGCCAATACTGCCGGAAAGCTGCCGGTCTTTGATTAAATCCGCTAACTGCGAAATCTTGCCTTTTAATTTCACTTGCCCGATTTTTTGACCGTCCCAAATCGCTAAGCCGGCCGAATCATAGCCGCGATATTCAAGCCGCTTCAAGCCGTCAATTAAAATCGGGCTTGCTTGTTTTAAACCGATGTAACCGACTATCCCACACATATATTTTAATTTCTAAGCTCTAATTTCGAAATTCTAAACAATATTTAATAACTAAATTCAAATTTTCAAAAAAGTTTTAAGTTTTGGAAATTGTGATTTTGAATTTATTTCGGATTTAGAATTTCGGATTTAGAATTTAATTATAATTTATTCTAGTTTCTGCCAAGCAAAATTAAAGAGTATCCATTGCGTTTTATAAAGATTGTTATCTTCAATAATGATGCCAATCGGCCGGTCATTACTGTCAACGGAAATCATCGCCACTTTGCCGGCATAAATCAAAGTATAAGTCGGGGCGCTTTCTTTGGTCGTCAGCCATTTTCTTTCGTCTAAACCCCGGATTTCACCGCCCGGTCCGACCGAAATTACTTTGACATTGACGTTGGCCTTAA
Source organism: Candidatus Buchananbacteria bacterium (assembly GCA_041664165.1). Taxonomy (GTDB): domain Bacteria; phylum Patescibacteriota; class Patescibacteriia; order Buchananbacterales; family UBA6539; genus JBAYLH01. The sequence continues at coordinate 6,616 of JBAYLH010000006.1, read as the reverse complement.
TCCGCTGATCGGTAAAATCTGGAAACAATTCATAAATATATTTTTTAATGGTTGAAGACGAATAAACATAATATTCTTTCTTTTCCGCCGCAAGGCAGGAGGCAATGACGTCCTGTAAAATTATTTTAACGCCGGCGTCCCCTTCATAAAATTTAACCACCGGTTTATTTTCCGCATTGTCATAAATTGATTTTAGTTGAGGAATAATCTGATCAACATCGCCCTTAATCTTTTCTAAGTCTTGTTGTTTTTTTTCTAAAACATCCTTTAGCTTAGCCGGATCTTCGGCAATAAAATATTGCTTTTTATCCTGATGGTAATAACTGACCAAGCCCAGCTCGATTAAAGCCTTTAAAATATCATAAGTCGTGCCGCGGTTAATCCCGGCTTCCAGGGCAATTTTTCGTACCGGTGTTGGCCCCAGTTTCAGAGATGACAAATAAACCTTGATTTCCTTGTCAGTTAGGCCTAAATTTTGGAGGATTTTTTCAATCATACCCGGTAGTAGTCCCCCACTTGTTTTATTAAAAGTGAAAGACGAATATTTTATCAACTATGTTTTAACCTTTATCCGGCAGTAATCTCCTCTATTAAGTGTGGGATCACTACCGGGATATTAATAATAGCTATCTTATAATGGATTTTAAAACTTGTCAATTTTTTTCCGACAAAATTGTGGATAAAATAAAAAAATAGCTAATTAAAGCTATTTTTTTAGTAATATTTTGTCAACTACTACTGATTTTTTATCTTCAAAAAATAATTATTTAACGTAGGCACTAATCTAAAATCTAAAGCACTTGCCGAAAGTAATTTTTTTGATTTAATATCTAAGCGTTGGTACATAAATTCCATTTTTTCTAAAGTCACCCTATTCCCTTCGTCTCGATAATAATCTAATAAATTCTGATCAAAAAAAGCAAAGCTGTCACATACTTTCAGCTTATTGGCCAAAACGGTACCACCAAATTCATGAGCAATGATTAAATCTTTAACCTGATTAACAAGATATTTTTGGCCGACGGCTATCAAAATTTCTCCCGCAATTTTAGCACTAATCTTGCTATGGCTTTTTTTATAATCAATATAGTTTTTAAAATTTTTACGATGGGCACGACGTTTATCAAACAACCGATCACAATCATGAAGAGCCGTTGCTAATTCTAAGGCTAATGATGGCTTAGAGTTTAATTTATAAAGCCAAGTTAAAGCACAAAAAATATGATTTATCTCATGGCGCAGTCGGTCAACACTAATATCTGAATGACTTATCAATCCAATAATAACTTTTTTGGTGCTTGGCTTGATTTTAATAGCTTCATCAATCATAATTTAATTTTATCACAGTAATTTTTTTAAAAAAAGGGGGACCAAAACTAATTGATCCCGACACATCAAAGAACTTGGCTAATGCCATCGACAAACCAGCCGACAGCTTCCGGATGACAAAACGGATTAGGATAAGGGTTGACATCAATAACATGGTCACCAACAAACTCAACGCAGAAAAAGTCGAGCTGACTTTGTCGCCAAATCTGATCAACTACTTCCATTTCCGATGCCAAAGTTGTGTCGATCATGACTTTGGGCCGTCGCTCTTCTGCCGGGCAAGTAAAAACACACGACTTGGTCGCCGTAAAACAGTGCCCGAAAATCCAATAGACGGTATGAGTAATACCAGAATGGTTTGGTATCAGCTCCTGGTAAAAACCCAATTCATCTGAAGAATGGATTCGACCGCGTTCAACCAGATGGACAAGATGACCATCAACTGATTTATGGACAACCTGCTGTCCAAAATCGGCCGGAATACCACCAGGATAACCGTAATACCAACGCGGCTGCCTGATCGCGTATTGCTGTAAGAATATACACAAACCAATCCGATTATACAACATACTTGCAATATTGTACCGGTTCATTACCCGCACACCGGTCAATTCGTAAGCTTCCAGAACCGAAGTAAAGCGGTGCGGTATGCCAAGATCAAAATGAACCACAGCATCAAACTGCTGGCCCAAAGACTGCTGACCGAGGGCTACTGATGGAGCTAGGGCTTTGCTATTTTCAGGGTGGCAAACCGAAATACCGCGGGCGCGCAGTCCGGCAACTATTTTGTTAGTTTTATCGCGAACATCAGAACCAATATCAATGAACAACACACTATTCATGATGGTAACCTCCCAAGTTAGGACGAACAATTCTAAGTGACAAAATTATTTATTTGGAACTGGTCAAATACCCAATTTAATCACTTGAATTATTGTTCCGCTCAAAAAATTACCAATTATCCTAAAAAATAGCCCACCCGGTTAATTTTTACCAACATGCTTAATCACCCGCGATAGCTGATTGATGTAACCCCATTCATTGTCATACCAGGAAACAATATTGACCATGGTTTCGTCCACCACTTCCGTCAGCAGGCCGTCAATGATGGAAGCGCAGGGATTGCCGCGATAGTCAACCGATACTAGCGGCAGCGTGGAAAAATCCATAATGCCTTTAAGTTCGCCCATGGCCGCGTCTTTTAAGATTTTATTGACCGCTTCGGCGGTGGTCGATTTTTCTACTTCCAAAGCCAAATTGATCACCGAAGGCAAAACTACCGGTACGCGCATGGCGATGCCAGAAAGCCGGCCGGCTAATTCCGGAATCAGCTTGCCGATCGTTTTGGTCGCGCCGGTGTCGGTTGGAATAATGGATTCGGTCGCCGCCCGCGCCCGCCGAAAATCTTCTTTTTTGTGCGGCGCATCGACTAGATGCTGATCATTAGTATAGGCGTGCACCGTAACCATATAGCCGTGCTTGATTTTCAAGGCCGGCTGGATGGTTTTGATTATCGGCGCCAGGCAATTTGAAGTGCAGGAAGCGGAAGAAATTATAACATGACTGGCCGGATCAAAAGCGTCCAAATTGACGCCCGGCACCAGTGTGATATCCTCGTCTTTGGCCGGCGCTGTAATGATAATGCGCTTGGCGCCGGCTTTAAGGTGCAATTCCGAATCGGCTCGGCTTCGAAAAACGCCGGTTGATTCAATGACAATGTCAACTTCCAGCTCTCGCCAGGGGCAATTCAGCGGCGTCAGGTGGCAATACAAAGGAATTGATTTTCCATCAACTAATAATTTTGTCTCTTCAGCGCTGACGTCCTTATCCCAAATCCCGTAGCAGGAATCATATTTAAGCAAATGGGCATAAAAGGCAACACTGGAAGGACTATTAATTGCGACAATTTGAACGGCCGGGTCGTCAAACATCTTTCGAAAAATGAGCCGACCCATGCGGCCAAAACCATTAATGGCAATTTTTATTGGCATAATATTGAGTTAGTTTAAATCTGATTAATGTAAGTAATAAAAAAAGACTCTCACTCTTTTATTGCTAGCGATTAGCGCCATTCTTTGACTGCTAATTTATAAATTTCGGGGTTGCCCACGTCAAACCACTGGCCGGCAAAAAGATAGCCAAAAATTTTCCGTTCTTCAACTAGCTTAGGAAAAACATCTTTTTCCAATCTCTTGCAGTCGGGATTAAGGTAATCAAAAATCTTTGGTTCAAAAATATAAATCCCGGCATTAATCACATTGGATAAATCCTTTCTGGCATCGGGCTTTTCTAAAAATGAATAAACCCGGCTGCCTTGAACCCGCACCACTCCCCAATCCGATGATTTATTGACCGAAGTTAAGGCCATCGTCACTAACCCGCTACTGCCGAAATGAAAATCAATCATGTCGTCAAAATCAATATTAGCCAAAACATCACCGTAATAAACAATAAAAGGATTATCGCCGATCGTTTTCTTAATCTGCAAAAGCGGTGCCACCGTGCCGACTTGGGATTTGCCTTGCTCGACATAAGTAATTTTGACGCCGAATTTTGAACCGTCGCCGAAATGCTGTTTAATTTTCGCTCCCTGATGACCGATGGAAATAATCAAATCGCGCACATCATACCGGCGCAAATTTTCAATGATATATTCCAAAACCGGCCGACCGGCAACTAAAATCATGGCTTTCGGCATTTCATAAGTAAACGGCCGCATCTTCAAACCGATGCCGCCGGCTAAAATCACGGCCTTTTTTATTTTCGGCGCAAACTGCTTAACTAAAACATACTCAATGGCGTGAGACCGGTTTCGAATCCGGGCGCCATCAATATATTCATCAAGTTGCTTTAAAATCTCTTTTTTTAGCGTAATTGTCAGTCTTGATCTGTCCATAGAGTTGGTTTATAGCTTGTAAAGTTCCTATTTCCTGCCAGCTGCAAGCTACTTACTATAGTATCATACTATATCATACAAAATACTAGGTCAAGACTAATAATCTGTGGATAAATAAAAAACCTTCTGACAAAGGCTTGGCTAAGTCTAAAATTTTAGTTAAGCTGGCTGGCCGCTGGCCGATCTAAAACAAAAGTCACATTATTATGCTGCTGTAAAACCGACGCCGGTAATTCCTGGCTGACCGGACCGGAAATTGCTTTGGCGATAGCTTCGGCCTTTGGCTGGCCGGCGGCTAAAACGATGATTTTTTTGGCTGCCATTATGGCTTCTAATCCTAAAGTAATGGCTTTGGTCGGAACTATTTTAGGGTTACTAAAAAATCGAGAGTTAGCCTCAATGGTATTATCGCTTAAATTAACAATTCTCATTTCGGATTCAATTGCCGAACCCGGCTCATTAAAACCTAAGTGGCCGTTTTGGCCGATGCCTAAAATTTGTAAATCAAGCCCGCCTCGATTGATGATTTCCTCTTCATATTGCCGGCAGTAATTACCGGCCTTAACTTTGGCGACTAAGCCGTTAGGAATAAAAACGTTTTCTTTTTTAATATCAATTTCCTTAAACAAATTATGCCACATAAAATAGCAATAACTTTGTTTGTCACCGCAACCCAGACCTAAATATTCATCAAGATTAAAAGTCGTCACCCGGCTGAAACTAATAATCCCCTGTTGATAAGCTTTGATCAAATTATGATATAGCCCTAACGGCGTACCACCGGTCGGCAGACCCAAAACTGAATCGGGCTTTAACTTAATTTGCTTAATAACCAAATCAGCCACTTGAGCGGAAAGGTCATTATAATCTTTGGTGACAATAATCTTCATATTTTTTAATATTATACCATAAATCAAAAAGCTCCACTTAGTAAAGTGGAGCTTAATGTTAAACTGGCAGTGACCTACTTTCCCCTTGAAAGAGTATCATCGGCGCTGGCAGGCTTAACTTCTGTGTTCGGGATGGGAACAGGTGTTTCCCTGTCGCTAAAACCACCAGAAGCACTTCGCCCAAACTTTGGGCAAAGCTTCTTCTGAAAATTTTTATTATAATTGCAAGTAGCGTTTCTACGCTTTATCCCAATTCTTGTGGTTAAATAGATCGGTAATTAGTATGGCTCGGCTCAAAGCATTACTGCTCTTACACCTGCCACCTATCAACCCGGTAATCTTCCGGGAACCTAATATCGAAATCTAATCTTGGGGACGGCTTCGCACTTAGATGCTTTCAGCGCTTATCCAAACCGAATGTAGCTACCCAGCTCTGCCCCTGGTAGGACAGCTGGCACACTAGAGATTCGTCCATCTCGGTCCTCTCGTACTAGAGATGGGCCCCCTCAAATTTCTACGCCCACAGTGGATAGGAGACCGACAATTTGTTACTTTGCAAAACCACATCCTTAACTTCTAATGCTCTGTGGCGCTCTGACATTTCTATCAGAATCTGCATGTCGCCATGCAGTTCGGACTATATCTTATCCCGATTATGCGGGATTTCGGCGTATAGTCTCTGAGGATTCCAAATAATCTAACAATAACTTTTGATCAATTTTTCGATACTTACCCTGCTGATTCATTTGATAGGCTAAATTAAGTATCTTTTTACTACCGGCCAGGGTCGAATGTTCTTTACTATTTAACAGATTAACTATTTGTTTGAATAGAACAAATGAACTGTTTTTGTCTGAAAGCAATGGATACTTTTCAAAAAATGGAATTATCCTACTAATAAGATCAATTCTATTTCTGACAACATAAACCAAAGTGTCGTCTCTAATATTTTGCCTGTGGTTACTTTTTATATAGCCACAACCAAAATACTTTTTGATCTCTAATAGGGTTTCCTGCCGCAAAAAACTTTGATTAATATGAAACTCGGGAATGAATTTCAAACCAAATTTCATTTTTAAATCTTTGTAAATTGCGACGTGAAAAGTTCCTTCACCTTCAGTAAAACCGGTAATATACCATGGACTTAGATTATTTGGCCTTTCCTGCTGATTGTCTGCACTCATACACTTTTTTACTTAGCTATAATTATTATAGCTAAGTAGTGTGAGATTCTCAAGCCTCACTCCTTTGAGGCTTTCCAGATTTTCCAGCATATAGCCGAATTTATAGACAGCACGAGTCTACTGTCTCACGACGTTCTGAACCCAGCTCGCGTACCGCTTTAATTGGCGAACAGCCAAACCCTTGGGACCTTCTACAGCCCCAGGATGCGATGAGCCGACATCGAGGTGCCGAACCTGGTCGTCGATGTGAACTCTTGGACCAGACTAGCCTGTTATCCCCGGAGTAGCTTTTATCCGTTGAGCTTCCGCCGTCCTAT
>JBAYLH010000005.1:0-72673 GCA_041664165.1 Candidatus Buchananbacteria bacterium | reverse complement strand
GCATAATGGGTGCGACGAGCATTAACCTACTAAAGAACCTTTTCCCAAACATAGCCATGTTCCTCTCCTTTTCCAGCTCTCCAAAAGTATCCTATTGTAAAATAGCAATATATCGCACAACGTTACCAGTTTATATGACGTTTCAATTATTTAGCGTGATATAATTTGCGTGAGCAATCACACTAAATAATTGAAATGTCGTGAGCGACTGAGCTTATAAAAGTTTTACTAGACTCATCTTTAGATGAGCGAACCATATAAACTGTGTTAGGGGATGTAAAAAATATTAGTTTCAATCTGAGTATTTAGCCTTGAGTTCGCGAAACTGTTCTTCTAGCTCAGAAGTATCTATTCCTAATGCGGCCGCTGAGTCAATGGCTTCCCGTACTATGGCTCCAGCAGAAGGCCCACCATGACTTTCATTTTTCCCCCCTTTAACATTTTCGTAGAATTTTATACTACTTAAGGCATCGTTCTTAACTTCTTCTAGACCAGCGATGAGTGCTCCTAAATCCCTAATTTTTAATGAGTCAAATCTGCCCTCCATGTCAGGAGTAAGCATTCTAACCTCATCACCCAAGGTCGTCAGCTTTAAAGGCTCTTTAGCGATGTGTTCTCTAGTGTCCATAGTTTCCATAGATTTATTATTATTTATTAAATATTTTTTATTTCCCCTAACTCCTTTTATACGAACTAGTTGACTTTTTTGGCTAAAATGCTTAGAATTAGGGTAGTCAACATAGCGCACATAAGCACTCCTTGTGCTGGATATATTTTAACAAATAATATCTAAAAACGCTATGTTTTTTGATTCCCTGGAAAATGAGCTAAAAATTCGTAATTTTAGCCCGCAAACGATTAAAGCTTATCTTTATTACAACCGCGACTTGGTTAAGTTTTGCCAAAAGGATCCGCGAGCGGTCAAAGAGTCGGATATTAAGCAATACGTTCAGTATTTGTTTGAAAAAAGAAAAGTTTCTTCGGCCACGGCGCGGTTGGCTTTGAACGCCCTGAAATTTTATTACGTTAATATCCAAAAAAGAAGGTTTGGCTATTTGATGTTTTCAGCTTTGCCTAAGCGGCCTAGCCGATTGCCAGTGGTTTTATCCAGAGATGAAGTATCTAAATTATTGAATTCGGCCATTAACCCCAAACATCATTTAATTTTAGCTTTGATGTACTCGGCCGGTTTGAGGGTAGGGGAAGTGGTGAAATTGAAAACCGAAGACATTGATTTGGCTGATAAAATTATCTGGGTTAGGCAGGGCAAGGGTGGAAAAGACCGGCAAAGTCTTTTTTCTGATAAGCTATTCGAAGCGCTCAATGAGCTGGTTGGGCAAAAAAATGTCGGTGAATACTTATTTTGCGGCCAAAAACCGAAAAGCCATCTGACCACTCGCTCGGCGGAAAAAATTTTTCAGAAAGCCTTAAAAAGTGCTAATATTAAAAAGCCGGCAAGCTGCCATAGTTTAAGGCATAGTTTTGCCACCCATTTGCTGGAAAATGGCACGGATATCCGCTATATCCAGCAGTTGCTGGGTCATCGGAGTTTAGTCACCACCCAGATTTATACCCGAGTTTCCGGCAAAATAATTAAAGCAATTAATTCGCCGTTTGATCGGTTATGACCCGAAGGGAAAATAAAAAAATAAGAAGCTAATACCGGGATGAAAATCGCTATTGTTACTCCAACTTTTCCGCCGTATGCTGGCGGGATTGGCAATGTCGCCGCGGCTAATGCCCGCGAGCTGGTTAAGCTTGGCCACGAGGTTACGGTTTTTACGCCGCTTTACCAGCCGGTGACTGAAGAAATTACTGATTTGGTAATTAAACGCGTCAAGCCGCTTTTTAAATATGGCAATGCCGCCTACGTACCGAGTTTAAAAAAATTATTGGCTGGCTTTGAAATAATTCATCTGCATTATCCGTTTTTTGGCGGCGCGGAAGTAATTTGGTTGAAAAGTTCAAAGTTCAAAGCTCATGGTTCAAAGCTGGTTTTGCATTACCACATGGACGTCGTCGGCGAGGGGATTTTGAAATTATTTTTTAAACTTCATAACCAGTTTATTTTGCCAAAAATTATCCGGATGGCGGACAAAGTAATTTTTACTTCGCTTGATTACGGCCAAAATTCTAATGTCAGAAATTTAATGGCCAAAAATCCCGATAAGTTTATCGAGGTGGCTAATGGCGTTAATACGGAAGAATTTTTGCCGACTGAAAAAGATAAGTCGCTTTTGGCTAAACATGCCATTGAACCGGAAGAAAAAGTCGTTTTATTCGTCGGCGGCTTGGACAAAGCCCACTATTTTAAAGGTGTCGAATATTTGATTGAAGCGATGAGCCGGTTAAAGCAATTGCCTTACCGCTGGAAGCTAATCATTGTCGGCGCCGGGGAATTGCAGCGGCAATATGCCGACTGGGCGGCGCAATTAAACCTGGAGGCTAAAACGATTTTTACCGGCTACGTGCCAAACCAGGATTTGCCTAAGTATTATAATTTAGCCGATGTGGTTGTTTTGCCTTCGGTTGATAAATCAGAAGCTTTCGGCTTAGCTTTGGTTGAAGGCATGAGTTGCGGCAAGCCGGTCGTGGCGACTAATTTGCCGGGCGTTCGAAGCGTGGTTGATGACGGGGTTAATGGCTTACTGGTAAAAATTAAAGATGAAGATGACTTGGCTTCCAAAATTAATTATTTATTGGCTAATTCAGAAATTGCCGGTCAGTTTGGCTTAGCTGCGAGACAAAAAGCCGAAAAACAGTATGATTGGGGGATTATTGGTCAAAAGCTTGAACAAATCTACCAAAAATTATAATTCAAAAAGGTATGTCGAAAAAGATTATAAACTGGTTTACGGTTATTGTCTGGCTGGCTGTGATTTACTATTTTTCCAGCCAGCCGAATTTAAAGTCAGAACTGGAGCCGATGTGGGATTTAATTTTTCGCAAAATTGCCCATATAGCCGAATATTTTATTTTAGCTTTTTTATTTCTCCGCGCCTTAGAGCAATACCGGCTTAATTTTAGAAACTTGTTACTTGTTACATGTTTCTTGTCACTGGTGTCGGCTGGTTTTGACGAATGGCACCAAAGTTTTATTGCCGGTCGGGTGGCTAGTCCACTTGATGTCGGAATTGATAGTTTGGGCGTGCTTGGCTTTATGGGTTTAAAAATTGCCGAAAAAGGAAAAAAATAGTATGAAAATTTGCCTAATCAACAGCTTATACTCGCCTTATTACCGCGGCGGCGCGGAAGTGGTAGTGGAAAATATTGCCAAAGAATTTTTGAAATTGAATCATGAAGTGGTTTTGATTACCTTGGGCCGCCGGCCGGGGTTTTCGCGGGAAGGCCGTTTAACGATTTACCGCTTAAGGCCGCTGAATGTTTTTTCTTTTCTCAATATCAATAAACGGCCGATTTGGCTGAGAGTTTTTTGGCATCCCTTGGATGTTTTTAATTTAAGCAGTTATTTCGCCGTCAAAAAGATTTTAAGGTTGGAAAAACCCAAAGTCGTTATGACGCATAATTTGAAAGGCTTAGGCTACCTTATTCCTTTGGCTATCAAAAAATTGAAAATCAAACATATCCATACCGTTCATGACGTCCAGCTTTCCCGGCCGTCAGGCTTGATTTTATTCGGTCAGGAAAAACCTTTTTTGATTATCGACAAGGTTTACGAAAAAATCTGCCGCCGGCTTTTCGGCAATCCCAGTCTGGTGATTTCGCCGTCGCAATGGCTTATGCAATATTACACGGTTCGGGGATTTTTTTACGAATCAAAAAAAGAAGTGATTGCCAACCCGATAGTTTTTCGGAAAGTGGAAAAAATTATTGAAACTCCCCAAACCAAAGAAAAACTGACTATGTTGTATGTCGGCCAGCTTGAAAAATATAAAGGAATTTTGTTTTTAATCGAGACTGCCAAAAAGCTAAAGCCGGAAAACTGGCAGCTTTTAATTATCGGCTCAGGCGCGGCCAAAGCCGAAGCGGAAAAATTAATTGGCAGCGACCCCCGGTTTAAATTAATCGGCTGGCTTGACTCAGAAAAAGTCATTGATTACTATCGGCAGGCGGATTTGACCATTGTGCCTTCTTTTTGCTATGAAAATTCGCCGACGGTCATTTACGAAAGTTTGGTCGCGAATGTGCCAGTGGTGGCTTCCGACATCGGGGGGATTCCCGAAATCGTTAAAGATGATTATAACGGTTTTACCTTTGCGCCGGCCAACGAAAAAAGCCTGATTGAAGTTTTGGAACATTTTTTGGCTCATCCGGAAAATATTGCCAGCTTAAAAAATAATTGCTTTGTTTCGGTCAGGAATTTTTCCGTCAGCAATTATCTTAAAAAATTGATGAGTTTGATTTAAAAAAAAGATCACCTTGATGTTGCTCTCAGTGATCAGTCTAGCACCTCTTGTTTCTCCGGCGCTTTTTTTTGCGCCTTTTATCATCGGCCATCCTTTGTTCTTGGAGGTATTTTAGAGCCGCTATTTTCGGCAACCAAGAACGAATTACCTCTTGGAGGTTGAAACAACGGATAGTGCCGTCAACAGGGTAGGCTCTGGCTAAGACATTTTCTAGCCTTTTGCCTCTTGGCCTTGTACGTCTTTTGCCTTTTGCGTTGGAAGTGATAATTCTAATTGCCCAAGCCACTTGTTCGGCGGCGATTGCTTGAGCAATGTTCTCGTCAATCGCTAGTACCAGTTGTCTAAGTTTCGGCGAATCGTCTATAACGTCTTTCAAAAGGGCTATAACCTTACTCATGTTGCGGTTCCTCCCTCTCAGTTGGGTGCTTTTTAACGGCCGGGATTATTCCCAATTTTTCCGTTAGTTAATCCGTACCACTTCTGCTAACTTTGTCAAGGGTTAAATCATTTTTTTGGCTAAAATTAGCTAAAGTTAAGCAATAAATAAAGGCAGCTAGTGATGATTAGCTGTCTTTTGCACGTTTTTACTGGTTGGTATATTTGAAGATGTAAATTTTGCCGTTATCAATATCGTAAACACTGTCAGCGTTAGCAGCCGCGACTTTGGCGATTTTTTCGGCATTATTCCAGTAGCGGTTCAAAACAAAGTAAGCTTCTGAGACATTGGCTTGCTGCATTATTTTTTCCATGGTCTGTCTTTTTGTGCCTTGGTAGATCATGTCCAAATAAGCTTGGTAGAAAGTCTGGGGATTACCCATGGGCATGGAATAGTAGAATTGATTGGCATAATATTTTTTAAAGCCAAATTCCTTAATCGCCGCGACGCCGACCATTTGATTGGCCAAAACGATATGATCAAAATTGGCAATCTGTTCAATCAAATTAACAGCCTTAATGTCTGATTGCGACAAGCTGAAAAATTTTGCGGGCTCATACTGATTCAACCGAGGATAAGATAAGTAAAGCGAAATGGTAATTACGCCGGAAAGGATTAAGACGATAAATGTTTTATTAAACCAGTTTTTGGCTTTTGCCTCCGGCCATTCCGCCCAGAATTTTTTTATTAAATAATATAAACCGATCAAAAAGAAAGGCGCTAAGACGTAGAAGGCCAGGGCTATCAGTCTTTGGACGAAAAAGTTTTTGTCGTAGTCGTTTAATTCCGGAAAAGTCAAAAAGTATCGGGCAATGATAAAATCAGCCAAGATAACCAAAGCGGCGACAAAATAAGCGGCATTGTTTTTCAGCAATTTATGTTTAGCGATGTAAAATAAGCCTAAGCTGATAATTAAAGCGGCCAAGACTGCTTGGTTTAAACTGACTAAATAAGCTAAGTTCAAAGGCAAATCAAATTTATCAACCCAGCCCATCAAATATAAATCCGCCCGGTGGATTTGGGGCAGCCAGTTAATTTTTGAGCCGTTGACTAAAAAAGCCAATGGTAAAAATAAGATGAAAACCAAAGCGGCCAGAAAGTACAAGCTTAACTGACGGATGTAGCTATGGTAAAGGATTTTAAATAAATTAAACAAAATAACGGTGATTAAAAGCGGAATGCCGGCCAAGGGATGAATTACCAAAGTCGCCGCGGCTAGTAGGTACAAAAAGTAAACGCTGATTAAATTGCGGAAATAAAGCAAAGATAGAAAAATGGCGATCAAAAAAAACAAATTAGCCAGATTTTGCGGGGCGGTCATAATAAAACCGGAGTAGGGAATAGTTAAAAAACTCAAAGTCAAAACCAGGGCATAATTTTTTTTCAGCCATTGCGAAAAAACGTAAAAAATCACCGGCGGCAAAAATAACGAAAATAGCGTCGGTACCAAGAGCCGGTCGATTAAAGCAAGATCAACGGCCGTGAGTTTGTTTAAAAATATGACCAAGGCATATTGACCCAAGTAATAAAGCGGTTTTGGGTTAATCGTGCCGGTTTTGGCGATAATTAATTCCGTTGCCTGGTGGATGAAGGGGTCGAAACCATAGCCGATTTTATAAACGATCAAAGCGACGGAGCTGCTTAAAAAGGTATGAATAATTAATATAATTATCGGCAATTTGGTTCGGTTAGCCCGGAAAAGGTAAGTCAGTAAAACGGCCGTGGCCAAAAAATAAATTAAGAAAAATTTTGGGGAAACCACTTCCCAGGGAGACTGGATTGATTCCGCTGTTTGCCCTTTGAATAGGAGGAAAAAATTTATGGCCGCCAAGACTAAATATGAAATAACCAGCCCGAGATTGCTTTTTGGTTCTTTCCTTTCGGTAAATTTATCAAAGTATTCCTTGAGAAATTTTTTGAGGAAAAATTTTTCTTTGGGCTTGAATTGGTAATAGGGAATGAATAAGCCAGCCGGAATGAGCAATAGAATTAAAATGAATAAATAATCATTGAATTGATAAGTATAAATTAAAAAGGCGCCGATAATTGAAATGACGGAAAATAAAGAAAGGCAGCCAAAAATAATTTGCCAGCCCTTTTTGACCGTCAGCAGCGAACCTAAAATGAAGCTATAAAAGATGAGATAAATTAAGCCAAACGAAGCGCCCAAAATCGGACTGGCCAAGCTTAAGAAATTAAAAATCAAAACCAAACAGACAATGGCGGTAATTGCTAGGTATTTAGCTTTGCTGATTTTTTCCTCCATGGGTATATTTTAGCACAAAACCGCTAATTTTTGCTATAATTAAAATATGCTTAAAAAACCGGTTTTTATTTTAGCCATTTTAGCGGTAATTTTTGGTAGCGTTTATTTTTGGCTAGCGACGCCGCTCAAAACTGATTTCCCGATCAGCCCGCGTTTTGACTGGCCCGATGAAACCGCCAACTATTTTTGGTCAAGCCATTACGCCCAGACCGGCCAGTTGTCATTAGCGGAACCATTGAATATCGTCGCTAAAAATCAAATCCATCCCCGAAGTTTTAATGTTTTAAGTGATGGCTCACTAGTTCCAGGTAGCTTTTTAGGCTTGATTTTATTTTATGGCACCTTAGCTAAAATTTTTGGCAGCGGGGCTTTAATTTATTTTACGCCGATTCTGGCGATTTTGGGCATTTTAGCTTTTTACGGAATTATCAAAAGGATTTTTAACGAAAAAATCGCGTTACTTTCGGCGATTTTAATGTTTTTTCAGCCGGCCTGGTGGTATTATTCGGTAACTTCGATGCTGCCCAACGTTCCCTTTGTTTCCTTGATTTTATTAAGTATTTATTTGTTATTAAAAAATCATCACCTTAAATTAACGCCGCTATTAGTTTCAGCGTTTTTTTTGGGTCTGGCTATTTCAATCCGGCCGGCGGAAATTATTTGGGTGGCGGCGGTTTATTTGGCGGTTTTTGCCAGTCTCCGGGGCAGGATAAAATTTACCCAGCTAATTTTATTTTTAGCGGTGATGATTTTGGCTATTTTACCGTCGCTTTATCATCAGCAAATTTTATATGGCAGTTATTTTGCTTCCGGTTACGACCAGCTCCAGCCGGCTGCTCAACCGGTCTGCCAAAGCTGCCAGCTGGTAAAATCGTTTATTTTGCCTTTCGGCTTTCATCCGGAATTAATCGCTTATAATTTTTGGACTCATTATCTCAGCCGGCTTTGGTGGTTTACGCTGGTGGCGATTTTAGGGTTAATTGCTTTTTTAGTTCAAACAAGCAAAACTAAAGATGAGATTTTTAACTATCTGATGCTGAGTTTTTTTGTTTTTATCTGGCTGATTATTTATTATGGCAGCTGGGAATTCACGGATTTATTGACGGTTCATTTAAATACCTTGGGTCTTTCCTATGTTCGTTATTGGCTGCCGCTTTATCTATTGGCTTTGCCTTTTACCGCAATTGGTCTTTTGTGGCTGATTAATCTTTTTAAAAATCGCTGGCAAGGTTTGATTTTATTTTTGCTTTTAGCATTTTTATTTTATCAGTCGGCCAATTTGGTTTTAAAAGACAAGCCCGACAGTATTTTGCCAGTTCGCGAGCGGATTTTAGCTTACAAGCTGAATGCTTTGGAAGTGATGAAGCTGACGCCGACCGATTCAGTCATTGTTACGGTGCGCAAAGATAAAGTATTTTTTCCGGAGCGAAAAGTCATTCATACTTTTGATGCCTTGTCGCTAAACCAAGAATTAACCGATACTTTGCCCGGCTTGGTAAAAATCGCGCCGGTTTATTATTATGCTTTGGGGCAGGAGCCGATTTTGGAGTTTACTAATGGCTTAAAATTAGAGCCAGTCAAAGAAATTGGGGCGGAAATTTTATACCAGGTTAAATTTAGCCAGCTTTAATTATGAAAAGATTTTTTTGGCCAAAAATTATCAGTTTTATCCTGGTTGTTTTTTTCATTGGTTTATTGCTTTGGCTGGTTAACAAAAATTTTCCGTTATCCGGCCAATTAGAAATTACCGGCCAGCCCGGCAAAGATTTGCCGATGCTTTCGCGTTTAGGTCCTGATCCGCGGATTAAACTAGTCAAAGATTACCAAATTGTTTTAGACAATCAGGTTTATTTTGATTTGCGCTCGCTGCCCTGGTTTGAAAAGATCAGAATCAAGTTAATTTTTCGGCCAGCCGGCCGGAAACTTGACGGCATCGGCGGCCAAACCGGACCGGGTTTTCAGTATGATTTAAAAAAACCGCTTTTAATTACGGACGTGTCTGGAAACTGGCAGGAAGCGATTTTTGATTTTTCCGCCGCCAAAATTTATCAGCAAAAAAATGTCCGGCGGTTTTTAATTTCCAGTTCTCAAATTGATCCCAATATTCCGGGTGAATTAATAATCAAGTCATTAGAAATAAGCTTAATTCGATGAAAATTAAATTAAACTTTTTTAAAAGAAAAACCCGGCTTTGGGTCGAAATTGTTCAGGAAATTTTTGAGATTGCCTTTATGGCTTTTGTAATTTTTTATGCCATTGATTATTTTTTGCCCGGCTTTATTACTAATTGGTTTAGTCCGATTTGGCTCTTGATTTTAGCGCTGATTTCGGGTATAATAGCTAATACTAACGATTAATTTTTTTTATGATTGAAGGCGTAATTGTCAAAAAATTAAAAGTGATTCCCGATGACAGGGGATTTTTAATGGAAATGCTGCGGTCTGATGACGAGGTTTTTGATAAATTCGGGCAAATTTATATGACCGGTGTCAAACGCGGCGTGGCCAAAGGCTGGCATTACCATAAAATTCAAACCGACCATTTTATCTGCGTGGGCGGCAAGGCCTTGGTGGTTTTGTATGATGCGCGGGAAAATTCAAAGACTAAAGGTGAAGTCCAGGAATTTATTTTGAGCGAACCGGAAACGGCTGGCAGCCAAATTTTGCTTAAAATTCCCGTCGGAGTTTTTCACGGCTTTACGGCAACTGATTGCGAAGAAGCCAGAATTATTAATATCCCGACGGAAAAATATAATTATGAAAAACCGGACGAATACCGGGTCGCCTGGAATTCGCCGGAAGTGCCCTATGTCTGGCCAAAAGAGGTGGCTACTGGAGGATAATTTATGAAAAAAATTTATAACAAGCTGGTGCGGGATAAAATTCTTCAAATTTGCGAAGACGACGGCGAAGTTCCGGAATATTATACTTGCAGCCAGTCAAAGTTTAAAAATGAATTAAAAAGGAAATTAGTTGAGGAAGCCAAAGAGGTGGAGCGGGCGCCTTTGGCCGAAATAAAAAATAAAATTGCCGACGTCTATGAAGTTTTGTTAAATATTGCCAAGATTTTTAAGATAAAATGGTCGGAAGTTGAAACTTATCGGAAGCAAAAGAATCAAAAACGCGGCAGCTTTGATAAAAAATATTTTTTAGTCAGTAGTAAAAAATAATTATATGGTTGACAATTGTATCTTTTGCAAAATTATTGCCGGTGAGATTCCGAGTTTTAAAATTTATGAAAATGACTGCGCTTTTGCTTTTTTGGATATTAATCCGGTTAGTCCCGGCCATGTTTTAGTGGTTTCAAAAAAACACTACGCTAATTTGGAAGAAATTAACGAAGCCGAACTTTGCGAATTAATCAAAGCGGTTAAAAAAGTCGGTTTAGCTATTAAAACCGGTTTAGGCACGGCTGGCTATAATTTAAGCGTTAATAATGATCCGGTCGCCGGTCAAATCATTCCTCATCTTCATTTTCATCTGGTTCCCCGGTCAGAAGGCGACGGTTTAAAGCTTTGGCCGCAGCGGAAATACGGAGCCGGTGAAGGCGAAGCGGTTGCTGAAAAAATTAAAAAATACCTAATACCTAATACCTAACACCTTTTTGTTTATGAGTAAAATATTGGTAACAGGTGGTGCCGGGTTTACCCGCACACTTGTTGGATTAATGAATGATTATTAGCTAATTATTTTTTACTACTTTAAAATTATTATATGAGTAAAATATTGGTAACAGGTGGTGCCGGGTTTATTGGTTCCAATTTTATCCATTATTGGCTCAAAGCTCATGGGAGCGATGAAATTACCAATCTAGATAAATTAACCTACGCCGGCAATTTAGAAAATCTCAAAGCAATTGAAGCTAACCCTAATTATCGGTTTGTTTTGGGGGATATTTGTAACCCCGAATTAGTCCGAGACTTGGTTAAGGATTGTGATTTGATTGTCCATTTTGCCGCCGAATCCCACGTTGACCGGTCAATTCTTGACTCAGGTGAATTTGTCAAAACAAATGTTTTGGGTACCCAGATACTTTTAGAGGCAGCCAAAGAATTTAACAAAAGATTTCATCACGTCTCAACCGATGAAGTTTTCGGTTCTTTGGATTTAAAGTCCAAAGCAAAATTTAACGAAAATACCATTTATAATCCTTCCAACCCTTATTCGGCTTCCAAGGCGGCTTCTGACCATTTGGTTCGTTCTTATTTCCATACCTATCAACTGCCAATTACGATTTCAAATTGTTCCAATAATTTCGGGCCGTATCAATTTCCGGAAAAGTTTATTCCTTTAGCCGTCACTAACCTGATTGAAGGCAAAAAAATTCCAGTCTATGGCGACGGCTTAAATATTCGCGACTGGATTTATGTTACCGACCACTGCCGGGGGATTGATTTGATTTTAGAGAAGGGAAAAATCGGTGAGACTTATTGTCTGGGCGGGATGGCCGATGATGTCAGTAATTTGGAAGTGGCCAAAAGAATCATCAAAATTTTAGGTAAAACCGAAGCCGCGATTGAGTTTGTCAAAGACCGGCCGGGTCATGACCGCCGTTATGCGATTGACTGGTCAAAAGCGAAAAAGGAGCTGGGTTACAAACCCGAGCATAATTTTGAAGATTGGCTTGAGGCAACAGTAAAATGGTACGAGCAAAATCAAGACTGGTGGCAGAAAGTAAAATCCGGCCAATATCAAGAGTATTATCAAAAGCAGTACACCCGGTAGTAGTCCCTCACTTTTCATAATTTTTAAAAGTGAATCGATAATTTATTATTAAAATTAAGAAATTTCGGCCGATAGTTTTTTCTAATTAAAGTGAGGGATCACTACCGGGTATGAGGGAAAAAGTAACTGATGACTGAAAAAGAAATTTTAAAACGAATTTATCCTTCAGTGGTGACTTGTTATGCCGACTGGCGGTTAATGGTTAAAGCTGTCGACCGGCTGGGACTGGAAGATATTTCTTTGTTTTTGACAAAGGCTGGCTTTCGCGAAAGACAAGGAATTTATCAGGCGCTGCAAAAAACCAAAGTCAAAAGAATTCCCCATGTCCATATCCGCCATGATTTTAGGGAAGCAGAGCTTGATTTTTTGGTTAAGACTTTTAAATCCAAAGTTTTTACCACGCATTGTCAATATTTTAAAAGTTTCGCCAAGTCAAAACATCGGAAAAAGATTTTTATTGAAAATAATAACGGCCAGCATCGGATTAAAGATTTGAAGGTTTTAGGCCAAGCCGGCGGCGCTTGCATTGATTTAGCGCACTTAGAAGAATTTCGTTTAACGGCCAAAAATTATTATGAAATTTCGGAGCGGGCAGCCAGGACTTACAAAGTCGGCTGCAATCATTTAAGCGCGGTTTTACCCGGCGGCAAAAGCTGGCATCGCGCCAGTAAAGCTTCTGATTTGGCGTATGTCGCTAATATTCCTAAATTTTATTTTTCCCGCTATATTAATTTAGAATTGACAAATCCGATTCCCGAGCAGCTTAAATTTAGAAAATATTTGGCTAAACTTTTAGCAAAACAATGGAACAAAAAATCTTAATTTTAGGCGCTAAAGGCATGTTAGGCCAGCAACTGGCTCAAGCTTTTGCCGATAAAAATCCGGTTTTGTGGGACAGGGCTGATTTGGATATTACCGATGAAATGCAAGTCAAGGAAAAATTAACTGCCTTGAAACCGACTTTAATCATCAACGCCGCGGCTTATACCGACGTTGATTGCGCCGAAAAAAATATAGAGTTAGCCAATTCAATCAATGGTTTGGCTATTGGTTATTTAGCCAAAGCCGCCAAAGAACTTGGCGCAGTTTTAGTCCATTACGGTACGGATTATGTTTTTGACGGCTCAAAAAAAGAAGGCTATAACGAAACTGATTTGCCTAATCCGATCAGCGCTTACGGCCGGTCAAAACTTTTAGGCGAAAGGCTTTTACAGCAAAACGGCGAAATGTACTATTTAATCCGTTCGTCCTGGCTTTTCGGCGAATTCGGGCCGAAAAATTTTGTTAATCGGATTTTGACAAAAGCCGAAAAGGAGCGTAAGTTAAAAGTGGTGAATGACCATTTTGGCCGGCCGACTTATGCCAAAGATTTGGCAAAAAAAACCAGAGAAATTATTGACCAGCAATTACCTTGTGGCATTTATCATTTTACTAATTCAACTAAACCCGGCGGCATCACTTGGTATGATTTTGCCAAAAAGGCAGTTGAGTTAAGAGGTTTGAAAACTAAAGTCGTGCCCTGCAGCTCAACGGAATTTCCCCAGCCGGCCAAGCGGCCACAGTTTGCTGCTTTGAATAATACTAAGACCGAACCATTGCAAAGCTGGGAAGAAGCGTTGAGAGAGTATCTAGCTGGTAGCTTTTAGCCGTTTGGCTTTTAGAAGTATTTTACTTGTCATGCCGGCCAGCGAGCCGGCATCCAGGGTTAATCCGTGTCAAACCTGGATTTTTCACCTACCTGTTTTGTCGGTAGCCAGGTGAAAAATTTTTTTATCTAATTTTATTATTTAAGCTTAGCTATCCCTATCAGCTATAAGCTACTAACCTATAAGCTAACCTTATGAAAGGTATAATTTTAGCCGGTGGCACTGGTTCGCGGTTGTCGCCTTTAACCAAAGTTACTAATAAGCATTTATTGCCGGTTTATAACAAACCGATGATTTATTATCCCTTGGAAGCCTTAAAAAGTGCTGGGATTGAAAAGATTATGGTGGTTACGGGCACACATCACGCCGGGGCCATTTTTAGCCTTCTAGGCAGCGGTAAGGATTACGGGGTTGAATTTACCTATCGGGTCCAGGATATGGCTGGTGGTATTCCTAGTGCCATTTCGCTGGCCGAAGGTTTTATTGGTGATGATAAATTTATTTCAATTAACGGCGATAATATTATTTTTGAATCGTTATCGACTTTCGCCAAAGAATTTGCCAAGGGTAAAGAAGAAGCCAGAATCCTGCTTTACGAAGGAACTATTGAAGAAGCGAAAAAATCCGGCGTGGCGGTTTTAGCCGGTGACGAAGTGACGGATTTAATTGAAAAACCGAAAGATCCGCCGAGCAATTTAATTTCCATCGGCATTTATATGTATACGCCAAGCGTTTTTGAAATTATTAAAACCTTAAAGCCTTCGGCTCGGGGTGAAACGGAAATTACCGAAGTCAACCGGGAATATTTAAAGCGCAAGACCTTGAAAGCAAGCAAACTTTCCGGCAAATGGCTTGATGCCGGTGATTTTGATGATTTGATGAATGCCAATATTGAAACTCAGAAATTGGTTAAGAGTTAATTAAATTAGCAAATCAAAATAGTATTACCAAGGCCAGGCTCTGACGCCTGGCCTTTTAGTATTACAAATTTTAAGTTCTAAAAACTATATCTCTCTTCCCATCACCTAGGTCGATTAAGCATTTAATTATCCTAGTGATGTTTTTAGCCTCCGGCCGGGGTTACTTTTGTAACCAAAAGTTTTGGGGGCAACAATGCGCCTGATTCGCCAATTTAACTAATTCTGTTTCGCCGGGGGCTTAATGTTGCCCCCAAGCCCCCACCCACGGAACATCTAAAGTGATTTAAATTATCAGCAGCTAAAACTAAACCCCAGCGGTTTAGCTGGGGGGAGGAAGTTTAAATTGTGTAATTTTTTTAAAGGATTTCGAGCTGGTAAATTCCTTCAACCGTTCCGGCTTGACCGACAAAGAAAAGATTTTTGCCGGCTTCGTCAACGATAATCAAGCCCAGTTGCGGCATTTCAGCCAGCTGGGTATCATTTTTAGCTTCTAAATAATCGGCTTCAATGGCATGAATTGTGTTTTGAGTCTGGTAAATGGCGTATTTATTGTCCGGATACCAAAGCAACTGATCAATCGGTTTGCCGTAGCGAGTGATTAAATTTTTTTGAAAAGTGGTTAGGTCAAAAGTCCAAATTTCCAAGTCAGTGTAACAAAGCAAAGTCTTGTAGTCTTTAGACCAGATAATTTTTTTTGCTTTGTCCTGTAAAACTATGTCATTATTTATATCTTCATCAGTGGTAAAAGCGTTGGGAGTAATAATAAATAAATTTTGGTTTTTTGGATCAAGCAAAACTAAATAGTCTTGGCTTGAAGGCTGAAGAGTAAATGACGAAAAAGCCGGCAGTTTAATTTTACTGTCGAACGTGAATTTTTGTTCCAATAAAGTTGCTTTATTCAAAAATGATTCTTTTCCCAATTTGGTAATGTAGTAAATATTCTTGCCCGAAGCCTTGAAATCGGAAATATTGCCGGCCATAATATTTTTGGCCGAGTTATTTACTAAATCGATTTGGTATAAAGCGGTTTTTCTCAAGCCGTACAGATAATTTTCATTGGTTTCATCCCAGATAACTTTGTCAAAATTCAGTTTGGTAATATCAAACAACTCTTTGGTTTTAAGATTATCAACGTCGGTAATGATAAATTTATTAAAGTCGCCGATTGTTTCTTTAAGCAACGCTTTATTGCTGTCGGGCGCCCAACCGACCAGCTCAATCTGGCTGTAGGTTTTTTTGTCCAAAGATTTGATTAGAAATTCAGTTTTATTATTTAAATTATAAATTTTTAACTCCTCATTATTTTTGTCTATAGTTGAATAAAATAATTTATCCTGCGACGGCGAAATATTAAAAATGTTAATTTTTCCGACGATGATGTTTGTTGGCAGACTTTTTTTAAACAAGATGATGTTTTTGCTGAAAGTCGTTAAATTGCTTTTGACTTCCAAATTTTTTTGCCAGGGGTAATAACCTTCTTTTTCGACTCGGACTCGATAGACATCCGGGAGTAGTTCGGTAAACCGGCTCGGAGTTTTATTCACATATTGATCATTAAGATAAACCAAAGCTCCCTTGGGTTTTGAATCGACGTATAAAATGCCGGTTTTTTCGATTTTATGCTTTTTAAAATTATAACGATAGCCGGTCGTGTAAAGGATGGCGATTGGCGTGACAATAAAAAAGATGGCAAAAAAGGAAAGATAAATTAATCGGCGATAGCGTAAATTCATAAGGCACTTGTAAAAAGGCTTAAAAAATTGTAAAATTGGGAAGTAAACCTAATTAAATCTTACCAGATTTTTAATTTTATTTCTACTCAAATATGCCAAATTATCTAATCACCGGCGGTAAAAAACTTCAGGGAGTCTTAACAACTAATACTTCCAAAAATGCCGCCGTGGTTTTGCTTTTTGCCGCTTTGCTGAACAAAGGCAAAACAACGCTAATGAATGTGCCAAAAATCGAAGAGGTTAATCGGATTATTGAAGTATTACAGAGTATCGGCGTGGCTGTCAAATGGCAAGCCGGTAAAAATATTGTCATTATTCCGCCGAAAAAAATAGATTTGGCAAAAATTAATTATGAGTCAGCGGTTAAGACCAGAAGCGTTTTGTTTTTATTGGCAATCATGCCGAATTGGCAAAAGACTTTTTTAGTGCCGCAGCCGGGCGGTTGCCGGCTCGGCAAAAGGACCGTCCGGCCTCATTTAGACGCTTTGGAAAATTTTGGCATTAAAATTGATACCCTGGCTAAATATTACAAAGTCAGCGCGGCAAAGTTAAAGGCCGGCGGCGAATTTGTTTTATATGAATCAGGCGATACCGTCACGGAAAATGCGATGCTAGCCGCCGCCAAAATTCCGGGTAAAACCAAAATTAATTTTGCCTCGGCCAATTATCAGGTTCAGGATCTTTGCTACTTTTTACAGAAATTGGGCGTCAAAGTAACCGGCATCGGCAATTCAACACTAGAAATCAGCGGCCAGAAAAATATCAATAAAAATGTAACTTATTATTTGAGCGAAGATCCGATTGAGTCAATGCTTTTCTTGGCCATTGCCGCCACGACTAATTCCGCTTTAACTATTAAACGCTGCCCGATTGAATTTTTACAGCTGGAATTGCTTAAACTAAAAAGAATGGGGTTTAAGTTCAGTGTTTCAAAAATCTATAAAGCTAAAAATGGCAAAACTTTGCTAGTTGACATTAAAACTCTGCCGTCAAAATTAGTCGCCCTGGAAGAAAAAATTTACGCCCGGCCGTATCCTGGCTTAAATATCGATAACTTGCCGTTTTTTGTCCCCATTGCGACTCAAGCCAAAGGGCGGACTTTGATTTTTGACTGGGTCTATGAAAATCGGGCGATTTATTATACCGAGTTAAATCGGCTGGGCGCTAACATTGAATTGGCTGATCCTCACCGGGCTTACGTTACCGGCCCGACAAAATTGAAAGCGGCTGAAGTCATGTGTCCGCCGGCGTTGCGGCCGTCAACGATAATTTTAGTTGCCATGCTGGCGGCTTCGGGCAAATCAATCCTGCGAAATATTTATTCGATTGAAAGAGGCTACCAAGATTTATGCAGCCGTTTGAGCGAAGTCGGGGCGAAAATTGAAAAAATTGATTAATTTTTAAATAAAAATAAATGCCATCAATCTTAAATCCCGAAAAACCGCGAAAAAAATCATTTAGCGCAATTCTGAAAATTTATTCTCTAATTATTTTGGTTGGCTTGATTTTCGGAGCTGGTTTTATTTTTGGTCGTTTACCGGAAATTAAACAAGCTAATTCAGCCAAAGGTAAAGTTTTAAATACGGAGCAGCCCGCGCCGGAATATCTAAGCAAAGATGTCGACTTTCAGGAATTTTGGCAAATTTGGAGTTATGTCAAAAATAATTATGTCAAAGCCGATGTTTCCGAATCCCAGATGTTTTATGGCGCGCTAGCCGGAATCGTGGCCTCGCTTAAAGATCCGTACTCGGTGTTTTTAGACCCCGAAATTTCAAAAAAATTCGAACAGGAGCTGTCCGGCAGTTTTGAGGGGATTGGCGCGGAAATCGGTTTAAAAGACAACCAACTGACAATCATCGCGCCGCTGCCAGGCACGCCGGCCGATAAAGCCGGTTTAAAAGCCGGTGATAAGGTTTTGGCTATTGATGGCAAAGATACTGCCGGTATCGCCCTTGACTACGCGGTCAACCTGATCCGGGGCGAACAGGGGACAGCCGTAACTTTAACGGTGGTCAGTAACGGCGATAAAGAGCCGCGGGAAGTAAAAATCACTCGGGGTAAAATTGAAATTGACAGCGTTAAATTTTCCCGCAAAGACAGCAGCGGTAAAACCGTGGCGGCGGCCGACAAAAGCTTTGAACTGAAAGCAGGGGATATTGCCGATATTGAATTACTTTACTTTAATGAAAATACCTTGGCGGACTGGAATAAAACCGTTCAGGACGTTTTAGCCGCCAATCCTAAGGGCATAATTTTGGATTTGCGCAATAATCCGGGCGGCTATTTGAATACGGCCATTGAAGTGGCCGGCGAATGGATCAATGGTAAAACCGTGGTTTTTGAGCGTTTGCGCAACGGCGATAAAATCGCCCACAGCGGCAATCGGCAGCCTCGGTTTGAAGGCATTCCCACCGTGGTCTTGGTTAATAAAGGCAGCGCTTCCGGTTCGGAAATTGTGGCCGGCGCTTTGCAGGATTACGGCGTGGCGACTTTGATCGGCGAAACGACTTTCGGCAAAGGTTCGGTTCAGGACTTAAAGAATTTCCCGGATGGTTCAGCCGTGAAATTGACCATTGCCGAATGGCTGACGCCCAACGGCAAAAATATCAACGAAGCCGGCACTAAACCCAATATTGAAGTCAAATTGACCAAAGAAGATTATGACGCGGATAAAGACCCACAGCTAGACAAGGCTTTGGAAGTCTTGCGTTTTAAACAAAAATAACTCTATGGAAATTAAGATTATTAAGGAAAAAATTTCTTTGTCAGAGGTAAAGCAGGCAGCCGAGGAGAGCTATGGTGACATGGTTAAAGCCGTAGTTGACATCAAAAAAGAAATTTTTGCTTTAGGCGGCGATCTGCATGCCGATGCGGAAGAGATTTTATTGCAAGCGGGTTCGGACCAGCATGATTTATGGGGGATAAATCTTTATCCGGAAAACTCCCGGCAAGATTTGATTATTTTTTCTTCGCTGATTAACATCAGTCCAAAAAGGGAGAATCGATCAATGATGATTGAAATTCCGGAAGTAAAGGAAAAAATTAGAAAGATAATTGATAACTTGGTTATTTAGTATGGAGCTGGAGAAATGGCAAAAATTGAATATTTTTGAGCAACTGGGAAATATCGGCAGCGAAGTCTCTCGGGCAAGATATTTTGAGGATAAAGGCGAGATTAAAAAGCGTAATTCTTCGCTAGAGAGGTCTTTTGATTTGCTTGATTTGACTTTGGCAGACAGAAAAAATGTCGGGCATAGCGGTGAAATCGGCCGGCTGAAAGAAGTTTTGGCCGATATTTATTCCGCCGCCGGGAATTATTCGGTGGCTTTGCCTGATTTGGAGAAAATGTTTTTTGAGTATGCGACGGTAGCGAGGAAATAAATAGCGTTTAACTCCAGGGCAAGTTTTAGTCACTTTTTTTGCTAAAATATGAAGATTGATATCAACCCGAAGGCGGAATTATTTCGTTGGGGTCCGATTGACGGCAAGTTGATTTACCCCGATTTTTTTAATGTAGCTTTCACGCAGTACCAAAAAACTTTTTATAGCTGGCCCGATGTTTTATGGCTGGAATATTATCCGGACAAAATGATTGCCATAGTCGATTTTGCCAATTTAAGAAAAAGCGGGCGGAATAATTTTAATCGGTTTGTTTTGGCTGGTAAAAATTTAAAACGGTATTATGGGCTATGGCATAATAGCGTTAATCTTTTGTTGGATTTGCAAAAAGATATAACAAAAGATCGGCTGAGGAATTTAACCGACCGGCAGCTGGCGAAATTTTATAAAAATTGGGTCAAAGCTTATGTCAATTTCTGGAAATTCGGTTTATTGCCGGAAGTCGCGAATTGGGGAGCGGAGGATATTTTAAAAAAAATTTTGGAAAAAATAATTCAGCCAAAAGATTTTATTTTTGTTTTTGAAAGGTTGTCGGCTCCGGAAAATTTATCTTTTTATCAAAAGGCGGATTTGGAGCTGCTAAAATTAAAAAAATATGAAAAGCGTCAGGCCTTATTCGAAAGTAAATTAGTTAATTATCAAAAAAACCATTTTTGGCTTTTAAACAGCTATCATCATACTAAAATTTTAGATAGAAAATATTTTGAAAATGAACTGGCCGGTTATAGCTTGAAAAAAGCCCAAGCTAAAATTAAAGAATTAGAATTTTTCAGTCGGCGGGTGAAAAAGGAAAAAGACGAATTGGCCAGGAAATATAAAATTACGCCGGTAATTAAAAAAATCGCCAGCCGTTTGAGTTTTTGCGTTTGGTGGCAAGATTTAAGGAAATATTACATTTTTTTGGCCAATCATTATATTGACTTATTTTTGGCTGAATTTGCCAGACGATACGGCCTGAGTTTTAATGATCTGCATTTTTACAATGTTTATGAGACTTTGGATTTGGCCGAGAAGGGTAAAAAAATTTCCGCCGAAGAAATCAAAAGTCGGCAGAATTATTTAGTCGTTCATTATTCGCAGAATAGCAATTCTTTGAAATATGTTTCCGGCGCGCCGGCAAAAAAGATTATCGCTCAATTTATTCCGCCCGCGGCAAAGGCCGCCAATAAAAAAATCAGTGAATTTAAGGGTTTGGTGGTCAGCCGCGGCAAAAAAGTTGCGGCGAAAGTCAGGATTATAAATTCCGCCGCTGATTTCAAAACCATGGAAAAAGGCGAAATTTTAGTCACCCCGATGACTTCGCCCGATTATATTGTCGTGATTAAAAAGGCCGCCGCCATTATCACTGACGAAGGCGGGATGACTAGCCACGCGGCCATTGTTTCGCGCGAGCTTGGCATACCGTGCATTGTCGGCACCAAAATTGCCACCAAGGTTTTGAAAGACGGGGACTTGGTAGAAGTTGATACTGGCAAGGGGACAGTTAAAAAAATATGAAAAATATTAATTTGTCATCAGTATTAGAAGAGATTAATAATCATACTTGGTGGTTGGAAGAAGCGCCAGGGGTTTACGCTTTCGTTGGATGGCCACTTAGAGCTTTTATTGAGCAAGCTAAATATTTTCATCCAAAATATCTAACCTTGTCTGTTTTTATCTATCGCAATGATTTTTTTTCCGAATTGACTCCAGCCGATGAGAAATTAAAGGTTTATTATTATATTTATGATCAGGTTTTAAAAAATAAAAATTATTTAAAAAATTTGAGAAAGGCCAGTGAAAAATTTGTCAGTCATTTTCTAGCGGCTGGCAAAATATTGGAAAAAAATATTTCCAATGTCAATAATAAACAATTATGGAAGTTTTATCAAAATTTTTATGGTGAAAAAGCTTATATGGATTTTATTCGCTATGGCATGGCTTTAGAGTGTACTGATATTTTTTCCAGCGAAAAATTGATTGGGTTAATTAAAAAAGAAACTTCCGGCTTATCTGAAAATAAAGCTTTGGATATTGCCATAACTTTTTCCGCGCCGGTAAAGTTGTCATTTTTAGAAAAAGAAGAGTATCTAATTTTCAAGGGAGCAATTTTGGCCTACAAAATTTTATCAGACAAAAACAAAATTGAATCTGAAAAAATTATTTTAAAACTGCCGACTTTACGAATAATACTTAAAAAATTAGTTAAAAGCTATTTTTGGATTGGTAATAATTTTCAAAAAGCTCAGATATTAGATGAGCAGTATTTTTTAGATCGGATGAAAATTTTGGCATTAGAGAAAACTAAAAATGAATTATTGGCAATATTTAATAATTTTTCAACAAAAGTTTCCCGACTCAAACAAGCCAAGAAAAAATACCTAAAACAATATAATTTTTCTAAAAATTTAAAACGGCATTTTTTAATCGTAGCTTATATGGCAGAATGGATAGATGACCGGAAAAAATTTATGACAATAGCTGATCATTATAACGAAATTTTTTGTCAGCAAGTTGCTAAACGATTTAAACAAGATGTCGGCTTGGTCAAATACTATACGTCAGAGGAATTTCATGATTTGCTTATAAACAACAAAAAAGTGCTTACTGCTTTGTTAGAATCAAGGCGGAAATTTTCAGCCCAAGTTGTGATTCGGTCAAAAAACTGGCGCTGTGAAGAAAAAATTTTTTATGGCGGCCAGGCTAAATCAATTTATAATTTGTTTTCAAAAATTTTAAACGGTACGGAAATAAAAGGCCAAGTGGCTTGTGCGCCGGTTGAAAAAATCAGCGGTAAGGCACAGGTTATTTTGGACGTTAATCGGCAGAATTTTAAAGCTGGAAATATCTTAGTTACTACTATGACGCGGCCGGAATTTTTGCCTTTGTTGCGCCGGGTCAAAGCCATTGTCACTGACGAAGGCGGTTTGACGTGCCACGCAGCGATTGTGTCTCGGGAGCTTGGGGTTCCCTGTATTATTGGGACAAAAACAGCAACTAGAATTTTAAAAAACAACGATTTGATTGAAATGGATATGAATAACGGCACAGTGAAAAAAATTAAATAATATGCCTACTAAAAAAATCAATTGGCGGGTTTACGAGCGGGATCGGCTTTATCCGCAAGGTATGTCGGCTTATTTGGATTTGATTAAGCTTTCGCCTTCGAAAAAATATCCTTATTTGGCCAATCATTATGAAGTCATGGCTTATTGCCAGGATTATTTTTACTGGTCGCGCGATGCTGATTATTTGGAAAAAACCCTGCGCCGCTGGTTAAAAAAATGGCTAACCGATAAAACCGAATTCAATAAAATTTTTTCTTTATACCGGAAATCCCAATGCGAGGTCAAAACAATTTTACTGCCTTTGAGAGATGCCGAATTAAAAAATATAACCGATCAGGAACTGTATAATTTGTATCGCCAAGCCCAGCAGGTGTTTTTAAAAAGCATTAGTTTTTCCGAATATACTACCGATTTATTTGATGATTTTTTTGGTAAAATTTTTAGCGAAAAGCTGCAATTAATGGCCAAAAACAAAATTAATCAAACCGATTTAGGCCAATTGATGGAACCCGCCTATATTTCCGAAAGTTTGCTTTATAAAAAAAATCTTTTGCAATTTTCCCTGAATAAAATTGTTAGTCAGGCTGATTTGAAAAAAATGGCTAAGCGTTTTGGCTGGATTATGATGGGCTGGGACGGCAGCAATGAACTGACTGTCGGCCGCATTGAAAAAGACATAAAAAAATTGAAAATAAAAAGTTTTGATTTAAGAAGCGAGGAATTGAAACGAATTAATAATTTTATTAAATCAGTTGAAGCCGGAAGAAATGATTTGGTAAATAAATATCATTTGTCTTTTGGAAAACTAAAGCCATATTTTCATCTCTTGGATGCTTTTGCCATGTTTCATGACTGGCGAAAGGAAACGCAAATGCGTTCTAACCAGATTATTTTTCCGGCTTTGCGAATGATGGCAAAAAGGTTTAAACTTAAATATCGAGATTTGGTATTTTATGATAATTCGGAGATTAAAAATTTGTGTTTAAAAAATATTAAAGTTGATAAATCGCTGATTGCTGAACGCCAGCAGGGTTTAACCTGGGTGATTAAACGAGGAAAAATCAAAGAATATTTAGGCTTGGAAGCAAAGAAAATTTTAGATAAATTGGTTCTTTCAGAAATTAAGGCCAGTAAAACTTCTCAGGTTACCGGTGTTTCAGCTAGCCGAGGCAAGGTGGTAGGGCAAGCTTTTGTGGTAAAAGGAGCCAGAGAAGCTTTAAAAATCGTCAAAAAGGGCGGTGTTTTAGTGGCGTCAATGACTACCATTGACTATTTGCCGGCCATGCGCCAAGCCGCCGCCATTGTTACGGATGATGGCGGTATTACTTGTCACGCGGCCATTGTCTCGCGCGAGCTTGGTATCCCGTGCATTGTCGGAACTAAAATTGCCACTCAAGTTTTTAAGACAGGGGATAGGATTGAAGTTGATGCCAATGAGGGAATAGTTAAAAAAATATAATGATTAAGCTTAACCCGAAAAATTACATTAAACTTTTTTATGGCAAAGAATCAGTTTTTTTGTCATCGGCCGAAATTAGGGAAAGGCAAAGAATGGCTAAAGACGGCTTTAGCAATGTCGAACTAATTTATCTTGACGGTCAATGGTTTTTTAGTAAAAAAGATTTAGCCAAATATTATTTATCGGATCAAGAAATCGTAAAGGTTATAAATTTAATTGACAAGCGAGCGCGGGAATATGTCGCCGCCTCAAAAAAATATAGGAGAAGTTTTGTCGAGGCTAGTTGGCCCAGCCTAGTTAAATCGTTTAAGGAGTGTTATCGGCTTTGGGGCAATTATTTAAGGATCATTGATATTTCTGTTTATGCCTCATATCATTTTGAGAAAAAATTAATCAATTCGCTTTTGCGATTCGGTTTAACCAATAAAGAATTTGACGCTTTAACCTACCCTTTATCCAACACTTACAACCAGCGCCGAAAAAAGGATTTATTGCTTCTCAGGTCTGGCCAAATAAAAAAAAGCGAGTTTAAAACCAAATGGGCTTGGAGCAATATTGAATTGGCGGCTTTTAAAACTGTCGATGATTTTTACCTCAAAGAACAGCTAGCCGCCATCAAAAATCCCAAAAAGGAATTGGCGGAAATGGAAAAGCAGCATCAAAATTCCGAAAAACGTTATTTTCAGATATATAAAAAATTGCCGGCCGGACTAAAAAAACAAGCTGAGATTTCACAGAGATTGCTTTACATTCGAGATTTTCGGTTTGAACAATTTCTGCGCGGCATTTATAATTTTTATCCTTTGTTCAAAGAGCTGGGCCGGCGGCTGGGTTTGAGTTGTGACGAATTAATTCATCTCAAACCCCAAGAAGTTATGGCTAAAAAAATTCCAGTTGATTTGACTTTGCGACAGAAGCGGTATGTCAACATTAAAAATAATATTTATACCGGCGAGCCGGCGGCCAAAATTTACCAACTTTTTAACCGAGTTTTCGAAAAAAAAGATCAAGTTTCTGGCAAAGGCGTTTCTGCCGGCATTGTCCGAGGAATCGCAAAAGTTGTGCTTTCAACGGCCGAGTTCAACAAGGTAAAAAAAGGTGATATTATTGTTTGTGAAATTACCATGCCAGATTATATGCCGGTTTTGCATAAAGTTTCAGCCATTGTGGCCGATATCGGAGGCTTTACTTCGCATTCGGCCATTGTCGCCCGGGAGCTGAAAATTCCCTGTGTGGTTGGTACCGAAATAGCAACGAAAGTCTTTAAAGACGGTGACAGAATTGAGGTTGATGCCGATGAAGGAATAATTAGAAAAATAAAATAAATTAGGTAACCCGACGAGAAATTATTTAAATGAATGCCGACTAAAGTCGGGTCGCCATTTTTTTAAAGTTCATTTTTGCCGAGAGAGTAGTTAAAAAAATATAATAAATTAGGTAACCCGACTTTAGTCGGCTATAACAGATTATATGATTCATTTATACTTTGATGATTGCTATTATTTTGTCACTCGCTCAACCAATAACCATGAAAAGCTGTTTGACACCGCTGATAAGAAGAAAATCATTTTAAATCGTTTGATGGCCGCTCAAAAAAAATTTAATTTTTCGCTCCATGCCTTCAGTATTATTTCCAATCATTACCATTACCTGATTTATTTACCAAAAGGCGAGGTTTTGCCAAAATTAGAACAATTTATCGCCGGCGGCAGTTCCCATGAATTAAATGTTTTAAATAATATCAAGCGGAGCGTCTGGGGCGAGTATTGGGAAAAAGTGGTGGACGAGGAAAAATTAAAAAAGGTTTTAGGCTATATCTTAGGTAATCTTTTAAAACATGGAGAAGCCAAGAATTTTGATGAATTGAATAGCAGTCCCTTTACCAGCTGCAAGCAAGGGGCGGCTCAATATGGAGAGCAGACGATTCAGGATCTGATTTTATCAGTTAATGCCTTAAATTTGGAAGATAGAACTAACTTTGATAAATTATTTAAATGAATGCCGACTTGCGCCAAAGCCTGCCTATCGCCGCCCTGACGGCAGTCAGGGCGCATCCGCCTCGGGCGGAAAAGTCGGGTCGCCATTTTTTTTAAAGACCACGGCCTTGGTTTTTCAGACAGGCGACAGAATTGAGGTAGATGCTGATAAAGGCGTGGTTAAAAAAATAAAATAGTATATGTCTTGCATGCAGTTTAAAAAAGGCTTAATTAAAAAAGACCTAAAAAAATTAAAGAAAAAAGAATGGTATCACCAAAGGTTTGACGGTTGTCCGAATCTTATTTATTTAATTGGCCAGATGGAGCTTAAGCCGGAACCAAGAAAAGAAAAAGGCGGGGAATTTACGAATCATTTGATAATTTTTAATGATAATCGGGTTGATTGGTATATTGATTTAGCCGATATTCGCCGTGTTTGTAGTATTTTTATTAAAAAAAGTTTTTGCGAGCCCTTTGGCATCGGCAAAAAAATTATGCAGAAATGGGATAAAGATAAAATTGCTTTTATAAAAAAATGCGATGAATTGGATAAAATAAATTTAACCAGGCTATCTGACGAGGAATTAAAAAATTTATATCAAGATTTTTTCAGGTCATATTTTGGCTGGACAACAATGAGTTCAGTTATTGATGGTTTCGCCTTGGGCAGCGATGAGTATATTCAAACGGAGTTAAATAAATTTTTGGACAGTAAAAAAATCATTAAAGGCCGGGGAATAATTTTTTCCGTTCTGACGGCGCCGACCAGCCAATCATTCATCAATGAAGCGGAAATTGCTTTATTGAAAGTCGCTTTGAAAATTTATCAAAACCAGAAATTAAGAAAAATTTTTATCGCTGATAATTTGAGTCTAATTTTAAAAAAAATAAGGAATTTTTCGGCCGAATATCAAATTTTGCAAAAACACCGGCAAAATTATTTTTGGGGTAAAAATAACTATGTTGACAGCCATATTCTAAACATTTCTTTTTTTATCAAGGAAATCAAGGAATTGTTAAAAAATGAAATTGATTTGGCCGGGCAAATTAAAAGGATTGAAGGCTCACCCCGAAAAAGCAAAATTAACAAGCAGAAATTAATAAAAAAATTAAAGCTGCCCAAATTTTTGGTTAATCTAATTGAAATTTCCGAAACTTTTACTTATTGGCAAGACGAGCGAAAAAAATGTACTTTTCTGGCGACTCATTGCGGCTCAGTTTTTTTGGCGGAAATCGGTAAACGCTTTGGTTATTCCTTGGTGGAAATGAAATGTCTGTTTTATTTCGAAGTCATAACTTTGTTTACCGGCCAAGGGCATTATGTTTCCCGAAACGAAGCCAGAAAACGAAGGGAATTCAGTTTTCATTATGATCATAAACAGACTTATGAAATAGTCGCCGGGAAAGAAGCTCGTCAGCTGCAGAAGGCGATATTTAAAACCGGCATCAAAAAAAATATTAATGATTTTCGCGGCTTAAGCGCTTCCAGTGGCAAAGTGCGGGGCATGGTTAAAATCGTCAAAAGCGCTCATGAAGTCGGCAAAGTTAATTCGGGCGATATTTTGGTAGCCGTGATGACGCGGCCGGATTATATCATGGGGATTAAAAAAGCCGCGGCGATTGTTACTAACGAAGGTGGAGTTACTTGTCACGCCGCCATCATTGCCCGAGAGCTGGGCATTCCCTGCGTGATTGCCACGAAAATTGCCACGGAAGTTCTCAAAGACGGGGATCTAGTCGAGGTTAACGGCAATCACGGAGTGGTAACGATTTTAAAAAGAAAATAATTAATAATAAAAAAATATGGACAAATTAAGAAATGGTGACTCTATTATTACTCGTCATGCAGATAAGGGATCATGGCAAATAAGCGAAGAATCATTGTCACGAGTTTTTCCAGCTGAGCAAATAAGCTTGGTAATGGGAGTTTTAAAAAATGAGTTTCCGGAAATGCTTGAGGCCGGTGAAACACCTCTTAAGCTTGAAGGAATTCAGCGCAGTCTCAAATTAGCTGATAATCTTTATGATAAATTGCCGGTGCAGTCAATTTTAGTAACGCTTGATAGCGGTAAAGACAGGGCTAAATTATGTCGTCACTTGGTTAATGAACGTTTAAGCCAGCGTGAGGGAAAGGATAAAATAATTGATATGTTGGAAATTGATGGAAAAGAGATCGTAAGCATGTTAGCTGATTCAAGCCCTGATACCTGGGATCCTTATGATAGGATGATAAAAGAGGAGGGTATTAGTGAAGAAGAAGCGACATACAGGTGGCTGAACGACATGAATAATCCAAATAATGATATAGCTCCTGAAATATTGCCCAAGGAATCAGCGGAAAGATATCGACAATTCGTCAAATTGGTTCATGACAGTATAAAGCAGTCGAAAGATAGTGATTCAAATCGACGGCAGTCACCCATTGTTTTGTTTGCCGTCGGCCATTCCGGGTCATTGGGGCAGGCACTTTATGAAGATAGGGGGGGGGGATAACAGCGGAAGAAGTGCCGCATTTCTGTGAGCAATTTAAATTTGATAATGATGGCAAAATAATAGATTCAGAAAAAATTGAGATAAATTAAAATATGAATAAGACTCTTTATCTTTGGGATTTGGCGGGCACGATTTTTTATGAGGTTTGGGATAAAGAAAAAACCGGCTGGCCAAATTACGATGCCTGGGTGGCGGCTCAACTGGGTAAAAAAATTTCTGAAGTTTCTGACCGTGAATATGAAGAGACGTATCAAATTCCTTATGAAAAAGGCTGGTATTTTCAGCTCAAACTGCAGCCGGGGGCAAAAGAAGCATTAATTTTGGCAAAGCATAACGAAGCCTTTACCACGGGCGTGCCGGAGCAGATGGATTGGCGAGCGGCGTATTTGGTGCCAAAAACTGGCTTTGATTTTCGGAAATATTTTCAAAAAATCAATACCACTTTTGACTACGGCGAGACCAACAAAAAGACCGAAGAGATGCTAGTTGGTTATTTGCAAAAGAAATATCAGCAAGGCTATAAAACGGTCGTTTATACCGATGATAAATTGACAAATTGCCAAATGTTTATTGAAGCGGTAAAATTAGTGCAGAAAAAATATCTTGGTTTTTCCCGGCGAATTTACCATATTTTGAATAATAATTCAGGGTTAGCTAAAAAAGCTGACTGGTGGCAGATTGGCAACTTAAAAGATTTGCTGGCTAATGAAAAAAAGTTTAAGTAATTAAGTATGACCAAAAATTTACCTAATTTAAAAATTGTCAGTTTATCGAATTTGGTTTTGCATGAAGATGTTGATCCCAACCGGGTCAAAAGGTTGGCGGCCAAAATAAAAAAAGACGATATTTTTACCAATCCGCCCGTCGTAGCACCAATCAGCAAGTCGGGGAAATTTGTCGTTTTAGACGGAGCAAACCGGACCACAGTTTTTCGTCAATTGGGATTTAAAGATATTTTAGTGCAAGTCATTGATTACCAGCAACCGGGGCTGGAATTAAAAACTTGGAATCATTTAGTTGCCGGCATCAAGGCCAGAGATTTTTTTAGCCAGATCAAAAAAATGGTCAGCAAGCCGATGGCTAAGAAATTTAAATTGCGAGGCAATAAAATTGTTTGCCGGCCGATTAAAAAGAAAGATTTTTTTACGCAGATTGAAGCTTTAAATAAAATTGTTGATTTATACGCCAAGCGTTATAAATTTTATCGCTTGGATAATGCCAGCGATTTTTCGGTTAACGGCGAAAATAAAACTTTAATTGTTTTTCCTAAGTTTACGCCGCAAGATATCATTTTGGTAGCGGAAAAAAACCTCAAGGTGCCCTCGGGGATTACGCGCCATCTTGTTTCCGGCCGGGCTTTACGAATTGATTTGCCGATAGTTATTTTGAAAAGCAGTAAGGGCTTAACTTGGAAAAATCAGCAGCTGCAAAACTTGATTAAAAAAAGGTTTGAAGAAAATAAAATCAGGCATTATCAGGAGCCAATTTTTATCTTTAATGATTAACTTAAAATGTATGGACTTTACCAAAATTTTTTTAACCCAAGCTAAAAAACAAAAAAGAAAAATTGGTATTGCAATTATGCGGCCGATTCCGGAAACGATCAAAAGCCTAAAAAAGGCCTCAAAATTTGCCGATTTAGTCGTGGTCGGCGCGAAAGTAAAAGGCTTTGAAAATATTGTCGAACCGGATCAAGATAAATCAAGTGAAATCTTAATTAAATTGTTAAAAGACGGCAAAGTTGAAGGAATTGTCAGGGGACAAGTAAAAGACTCAACTACCTTGAGTGTATTTTATAAAGAATTCGGAATTGAGCCCATTCCCAGCAATCGCAAGGTGTTTGGCGGCATAATGCAGAAAGGCGATTATAATTTTTTTCTGTCTACCTGCTCGGTTTATCAAGGTTTGAACTTAGAAGATAAAATTTATGAAGTTGAAAGAACGATTAGGCACATGAAGGAAGATTTCGGCATTGAACCAAAAATTGCAGTTATGGGGATTTTGCGGCCGTCCAGCCACCACGGCGAATACCAAATTTTGGATAACATCAGCGAACAATGCACTCAATTTTATGAATATTTAACCAACAAAGGTTATGATGCCAAAGAATATTACATGGAGTACGAAACCGCTGTTTGGGAAGGCAGGAATCTAATTGTTCCTTCCACCGGTCTGGTTGGCAATTCCTGGATCAAAGCTCTGCTCTATTTGGGGGGTTGGAATATGTTGTCAGCTAACTACTTGGATTTGGGCGTAGTTTACGAAGACGGTACGAGAAATGAAAAAGATTTTTTTTGGCATATCGTCCATGCCGTGGCTTTATGCAACTCTAAAAAATAAAAATAATAATATGAAAAGAAGTTTGAAGGGGATTGCCGAAAATTTTTTACCAGCCCAAGAGTTAAACCCTGAACAAAAGGAAAGATTAGAAAGAATGGCAGTGGTTGCTAAAAATATTATTGGATCCTTCGGTTTTGATCCAAAAAAAGAAACTATGACGGTAATTACCGATACCGGCGTTATGGAGTCTCAGCCGGAATTAATTGCCGCTATTCAAGGCGAATTAGAAGCAATGACGGCTGGACATAAAGCTAGGGGTAATTTTAGAATCAGAGTTTTGACCGAATCGGAAAGATCAGCTGAAGATATGGGTGATTATGTAGAGGCAGAAATGGAAAGTCAGCGCCAGGCGCCAATATTAATTATTACTTCCATGTCGCGGTCGCACTCAAAAGAAACCGGGGCGGCAATCCGCAGTATTGCTGACCGGGAAAAATTAGACGCCACTTTGTCAGCCGCCAGAAGTAAGAGCCAGCTAGCCGGTCTGGAAGATAAATTATCTGATGAGCAATGGGAAAAATTGGAACAATTTGCCCGCCAGAATGCCTGTCGGATCATTTCAATTACCAAAGGAAAGAATCCCCATGAGATTTTAACCGAGGGCGCAGTGGAGGAGTCAGCGGAAGCAATTTTAGAAAGAGATGATAAAGTCAATGAGTTGATGAAAAATGTTGAAAGAGTTCATCTCACTTCATTGGCCGGCACCGACCTTTGGCTGCCAATCATTAAGGAGACCAAGGGCTATGAGAGTGAAGATTTTACCAAGCCGGGTTCGATGGGTAATTATCCAATCGGCGAATGGGCCTGCTCGCCAAATTGGGAAGGCAGCAGCGGGAGTTTAGTGATTAACGGCCCGATTGGCGGCGAGCACATGCTTGATGCGGTTAACGAGCACGGACCGGTAAGGCTGACTATTGCAAATGGAGAGGTAACTGAAATCAATAACCGGCCGATTAGCGATGATACCGGCAATCCTTTAGTTGAATCGGTAAAAGCATATTTGAATGCCGGTAATAATGGCCATAATGATGCTTATCGCTTGGCGGAATTGGGTATTGGAACAAACACTATGGCTTGCCGGGGAAAAGAAGCCAAAGACGTCGGGTCAAGCGAAGGCGAAAAGATGTATGGCACGGTTCATATTGCCGTTGGCAGTAACGGCTCAATGGGAGTTCCCAAAAGCCACCCTAGTTTTAATAGAGCTAAAGTCCATTGCGACATGATATTGATGGGCGAAGTGAACGTTGAGTGCGAAAAAGATGATGGCAGTAGATTCTTTTTGATTAAAGATGGGAAACCTCAAGGATATTAAATCTATGTCTAAATTCATCAAGCCATTTTCGCAAATTTCCAAAATTGACGTTGGCATCGCCGGCGGCAAAGGCGCTTCGCTTGGCGAAATGACTAAAGCCAAAATTCCGGTGCCGCCGGGGTTTGTGATTTTAGCCGAGGCTTTTGAGTATTTTTTGAGCCTGAAAACCAGAAAAGAAGTGGCCGAGGTGGGTTTGGAAGTCGCTGCCAATTTGAAAAAAGTTAATTTTAAAGACACCAATTCAATTGACCAGGCTTCCAATATCATCCGGGATATTATGGTTGATACCAAAATTCCCAAAGTTTTAGCCGAAGAAATAAAACAGGAATTTAAAAAACTTAAAACCAAGTATGTCGCCGTCAGGTCTTCGGCGACGGCGGAAGATTCAAGCGTGGCTTCCTGGGCCGGGGAACTGGAAACTTATTTAAACACAACCGAAAAAACATTGCTAAAAAATGTCGGACTCTGCTGGTCGTCGCTTTTCACGCCGCGGGCGATTTTTTACCGCTATGAAAAAAAATTAAGCGACCAGAAAGTTTCAGTCGCCGTCGTGGTTCAGCAAATGGTTGATTCGGAAATTTCCGGGATTACTTTT
Organism: Candidatus Buchananbacteria bacterium; assembly: GCA_041664165.1. Lineage (GTDB taxonomy): Bacteria > Patescibacteriota > Patescibacteriia > Buchananbacterales > UBA6539 > JBAYLH01. Next base: position 39,960 of record JBAYLH010000005.1, on the reverse strand, counting down.
ACGGTTCACCCTGTTACCAAAGATAAAAATCAGATGATTATTGAAGCGGGTTTTGGCTTGGGCGAAGCGATTGTTTCCGGCCAAATTACGCCTGACAGCTACGTGATTGACAAACGGGATTTCAGCAGTATTGATATTAATGTCTCTGAGCAAAAAAGAATGCTGGTAAAAAAAGGAATTAACGGCGGCAATATTTGGCGGCCGGTGCCGAAAAACAAACAGGAAACTCAAGTGCTGTCCGGCAGACAAATAATTGAGCTGGCCAAAATTTGTCTGGCGATTGAAAAACATTATAAAAAGCCGCAGGATATTGAGTGGGCTTTTGCCAAGGGCAAATTTTACATTACTCAAAGCCGGCCAATAACGACATTATAAGGTTATAAATAAGTATGAAAAAAACAAATCCGAAATGGGATATTGACGAAGCCGAGGCGATTTATTGGATTTGTCCGGAAGCGGCCTGGGCGATGACTGTCGGCATGCGAAAAATTTACGGGTTTGGCTTTGATCGCAATTTGGTAATTTTGGAAAAAAATCAGCCGTTTAGATGGAGTACTCTAATTAAAGACAATATCGTAATTGGCAATAAATGCTATAACAAATTTAAAGCTAAAAAGTTCAGGGCTAAAATCAAAATAGGATTAGCCGGATTAAAGTCAAAATTGGATAAAAAAATCTTGGAGTACCGGCAAAAAAACCCGTCAGCGATGTCGGTTGATGCCTTATTTGGTCATTTGGACTTCTTTACGAAATGCTACAAAGAAATGTTTAGCTACGGTTTTTTTGCCGAAGCTTTTGATTACGTTTTGCCCCGGATTTTTGAAAAAGAATTAATGAAATATAAACTTTCCAGCGATGAATTTTCCGATTCAGCGGCAATTCCCGACATCAGTTACTTAAATTTGGAAGCCCAAAAGTTAATCAGGTTAGCGATTAAAAAAAGAAGCGGCCGAAAAATTCAAAAGGATTTAGACAACCATCTTAAAAAATATGAATGGCTGGCAACCGGCCATAGCGGCAAAAAGCTAGTCGATGCCGATTATTTTGCAAAAAGAATCAATGAATTGATCAAACAGCATAAAAATTTGACTGAAGAATTAAAACACCTGGCGGATTTTAAGAAAAATTTGGAGAAACGGAAAAAACAGATCATTAAAAAGTACAAGTTTGATAAAAAAACCCGGCAGTTGATTGATATTGTTGATGAAATCGGGCCATTGCGTGACCGGCGGAAAGAAATTTTTGTCAAGTCAATATTTTATGCCGACGACATTCGCGAAGAATTGGCAAAAAGATTCGGCTATCGCTTATCGGATCTTCAATTTTTTACGCTTGAAGAGCTCCTGGTTTTAAAAAATGGAAAAAGTTTTAACTTAGCGGAATTGAAAAAAAGAAAAGAGTTTATGATTTTGGACGTGGATTACCAAAAGAAATTTTTTAAAGTTTACAGCGGCAATGACGCGAAAAAACGAATCCCAAAAGAGTTCAAAAAAATTCATGGCCGGCTTGATAAAATTTCCGGGACAGTCGCTTCGGGCGGCAAAGTTTCAGGTGAAGTTAAGGTGATATTTGGCGAAAGCGGCTTTTACAAAATGAAATCAGGCGATATTTTGGTTACCGGTATGACCCGGCCGGAGATGCTGCCGATTATGAAAAAGGCGGCGGCAATAGTTACCGATGAAGGCGGTTTGACTTGTCATGCGGCGATTGTTGCCAGAGAATTAAAGATACCTTGTATTGTTGGGACTAAGATCTCAACCAAAATTTTAAAAGACGGTGACAAAGTGGAAGTCGATGCGGATAATGGCGTGGTGAGAAAAATATAAAATATAAATTTAGATAACCCGGTTTTAGCTGGCTTGAATAGCCCACTTCCGCCAGCGGCGGATTGGTAAAAAAGCGGGGTCGCCTTTAATTACTATGCAGAAAAAGCAGCTAACACTGAAAATCCATGGCCTGGTTCAGGGCGTTGGCTTTCGCTATCTAAGCCAAAAAGAAGCTAAAAAGAGAGGTTTCACCGGCTACGCGATAAACGAGTCTGATGGAACGGTTAAATTGGTGCTCGAAGGGGCAGAAACGGACTTGAAAGATTTTTTAAATTGGTGCTATAATGGAGTTGGGACTGCTCAAGTCTCAAAAATTGAACAAAACTGGTCAGATCCGACTAGCCAGTTTTCTGATTTTAAGATAAGATAAGTGAATTGAGTTAATTAAGAGATCAAGTTAATCAACCTGGCGCGCTAAACTAACCTTCATGAAAGTAATTCTACTGAAAAAAGTACCAACCTTGGGCGAAGCTTATGACATTAAAGACGTGGCCCTCGGTTACGCTCGGAATTTTTTAATTCCCAAAGGTTTAGCCAAAGAAGCAACGGATCAAGCCATTAAAGAAGTGGAAATCAAGAAGGCCAAAGAAGCCCAAGAGGCGGAAACTGATTTGGTGAAAGTGGAAAGTTTGGCTCAAAGACTGGAAGGCCAGACAGTAGAGATTAACGCCAAGGCTAGCGAACAGGGATCTTTGTATGCGGCGGTATCGGTGGCTAAAATTGCGGCGGCTTTGAAGGAAAAGGGCTTTAACGTTGCCAAAGATCAAATTAAGGCCGGCCAAATCAAAGAGATCGGCGAACATGAAATAGTTATCAGCCTGGCTCATGGCTTGGAAGCCAGGATTACCTTAATCATTAGTCCGGAATAAAATGGCCAGCATCGTTTTCAAAAAATTTAATTTCAATAATAACTAAAAAACCCCGCGGGATGCGGGGTTTATCGCTTTAATATTATGTCAAAATACATCTTTGTCATCGGCGGAGTAATGTCAGGAGTAGGCAAGGGGATTACTTCCGCTTCAATCGGTCTGATTTTGCAAGCGCGGGGATTTAAAGTTACTGCCCTAAAAATCGATCCTTACATCAATGTTGACGCCGGAACCATGAATCCGACCGAACACGGCGAAGTTTTTGTAACCGAAGACGGCGATGAAACCGATCAGGACGTCGGTAATTATGAAAGATTTTTAGAAATTAATATTTACCGGACTAACTATATGACTTCCGGCCGGGTTTATCAGTCAGTGATTTCCCGGGAAAGAAATTTTGAGTATGGCGGCAAATGTGTTGAGGCCGTGCCTCATATTCCGCAAGAGGCAATCCGCCGGATTAAAACCGCCGCCCTGAAAGCCAAGGCCGACGTTACCATCGTGGAAATCGGCGGGACCGTCGGTGAATTCCAGAACGTGATGTTTTTGGAAGCGGCCAGGCTGATGCATTACCAAAACCCTAAGGATGTTTTATTCGTTTTGGTCAGTTATCTGCCGATTCCGAGCAAACTTGGCGAAATGAAAACCAAGCCGACTCAATACGCCACCCAGCAGCTTAATGCCGTTGGGATTCAGCCGGATTTTATTATTTGCCGCTCGGAAAAGCCGGTTGACGAACCGCGGAAGAAAAAACTTCAGGTTTTCTGCAGTGTTGACAAAGACGCCGTGATTGCCAATCCTGACGTTGATTCAATTTATGAAGTGCCTTTGATTTTAGAAAAGGAACGCTTGAGCGACAAAATTATTAAAAAATTAAGCCTCCGCCCGAGAAAAAAGAATTTGAAGGATTGGGAGAAAATGGTGCGCAAAATTAAAAATCTCAAAAAAGAAGTCAGAATCGGCATGGTTGGCAAGTATTTTGCCACCGGTGATTTTATCCTGCCGGATGCTTATATTTCGGTAATTGAGTCGATTAAGCACGCGGCCACCGCCAATGGCGTCAAAGCCAAAATTGACTGGATTAATTCCGATAGCTACGAAACTAACCCTGGTTTGGCCAAAGAACTAAAAAATTATGACGGCATTATCGTGCCTGGCGGTTTCGGCAAGCGGGGGATTGAAGGCAAAATTTTAGCCATTAAATATGCGCGGGAAAATAATATCCCTTACCTCGGCCTCTGCTATGGGATGCAGCTGGCGACGATTGAATTTGCCCGCCATGTCGCCGGTCTCAAAGGGGCAAACACGACTGAGATTGATCCTAAAACCAAATATCCGGTGATTCATATTATGCCTGACCAAGCGGAAAAATTGGCCAAAAAGCAATATGGCAATAGCATGAGGCTGGGGGCTTATCCTTGTATTTTGGCTAAGAATTCCAAGGCTTCCAAGCTTTACGGCGCGCGCCGGATTTCTGAGCGCCACCGCCATCGCTATGAGTTTAATAACGAATATCGCGATAAATTGACCAAAAAAGGCCTGGTCTTAGCCGGTCTTTCGCCGGACAAAAAGCTGGTTGAGATTATTGAAATTCCCAACCATCCTTATTTTGTCGGCACCCAGTTTCATCCGGAATTCAAATCCCGGCCGTTAAAACCGCATCCTCTATTTCTTGGGTTTATTAATGCCGCTTTAAAGAAAAATAAAAAGTGATAGAATAGAAAATATTATGATTCCGCTCTACAAACAGAAAGGCTTTGACACGGCAAAATACCTTAAAGCCCAAACTAAAGCCATTTTAGAAAGAGTTAAAAAGTTTGATGGCAAGCTTTACTTGGAATTCGGCGGCAAGCTTTGTTATGATTTACACGCGGCCAGAGTCTTGCCCGGTTACGAACCGACGGCCAAAGTTCAGCTTTTGAAGGAACTAAAGGACGTTGAGATAATTTATTGCGTCAGCGCCAAAGACATCCAAAAAGGCCGGGTGCGCCGGGATTTCGGTTTGACTTACGATAACCAGACTTTGAAGGATATTGCCGACTTCAAGTCTTTTGGTTTGAATGTCCGAGCCGTGGTGATTTGCCGCTTCGAAGGCGAAAGCTTGGCCAAGCGGTTGAAAGAAAAACTTGAAGTCAGGGGAATTGAAACTTATATTCATGCTGAACTTTCCGGTTATCCTGATGATTTAGACAAAGTCGTCAGCCGCGACGGTTATGGCCAACAGCCCTACGTTAAAACCAAAAAATCAATTGTTGTCGTAACCGGCGCGGGCGGCGGTTCGGGGAAAATGTCTTTTTGTCTGGCGCAAATGTACCACGACAAACAAAATCAGATCAATTCCGGTTTTGCTAAATTTGAAACTTTTCCGATCTGGAATCTGCCGCTTGGCCATCCGGTCAATACCGCTTACGAAGCGGCCACGGTTGATTTGCGCGACGTCAATTTGATCGATCCTTTCCATCAAAAAGCTTACGGCGTAACGGCCATTAATTATAACCGCGACATTGAAAATTTTAAAATCATGAAAGAAATGATCAGCCGGATTGTCGGCGAAAGCAATTATGCGACGCAATACCAGTCGCCAACTGATATGGGAGTCAATACCGCCAAAGTCGGAATTATTGATGATAAGGTCGTCAGCGCCGCGGCCAAGCAGGAAATTATCCGGCGTTATTTCCGCTATTACCAGGAAAGAATGGAAGGCATTGAAACTCAGACCACGGTTGACTGGATGAAAAAAATTATGGCCAAAGCCGGCGTTGAAAGTATTGACCGGCCGGTGGTTAAACCGGCGCGCCAAGCCAAAGCGGCCGCTAAAATTAAGGGCAATGGTTTTGGTGATATTTTTTGCGGCGCGGCTCTGGAATTAGCCAATGGCGAGATAATAACCGGTAAAAACTCGGCTTTGCTCCACGCGGAGTCGGCCGTAATTTTGAATGCGATTAAAAAATTAGCCAATATTCCCGATGAAATTCATCTGCTCAGCGAGCAGGTTATTCAAAAAATTATTGCCTTCAAAAAAGAGTATTTAGGCAGTCTCAGTGGGTCGCTTAATTTGGAAGAAACTCTAATCTCTTTGGCGATTTCGGCCGCGACCAATCCGATGGCGGAAAAGGCTTTGAAAATGCTAGACCAGCTGAAAAATTGCGAACTGCATTCAACCTATTTGCCCAGCCAAAATAATGAAGCCGCTTTGATCAGGCTGCGCCTGAATTTTACAACTGACGCGGAATTAGTTTTGTAGCGAAAAAAAACTACCCGCGAAGCAATGCTGCGGGTAGTGCCTAGTTTTCAACCTAGAGAAGCCGGCTTGGCTTCTTTTCGGTTAGTGTTGCACTTACTCATTGAACTTAGGCTACAGCGTGTTGACAAGTAGTCTGATTTATGATAGAGTAAGATGTTTCGGTCCAGTAGTTAACGTCTGAGGCCAAAATCGGCTTCAATAAGGAGGTAGAGAGCGATGGAAGCGACGAATGATAGGAAGCCATTTGTGACTAAAAAAGTCGCAGCCGGCTACATGATTCAAAGGGGCGGCCAGAATCATGATGCTGAGTGGTGGACGCCTGACGGTTGGAATGGAAGTGTTTTTGAAGCCGCTTTTTGGCGGAGAAGGAAACAGGCGCGTAAAGCCTACGACGTCCTATTCGGATAAGGTTGCTTTCACGAAAGCTACGACGACCCACCTACAAAAGAGGTCGTCTTTTTTTTGTTTAAAAAATCAGTGCTTTTAGTCCTAAAAAAATAGCCCGCTTTCGCGGGTCTATTTGTTGGTAGATTTTGAAGAAAAGGTTATTTTTTCGGAAAGACATTGATTAATTTCACCCATTCCAATTTGCCGGTGAATTTTTTTACTTTTTTCCGGCTGAATTTAACGAAACCGGCAATTGCGGCGTAGAGCGTGTCGTCTTCGCCTCGTCTGACATTTTGTCCCGGCCGAATTTTAGTGCCTCTTTGTCTGATCAAAATATTGCCGGCATTGGTATGCTGACCTTCGTAAATTTTTACGCCTAATCTTTTAGACTGGGAATCGCGGCCCAAACTAGTGGAACCACCGGCTTTCTTATGTGCCATATTGTTTTAGGTTTTAGAAAATAGGAAATTAAAAATTAGGGATGAAAGTAATATAACTTATCAAAGGCGAATTGTCAAGCCAGGCTAATTGGTATATACTATTATAGTATGAAAATCAAGTATTTATGGTTAATTTTGCCTATTTTGCTTTTGGCTGGCTGCCAGACGGCCAGTCAAGATAAAGCTGGTAAGTTGGTCAGTCAAGATAAAGATTCATCGGTAACTTCAACGCCGGCTTTGCCGCCGGAAACAGTTGAGCCAGTCAAAGCCACTTCCACCGCGAAAGTTGAGGCAGAAAAACCCAAGCCAGAAACCAATAGCGAACCGTCGAAATTTTTGGATTATCCGGTAGCTTTTGCGTCTCAAGCGCCGCTTGCCAATTGGGATGCGTTGCACGAAGAAGCCTGCGAAGAAGCCGCCATGATTATGACGGCAAAGTATTTCAAGGGCGAGCCGCTGAGCGCCCATTTGATGGAACAGGGGATTTTAAATTTGGTAAAATGGGAAGAACAAAATGGCTATCAAGTTGACGTGACGGCCAGTGAAGCGACGGTAATTTTGAAAAGTTATTTTAGCTTAAAAGCCGAAGTAACAAGCGAAGTGACGGTTGCCAGAATTAAAAAGGAGTTACTGGCCGGGAATTTGATTATTATTCCCGCCGCCGGCCGGCTTTTGGGCAATCCCAATTTTAAACCGCCAGGCCCGATTTACCACATGCTAGTTGCCCGCGGTTATGACGAAGCCAGGGGCGAGTTTATCACTAATGACCCCGGTACCAGAAACGGAGCCGGTTATCGTTATAAATATCAAACCCTGATTAACGCGGTTCACGATTGGAATCACGAGCTGGCTAGCGGCGGCATGACTGACGCCGAAATGGCGCAGGGGAGAAAGGTGGTAATTATAGTCAGCAAATAATTGCTTATTTACAATCAGAGGCTTGACAGGATTTTTTTTTATGCTAAAATGTAAATACCAACCATTTTAGTTGGTGTTAAAGTTTATTTATGAAATTTTCCACCCGTTCTTCCTACGGACTGAGGGCTTTAAGCCATTTAGCCAAAAATTACAACCAGCCTCGCCGAGGCCAGGCGGCCAAAAAGCCATACTCTTTAGCCAAAATCGCCCGGGAAGAAAAAATCTCGCAAGCTTATTTGGAACGCCTTTTTGCGCAGTTAAAAAGGGCTGGTTTGGTGATGAGTTCAAAAGGAATGGCCGGTGGCTATCAATTGACTAAAGACCCGGCGCAAATCGCCATTTTTGACGTAATTTCGACCCTAGAGGGGTCAATTTCGGTCTTTCATTGCGTTAATTCTAAGGGTAAGGTTGTTTGCGGGGTTAAAGCCTGCCCTTCAGCCCAAGTTTATCAAAAGGTACAAAAGGCGATTGCTGATTCACTTAGAAAGATAAGTTTAAAAGATTTAATTTAATTATATGGCTTATTCCAAATTGGTCATGGACCATTTTCAAAATCCGCATAACCAGGGTCAAATACCCGGTGCCGACGCCGTCGGCGAAGTCGGTAATCCGCTTTGCGGCGACATGATGAAAATTTATTTAAAAATTACTAAGGCCGATTCTGGTGATCGGCTACAAGACAAAATTAGTGATGTTAAATTTGAAACCTTGGGTTGCGCCGCGGCCATTGCCTGTTCTTCGGTTTCAACTGACATGGTCAAAGGTCAAAGTCTAAAACAGGCTTTTGGTTTGGAGAAAGCCGATATTGTCAAAGGCTTAGGCGAATTGCCGCCGGTTAAGCTCCATTGTTCGGTTTTAGCTTCTGACGCCTTAAAAGTAGCGATAGAAAATTATTTGCGCGACCAGGGAGTTTTAGATAACTATCCGGAAATTAAGAATTTTAAAGTTGCGGAGGAATTGCATTAGCTGTTAGCTTATAGTTTTTAGAGCGAGGGTTCTACATGCTATAAGCTAATAGCTAAAAGCTAAAAAATTATGAAAGACGAAATTAAAAAAGTTTTAGACGAAATCAGGCCGAGTTTGCAGGCCGACGGCGGGGACGTTGAATTTATTGATTTTGACGAAAAGAGCGGCGTGGTTAAACTCAAGCTGCAAGGCGCCTGTTCTTGCTGCCCGATGTCGCAAATGACTTTGCAGGAAGGCATCGGCCGGGCTTTAAAAAGCAAAGTCAAAGGGGTTAAAGAAATTGAATCAGTTTAATTGTATGGCTAGGGTTTATTTTGATCATTCAGCGACAACGCCAGTTGATCCAAAAGTATTGGCGGCGATACTGCCGTATTTTAGCGAGGATTTCGGTAATGCTTCTTCGATTCATCTTTTCGGCCAAAAAGCAATGGCCGCCGTTGATGAGGCCAGGGAAAAGATTGCTGATTTTTTAGGCGGCAAAACCAATGAAGTGATTTTTACCTCCGGAGCGACGGAAAGCGATAACTTAGTTATTTTGGGCCTGGCTAAATCCGGAGAACATATTATCACTGCCGAAATTGAGCATCCGGCGATTTTGGAACCTTGCCGGGAAATGGAAAAAAGAGGGGTGGAAGTAACTTATCTCGGCGTTTCCCGCGAAGGCTTAGTTTCAGTTGAAGCCGTCAGAAAAGCGATTAAAGAAAATACCAGGCTGGTTTCAATTATGTACGTTAATAATGAAATCGGCACGATTCAGCCAATTGCCGAAATCGGCCAAATGATTAAGGAGTTGAATCAGCAAAGAAAAGAAAAAATTTATTTTCACACCGATGCTGTCCAAGCGGTTAACTATTGCGAGATGAATGTTGATAAACTTGGAGTTGATTTGCTTTCTCTATCCGGCCATAAAATTTACGCCCCCAAGGGCATCGGCGCTTTATACAAAAAAACCGTGGTGCCACTACGGCCGATTCAATTTGGCGGCCATCATGAGTCCGGCATTCGGCCGGGAACTTTGAATGTTACCGGGATTATCGGCTTAGGCAAGGCGATTGAGCTAGTCGCTTTAGAAAAAGAGAATAATGAAAAAATTAAGAAACTCAGAGATAAATTAATTGACGGCATTATCAAGGCGGTGCCTAATGCTCAAGTCAATGGTGATTTGAAAAAGCGAGTACCCGGCAATGCTCATTTCAGTTTCAGGGGCGTTGAAGGAGAAAGCCTGCTTTTGCTTTTAGACCAGGCGGGAATTGCGGTTTCGACCGGTTCGGCCTGTTCTTCCGGTTCGCTTAAGCCGTCTCACGTTTTAATGAGCCTGGGGCTGGAGCCGCTGTTGGCTCACGGCAGTTTAAGAATTACCCTGGGTAAATTTAATCCGGAAAAAGATATTGACCAGCTGCTAAAGGTTTTGCCTGGAATTGTAGAAAAATTAAGAAAAATATCGCCAATAAAATAAAGAAGTATTGCATTGGGAGCAATAAAAAAACACCTCGGCTTTTGCCGGGGGTGTTTTTTGATGTTTATTTTTTTAGTTTTTAACCGCTGGCGGGTTAGCTGATATTTCCGGAGATTCAATTTTTGGCGCGGTTTGAAAAATAAAAGGGTTTTTGACGTCTTGCCAGTTTATTTCTTCAGTGGTAGTAGCTTTCTGATCTAAAAGTTTCAGAATTTTTTCAACCTTATCCATATTTATCACGTCAGGAGCCACTTCTTGCCTGAGGAGGATAATTTCTTGCGACTGAGTGATGGTCTGGTAAAAATTTTTGTAGAGGAACAGACCGACAAAAATTAATACGGCAATTACCAAGAGAAGCATCAGGAAATAAAAATATTTCAAAGAAAGCAAGACATTAAATATTTTTATTTTTGGCAGTTTAAATGTCATATTATTGTTTCGTTTGATCTTCTGTAAAATAAATTTTTCCTGAGACAGTGTTACTGATTAAGCCAGTCTGGTCGTCGGATCTGAACTCCAGAGAAGAAATATTGAAATAGTAAGTTAATTTTTCTAAGTCTTTAAGGTATTTCAGGGTTTCGGTAAACCCGCCTAAAGTTTTGATTTCCAAAGGCGAAGAGTAGAAGCTCCCGTCTTCTAAATTTTTTATCGGCTGTAAATTGAGATTTTGGGTCAATTTATGCAAAGCGGCGATTTCTTCCAAGTCGGTAATAAATTTTAATTCATTGCCGCTAACGATAAAAATACTGGATAATCTGTCTTTTTGGGGTTTAATTTTTTCAAAATCGGCGATAGTTTTTTTGAGCAGCTGGCCTCGCTGGTATTTTTTTTCCAAGTCGATTCTTTCGGCATAAATATCGCTGCTGATTTTTTTTATGTCATTAACGGTTGGTAAAATTACGAAATAAATAACTAAGCCGGTAATAAACAAAACTATGGCTAAAAATATAATGATTTTTTGTTTAATTTTCATAGTTTTTTATTTTGTCCAAATTAATATCAGCCTTAACATTGAAAACAACATCAACTTTTTTAAGCAAATTTTCCAAAGGAATCGCCACGTTGCTCAAAAGGTTTGATTTTTCCAAATTGCCTTTAAACTCTAAGAGTTTTTCCCTGGTTTTGGCGTCGCCAGTGATTAATATTTTGTTGTTATTAATGGTAAAATCATTAATTTTAACATCGGTTGGTATCAGTTTGGCGAAATCAATAAAGAAATTAGGCCAGGAAATATAATTTTTCTGGATGCTTTCCACCGATCGGATCTGTTTATTGAATTCTTTAAGCTCCTTATTAAAAATCGAAGCGTACTTGGTGGTCAGCGTCGTTTCATTTATTACGTCATTAAAATAATTTTGCAGTATTGCCTTGGTGACTAAAAGAACGATGCCGATCATGATAGTTAAAAGCAGAACTAAAATAATTAAATTTTTGATCACTAAATAAAGCTGGGTCAAGCGGAGCTCCTGCTTTTTTTCCGGTGAAATTAAGTTAAGGGTAATCATATTACGTCTTTTTTTTGAAAAGCCCTCAGGGCCAGGCCGATTGCCGTAGTATAGGATAAAATTTTATCTGGCGGGATTTTGATTTTTTTAGTTTTTGCAATATTAGTCAGGGGATTGCCGATTTTTACTGTCAGATTTAATTTTTCGGCCAGAATTTTGTCGATATTAGAAAAATTAGCGCCGCCGCCGCAAAGGATGACTTCGGAAATTTCATTATTGATTGAGAAATTACTTTTATAAAAAATTATCGCTTTTTTGATCTGGTCAGCGATACTTTGGATCGGTTTAAGCAGAATTTTCAGCAATGCGCCTTCGCATTTTTTTGGATCAAGACCGCAGACAATTTTAGCTTTCTCGGCTTTTAGCGGGTCTAGCTTTAAAGTTGTAGCAATGGTATCCGTAATTTTATTGCCGGAAATCGGCAGAGTGATAGTGAAAGGGATTGCCTTTTGGCTATAAATAATTAAACCGGTCCGGACGGCGCCGAAATCAACAATAATTTTGGCGGTTTTATCATCTTTGGCAAATAAGCTGCGGACAATTGCCGCTGATTCGATCTCCAAAGCATAAGGCACGAGGCCGCTTTTTTCGATCACGGAGAAATAAGAATCAACGATGTATTTCGGAGCGGCGCCAATTAGCACTTTTGTTGATCCTGATTGTTTTGCTAAAATTTGCCAATCCAAGTAGATTTCGTCTGAGCTCAGCGGAATATGATTTTTAATTTCTTCTTTGATAATTTCGGCCAGCTCTTCATCGTTGCCAACCGAAGGAACATCGATTACTTTAATAAAAGTTTTAGTTTCCGGCAAGACGGTTACCGTATTTTTTGTCTTAATTTTTTTACCGTTAGCTGTCTTAACTAATTTTTTGATTAGTTCAGCTAGTTTTTCTTCTTGCTTGATTTCGCCGCCGGCGATAACATCAGCCGGTATTTCTAAGGCATTATAAGAAGCCAGGATTATTTTATTTCCCGATTTTTTGAGCTGGACAAGCCGTAAGGCCCGATCGCTAATATCAAGGCCGAAAATATTTTTATTGACATCAAAAATCATATATCTATTATATCAGTGATGAAATAATTAAACAATTAAATTTAGTATTGTTCTTCCCAGTGGTTGATTTGAATTATCGGCGAGGTGGAATTATACGTAGGGTCTATTACCGGCTGAAAGTTAGCCGGGGTATAGTTTAAAATTATTGAGCCGCCGCTGGCGGTAACATCGGCGTCAAAACCGCTCATACTGCCGTTGATAGTAAAATTAGTTCCGGCGCTGGTCATGCTCAGTTTATTGCCCGAATAAATCAGGCCATTAACTGTTACGCTGCCGCCCGAAGTGGTAATTGAGATATTACCCTTGGATAAAAGCCCGCCGCCTTTGACCGGATCGGCATTAATTACAAAAGTATTGCCGGCGTTAGTGATGGAAAGATTACCGCTGGCGACCAATACGCCATTAATGGTCATATTTTTACCAGTGATGCTGGCGGCGCCGGTAACATAAATAATGCCGTTTAAAGTGGTGTTATTGGCCAAATTGGAAAATTGAGCCGAGGTATAGGTTGTGTCGGCGCGGTTTTTCCAAGAGGTTGGCAAGGCGGAGTCAAAATCAATTTGCAGTGTATCAATGGTGCTAGTGGGAGCCTCTTGATAGCTATTATTTAAGGTTAATTTGCCGCCGGCGTTGACGATAATGTTATTGCTGGCAGTGATGCCGCCGTTATTAATTTTTAATTCGCCGCCTTTAATTTTTAGAAGCTGGTTGGCATGAAGCCGGCCACCGGTTGACGTCAGGATTACTCCTGATCCGGTAAAATTAAAATTGCCATTTTGCTGGGAGCCTCGCCCGCCGGCGAAAACGGTGAATTCCCAGTCGGCAGTGCTGCCGGTTGCCTTGCTGATGTATGATTTCACTACTCGCTGAGAGATATTATTGCCGATTTGATAAGTGGAAGTGGCAATAATCCAGGCTTCGGAAGTGGTGGTATTAGCGGCAGTGACTTGGTAGCTGGCCGCGGCATCGCCGAAGATATTAGTTTTAGTGATATTATTGCTGCTGCTCAAAGTGCCGTTCAAAAAAGCCTGTCTGGTTGCGGCATCATTTTGAATTTTCCAAATCATATCGTGGATGCCGGTTTCCGCCAGGTAATAATTTTTTGTCGCCAGAAACTGGACTTTGGAGATTTTGCTTTCCGAATTGGCATTGGACAGCAGATAAGTTCCGACCATTAGCAAGGTTGATAAAACCAAAACTGACATGATTAAAATAAAGCCTTTTCTTTTCTTTAAATTCATATTTTTTTATGGTTAAATATTCCGCGGGTTGATAATCGATCTGATTTGTACTTGTTCTCCGCGCTTGGTTAAAGTTAAATCAATAGTAATGTTTTCAGTGCCGTAAAAATCAAGGGCCGAAAAATTTTCACTGATGACTTTATCTTCTAAAATATTTGATTCGGGAGCGCCAAAAGCATCGACGTCATTGTAGCGGACATAAACACCGGGGCTGGTATCAAAATAATAAACAATGGTTTGCCGGTTCAAATTGCCGCCGTCTAAATAATATCTGATGTATTGGATTTGTGTTGTGTTGTGGCCGTCTTCAAATTGAATTTCATGGGGAACCAAAGCCGGGTTGGAATTATCGGCCGGCAGAGCAGTGACTAAAGCTTTGGCCTGCCTGATTTCCCGAGCCATTAAATCAAGGGTGATTCTGGCATTTTGATCCAACTCGGCTTTGAGATTGCTTTTTCGGAAGACTTTTTGGTTTAAGGAAAAAACGCTGGCAATGATTATTAAAATCAGCAAAATAATCATGACCGATATTATCAATTCGGCCAAGGTAAATCCTTTTTGGTTTTTTAGCAGCTTATTCATTATGAAGTTAATCAGCAGTTTTAGCGACGATTGAATTTAACTGAATTGACTTTTCGGCAAAGCCGACCGGCGAAACCCAAAAAACCGTGACGGTAATTTTTTTTAAACCGATGTCAGTCCCGCTTTGATTGAAATTAGCATCAACTAATTCGACAATGGTTTGCCGCTGATAGCTATATAAATAGTTTCCGGCATCAGCTGACAAATGATGCTTGGCTTCAATTGTTCCAGTTGCCAAGCTGTCATATTGAACCGATCTTAATTCTTCAATTTTTTCCAAAGCCACGCTTGAGGCAATGGTGGTATTTTGGGAATCGCCGATCACTTTTAAGCCAAAAGGAAAAACTTGCATTATTGCCATCAAACCGATGATCAAGACGGCAATTGCCAGGGTGCCTTCGATGATAGAAAAACCCTTGTTTTTATTCGGAAAGCTCAACATAACCGGAAGGTTTAATTTGTAAAGTCGTAGTGTTATTATTAGTGTTTGACAGCAGGATGGTACCGGTTTCGATGACGGCGCCGGTAGCCACAAAGCGGATGGTATTAGCCGTAAAACCGGTAACTTCGGCAATTGAAACTTCCGGGTTTAAAACCACGGTTTTTTTTATGCTGCTGTCTTTCTCATTGATTATTTGGTAAGTTTTAGTGTCGGGGAAAAGTTTGAGGTCATAAATATTTTGTTCGGTAATAGCTAGCTGCTGAGCTAATCTTAAGTTAGACACTAAAATTCTGGATTCACTTTTTAGCTTGGTAGTTTTTTGGTAGGTGATAAATAACGGCAAAGAAATTAAGGAAATTAAAACTACTACCGTTAAGGCAATCATTAATTCAACTATCGAAAAGCCTTTATTTCTCATAATTTAAATTTGCTGACTTAGGGAATACATCGGCATAATGACGGCTACGGCCATGCCGCCGACGCCAACGCCTAAAATAACCATTAACAGCGGCTCGATTATCGAAGGCAAGTTGGTCATAACCTGGTTGACTTCTTCTTCGTAGAAGTTGGCCGATTCTTCCAAGATATTATCCAGCGCGCCGGTTTCCTCGCCAACCATGATCATTTGCAAAACCACCGGCGGAAAGAGCTTGATATGCGGTTTCAAAGATTCCTGGATGCTGATGCCTTTTTTGATTTTTTCCTTGGCCTCAAACAAAGCATTTTTGTAAACAACATTGCCTAAAATCCGGGCAGTGATTTCAAACGACTGGACAATCGGAATGTCAGTTTTTAGCAGCGAACTCAAGGTTCGGCAAAACCGAGCCAAGTTTATTTTTTGGATAATGCCGCCGGCAACCGGAATTTTCAGTAAAACTTGATGGAATTTTTTTTTGCCGGCCGGCAGACTGGCTAGTCTTTGAAAGACAATGATCAGAACAATAAGAGCGGCCAAAATGAAGATGCCATATTTTAGAGCAAAATCGCTGCTGCCGATTAAAATTCTGGTGGGTAGCGGCAACTCGATATTCATTTCCGTAAAGACGCTCGACATAGTCGGAATGACATAAACCAAAACCAAGATGCCGATGGCAATCATCATGGTAACGACAATGGCCGGATAAATCATGGCGCCTTTAACCTTGGCAATAATGTCATGGTCTTTTTTCATCTGAGTAAACAGCTGTTTTAAAACATCTTCCAGTTTGCCCGAAGCTTCGCCGGCTCTGACCATATTGATAAAAAGTTCGCCGAAAGTTTTTTGGTATTTTTCCAAACCCTTGGACAAGAGGTTTCCTTTTTCGACTCCTTGCTGCAAATCGGAGAGAATCAGCCGAAAGCCCTTGGCGGAAGTCTGTTCGGATAAAGTTTTTAAAGCAATTGATAAAGAAATACCGGCTCGGAGCATCACGCCCAGCTGCTGGACAAAAAATATCTTTTGGGCCAGGTTGACTTTTTTTGGAGTTTTGATCAAACCGGTAATTTTGGCTAAAAAATCAGTCAGGTTCATTTTGTTTTTTTAAAAAGCTTAATCTTTAGTCACTCTCAAAACCTCTTCAATCGTGGTAATTCCGGTTTTGGCTTTGATAAAACCGTCTTCGATCACGGTTAACATTCCCTGGTCTTTGCCGGCTTTTTGAATCGCTTTGGCCGGCGCGCCTTGTAAAATCAAATCGGAAATTTCCGAAGTAATTTCTAAAACTTCGTAAAGGCCAACCCGGCCTTTGTAGCCGGTTTTATCGCATTTTTTACAGCCTTTGCCGCGGTAAAAAAGCAGTGATTCTTTAGTCTGTTTTTTGGTGATTAAATTTTCTTTTTCCAAAGTTTCTAAAATTGAAGTCAAGTTGATTTGTTTTTCCAGTTTGTCAATTTCTATTTTGGTTAAAGTATAGCTTTCCAGGCAATCCTGGCAGATTTTTCTGACCAGCCTTTGGGCCACGATTAAATTGCAGGTTGAGGCGACCAAAAAGGCCGGAATTCCCATTTCGCTTAACCGGGGCAGAGTAGTCGGCGCGTCGTTAGTATGCAGAGTGGATAAAACCAAATGGCCGGTTAAAGCGGCGTGAATGGCAATTTCGGCGGTTTCCTGGTCTCGGATTTCGCCGACCATAATGATATTTGGGTCTTGCCGCAAAAAGGCTCGGAGAGCGCCGGCAAAAGTATAGCCGATTTTCGGGTTGACCTGGCTTTGGTTAATGCCGGGCATGCGGTATTCAATCGGGTCTTCAACGGTGGTAATATTAACTTCCGGCCGGTTTAAAATATTTAAAACGGCATAAAGAGTCGTAGTTTTACCCGAACCGGTCGGGCCGGTGACTAGAATTAGGCCGTGGGGTTTTTTAATATTTCTTCTCATTTTTTCCAGTGGCTCCCGCTGGAAACCAAGCTGTTCCAAAGTAATGACGCTGGTGGCTTCGTTTAAGGCCCGTAAAACGATTTTTTCCCCGTCGTAGGCCGGGATAATCGAAACCCGGAAAGAGACTTTGTAGGCATTGGTTTCAATCTTAAAGCGGCTGTCCTGAGGCAGGCGGTGCTCGTCGAGTTTGAGGTTTGATAGAATTTTGATTCTGGCGACGATTCCGGCATGAATGGTTTTGGGCAAGGTCATCACATTGCGCAAGACGCCGTCAATCCGGTAGCGGACAACCACTTCTTTTTCGGTCGGTTCAATGTGAATATCCGAAGCATTCTCAAAAATGGCATATTCGAGCAAGGTATCGACAATGCGGATCACCGGCAGGTCATGGGCTAATTCTTTCAATTTGGTATTGCCTTCTAGCTCTGTATTGGTTTCTTCTTTGGTTAAGTCCTGGAATTCAGCTTTTAAGCCTTTGTGGTAGTTTTTTATTCCTTCGCCGATGCCTTCAGGCGTGGTAAGAAAAGTTTTTACTTCTAAACCGGTTTTTTTGCCCAAAAATTCAAATATTTCCAAATCTTCCGGGTTCAAAGTGGCAATTTTTAATTCAGTCTCATTTTTGTCAAAAGCAATGATTTTGTGGGATGAGGCAATGGCTTCAGGGATTAAAAAAAGAATATCCTTGCGGATAGTCTCATTTTTGAGATTAATAAACGGCAAGTCGAAAAATTTTGCCGCGGCTTCGTAGAGCTGTTCTTCGCCGATAATTTTTTGGCTGATGACGTATTCTTCCAGTTTTTGGTTTCTTTTTTTGGCTTCTTCGATGCAGATATCAATTTCTTTTTCGCCGACTGTTTTTGTTTCAGTCAGGATTTTTTTTATTTGGGTGTCATTAAACATAAAATTGGTGGAAAGGATAGTTGTTTACCTGGCCGTATTATACCATAAAATTAATTTTTTCAAAAGGGGAATCGCGCCGGAAATTATGAGCTAAGCTTAAACCTGTCATCTAGCGCTTCGTTTAGTTTTTTAGTTAATACTAGTTAATATTGTCCGAAAACACCCAGATTTCTAACGGAGGAGGAGGTGGACAAAAAGGCAAATAGTTATTATTATTAGTAGTAGTAATTAAATTAGCAAAAAAATGTTTTTCCGCCGGCAAAATCCGATTTTAGCCAATTATTATTCCCGTAATAAGTTCATCCGGATTAATTTTTTCTTAAGCCTGCTTTTTAATCTCAGCATCTGGCTTTGGATTTTTAGTCAGGCCGGAAGTTTTACGGAATCTTTGGCTTTGCATTACAATATTTATTTTGGCATTGATTTGTTGGCAGCTTGGTACCAGATATTCTTTTTGCCGGGTTTGGGGCTGGCCTTTATTTTTATAAATTTTCTTTTAGCCGGGCTGGTTTATCAGAAAGAAATTATTTTGAGTCAGCTTTTAGCGGCGGTTACTACTTTTATCCAGGTTATCTTGGGGATCGCGGTTTTTTTAATCATTTTAGCCAATTTTTAAGCTATGGTTGATTTTTATCTTGTAAAAGTCTTTTTTTTGGCGACGGTGTCTTTTATCCTGACTTTGGCCTGGACGCCGTTTTTAACTTATTTTTTATACAAATATCATTTGGGCAAGGGAATTCGGGACGCCAAAGTCGCGCCGGTTTTTGCCAGTATGCACCAAAAAAAAGCCGGTACGCCGACGATGGGCGGCGTTTTGGTCTGGGGAACAACCTTATTTTTAATGCTTTTGTTTTTTTATCTCAACCAGTTCTTCGGCGGTTTTTTGGGCAAGTTGGATTTTTTGTCCCGCAGCGAAACCTTATTGCCCCTTGGTGCTTTAGTCGCTTCGGCTCTGGTCGGTTTGGTTGATGATTTGTTTGATATTTGGCGGATGGGAAAAGACGGCGGCGGTTTGCGGATGCGCCATCGTTTTTTGATTTATGGCTTAATTGCCGTTGTCGGCGCCTGGTGGTTTTACTACAAATTGGGGTGGACAACGCTGTATATTCCATTTGCCGGTTATTTCGATATCGGCTGGTGGTATATTCCGTTTTTCATTTTTGTCATTATCGGCACAGCGCACGCCGTTAACCTAACTGACGGGCTTGATGGTTTGGCCGGCGGCACTTTACTGGCGGCTTTTGCGGCTTACGGCGTTATTTCTTTTTCCCAGGGCCGGTATAACTTAGCGGCTTTTTGCGGGGTGATTATGGGCGCGCTTTTGGCTTTTTTGTGGTTTAATATCAATCCGGCCCGATTTTTTATGGGCGATACCGGTTCAACGTCTTTGGGAGTAACTTTGGGAATTATTGCGATGCTGACTAATGCCGCCTTGTTTTTGCCGATTATCGGTTTTATTTTTGTGGTGGAGACATTTTCCGTTTTAATCCAGATGTTTTGGAAAAAAGTTTTTGGCCGGAAGTTTTTTATTTCTTCGCCCTTGCATCATCATTTAGAAGCAATCGGCTGGCCGGAACCGAAAATCGTGATGCGCTTTTGGGTCGTGGCCGCGGTTTCGTCAATTATCGGGTTAATTTTGTTTTTAGTGTCTAAGGGGTAGGAGTTAGAATTATTAATTAGAAATTATTAATTATGAATTGTGGATAGACTAAAGAAAAGATTTTAGAAAGTTAATTGGATCACGTATGAAGGTCAAAATTAAGGAAATTCGACGGCTTTGCGAAGTAATTTTAATTAAGCGGGGACTAAAACCCGCTGAAGCAAAAATAGTTGTGGCTGATTATCTTGAAGGTGAACTCTTGGGTAAAATAACTCATGGCTTAATAAGTTTTTCAGGAGTAATAGAAAAAGCGGGGCAGACTAAGGCTAAAAAAATATTGGTTAGTCGAAAAAGTAATAATTTTTTGTTGCTGAATGCCAATGGTCAGATTGGCCAATTGGTGGCTGGCGTAGCAACTAAAGCAGTAATAAAAATGGCTAAAAAAACCGGGATTGCCATGGTTGGAGTTTATGATTCATTGCCTTTCCTGCGCCCGGGCAGCCAAGCGGAAAAAATTGCCGAAAATGATTTGATCGGTTTAGTCTTGATCAACGGCGGTGGGCCAACTGTGGTGCCGCCTGGTGGTTTAGATGCAATACTTGCTACCAATCCGATTGGTTTTGCCATTCCAACTTTTGGAAAACCGATTGTTTGCGACATGGCAATTTCAAAAAAAGCCATCAGTGAAGTTAAATTAGCCAAACTATTAGGCCGCGATTTGCCAGAAGATTCTTTTGTCGACAAAAAAGGTGAAATTATTAAAGATCCCGATTCTTTTTTTGCCGCTCTGCCTTTTGGCGATTATAAAGGATTTAACTTGGGTATTTTATTTGAGATTTTGACCGGGTCTTTGGTGAACGCGGAAATCGGATACAAGAAAAAAGATATTGGCAGCTCAAAAGATAAATATGGCAAAAAATATAGGGGGGCTTTATTTATTGCCATTAATCCGTCAGTTTTTACTTCTTTAAAAAAATTTAAGCAAAAAAATAGCCAGTTTATTAAAGAAATTAAATCAGTAAAAAGAAAGAAGGGGATTAAAGAAATTGTTATACCCGGTAAGAAAGCCTATCAAAATAAAGAAATAGCTTTGCGGCGAGGCTGGCTTGAAGTTGATAAAAAAATAATTGAGCAAATCAAGAAATTAGCTGGAAATACTAAATAAGAAAATGGTAAAAAATTTATTTCAAGGCAAAAAAGTAACAGTCATGGGCTTGGGACTTCACGGCGGTGGAGTCGCAGTTGTCTTATGGCTGGTAAAACACGGAGCTAAAGTGACCGTGACTGATTTAAAAACTAAAAAAGAATTAGAACCTTCCCTCAGAAAACTTACCAACTTACCAACTTGCAAACTAATCTTAGGTCGGCACCGCGAAATTGATTTTAAAAACGCTGATTTGATTATTCAAAACCCGGGTGTTCCGCGGCAGTCAAAATACCTGAAAATTGCCGAAAAAGCCGGGATTCTAACGGAAAATGATGCCAGTTTATTTTTTAAAAATTGCCCGCCTTGCCGCTTACTTCGCAATAGAATAGGCGAGGCAGGCCCCGCTAAAATTATTGGCGTGACTGGCACTCGCGGCAAATCAACGACGGCTAGTTTAATTTATGAATTATTACAGAAAACAGAAAACAGAAATCAGAAATCAGAGAACAGAAATCAGAGAACAGGAAGAAAGGTTTGGCTGGCAGGATTGCCGCAAAAGCCAATGCTGGAAATTTTAGATCAAATTAAAACCGATGATTTGGCGGTTTTAGAGCTTTCGTCGTGGCAGCTGGAAATTTTAGGCCAGCAAAAGTTAAGTCCAAATATCGCCTTGGTTACCAATATTTATCCGGATCATTTGAATCGTTACTTGGGAATGGCTGATTACATCGCGGCGAAAAAGAATATAATTTCTTGGCAGAAAGAAAGTGATTTTGCGATTTTGAATTTAGATAATTCTGATACTAGAAAAATGGGGCAAAGCGTGGCGGCTCGGCGGTTTTGGTTTTCCAAAAAAGAGTTTAAGGAGCAAAACGGCAGTTTCGTTAAAAATGGCAAAATTTATTTTCGGTTCAATGGCAGAATTAGCCAGCTTGCCAGCTTGTCCGCTTGCAAGCTGAAAGGCGAGCATAATTTAGAAAATATTTTAGCCGCTTTGACCGTGGCGGGAATTTTTGGAGTAAAACCAAAAGAAATCAAATCAGCCTTGGCTAGCTTCAACGGCTTGCCGGGTCGGATTGAATTTATCAGACAAGTTGATGGGGTTGATTATGTCAATGATACAACTGCTACCACGCCCGATGGAACTATCGCCGCCCTTAATACTCTGCAAGCTACAAGCTATAAGCTAAAAGCTAAAAACATTATTTTAATTGCCGGCGGCGCGACTAAAAATATTCCCGAAGCCAAATATCGGGAGCTAGCCGGCATCATTAAACAGACTTGCAAAGCGGTGGTATTATTTTCCGGCGAAGGCAGCGAGCAGATTGCCAAGCAATTAAAAAAGGTTAATTATCGGAATTTTGTTTTTGGGGTTAATGAAATGTTACCGGCCGTTAGTTTGGCTAAAAGTTTTGCTAAATCAGGAAGTACTATTTTGCTCTCGCCGGCCTGTGCCTCGTTTAATTTATTTATCCATGAATATGACCGGGGCGATCAGTTTAATCAAATTGTTTTAGGCTTAAAAAAATGAAGCGGTTTCACTTTAAACAAAGTAAAAAAAAACTAACCAGCCGGCTGAACTTAGAAAAAATTTTAGGCAAGCCAGACTATTTTTTACTGGGTATTTTTGGCCTCATTACGGTTTTTGGCCTAATCATGCTTTCTTCGGCGTCGGCGGTTGAGTCTTATCGAAATTTTGGCAGTACCTACTACCTTTTTTGGCACCAAGTCGTCAGCGGCTTTATCCCCGGGGTGGCTTTCTTTTTTGTTTTTGCCGCCATTCCTTACCGGCGGCTGGAAAAATACACGGTTTGGTTTTTTATTATTTCTTTGATACTTTTACTTTTAGTTTTTTTGCCGGGGATCGGTTCCAATAATGGCAGTTCGGCTAAAAGCTGGATTAATGTCTTTGGCCTTTTTTCGTTTCAGCCGGCTGAAATCGTCAAGCTGTTTTTAATTTTAGGCTTGGCCGGTTGGTTTTCTTATCGCGGCCGGGAACTAAATAATGATTTTTGGAATGGTCTGGTGCCGTTTGCGGTAATTTTGGGTTTAATCTCGCTTTTAGTGGTAATGCAGCCGGATTTAGGCACTTTGATCATAATCGTTAGTATTTCTTTGGCCGTTTATTTTACCGCCGGCGCCAGATTCACCCATATTTTGTGGTTAATTTTGGGTGGGCTAGCGGCTTTTGGCATTTTAGTCATTCAGGCACCATATCGGGCGGCGCGGCTTTTGACTTTTTTGAATCCGAAAATTGACCCGCAGGGAATCGGTTACCATATCAACCAGGCTTTTTTGGCGATTGGTTCCGGCGGATTTTTTGGTTTAGGTTTTGGCCAGTCGCGCCAGAAATTTGCTTATCTGCCGGAAGTCATGGGCGATTCAATTTTTGCCATCATTGCCGAAGAATTGGGCTTTATTTTTGCCGTGGCTTTGATTGGTCTATTTATCCTTTTAGCCTGGCGGGGATTAAAATTAGCTCAAGCCGTTAGCGATGATTATGCCCGGTTTGTCATCATTGGCATAACTTCCTGGTTTGTTTTGCAAGCCTTTTTCAATATTGCCGCGATGATTGGTTTGATGCCTTTAACCGGTATTCCTTTACCTTTTGTCAGTTATGGCGGCACGGCTTTGGCCGCTTCGTTAGCGGCCGTCGGAATTTTAGCTAATATTTCGCGGGAAATCAGTTGATTTTTAAGCTCAAATCTGCTATTTTTTTTGAAAAAGAAAAAGAAGCCCTTTGAAATTATCGCCAGGCTTCGGTGTTTTTTTTTGGAGTAAACCCCTCGGCTTAAGCCGACAGGTTTAGTCGATACGATTATCGGCTATACTTTCGGGGTGCCATGCTCTAGCAGCACTTCCGGTATGTGTTTTGGGGCACAGGGAAATATTATGCTCCCTGCTTCCGCAATAGCTACAGTACATTGCCTTTCCTCCTTTCTCACCGTTGTTTTTCGTGGTGAGATGGCAGTTTGTAGGTCAGCAATTTCACGACGGCCCAATGGATCAAAACCGCTATAACCATCAAACCGGCTACCCAATGGATATTACCAAGCCACTGGTCTATTCCTGACCATAATGCTCCCCAGACATATCTTGTCATGTCCCAAGTCACATCGGCTCCAGGTTGAACGAAATTGTAGTATCCACGTTTAACATGGTGGGGATTTCGAAAGCCATACAACAATGAGTATGCTAACGACCCCGTCATGGCCAGGACAGCGGAAGATTTGTAGTCCCACAGAAATTCGCAGAACCTTGCAAACCCCTTTGCCAAACTCCGAAACAAAAACTCGCCGATAGTCATCGCCAATTCCTCCCTTGTTTGTTGGGTAAAGTTGCATTGTAACCGGTCGGAATACCGCCGCACGCGCGATGGTAACCCTACCAACATAGTAATATAGCTTATTTTAAGCTATCTGTCAAAATGTAGCCCCCAAAATCGTAGAGTTAAAGTTACCTTTTTGGGATAAATATTGGCTAATGATAAACTATTTAAGGGTCGGGAGAAAAAGAAGCGTTCGCGATGACGCCAATGGAAGATTTCGATATTCACGCGTTGTCTTTGCGCGGCAAATTCAAAATGAAAGGATAGCTAGAATTAGTTATTTTACCGATTTATTATCCAACAAATTTTTTTTCCGCTGTTGATTTTTAAGCCCAAATCTGCTATTTTTTAGTTATGAAAATATTATTTTCCGGGGGCGGCACGATCGGTTCAGTCAGCCCTTTGATTGCGGTTTATGAAGAAATTAAAAAACAGCATCCCGGTGCTGAGTTTTTGTGGCTGGCAACTTCCGATGGGCCGGAGGATAAATTAATCGGCAGCTATCAAATTCCGCTGAAAAAAATTTTCGCCGGTAAATTCCGCCGCTATTTTTCCTGGCAGAATTTTTTTGATCCAATTTTGATTATTTTCGGTTTTTTTCAGGCGCTGGCAATAATTTTGAAATTTAAACCCCAAGCGGTAATTTCGGCCGGCGGGTTTGTTGCCGTGCCGGTAACTTGGGCGGCCTGGCTTTGCCGCCGGCCGGTTTTGATTTTACAGCAGGATATTCGGCCCGGTTTGGCCAATAAATTAATGGCGCGGTTTGCCAGTATTATTGCCGTGGCTTTCCCGAAATCGCTGGCTGATTTTCCCGGGCCGAAAACAGTTTTAACCGGCAATCCGGTTCGGCCGGAAATCCTTACCGGCAGCCGGGAAGCCGGCTACAAATTTTTTAATTTTGACCCGCAGCTGCCGACGGTTTTAATTTTGGGCGGCGGCACCGGCGCTTTAAGCATTAATCGGCTAGTTGCCGGCAGTATTGCTGAATTAGTAAAGTTTTGCCAGGTGATTCATTTAACCGGCGGCAAACCGATCCAAAATTTTTCCGACCCCCGCTACCGAAATTTTGATTTTTTAACCGACCAGCTGAAAAACGCTTATGCCGCGGCTGATTTGGTTGTTGCCCGAGCCGGTATGGGTACTTTGACTGAGCTGGCGGCCTTAGCCAAACCCGCTTTAATTATTCCTTTGCCGCAAAGCCATCAGCAGGAAAATGCCACGGAATTTTTTCGCCATAACGCGATTGCCGTCGTCAATGAAGCCGGACTGGAGCCAAAAGATTTTGCCCAAGCGATTAAGCAGCTGCTTTTCGACCAAGCGGAATTGGCAAATTTAAGCCGCAATATCGGAAAAATTATGCCAGCCAAGGCGGCGGAAAAAATTGCCAAAATGATTTTATAAACCATGAATGAAGAACAAAAACCTAAAATACCTAAAATAAAAGTAGGCTTGGCTATTTCCGGCGGCTTTATTCGGGCGACTGCGGCCATCGGCGTCATTGAAGTTTTGACCGAAAATAATATCCCGATTGACTTATTGGCCGGCTGCAGCTCCGGTTCGGCGGTGGCCGCGGCTTATGCGGCCGGGACTTTGCCTCAGCTCAAAAAACGCCTGGTTGAAGGCCGAAGGCGTGATTTTTGGAATGTGATTATTGAGCCGACCATGCCGAAAGCCGGGTTGCTTAAAGGCGAACGAAACCGGGTATTTTTTGAAGAATTTGTCGGCGATAAAAAGTTTTCCGATTTGGATAAAAAATTAATTTTGGCGGTAACTGATTTGGCCAGTATGGAAGAAATGATGATTACCGAAGGCCCGGTCGGCAAAGCGATTCAGGCGGCCACGGCCGTTCCCGGTATTTTTGTGCCGGTGAATTGGGCTGGAAAAATTATCATTGACGGCGGGAATTTTAATATGATTCCTTCCAAACCGCTTTATGACAGCGGCGCCGATTACGTGATTGCGGTTTATGTTTCCAGAGATCCCAGCTTTGTTACCAGATTTTTTTCCAACTTTAAAAGGGTGAAAAAAAGCCGGGAGACGATTTGTTCGATGAAAAATAACGGTTTATGCAATTTGAATATAATTCAGACAATGTGGCGGGTATTTGTTCTGTCAGCCACCGAAATTAATAATTTATATCATCATGCCTATCGCTATGACGCTTTAATTAAACCCGATATTAGCCGGGTAAGGCGATATCACGTTAATTCGGTTCAGTATTGCATTAATGAAGGGCGAAAAGCGGCAATGGCGGCTTTGCCGCAGATTAAGCAGGATTTGGGCTTATAAATATAAATTCCAAGCCGTTTGTAATTTGTGATTTAAAAAATTGGAATTTGTTTCGGATTTAGAATTTAGGATTTAGTATTTAACTTTATGAATGTTGATTTAACCAAAGTAAAAAAAGTATATTTCATCGGCATCAAGGGAGTGGCGATGTCGGGTTTAGCGGTGATTTGCAAGCAGCGGGGAATTGAAGTTTTCGGTTCTGATGTTTCGGAAAAATTTATTACCGATAAAATTTTGATTGCCAACGAAATTGAAGTTTTTGAAAATTTTTCAGCGGCAAATTTGAATTGCCAGCCGAACTTGGTAATTATCGGCGCTTCCTGGTCGGATGACAATATTGAAGTGGCGGAAACCAAAAAGAGAAATTTGCCCTGGATAACCGATTCTGAAATGCGCGGATTATTAAGCGGAGAAAAGAAAACCATTGCCGTTACCGGAGTTCACGGCAAAACCACGACAACGGCGATGATCAGCTATCTTTTTTCCCAGGCCGGATTGTTACCCAGTTTTTTAATCGGCACCGGCTCGGTTCCGGATTTAAAAAGCAATGCCGGCTGGGGCGATGGTCGGCATTTCATTGTTGAAGGCGATGAATATGTCAGAAGTAAAACCGAAAAAATGCCGAAATTTTTAGATTTGGATCCGGCTATTTCGGTGATTACGAGCGTAGAATGGGAACACGTTGACGTTTTTGAAAGTTTGGAAGCGATCGAAAAAGCTTTTCAGCAATTAGTTGAAAAAACCAAAGATTTAGTCGTCGCTTGCGGTGATTGGCCAAGTGTCAGAAAAATTATCAGTCAGACTCAAAAAAAGGTTATTACTTACGGCTTTAACGAAGATAATTTATGGCAGGCTTGTAATGTCAGGCATGAATACAACCAGACCCTTTTTGACGTAAAAAGCCAGACCCTTGACTTAAAAGATTTTCGGATTAAACTGTTTGGTGAGCATAACGTTTTGAATGCGCTGGCGGCGATTATCGTCGGTATTAACGAAGGTTTGCCGGTTGAACTGATAAAAAATATTTTAAAAAATTTCCAAGGGACTGAAAGAAGGTTTGATGTTTCGGAAAATAACGGCGTTACTTTTATCGATGATTATGCCCATCATCCAAGCGAAATCAAAGCTACGCTCAGCGCCGCCCGGCACCGCTATCCGGATCAGCTGATTTGGTGCGTTTTTCAGCCGCACATGGCTTCCCGGACTAAAGCGCTGCTGGCCGACTTTGCCGCTAGTTTTGCCGACGTTAACTTGGTAATTTTCGCCGATATTTTCGCCTCGGCTCGGGAAACCGCCCAAGATATTACTTCCCAAGATTTAGCCGAAGCGACAAAAAAGTACCAGCCCAATGTGGTTTACGCCGGCGATTTAAACCAGGCCATTGATTATTTAAAAGATAAAATTAAGCCGGGCATGGTTTTAGTAACCATGGGTGCGGGGGATGTTTACCGGGTCAGGGATAAACTGATAAATTAGAATTTTTTATGTCAGATAAATTAATCGAAAAATTAGGCAGTGTCAAAGAAAACGAGCCTTTGGCTAGCCACACCACTTTTAAAATCGGCGGGCCGGCGAAGTATTTTTATGAAGCGAAAAATAGCCAGGAGCTTTTAGCGGCGGTAAAAACGGCGGAAGAGCTGAAAATTCCGTTTTTTATTTTAGGCTGGGGTTCGAATATGCTAGTTTCCGACGATGGCTTTGCCGGGTTAATTATCAAAACAGTCAGTAATAATTTTACGATTAACGGCCAGGAAATCTGGGTGGAAGCCGGGGTGAATTTGAGCCGCTTAATCGGTTTAGCCGGCCAGGCCGGTCTAACCGGTTTGGAAACCATGGCCGGAATTCCCGGAACCGTCGGCGGTACGGCTTTTGGCAATGCCGGCGCTTACGGGGTCAGTTTCGGCAAAGTTGTCAAGGAAGTTGAAATTTACCAGGCCGGGGAAGTAAAAAAGTTAAGCCAGCCGGAAATGGCCTATGAGTATCGGGGGAGTATTTTAAAAAAAGTGCCGGGAATAATTTTGTCAGTGACGGTTAAATTGGAAAAAGGCGATCCCAGAGCAATTCAAAGCCAGGTGGTTAAATTCATTTTGGAAAGAAATCAAAAGCTGCCGATTGAACCGTCGGCCGGCTGTATTTTCAAAAATATCAAATTGGATAAAACGGCAATTGACAAAGAGCGCCTGAAAAAAGAACTGGATATCGATGAAGCCGAATGGCAAAAAGTAACGATGCACGGAAAATTGTCAGCAGGCTATTTGATTGACCGGCTGGATTTAAGAGGAAAAACTATCGGCGGCTGCCAAATTTCGGAAAAACATTCAAATTTTTTTGTTAATATCGGTTCGGCCAAAGCCGAGCACGTGATTATGCTTATTTCCGACGTTAAAATGCGAGTCAGAAATCAGCTGGGAATTCAGCTGGAAGAAGAAATCCGATATTTAGGTTTTTAGGCAAAAGAAAAAAGGTGGCTGTCAAAAGTCACCTTTGAGAAATCTCTGCTGCTGTGTCAGCAGCCCAAGACGCTTATTAGAGCGTCTTTAATTGTTTCGGCTTTGGCCGGTTTTTGCAGCACTACGGCAAAACCCTGCTCTCTCAGCCTAATTTCGTTAACGGTAGCCCAGGTTCCGTAAAGGATTACCGGGATGTCGCTGATGGTGTCGTCTGCCGAAGCTTTCATTTTTTCGAGTAGCACTGGTCCGGAAAGTCTTGGCATTGAATCACTGGTAAAGACCAGATTTGGGGGATTTTTTTTGACCATCTCCCAGGCTTCCTGACCGTCCTTGGCGGTAGCTGCGCTGTATCCGAAGGTTTCAATAAGCTCGGCCGTGGTTTCTAATGCGGTTTGGCAGTCATTAACCACTAGGACGGTGAACTTTGTCCTAAAGGGCTTACGGATAGCTTCGTAGAGATCTTTCAGGGTTGCCACCTTGATTAAGACGGCAGCAAATCCCTGCTGAAGAAACTCTGGGATTTGATTTTCTTTAATGGCGTCGGTCATCAGAATTACCGGCACGGCGGTAATTCTCCTGATTTCTTCCATCATCGGAAGGAGGTCATTACGATCCTTTAACATCCCCTGGCTATCGGTGATAACCAGGTCAACGGTATTTTGCTCCAGCCACTCCAAGGCTTTAGCGAGACTAGTCACGCCGTAAACATTGAAGCCTTGACTAGTTAAGGCTTCGGCAAGACAATCCACAATTTCAGGATCGTCATCAACGAGCAGTACTCTTATTCTCTCCATCTCAAACCCTCCTTGTTGGGTTGCTTTTGTCATTTTCGACCAACGACTTTTAATCTTACTCCTCTTGTTTTACTCTTGTCAAGACTAGAAAAATTTAGTATAATAAGATGGCATTTAAACCTTATCTCGCAAAAAGTTAAGTTTAAAAACTGGTGACCCCGCACTAAAGTCCGCGGTTCATTTCAATTTAACATTTTGTTTTTTTGGCGCGAACACCGCCTAGCGGCTGGCTTGGATCAATTTCAAATATTTATTTGCGACTTAGTACGGGGCGAGAAGATAATTTTTACTAACTTTTACTTTAAAATTTTTTATATCTTATAAACATACTTAATAAAATTTTTGGTGACCACCCCCACCAAGCCCGAATGAGTGATCCTAAAAATTAAGTGTTATCCCGTCGGAAACCGCCTACCTTATCCGGGCTAAACCAACAGCTTAGTCGGTTGGATATCAAAGTTTAATCAAAGGCTTGGTGAGGGGGCGAGAGGTAGGTTTTTACAAATTTAAATTTAAATTCAACTTATTATCTTATGAATTTACTTAATCTTATCTTCGGTGATGCCAATGAGAAGTTTTTAAAAACTTTGCAGCCAAGAGTCGAACAAATTAATCAGCTGGAATCTAAATTTTCGGCTTTTTCCGATTCAGAGCTTAAAGACCAGACTCAAAGATTCAAAGCCGAATTGGAAAAAGGAAAAACTTTAGACGATATTTTGCCGGAGACTTTTGCCTGCGTCCGAGAAGCGGCCAGGCGGTCAATCGGCCAGCGGCATTACGATGTCCAGCTTTTGGCTGGTATGGTTTTACATTCAGGCCAAATTGCCGAGCAAAAGACCGGCGAAGGCAAGACTTTGTCGGCGACGACAGCGGTTTACCTTAACGCTTTGGCAGGCAAAGGCTGCCATTTGGTTACGGTTAACGATTATTTATCCCGCCGTGACTGCGGCTGGATGGGTCCGGTTTATCATCGGCTGGGGTTAACTTGCGGCGTGATTATCCACGACGCGGCATATTTATATGATCCGGAATTTACCGACGAAAATGCGACCGACGAAAGATTGGTCAACTTAAAACCGATTTCGCGCCGGGAAGCATATTTGGCGGATATTACTTATGGCACCAATAACGAATTCGGCTTTGACTATCTGCGCGACAATATGGTTTCCGATTTAAGCCAGATGGTTCAGCGCGATTTGCACTACGCCATTGTCGATGAAGTCGATAGCATTTTAATCGATGAAGCCAGAACGCCTTTGATTATTTCGGCGCCGGATATGGAGTCAACGGATAAATATCATCAGTTTGCCAAGTTGGTGGTTAATTTGAAAGAAAACGAAGATTATAACGTTGACGAAAAAATGCGGGCGGCGACTCTGACCGAAACCGGGGTGGCGAAAATGGAAAAGTGGCTCGGGGTGGAAAATATTTATACCGCTGGCGGCGTTTCCGAAGTCCATCATATTGAACAAGCGTTGCGGGCTCACGCTTTATTTAAGCTCGACCGCGATTACGTCGTTAAAGACGGCGAAATAATCATTGTCGATGAATTCACCGGCCGGATGATGTTTGGCCGGCGCTACAGCGAAGGCTTGCACCAGGCTATCGAAGCCAAGGAAGGTGTGACGGTTCAGCGTGAGTCCCGCACTTTGGCGACGGTAACTTTTCAAAATTATTTTCGGCTTTACAAAAAATTGGCCGGCATGACCGGCACGGCCGCGACGGAAGCGGAAGAATTTTCCAAAATTTATAATTTGGACGTTACCGTCATTCCGACTAACCAGCTGATGGTTCGGGCTGATTTGGCCGACCGAATATACAAAAACGAAGCAGCGAAGTTTTTAGCGGTGGCTAAAGACGTCAAGGAAAGAAGCCAAAAAGGCCAGCCGGTTTTAATTGGCACGATTTCCATTGAAAAAAATGAGCTGTTGGCTCAGCTGTTGGAGCGCGAGGGAGTAAAAGCTCAAGTTTTGAACGCTAAATTTCACGAAAAAGAAGCCCAAATAATTTCTCAGGCCGGCCGGTTCGGCGCGGTAACCGTGGCTACCAATATGGCCGGTCGCGGCGTTGATATCAAGCTTGGCGGCGACCCGGTTGATCCCGAAGAGGAACGGAAAGTTAAAGAAGCCGGCGGTTTAATTATTATCGGCACTGAGCGGCACGAGTCTAGGCGGATTGATAATCAGCTGCGCGGCCGCGGCGGCCGGCAAGGCGACCCGGGGCAGTCGCAGTTTTATGTTTCTTTGGACGATGACTTGATGCGGATTTTCGGTTCCGACCGGATTAAAAAAATCATGGAAACCCTGAAAATTCCCGACGACATGCCGATTGAAAATAATCTGATTTCCAAATCATTGGAAGCGGCGCAGAAAAAAGTCGAAGGTTTTCATTTTGACACCCGAAAACACTTGGTTGAATATGATGATGTTTTGAACAAGCACCGCGAAACGATTTACAAAAAACGCAAAGATGTTTTAACTAATTCCGATTTGAAAACGACAGTTTTGGAAATGGTAGAAGATGAAATCGTTGAAGCGGTTGATTTCCATACCGCGGCCGCTGATGAAAAAACCTGGAACATTGAAGAAATTTACGAAGTTATCAATACGATATTTCCCGTACCGCCCGGCACGCGATTGAAATTGCAGGATATTTCTGAACAAGCCGGCAGTTACATTGAAGACAAAAGCGCGCGCGGCCGGCTAATCGGTTATTTATACAAATTAGCTGTTGAAGCTTATAACAAACTGGAAAAAGAAATTGGCGCTCGGTTAAATGACGAAGGAGCGATGCATCAGGTGGAAAAAGGAATTTTACTTCGCAGCATGGATATTTTATGGATTGAGCATCTGGAATCATTGGAACATCTGCGAACCGGTATCGGCTTGCGCGGTTACGGCCAGCGCGATCCGCTGGTAGAGTATAAAAGAGAAGCGTTTCAGCTGTTTAAAGATTTGCTACTGACCATTCGCAAACAAGTTGTCTATAGTATCTATAAAGTCGGCGTCGCGGCTAATATCGCGCCTCAGGTCATGCCGGCGGCCGGCAACTTAACTTTTGTCGCGCCGGCAAAAACCATGGCTAAGGGCCAATCGGCAATTGCCCAGGCCGCCACGCCGCAGGAAAAGGAAGCCGCCAGCCGCGATGCCCAAAAACCAATTGACGACCCGACGCATTATTACCAAGGCCAAAAAGTCAGCCGCAATGATTTGTGTCCTTGTGGCAGCGGGAAAAAGTTTAAGAAGTGCTGCGGCAAATAATGGATTTTTTAAGTTTTATTTATAGCAGAGGTAGTGGTATACTTATATTAGAGAATGTGGATAAGTTTATTTTTGATAAAGACTTAACTTCTTACCAGTATAGTAAATAATATAGTGGTTTTTATTCAATCTATGACATTTTAACTTAGCCTTTACATTTTTATTCAATCTATTGACAAGGTAATCAAATTAAGTTAAAATAATCTATCTCAATATGTCAATAATTAAGAAGTCAAAAGATCTAATATTAAAGTGTTTTTGTGGTGAATTAATTCCACGAAGCTTGCTTGATTTAAGTGAATATTTTAGAAATTACGGATCTATTAACTTTGAGTATAAGAAAAGTGATAATTCTATAGTTGCTATAAGTACTAATTTTAAATTTGGATCAATAGTTACTTCTGGTAAAAATTATAAAGAATTAGATAAAAAAATAAAAGATGCAATTTTAACTTCCTTTGAAGTTCCGTCGTCATACGCTCAAGAAGCTAAAATACAGCGGACTGATGAAACTCAGAAGCAGTATGCCCTCGCTTAGTCAATTACCAGGTTATGTAAGAAGGAAAAAATTTATTAGGGCGTTAAGTAGTTTAGGATTTGATATAAATACTGATGGTGGTGATGGTAGCCATTATAAAGCGACGTGGCCGCGAACTCAGAAATGTGTTATCATACAAGCTGATTTAAGAAAAGATGTATTGTATTATCTTCTAAAAGAGATAGAAAATTGTAGTGGAATCACCTGGGATGACATAAGAGCAAAGTTGTAATAGATTATAAAGAATGGAAGATATAGCTCCTCGAAAGGGGAGTTTTGATTTTGGCTCAATTTTATGCTAAAATTACCATATAAAATCATTACATTTTTAAAAATTAAGTCAGCGTGGTATCGCTATTAAGTTTAAAAAGTGTCGCAGGAAGCAGAAATAAGATCGGATAAAATTATGAAAAATTTTGAGCGAGAACCATCAATAATCGAGAAAACTAATGAGGAAGTTTTTCAGGACTACATAGAAGATCTCCGGCTGGAGCCGGATGATTTTGGCAAGAAAATTCTTGATGTCGGCGCCGGGGCGGCTCAATTCGCAAAATGGGCAAAAGAACATAGGGTAAGTACTGAAATTTATAGTTTAGAGCCCAGAAAAGAAAATCTGACCGGAAAAGATAAAAGTGTGGTGGCCCAAGCCGAGGCGATACCGTTTGCGGATGAATCTTTCGATTTGGTCGTTTCAAATGCCGCGATTCCGAATGTCTATACCGGCGAAGGAAATGGTGACACCGCAAAAGAGAAAGTAATGAATAGTTTGGCTGAAATGGTGAGAGTGATAAGACCTGGCGGTGAAATTCGCCTGGCGCGGGTTTTGAGACGGAAAGAGTCAAAATTACAACGGCCATCTCAAAGTGTTGATGAAGCGCTGGAGAATTTAAAAGCCGGTGGCAATATCCAGATAGAAGAAATAAGAACGCCGGAAGCTGACGTTTATGAGTATAATGAAAACCATGACCCGGTAACGCTTACAGCTGAGGCGTATCTGATCATTATTCGCAAGCGCGGATGATAAATAAAAAAGATTTTAAAAATACGGTGGAAATATGAAATCAAAAATTGTAATCGTGGACGAAAAAGATAATGTTATTGGCTATAAGGATAGAGACGCGGTGAAACAAGAAGATATTTATCGGGTGTCGGCGCTATGGATCACAAACGATAAGGGCGATATTTTGCTAGCGCGAAGATCGTTGACAAAATCTCATGACCCGGGAAAGTGGGGGCCGGCAGTTGCCGGAACGGTCGAGCAAGAAGAAGATTATTTAACAAATATCTGTAAAGAAGCTGAAGAAGAAATAGGGCTGAAAGGAATTGTGCCGCAAGCCGGACCGAAAGAAAGAATATCGGGAAAGTATAATTATTTTGTAAAGCGGTATTTGATTAAAATCAATAAGCCTGAAGCGGAATTTGTTATCAATAAGGATGAAGTGGAAGAAATCAAATGGTTCAAAACAGAAGAACTATTGCAGGCAATACGGGTAAACCCTGATAATTTTTTAAATTCGACAAGGAAGTGGATAGAAATATTTTGTCAATGATTAACTATGGAAAAAGATCAAATTAATTTTTTGGCCAAAAAAATTTGGGATTATCACCACTTGAATCAAAAGCTGGAAAATGGCGATTTGATGCTAGTTTTGGGCAGCCATGATTTGCGGGTCGCCGAATATGCCGCTAAATTATTTTTAGCTAATTGGGCGCCATTGATTATTTTTTCCGGAACCGGCTTCGGCCATCGGGCTGATTTGCTTTCTACCAGCTGGTCGGCGTGGGGAAAAGCCGAAGCCGAGGTTTTTGCTCGGAAAGCCGAAGAAATGGGCGTACCAAAGGCCAAAATTATTATTGAAAAAGAATCGCAAAATACCGGCGAAAATATTTTGTTTACCAAAAGGTTAGTGGAAAAAATGGGTTTAAAGCCCAAAAAAATTATTTTGGTTCAAAAACCTTATATGGAACGCCGGGCTGATGCTACGTTTAAAAATTTTTGGCCGGAAATGGAAGCTATTGTTACTTCGCCGCCAATCGCGTTTGAAGATTATTCCAAAGGATTTAAATCTCAAGATGAAGTAATCAATCTTATGGTCGGCGATTTGCAGCGGCTCAAAATCTATCCCGAAAAAGGTTTTCAAATCCCGCAAGAAATTCCTATTGACGTCTGGGCCGCATATAAGCAGTTAGTGGCGGCGGGCTATAATAAACATTTAGTCAAAGACTAAATTTAAAAGTGCTGTGAAAAATTAAATGAAGATATTTATTGAAAACGAAGCTGGTTCCGACCAAAAAAACCTGTATAACGAGAAAACTTTGGAGTATAAGAAAACTGTTGCCGTATCTCGTAAATATCCTTTCCCTTATGGCTTTATTTTAGGAACGACAAGCGGAGATGGCGATAAACTTGATTGCTTTGTTATTACCGAACAAAAATTAAAGACTGGGCAGACAGTAGAGTGTGAGCCGATTGGAATCATGGAACAAATTGAAGATGGGAAGGAAGATCACAACATCTTGACAAGGTTGTTCGGAGATAAAGCGACGATTGATGAGAAAATAAAAAGTAAGCTAATGGAATTTGTATCACACGTCTTCGATCACCGAATTGGCAAGGCAGTGAAAGTGGGACGATTTTTGGGAAAAAAAGAAGCGGAGAATTACATAAAGAAATGTTCAGACTAATGCGGTTCAAGGAATAAATATAAACAATGCCATGGAAAGTATTTTTTAATAGATAAGTGAATAATAAAGTAAAGATTTTTATCACCTCACCCCAGCCCTCTCCGTCTTCGGAGAGGGGGAACTAAAAAATAACTATATTATTAACATCATTCATTCTACGCCAAAAGATTAATTCAGTCCTCCTCTCCCATTGGGGAGATGAGACAGACCTGCCTGCCGGTAGGCAGGGGTGAGGTTGCAATCAATGAAAACTCACATTACCAAAATATTGCGCAAAAATCAGACTCCTCACGAGCAAAAGCTCTGGCGTAATCTTAGAGGCAGACGATTAGGAAGTTTAAAATTTAGGCGCCAATTCAAGATTGGCAAGTATGTAGCAGATTTTTGCTGTTTGAAAAAAAAGTTAGTTATTGAGCTTGATGGCGGTCACCATGCCGATGATAGCCAGGTAGTTAAAGATGAAAAGAAGCAGCAGTATATTGAAAGTCAGGGTTATAAAGTTTTAAGATTTTGGAATAATGAAGTCGATGACAATATTGATGGAATCTTGGAAAGAATTTTAGTAACTTGTGGTTTATTAGCTTAAAAATTACTTTAAACATTATGGATCGAAATTTAGCCTTAGAATTCGTCCGGGTTACCGAAGCGGCGGCGATTGCCGCGGCCAAGTGGCTAGGTAAAGGCGACAAAAATGCCGCTGATGCGGCCGCGGTTAAGGAAATGCGAGCGCGCTTTAATCAAATTAATTTCAAGGGCAAAGTCGTGATCGGGGAAGGCGAAAAAGACGAAGCCCCTCAGCTTTATACCGGCGAAATCGTCGGCAAGGGAAAAGCCCCAATCATGGATTTAGCCATTGACCCATTAGAATGTACTGACAGCGTCGCCTGGGGCCGGTATAATGCTATCTCGGTAATCGCCGCCGGACCGAAAGGCAGCCTGCTTCATGCCCCGGATACTTATATGGATAAAATTGCGGCCGGACCGATTGCGGCGCCGGTGATTGATTTGGATGCGCCGGTAAAGGTTAATTTAAAAAAAGTCGCTAAGGCATTAGGCAAAGAAATCGGCGAAGTGACGGTTGTAGTCTTGGATCGGCCGCGCCATGAACAATTGATTAAGGAAATCAGGCAGGTCGGCGCGCGGGTTCGGCTAATTACTGACGGCGATGTCGCCGCGGCCATTGCGACTTGTTTGCCGGAATCGGGTATTGATATTTTAATGGGCACCGGCGGCAGTACGGAGGCAGTTTTAGCCGCCGTCGCTGTTAAAATTTTTGGCGGCGGTATTGTCTGCCGATTTAAACCCAGAAGCGAAAAAGATCAGTCCGAAATTACAAAATATTTAAAAAAAATCGGCATCAGAGATATTAATCATACTTTTCATGCCAAGGATTTGGCGAAGGGCAATCGTTTAACTTTTACGGCGACCGGTATTGTTGAAGGGCCATTTCTTAACGGTGTGTTATTCAGCCAAGACCGCATTGTTACTCATTCCGTCGTGATTCGCGCGACTTCCGGCACGGTTCGCTATATTACAACCCATCATCGGATTGATTAGTTAATAATAAATAACCAAATCTATGGAAAAACAATCACTATTCATTCTACCTTTTGACCACCGGTCTTCATTTTTAAAAAAGATGTTTGGATCTGATGGCCGGGATTTGACGGCAGAGGAATTAAACCAGGCAGTAGATTTAAAGCAGACAATTTATCAAGGTTTTAAATTAGCCGTTGAGTCCGGGGCCGTGCCCAAGGCTTCGGCGGCAATTTTAGTGGATGAGCAGTTTGGCGATGCGATTTTAAAAGACGCCAAAGCTGCGGGTTACCTTACTTGTCTTTCAACGGAAAAAAGCGGCCAGGACGAGTATGCTTTTGAATACGGTGCTGACTTTGGCGTTCATATTAATAAATACCAGCCGACTTATGCCAAAGCTTTAGTGCGCTATAATCCCGAAGGCGACCAAGATTTGAATGTTCGGCAAAGAGCGCGGTTAAAAGAACTAAGTGACTTTTGTCGCCAAAATGGCTATGGTTTTATTATTGAGCCGTTAGTGCCGGCAACAACTGAACAATTAAGTTGTGTTGATAATGACGGTAATCGCTATGATTGCGAACTTCGGCCGGGTTTGATGGTTAAAATGATTGTTGAAATGCAAGCGGACGGCATAGAACCGGATGTTTGGAAAATTGAAGGGTTTATCGAGACTAAAGATTATGAGTTGTTAGTTAAACAAATTAAAGCTGGTGGCCGGAAAGCCAACGCCATTGTTTTGGGCCGCGGTGCCGATGATGCCCAGGTAGAAAAATGGTTGAAAGCCGGAGCTAAAGTCTCCGGGGTTATTGGTTTTGCCGTGGGTCGGACAATTTTTTGGCAGTCGCTGGTTGACTACAAAGCCGGGAAAATCAGCCAAGCCGAAGCCGCCGAACAAATCAGCCGGAAATTCCAGCATTTTTACCAGGTGTTTGTTGGCTAGAATTTAAGTTTTAGCTTATGGAAAACATTGAAGAAAAGTTAAAAGAAATTGAA
Source organism: Candidatus Buchananbacteria bacterium (assembly GCA_041664165.1). Lineage (GTDB taxonomy): Bacteria > Patescibacteriota > Patescibacteriia > Buchananbacterales > UBA6539 > JBAYLH01. Next base: position 1,153 of record JBAYLH010000005.1, on the reverse strand, counting down.
CAGCGAAATCAACGCGTTGAAATTGACAAGGCCTGGGAAACCAGCTGGAACCGGCGAGGGCTTTTGTCTTTATTTACTTATTTGGCAATCGGCGTTTATCTTTGGGCGATAAATTTACCCCGGCCTTGGATTAACGCCATTGTGCCGGCGGTAGCTTTTATGATTTCCACTTTAACGATGCCTTATTTCAAGCAGATTTGGTTAAAACGTTTTTACCGGAAAAATAATCACTTGCCAAAATTTTGAAAAAATATTTAAAAATAAAAAAAGATCTGCACAAAGTTTTACCCGATTTAAGGTTACTTGTGCAGACCATTGTTAAGGCAATGTGACAGGTGGTTTTTCTCGGTGCCGTTTGACCCAGTTGCCTAATAAAATCACAAAAAGAATTGCTATAACCGAATCTACCAGCAATCCGATAAAGGCACCCATAAGAATGGCGTCGACTTGGCCGGACATGCTTTTCTCGACGATCATGTGAATCTTGCCATTGCCAAGGTATTCTACAGGATCAATGGCATCATTGAAACCGGCTGGCCAGTTAATCTTGGCATAAGCCTCGAGGATAACCTTGCCTTGGTAAGATCTGTAGTAGATGATTCTCACATCTCGGGTGATGAGTACGAAATTCTGGGTTTCGCTTGTTACTAGCTGCTTATATGTTTCAAGCGGAACGCCAAGAAATAACGGCCTGGCTCTGAAAAACTTTTCTTGCCAAGCTGCCCAAGTCGTAATGACTTCGCAGTTATCGGGAACCCACACTTCCTTTGTGATTCCTTCGGCAGCGATTATACTTTGTCGGTAGTGGAGAGAAGTGTTTATCGCCGTTAGCAATACTCCTATCATCACGATGGCAAATAAACCGATTATCACCAGTTTCCTTTTCATTTTGACTCCTCCTTAGCTTAGCATACCTTTTCTCCCACAACAGGCGGGAATCTAAGGATAGCTGTTATTGTGGGGTACAGGTGCAATTAATAGTGTATTATGATGCAAACAATTATGTCAATAAGAGTTTTAATTTAAGGTAATTAGTTTGAGTCCAGAATCTAACGCAACATATTTGGCGCTAAGCGCCAATAATGATACGCTAGATTTCTATGACAAATTATTTAAGATTAAGCGATTTGGAGCGAGAAGAAATCAGTCGGTT
>JBAYLH010000004.1:0-76691 GCA_041664165.1 Candidatus Buchananbacteria bacterium | reverse complement strand
TAAAAAAGCACAAGACTTGCTTAATGGACGACCTAGACAGGCTCTCAACTTTCAAAAACCTTATGAAGTATTCGATCAACTAATTAACAATACTGTTGCGCTAGATTCTAGAAACTAAGATATTAGTAAAGTTTGAATTAATTTAATGATTCAATAAGCAGCTAAGTATAGTAATTCACTACTAGGCAAAGCTACTGATTTTTTGTTATAATTAAATTAAAGAGGGGACAACTTTGTGAAAATAAAACGTTGGTTTTTAATTTTTTAATCTATCCTATGCCTTACCTGGGTCATTTGTTAAACAGTAAAGTTCAAGACAGCGCCGATGCGGTTATCGGCCGGCTGAAAGATATTTTGATTATTCCAAAAGCGGGGAAATATGATGCCTTGGAATTTTTGGCCGTCAAAACAAATCGGCCGAAAAAGGTAATTTATATTCCCTATGAATACGTCGAAAATTTAAGCCGCAAAGAAATTTCTTTAAAAAATACTTTCAGCAATGTTAATTATTCGGAAGCTATCGGCGATAGTTATACTTTTTTAAAACGCGATATTTTGGATCAGCAAATTGTCGATATGGAAGGCGCCCGAGTGGTCAGGGTTAACGATTTGAGATTAGGCCCGGTTAACGGCAAAATGAGCGTGATTGGCGTGGACATCAGCGGCCAGGGATTGCTCCGGCGGCTAGGCGTCGAAAAATGGAATTTTTTAAGTCCGTTTAAAGTTCATTTAATCGACTGGCGCGAAACTCAGCCGGTTAAAGGAGTTTTAAAATTAGACATTGGTTCCAAAGATTTGAACAGACTTCATCCGGCCGATTTGGCCAATATTATCGAGGATTTGAATATTAAACAAGGCAGCCAGCTGGTTACTTCTTTGGATGCAAAAAGAGCCGCCAAAGTTTTTGAAGAAGTGGATCCGCGCCTTCAAAAAAACATGGTGAAGTTTTTAAGTCCCGAGCAAGTGACTAAGATTTTATCCCAGATGTCAATCGATGAGGTGGTCGATTTGATGAAGACTTTATCCAAAGAAGAAGTAAAAACTTATCTGTCGCAATTGCAGTCGGGAGTGGCGCAAGAAGTCGAAAGTTTGATTTCTTATCCCGACGATACGGCCGGCGGCTTGATGAGTTTGGATTATATGACGGTTCGGCCGGAATGGACGGTAAAACAAACCATTGAAGAAATTAAATTAGCTTCGCCGAAGTTTCGTTCGATTTTGTATATTTACGTTACTGACGTTGACCAGCATTTTTACGGAGCCGTTTCTTTGCGGCGGCTGATTATTTCCGAACCCGAAAAAAATCTTAAAGAATTATTAAAACTGTTTCCCGCCACGTCAATTTTAAAACCAAACCAAAAATTTACCGAGATTGTCGATATTATGACTAAATACAATTTGTTTACGGCGGTGGTTTTGGATAAAAAACGGCGGCTTTTGGGCGTTGTCTATATTGACGACGTGATGAGAACTTTTGCCCCTCAGGCTTAAAACTCGATTTTATTATGAAAAAAAAGTTACGGCGCAACTGGATAAAATTATTATTTTTCTTTAGCGTGGTTGGCCCCGGTATTATTTCCGCCAATGCTGATAATGATGCCGGCGGCATTACCACTTATTCGATTGTCGGCGCCCATTTCGGCACCAAAATGCTTTGGGTGCTTTTACTGATCACTTTTTCTTTGGCGGTAACTCAGGAAATGGGAATTCGAATCGGGCTGGTAACGCGCCAGGGTTTGGGCGGGATCATTCGGGAAAATTTCGGCGTTCGCTGGACCGCCTTTGCCATGGTTACCATGCTAATTGCCAATTTAGGAACAATGACGGCCGAATTCGCCGGGATTGGCGCTTCGCTTTCAATTTTAGGAATTTCCAAATATGTCGCCGTGCCGATTGCCGCTTTTATCATCTGGTTTATTTTGTACAAAGGTTCTTTCAAAACGACGCAAAAGATTTTTTTGATTTTTTCGGCCTTTTACATTGTTTACATTATCAACGGTTTTATTATTAAACCCGATTTCGGCCAGGCTTTTGCGAGTATGTTCAAGCCGACTCTTGAATGGACGACGCCGTTTTTACTCACCATGATTGCTTTAATTGGCACCACGATTACTCCTTGGGGCCAGTTTTTTATTCAGTCTTACGTGGTCGACAAGGGTTTGGAAATTAAACATTACAAGGCGGAAAAAGCGGAAGTTTATCTGGGCGCTTTTATCACTGACATTGTCAGTTTTTTTATTATTATTTGTACGGCGGCAACTTTATACCAACATGGCATCAGAATTACCGACGCCAAAGATGCCGCCATTGCCCTTGAGCCGCTAGCCGGACATTTAGCCGAGGTCTTATTCGCTTTTGGCTTATTTGCCGCCTCGGTTTTAGGGGCTTTTATTTTACCGACGGCCACGGCTTATGCGATTTGCGAGGCCGCTGGCTGGGAATATGGTTTTAATACGAAGTGGAAAGATGCCAAGGCCTTTTATTCAATTATTGCCGCCAGCATCTTAATTCCGGCGCTAATCGTCATTATTCCCAAAATTTCTTTAATCAATATTATGATTTTATCCCAGGATGTCAATGGAATTTTACTGCCGTTTATTCTAATTTTCGTGATGCTGATTATTAATAATAAAAGGATTATGGGCGAACAAGTTAATAGCTGGTTTGATAATCTAATCTCTTGGGCGACAATTTTTGGCATCATCGCCGCGACCGTGGTTTTGGTTTTTTCTTCAATTATCGGCTTAAATTAATTTTAAATATATGAAATTTTTACTCAAATGGTTAGTGGCAACTTTGGCCGTTATTATCACGGCTTATTTATTGCCTGGTATTGCGATTACTGATATTTTCGCCGCGCTGGTGGCCGCTTTGATTTTAGGTTTGCTTAACGCGATTTTGAAACCGGTTTTGGTAATCCTGACTTTGCCGATTAATGTTTTGACGCTTGGCTTATTCACCTTGGTGATTAATGCCGCTTTGGTAATGCTGACTGGCGCGATTGTGCCCGGATTTAAAGTGGCCGGGTTTTTATGGGCGCTGTTATTCAGTCTTGTTTTGTCAATAATCATGTTTGTTTTGGGTAAGATTACCAAGGACTAAAATTTAATAATCAAATCAACAAAAATTCTCTTAAATCAGAGAATTTTTGTTATTAGCTTAACAAGACTTTAACTTGACAAAACAACTAAAATTAGCGTAAAATAAAAGGCTGATTGATGCGGATGGTAGCTTGACAATTTGATGAGTATGAGTAAAGGAGAAAAAGGAAAAACTAAAAGTTAGCTATGAGAACCGCCAATGAGGCGGTTTTAGCGTTTGTTGAGGGTGCAAGGTTGAGTCCAACGTGCCAATGACGGCACAAAAGAAAAGGAGTGACCAAGATGAAGATACTGAGAATGACAGTGTTACTGGCGATGATGTTTATCGTCGCGGGTGTGCTTCCGGGCTGCCCGCCGGTTCAACAAGTAACACCGGCTCCGGCTTTTGATTACGAAGCGGATACGGTTCAGCGGCCTGATGGCACCTGGGACGCGCGGGCGTTTGTCAAAAACGACAACGTCCAGAAGGTGACGTTCCAACTGATGTCCCTCTCCGCGGCCGGGCAATGGATGCCCGAGGACGCGGTATACACGACCCAATTCGGGGTCGTGGAAAATGTCACGCTTCATCGCGTGGACATGAATTATCAAAATCAGCCCGTTTACTGGTTCCAAGGATGTTACTATGTGTATGACTATCAGGGGCGGTATTTTCCGCTTCCATACGCGTACGCGATGTCACACCAACTCAATGTTACCTCGGTGACGGCGAGGGTGCAGACAATGGAAATTGTTCACGGCGACGGAGCCTATCTGTTTGCCGTATTCGAAAACCTCGACCCCGGCACCTACAAAGTCAGGGTGACTGGGATTTCCAACGAGGTACCGCCGCGGCAGTTTGTGCCGGCGGAGGTATTTCTCGATCCCATTCCTGGTCAACCCGGAACAGTCGAAAACGTGAACATCAGATTCACGGATGTTCCGGAATTCGGCGATCTTAACGGCATCTTGTACGGGGTGGTTACCGGCGTTCCGGTTGACCAGCTCAGTAACTATGCCGTCGCCGTCTACCTGTCTTACCAAGGTGTTTGGTATATCAAGCCAGGTTACGGCCAAGCCGGTTTTACGCCGATTATCGGCGGTAACTGGGGAACCGATGTGACCACGGGCGGTAGCGACCATTTGGCCGATCAGTATCTGGCCGTAGTCGTTCCCAAGACAGCAGTGCTGCCTAGTACTTCAATTGGGCAGCAGCCGTACGTCGCTGGTACTTTGGCCTCGGCATACGCGGTGAGAGTGCCGGTTGATCATGGCGACTACGATACCAACGGTAGCATTAACTTCACTGAGGTTTCGGCCTACGGCGACCAGAATGGTATGGCTCACGGAGTCATTACCGGAATTCCGTCGGCTCAGCTCGGCAATTACCGCGTCGCCGTTTACATTAAAAAAGTAGATGGTGTCCTGCACTTGAAACCGAACTGTGGTGTCTTGGTACTAGTAAATACCGACGGGACCTGGTCGTGCGACATCACGATGATGCCTGACGATGAGAGGGCATCGCAAGTTATCGCATATCTGGTTCCTGTGGGAACTTCTGTTCCCTGCGAGATCAGGCCGACCAAAGCGGTTTGCGGCGGTGATATTCCGTGCCTTGATGACGCGGTTGCGTCGGTCGCTATTAGCCGTGTGCCGCTGATCGCCTTCACGTATGTGCCAGTTTACGGCGATACGGAAGGTATTCTTAAAGGCGTGGCTTCCAGCATCCATCAGGAGCTATTCCGAGTGGCCGTAGTCGAGCGTGTCGGCGGCGGGTGGTGGACTAAACCATCGTTTGGAAACCCGCTAAGCGATATCGGTAGCGACGGTCGTTGGGCCTGTGACATTACGACAGGCGGTAACGATCAGAACGCGACCGAAATCTGGGCCTACCTGGTGCCTTTCTGGTGCGTAGTGCCCACCTTAAACGGTCAGACAACGTTGCCGACGCCGGAAGATTTCGGCGCCGTGGCGTACGTCTGGGTTAACCGTGGTGTTGGCAGAGATATCATCCCGCCGGTTATCACCAGATTGGGAACGGCGGAAATGACTGTCGAGGTCTACTCCGCATCCCATTTCAGTGACCCGGGTGCAACCGCCACCGACGATGTCGATGGCAATATCACGAGCCGGATCGTGGTTGCTGGTACGGTCAACATGACCGTAATCGGCAACTATGTGCTGACCTACAACGTCAGCGATACCGCCGGTAACTCAGCCATGCCGGTAACGCGCATGGTTCACGTCGTTCGCGCTACGGACACCACGCCACCGGTCATTACGATTTTGGGTTATAACCCGGATACCGTGCTGGTTGGTTCTGGCTCATATCCACACCTGGGAGCACATGCCGTCGACAACTATGACGGCGACATTAGCACCAACATTACCTATGTCAGCACGGTGAATACTTCGGTGGTCGGTAATTACACGATTACCTATACGGTGTCTGATGCGGCCGGCAACACGGCAACAGCGACTCGGGTCGTTCATGTGGTTCGCGCTGCGGATACGACGCCGCCGGTGATTACGCTTTTGGGACAAAATCCGCAAACTGTGGAGGTTAATTCCGCGGCGCAATATACGGATCCCGGAGCAACCGCCACCGATGACAATGATGGCAATTTGACGGCAGCCATAGTTATTACCGGCACCGTCGATATCCATCACGTCGGCCAACACGCATTGACGTACAACGTTCATGACGGTTCTGGCAATGTTGCCGTACCGAAGACGAGAACGGTGTATGTCGTCGATACGACTAGGCCGATTATTAACCCGCTTGCCGACATCACGCTAGACCAGGAGGCTTCCGTTGAAGTCACCTTGGCTGGTTCGGACAGCTATGACCCGGCGCCGGTTTGGTCAGCGACTGGTTTTGACAGCGGCCTAATCACGGTTTCCATTGTGGGAACCAAGATGACGGTTACGGCCAAAACCACGGCGGGGAATACCACGATCACGGTGAAGCTCACCGACAGCTCGGGGAACTTCGCTTCGCAGGTAGTCCATGTTACGGTCAACCCAGCCGGCTTGCCGACGATTGACTTTAACCGCCACATTCCGGAGTTCGGCAATGTGGAGGACTTCTCGCTCCAGGGTAACGTCCGGAATATTGATCCGGCAGCGGCGCGGATTGCCGTTTATATCCGCGTGGCTGATGATGCCGGCGTCAAGCGTTGGTGGACCAAGCCGGACTTCGGCGGGAGTCGCTATACGATTCCCAACCCCGATAGGACCTGGGCGTGCAACATTGTTACAGGTGGGCGCGATCAGTATGCCGGCGAGATTCTGGCATTTCTGATCGCCAATAACGTTACGGCGCCGGAACTCATCGGCACCGAAGCCCCGCCGTCAATCCCTGATTCGCAGGTTTTGGCTCGGGCTTGGGTCGACCGGACGCCGAGGATTATGTTCACCTCGGTACCGCCTTATGGTGCCGTCAACGGCTCGCTACAGGGCGTAGTAACCGGCGTGGATCCGGCAATGTTCAAGATCGCCGTATACATCAAGGTGACCACTCTCTGGAGCATCAAACCCGCCTGGCAGACCCCGCTGACGACGATCAATGCCGACGGAAGTTGGGCGTGCAACATCGTCACGGTTTCCAGTGATGCCAATGCGACCGATATCATGGCGTTTCTGGTGGCCAATGGTGAATCTGTTCCGCTTTGCGGCCATGACCCGGTAGCGCAGACCACGCCACCGGAAATTCCGCACAGTTTGGCGGTTCAAAGCGTCATCCGCCAACACTAGTCCGCTCAAAGGAGGATTGCGGACAAAAGTAATTCAATTACGCCTCTGGTGATTCCCAAAAAGAATTTCCAGAGGTCTTTTTTTTAAAAATTTGACAAATTTGTTAAATTATGATTTAATAAAAATATCATTAATAACCAGGTTTAAATGAGTAGAAATAAAGGAAAAAAATCACCAGTTTATATCAACTTATTGAATATTGACAGCGATAAGGATGGTTTGACTGATTATGAAGAAATCAATATCTACGGGACTGATCCTAATAATCCCGATACTGATCAAGACGGAGTTTCCGATGGCGACGAAGTTAAACAGGGCCGTAATCCGTTAGACCCGCTTGATTTAAAAGATTTATTCATTCCTTATGCCGGCAACAATTATCAGCCTTATATTTTAAGGCCGCGCCGGCTGCTTTTTTATACCGTGGCGGTTTTGCTGGTTCAAGCCGTTGTTACCGGCTTTGTTTTGTTTTTTCCGGCCGGTGCCTGGCTAACTCCGAATTTAATGGTTCAAGAAAGCCGAAGAGTCGTTGAATTAACCAATCGGATCAGACAGAATTTAAAAGTGCCGATAGTCAAAGAAAGCAGTCTATTAGACCAAGCCGCTTTTGCCAAGGCTCAAGACATGCTAATTAATCAATATTTTGCTCATATCGGACCGGATAACAAGGATTTAGCCGATTGGATTGCCAACATTGGCTATAAATACGATGTGGCCGGGGAAAATTTAGCCATGGGTTTTGCCAGCGCCGATGAAGTGGTGGCGGCCTGGACGAGAAGCAAAACTCATTATGCCAATTTGATTGATCCGGATTTTTCCGAAATTGGCGTTGGCATGATTTCCGGCAATTATAATCAGCACGATACGACCTTGGTGGCTCAGTATCTTGCCGCTCCGAGCGCGGGTAATTGGCGGGAAAACGAAAAACCGGTTGAACCGTCAGTTCAAGTCAAGCCGGAACCAGCGATAACTAATACCAATATCCAACTAGTTAATGCGGCGGTGAATAAACCAGCTAATGTTTTAAGCGAGCAAAAAACTAATACTAATGTAGCTAAACCGGCGCCAGTGCCGCCGCCGGCAAAAGTGGCAGTGAAACCGATACCGGCAAATATCAATCAAACCCTGCCGGCAAAACCGGTAGTAAAACCTTTACCAGTCAAACCTGAGGTTAAAGCAGTTTTAGCCGCGCCGGTAAAACCACTAGAACAGCCTTTGCCGGTTCAGCCGGAGATTAAGGAAGTTTTAGCCGCGCCGGTGATGATTTTTTCAAGCAGTAATTCGGCCGGAATTAATGAAGCGGTTAAATTCATCGTTTACGCACCGAAAGCGGAAACAGTAACGCTTTATAGTAATGGCGTCGAAATGGCTAAACGTCAATCCTGGCAAAGCGATTTTTTTGATTTTTCAGTCAGCTTTCCGGGCGGCGAACAAAAAATTAAGTTTACCGCGATTAAGGGTGAACAAAATAGTAGTTCAGCGATTTATGAATTAATGGTTGACGGCACGCCGCCGGAAATTGATTTACAGAAAAGCAAAGTGGTTTTAGTCTCGCCGACCAACCAAGCCGATAAGATTATCAAAGCAATAGTCTATTTAAACTCCGATGCGGTTAAAGCGGAAGTTAATTTTGATAATTATCGGATTGCTTTAGCGCCGGCCGAATCGGAATCGGGCGGCTTTCAAGAATGGGAAGGCCAGATGATAGTTTACAAAAATATTGAAAATAAAGTTTTTGATACCATTACTTTGCCCAGCTTAACGGTTGAGGACAAGTATGGCAATGCCGAGACTATTGATTTGGGCTGGGAAAATATTATTCCGGTCAAGCCTTCGCTGATCAAGCAATACTTATTTATTAAATCATATCCGCTAAAAAATGTTGAGCTGATTTTTGATGTTTCCAGCTGGTATTATGAAATTATTTTAGTTGTTGCCGTGATTTCTTTGTTGCTTAGTATTTTTATTGAAATTAAAAAACAATATCCTCATCTTATTTTATCAACTTTAGGGTTTATTACTCTAGTCGCGATTTTGATTATTATTTAAAAAATTTATGATTATCGGAGGGAAATTAATACCCGCTAGCTAGCGTCGGGTATTTGTTTTTTAAATCAAATATTGTCGCAAATATTGTCGCTATTGACTTTTAAGCAGTTTTTTGATATATTATCTGGTTCAATCGAGTTAAGATATCAATTAAATTTTATCCAAATTAAGCCATTTTATTAATATTTATGAATAAATTACTTTCTATTATTATCCCGATTTGCAACGAACAGGATAATATTCCGTTAATTTATCAAGCCTTGATGCCTGAGCTGAACCGGTTAGGCTCGGGTTTTAGTTATGAAATTATTTTTGTTAATGACGGTTCAATTGATCAAAGTCTTGAAAAAATTAATGAATTAACAAAGATTGACAGCCGGGTAAGCTATTTAGATTTTTCCCGTAATTTCGGCAAGGAAATCGCCGTTACCGCCGGTTTGCATAATGCCAAGGGCGAGGCGGCAATAATTATTGACGCTGATTTGCAGCACCCCGTTGAATTAATTCCTCAGTTTGTTGAAAAATGGCAAGCCGGGGCGGAGATGGTTATCGGCGTCAGAGAAAAAAGTAAGCGCTCTGGTTTAATCAAAAAAGTTGGTTCTTTGGCCTTTTACAAAATTATGGATTTCATCGGCGAGACAAAAATTTCGGCTCGGGCAACCGATTTCCGTTTAATCGACCGAAAAGTCATTAACGAATTTAACCGGTTTACCGAACACGGCCGAATTGCCCGCGGGCTTTTAGACTGGCTGGGTTTTAGTAAAGACTATATTTATTTTACGCCAAACCAACGGGCTAACGGCCAAGCTTCTTACAACCGGTTGAAGCTTTTGCATTTGTCAGTTTCAGCTTTTATTTCCCATAGCCTTTTTCCTTTGAAATTTGCCGGCTATTTAGGGGTATTAATAATTTTGTTTTCCGGGCCGCTGGGTTTATTTATTTTTATCGATAAATACATTCTAGGCGATGTGACGGGATTTAATTTCTCCGGGTCGGCGATTTTGGCGGTAATTAATTTATTTATGACCGGCATAATTTTGAGCTGCCTCGGCCTAATTGCTTTGTATATTGGCAGTATCCAAAGCGAAGCGATGAATCGGCCACTATACATTGTCAGAGAAAAGAAAAATTTTAACCGGTAAAATCTATATGTCCGAAACTCCGGCAGTCTCAGTTCTAATGACGGCCTACAATTCCGAATCTTATATCGCCGAGGCAATTGAAAGTGTCTTAAACCAGACTTTTTTTAATTTTGAGTTCGTTATTATTGACGATGCTTCAACTGACGGGACTTGGCCGATTATTCAAAGATTCGCCGCTCAAGATTCAAGGATCGTTGTTTTTAAAAATAAATTTAATTTAGGCATCCCGGCCAATCGGAACAAATTAGTCAGTTTGGCGAAGGGAAAATATTTGGCCTGGCAAGATGCTGATGACGTTTCCCGGCCAAGGCGGCTGGAAAAACAATATCAATTAATGCTTAGTAGCCCGAAGGTTGGAATCTGCGGCGGCTGGCTCGAATTTTTTGCCGACGGTAAAGTTATCAGTGTTCGTAAATATCAAGCCTTAGATTCGGAATTAAGAAAAAAAATATTTCGTTATTCGCCGGTGGCTCAGCCGGCCGCCATGATTACCCGGGAAGTTTTTGTCAAAATCGGCTTATATAATGAGCAATTGCCGGTCGCCGAAGACTTGGAATTAGCCTTTAGAATCGGCCAATTTTACCAATTTGCGAATTTATCGGAAGTAATTTTAAAATACCGCCAGCAAAAAAATTCGATTACTTACCAGAAATTAAAAAATCTTGAATTAAATACTTTGAAAATCCGTCGGCAGTTTTTGGATAATCAAGCTTATCATTTTTCCGGTTTTGATTTTTTATATAATTTTTTTCAGTGGCTGACGCTTTACCTTCTTCCCGCCCGTTTTCGGGTCGCAATATTTAATTTATTCAGAAATAAAAATTAGTTATGCCGGAAATTACGCCAAAAATTTCAGTGATCATGCCTTTCTATAACGCCCAGTTATTTTTGACCAAAGCGATCGAAAGTATTTTAAATCAGACTTTTTCCGATTTTGAGCTGATCTTAATTAATGACGCTTCAACCGATGGCTCGGATCGGGTTGTTAAAAAGTATTTGGCTGACCCGAGAATTATCTATATTAAAAATGAAAATAACCAGGGGATTGTTCATAACTTGAATTACGGTTTAAAAACCGCCAAAGCGGAAATTATCGCCCGGATGGACGGCGATGACATTGCGGTTAGAAATCGTTTTTTCGAGCAGTTTAATTTTTTGAAATTTTATCCCGAGATTGCCGTGGTCGGCAGTTTTGTTAAAATCATCGATGAAAATGACAAAAAAATCGACTATCGAACCAAGCTAGTTGATCCGGAAACAATTAAAAAGGAATTGATTATTTATTTGCCAGTTGTCCACCCGGCCGTGATGTTTCGGAAATCGGTGATCAAAAAAGTCGGTGCTTACCGCCAAAATTATTTATACCTCGAAGATCTTGATTTATGGTATCGAGTCGTCTATTCAGGATACAAAATTTCTAATGTTAATAAATTTTTATTGTTTTACCGTTATCACTCCGGTTCGACGGCTCATCAGGCTAAAACTAACGCTTGGAAAGCTTTCCGCTTAAGAAAAGAAACCATCAAGACATTCAAGCTAGACTTAAGCTTAAAACAGCATATTTTAATTTATCTTCAGCTACTCGTCGGAGTGTTGTTTTCCGGCCGGCAGCGGCAAAGGTTCGAAGGTTTATACAAGAAAGCAATTTATCATGACCGATAAGCTAAAAAATATTATTAAATCTCAGTGGCATTGGATTTGGTTTTTGATTTTTGCTTTTATCGCCATGTCATTTTTAATTTTCCAGCGGGGAATTTGGGCCTTTGCCGACAGCGGTTTTTATTACGATAGTGTTTTGCAGGCGAAAAGACTCGCTTTGTCCAAACTCGGCCAATTTGTCAGAACTGACGGGTTTTATTTCGGTTTTGATAATTCCGCCATGAGTTTCGCCCATTTAATTATTTCTTTTTATCAGCTTTTACTAACTTCGATTTTTGGTTCGGATTTAGGCCAAATTATTTATTACTTTTTGTATTATTTTTTAGGTTTTTATTTCGGCCAAAAACTACTGAAAAAATTAATGCCCGATGCTAGTGATCTAAGTATCGGGCTGGGAGCTTTATTTTTAGCTTTTAATCCGTTTTCGCTCCTGGTTGCCACTCTTTTTACGATTAGTTATGTTTATGTATCATTTATTATTTTTTGCTATTTTTTTCTGAATTATCTGGAAAAGGGGAAGGTGCATAATTTAGCAGTCTCGGTTTTTTTTGGCGTCTATCTGTTTTCTTATCTGCGGTTAATTCCGATTATTATTTTTTCTCTGTTGGCGATTATCTGGGTTTTTTATGATAAAAAATATTTTAATTTATCCCGCTGGCTCTTTTTTTCTCTGGTCTTCGGTCTCTGCGCCAGTCCGATTTTAACCACCAGTTTTCCTTCCTTGGCCAGTTCCGATAGCATCGTCAGTAATTACCAGGATGCTTTTAGCAAGTTTGAACAGGCTAATTACAACTTTAAACAATCTTTTACTAATTCTTTTTCCCATCCCGGCGGTTTCACCCCGTCAGCTTTAAGTTTTTTTTACAATCATTTGGGAATTCCCGGTTTTGCCGATAATTTTGCGGCGTCCGGCCGCTTTGAATTTTTTAAAACGGTTCAGATTGCTTTTAATATCGGCCTGTTGCTAGCCGCCTTAATCTGGCTAAAAAACAAAAGCGGTTTGAGAATTATTATTTTAATTTGTTTAATTTTTCTTTTAAACACTTTGGCTTTTTTTACTTCTTTTAATATTTTTTCCCATCTCAATAAGACGATTTTTGTTTTTCTATATAACGACTACGGGTTTTTACAATTTAGCCAAAGCCTGTTCTACTCTTTTTTGGTCGTTATCCTGGTTGGCAGCTTGTCTAAACTTGAGCGGCCCGGAAAAAAAGTTAAAATTTTTAGTTTTTTGATCGTTATTTATCTGGCGGTTAATTTATTGCCATTTCTATCGGGTCATTATGGTTTTAAAAAAGTCAGCAATATACCGGCCGGTTATCAATCGGATTTGATTAGTAAAAATAGTTATACTTTCTCGGAGGCAACGATTTTTGCTCCTTATCATTGGCTGAAGTTTAACTGGGCGCCATATTATCTAGACCTAAATTCTTTTTTTTACACAAAATACGAAAGCTTGATCGTTCCGAATTTGAGGCTAGTTGATAATGACTTTGTCCGGTTCTACAACGAGATTTACGATAATTTAGGCCAAATAAATATTAATAATTTGGCAATTTTTAATCTCAAAAATATTTTTATTTTTCATGACGTTGTGAACGCCGACAAAAATATTGATACCTATCAGGTTTTAAATTTAGAAAATAATTCTTTGAAAATCAAAAATCAGCTTAGCCGGCAGGCAAATTTTTATATCGCCGAGCAGAATAATAATTTTACCCATTATCGGTTCAATGGAGCCGACAATTACGATTTTTTTATTTATTGTCCAAAAAATATTTTAGGCCTGGATGTGAATAATTTTTATAATGATAAATTAAATATCGAACAAAAGCCGGTTTTACTCAGCAAGTCGGAATTAAATAGCGTCAATTCCATTAAAGACATCAATTTTTCTCTTAATAGTCCCTATGTTTCCTATAAAGCGGCCGCGGATAATGCCAACAAGTATTATTTGAAATTGAATGTTAATAAGGCTTACCCGTTTTTATTGCAGTTCAATCAAACTTTTTCTGATAATTGGCGGGTCTATTTTATTGACAAAAAAGATTGGGATAATGTCGAATGCCAGACGGCCTGGGAAAATTTTGAGACGACCGAAAACCGCCGCTGTCATTTTTCTAGCACGTCTTTTGACTATGCTGATTTCGGCCTTATCGCCAAAAAATATCTTAAGCCGGAAAATCATTTCAAAGGCAACATTATCGGAAATCTTTTTTTAATCGCCCCCGGAGATATTCCTCGGGATTATCAGGCCGGTGATGAACTTTATTTAATGATCTATTTTGAAAAACAAATGCCTTATTCGCTGACTTTGACGGTTTCCGGGCTAACTTTTTTACTTCTGATTTTGCTGAGCATTTTAGAAATAATTAAAACGAGGCGTCATGAAAGCTAAAAAATTAAAAATTAAACCAGGAGCTTTGGCGGTCATATTGCTGATTTTTGTCAGTTCTTATCTGCTGGTGGGTTTTTATAAAAAAAATATTAATTTTGGCTATCAGCCGTATGTTGCCGACAGCGTTTCTTTGGTTTTTACCGATCAAAAAAATAATCAATCGAAATCGGTTAATTCTGAATTTTTGCTGACTGACATTAAAAAAAACCAAGCGGCCGGCCAAAAAGCGGCGGTAATTAATAACGCCGGTATTAATCTGGCTAAAAATATAAGTCCGCTCTTGACCGGGGCAGAAAATATCTATTTAAAAATTTTCAGCGATTACTCGTTTAATTTTTCTGAGTTTATAAATAGCTTTAGTTTCAATTTGCCCTTTGAGTTTAAAGCTGATGTCAACGAAAACAGTATTTTAAAAATTCAATACGATTTGGCCGGCAAAAAAGTCAACTTTATTTTGCCCGGTCAAAGACTGGACTTGAATGGCAGCAGTATCAAATTAAATGATGTCGTGATTTTTACCGTTACTGACGTTGAGGCAAACAGCCTGATTAAAATCGGGGATTTGGTAGTTGATTTTTCAACTTATCAAAACGACTCAAGCACGTCTTTGGCTGATTTATTCAAAAACAAAATCAGGTTTTACCACTCAATCGGCAAGAATTTATTGGAAAATGACAACTTTTCTTTTGAAGCCGGTCTATGGGAAAAAACGGCGGCTGATTGTTCGGCTTATCTTCCCGGCCGGCCCCAAATCGGTTCAGCCATCGTTTCGGACGCCACGGCGGGGAAAAATGCGCTTCAGCTTTTTTCCAATAACCATTTTGCCTGTACCTTGCGGTCTTTTCCGGTCAAAATTGAAAATGACAAGCTTTATAAATTGGCTTTCGATTATAAAAATTTAGAAGGTGGAAAAGTCCAGTATTATTATAATTTTAAAAATGGTTCCGACCAGTTGCAGGAAAAATTCGGCCTGGTTAATGTTGCTGATTTTAAGTGGCACACCTTCAGTAACGTTATTATTCCTCAGATTCAAGGTGTTGACAGTTTCAGTCTTTATTTTTATGCCCCATCGGATGGCTCGAAAAATGTCGTTAATTTATATGATAATGTCAGATTAATTGCTTTTGTTTCCGAGCGAGAGGTTGCTATTTCTAGGTCGGATTTCCCGGCTAATTTTGGCCTTAGTAACTGGTTGACCTTAAAAAGCGGGAATAATTCGTTTAGCTATCTTGGCTCGGATATTAATTTGTTAAAAGATTTCAACCCGTCTTTTGAAGCTGGTTTATGGGAAAACGAAGTGTCTGATTGCAGCAATTATCTTCCCGGCCGGCCCCAAATCGGTTCAGCCATCGTTTCGGACGCCACGGCGGGAAAAAATGCGCTTCAGCTTTTTTCCAATAACCATTTTGCCTGTACCTTGCGGTCTTTTCCGGTCAAAATTGAAAATGACAAGCTTTATAAATTGGCTTTCGATTATAAAAATTTAGAAGGCGGAAAAGTCCAGTATTATTATAATTTTAAAAATGAAGCCGGTAAAAACCAAGATAATTTTGAATCTTTTGAAGCTACCGATAATCAGTGGCACACCTTTGAAGCCATTGTCAGCTCGGATGTGAATAATGTTGACACATTTCAGCTTTATTTTTACGCCCCTTCGGATGGCTCGAAAAATATTGTTGATTTGTATGATAACGTGAAACTTTCTGAATTTGCGCCGAAAGGAATTTATAGCTACTATCTATATGCCAAAAATAATATCGAAAAAATTAGGCCGGAGTCTTTAACCGCCAAGCCGATTAATGTTTGGAAATATCAGCTTAGTTTGCAGGGAATCAAGAATCCATTTCTATTGGTTTATCCCAAAAAATACAGTCAAACCTGGAAGATTTATTCGGCTGATCGTAAATCAATTGCCGAAGCTAATCATTTCCAAATTAATAATTATGACAATGGCTGGTGGATTGACGCCAAGGTTTTATGTGAGGAAAAATTTCGGTGCCAAAAAAACAGTGACGGCAGCTATGATCTTGATTTAACGATGGAAAATAGTTTTAACCGATTGACTGATGTTATTTTCGGCGGTTGCGCGGCCTTATTCATCTTTTTGCTGTTTTATGCCAGAAAAAATTAAAAAAATATTTAAAAATTTCGATCGGGAAGCATTGTTAGCTTCTTGCTTAGGCTTAATTTCTTTGGGCGGCTGCCTGGTTGCCCTAATTTTTGCTAACTATAATCTAGCCGAAATTTTTGCAGTCTGGATTTATTTATTTTTATTAATGGCGACGACAGCCCGGATGTTCGAGTTCAAAACCGAGCCGCAAAAATTTGCCGAGACGGTAAAATCAAAAACTGAGCTAGTTACCCAATCGGCAAAAAACCGGCGAAAAATTTTTATCAATAACCGCCTTTGGCCAAGTTTTGGCAATATTTTCGTGGTTATCGTTTATTTGTTGCTTTTTGGCGCTGAATTGCCAAACCAACAAAATTATTACCGCTTTATTATTCTTTTTTTGGTCTTAGCCTTGATAAACATAATCTCGTTTGTAATTTCCGTTAAGGGCGAAAAAACGTCGAGAGCTGATAAATCGGTTAGCTTTAAAAACCGAAATTTTTCGGCTAAGCTTAAAACCTCGTTAAAAAACTGGGGGAAGCAAAAAAATAATATCTTTATTGCCACTATCAACTTGGCCGTCGTCTTTATCTATTTGAGCGTCACTGGCTTTAATTTATCGGTTAACGGCAGCTACTTCCGGTTTTCCGCTTTTGTCATAATTTTATTAGTGATTAATTTGCTGGCTTTTATCGACATTACCAATGAAAGATACAACTAAACAATCCAATAAAAATATTTTAGCCGGCTTATTTTTTGCTTTGGTTTCGGTTCTGATCTCTTGGCAAATGCTTTTGCCGGGGTATATTTTAAGTTTGGATATGATTTTTGTCCCTAAGCTTAAAGTGCTTTTCGGCGCCGGGATGCCCCATAATACTTTACTTTTAAAATATGTTTTAAATTTTGCCAATTATTTGCTGCCCGGCTGGGTAATTGAAAAAGTAATGATTTTTTGCCTATTTTTTCTGATTGGTTTTTTAAGCTATCGATTTTTGCCGGCGCCAAAAAAATACGGCTTAGCTTTTTGGGCGGCAATTTTTTACACTGCCACGCCATTTGTTTACGAACGATTTTTAGCCGGCCAGTGGCCATTGCTTTTTGCTTATGCTTTTTTGCCGGCTTTAAGTTTTTATCTGATTCGATTTTTCCAAAATCCGGATTATAAAAATGCTTTTTGGCTGTTTTTTTGGCTGTTTTTAATCAGCCTTTTTTCAATTCATTTTTTGGCAATTGCTTCGGTTGTTATTTTTATTTACGCCTTATATTATCTGATGGCCAATTTAAAAAATAAAAACCTAGTAAAAAATTCAGTGATTAAATTATCAATGGTCGGCGTCAGTCTTTTGGTTTTTAGCTTGTATTGGCTCTTGCCTTTTATCGCCAATTTCGATAACTCGGTAGTTATCGGTTTTGATGAAAAAAATTGGCAGGCTTTTAAAACCGCTTCCGATCAACACTTAGGTACGGTTTTAAATGTTTTAGCTTTGTACGGTTTTTGGGGCGAAGCTCAGCCCTGGGTCGATTATTTTTTATGGCCGAAAGATAATTTTTATTTTTGGGTCGGCTTGCTGGCGGTCATTTTGAGCTTAGTCGCTTTTGGCATCTGCCAAAGCTTGAAGCGGCCGGCAAAAGAAAAAACTGTATTTTTTTTACTTTGCGGGATATTAGGGTTTATTTTTTCTTGCGGCGTCGGGGAAACTATTTTTAAAGGCTTTAACCAACTTCTATTTAACCAGCTGTGGTTTTGGCCGGGTTTTCGCGATACGGAGAAATGGAGCGGTCTGCTTTGCTTGAGCTATAGTTATTTTGCCGCTTTCGGCCTTTATGTTGTTTTGGAAAAATTAAGCAATAAATTCGCTGCCAGATTAAAATATTTTATTGCTTTGGTTTTTTTGATTCCGATTTTATATACTTATCCGATCTGGGGCGGATTCAGCCGGCAGCTCAAACCAGTCTGGTTTCCAGCCAGCTGGCAGCAAACTAATCAGCTGTTAAATGATGACCAGTCGGACTTTAAAGTTCTATTTTTACCCTGGCATCAGTATCTATCGCTTGGCTTTAACCAAAAATTGATTACCTTGAATCCGGCCAAGGAATTTTTTGACCGGGAAGTTATTATCGGCGAAAATATGGAAATTGGTGAAATTTTCAGCCAAGGCGGAAACGAACTAGCCAATGAAATTCAGACGATAATTTTCAGCCAAAAAGACCCTGATTGGCAGGCAAAAGAGCTAGCCAGCAAGGGGATTAAGTATGTAATTTTAAGCCATGACTTGGCGGCTTTGAAAAATAATCCGCCGCTTGATTTGATTAATTCTTCGTTTCTTAAAAAAGTATTGGAAAAAGAAGACTTGACTTTGTATCGGATTTCATTGTAAGATAAGAGACTATTTTTACCTAACCAAAGACTTATGTTTGAATTGCTTAAACGCTCAAAATTCAATATTTCAGCAGGCAGCTTGGCGGTTTTAGCCATTGTCTATTTGTCCGGCAATTTTGGCGCCGGTGAATTTTTAAATAACCACATCGCTTTTGGCTATGGCGGCGGCGGGGGCGGAAGTACTATTTTAGAGCCGATAACGGCGATTAATAATTGGCTAGTGATTCCGGATCAATATCGCAATGGTAAGTTAATTCGGCGATCAGGCAATGATATTTTATTGGAATTAGAAATCCCGCCTTTAGCGGTTAAAGACTACACTATCTTTGAAGTAAATTATGTCGGCCTTGATTCGACCAATCAGCCCTGCGATAGTCAGAATGCAATTATCGGCGGTAAAATTTTTAATTTGTCGGCCAAAGACCGGAACAATAATTTAAGCGGCAATTTTTTGCAGAATCTTAACGTTAATTTAACCATTGCCAATTTGCCGGCCGACTTGACTAGCCTGGGAATTTATTTTTTGAATAATAACAGTCAATGGGTTTTAGGCCAAAAGGCAATTTTTGATGTTGATAATAAAACTATTTTTGCCGTTAATGATATCGGTACTTTTGCCGTGATTAATGCGCCGGGCTTGCCGCCGATTCTTGAAACTTATGACCGCTGCCACTATGGCCCGGAAGTTTTAGGCGTCAAAGAATATGCTAATGGTTCTTACTTGAGGACCTGCGACGGCCAGCTTTATCAGATCGAAAATCAAAAAGCCGTCGATGTTTCCAAAAAAATTCCTCTAAGCCAAAGAACTTACAATGACTCGGCGGTTTTTGATGTTGATTTCAATGTCATTTATAGCTACACTCAAAATCCGGTTTTTGGGCTGAAAACGTTTAGAGACGGCCAATTGCTGCGAACTTGCGACTGGCGAATTTATCGGGTTGAAAATCAAAAATTTCGTTATATCGGCACTCATCAGGAATTAATAGATAATTATGAAGGGCAAAAGATTAATAATGTCGATTTTTGGACCATTGATAATTATTTAGGCTTAAATTATACCGGCAGCCACCCGGATACGACGGGTAAAGTTTTAGGCGTCAAACAATACGTGGTTGGCACAATCGTCAGAACAGCCGATGGCAAAGTTTATATTATTGAAGACCAGACAATTCGGCATGTTGCCACCCTGGCTGCCAGTGAAAATTATTATGCCGGCCAAAAAATTTATAATATTGATAATGAATCCTTCAACTATTACCAGAATCAAGGGGTAAATTCCGGCGAAAAAGTTTTGGGGGTAAAAAAATACGCCAACGGCACTTTATTGCGGACTCGCGACTGGAAAGTTTATTTAGTCCAAAATGACAAGCTATTATACCTTGATACGATTGCAGGCCCAGATAATCAATTAAACGGCAAAAGAATCTATGACGTTGATTATGGCGTGTTGGCTCAATATACTGATAAAAAAGTTTCAGTCCCCGGCCAGGTTTTGGGGGTAAAAAAATACGCCGACGGGGCGTTGATTCGAACTCCAAACAGAAAAATTTATATCATTGAAAATCAATCCCCGCGACAAATTACCGGTTTAGCTGAATTAAACCGGTATGCCGGTAAAACGATTTATAATATCAGCGACGATGATTTGGCGGCTTATTTCAGCCCTTTGCCGACGATTGAAACCGGCGGCCAGGTTTTGGGGGTAAAAAAATACGCCGACGGGAGTTTGCTCAAGACGCCGGATTGGAAAATTTATGAAGTCGCCGGCCAGACTCTTAAACATATCGCTACGGTGCCAAGTCCTGACAATGCTTATCAGGGCAAGAAAATATTCAATGTTGATTATGAAACAATTTCCAGCTACCAGATAGTAAACTAAGAATAGAGGTTCGAAAACGGTTACCAAAGGCTCAAATAGCAAAAAGTACTCTAGAAATAGAGTATTTTTTGTTTTGTCTAAACTAATTTTTTAGGAGGTTAACTTTCTGCTCGGTTAAGTTATGGAAAAAACTGTATGGAAAAAACTTGAAAAAATTGGTAAAAAGTTATATAATACTAGGGTAATTATTAAGCATTTAAAGTATGAAAAAAATACTTAAGTCTAAGATTTTTTGGGCCGTTGTCGTTATTTTGATTATCGCTATCGGCGCTTATTTTAAATTTGCCAGCTCGGGCAAAAAAGTTGAGTATGTTACCCAGGAGGTTAAGCGCGGCACTATCAGCCAGACGGTTTCAGCGACCGGTAAAGTCAAATCAGCCTCGGAAATCAGCTTAAATTTCAAAAATCCCGGCCAGCTGGCAATTCTGAAAGTAAAAACCGGCGATAAAGTCGAAGCGGATCAAATTTTAGCCCAGCTCAAGGCCAATGATTTGGCGATTAATGTCAATAGCGCCAGAGCCGATTTAGCCCAGGCATTGGCTAATTTGGGAAAAATTAAAATCGGCGCTACGACTCAGGATGTTGCGGTTTCTCAGGCGGCGTTTGAAAAATCTAAAACCGATTTAGCTAACGCTCAGTCTGACTTAGATAATACCAAACAAACCTATAGCCAGGCGCTCCAAAACGAAAAACAAGGCAGTCTGGTTGACGCTAATTCGGCGATAACTAAGGCTAATATTTCGATTCAAAAAGTTTACGATACGCTTAATTTCAAAAATAGTTCGAATTATTTTTTAACTTCCAATACCCAGCTGCGGCAGGATGTTGAAAACCAATATAATATTTCATTAAGCATGATCGACGGGGCGGAATTAGCCTATAGCGAAGCTAATCTCAATAACAGCGATATTACAAAAGTTGATTCGGCGATTAATAAAACCTTATCGGCCTTAAGCCAAGTCAGTCAAACTCTGGATAATTTATCGAAACTTTTTGATTATGTCATTATCAACTCAAATCTGATTCAAACGGATTTGGACGCTTTAAAAACCGATATTAATACCGAAAGAACAACCACTAATACCAGTCTCACCACCATCCATACTGACGAGCAAACTTTGGCCGACGCCAAGCTTAATTACCAAACCAAGGTTAATGCCGCGGAAAATGACGTCAAAACCGCGGAAAATAATTTAGCCCAGGCTCAGGCCAATTTAGATTTTAAAAAAGCCCCGGCCCGGCCGGAAGACATTTCTTTATACCAGGCGCAGGTGGCCAAAGCCCAGTCGAGCCTTGATTTGGCCGCGGCTCGATACGACGAAACGATTATTAAAGCGCCGATTGCCGGCGTGATTACCGATACGCCTTATTCGGTCGGCGAACAGACCAATTTGACCGAGCCGGTGATTAAGATGCTGGCGGCGGAAAATTATGAAATTGAAGTTGATATTCCGGAATCGGATATTGTCAAAATCAGCGTCGGCGACAAAGTCAGTATTACTTTGGATGCCTTTACCGGCGACGATATATTCAGCGGCGCGGTTACGACCATTAATCCGGCACAAACGGAAATTCAGGACGTGATCTATTATCGGGTAACGGTCGCTTTTGAAAAAGACCAGCCAGATAGCGTCAAATCAGTAGTTGAAAAGATTAAACCCGGTATGACGGCCAATATTACGGTTAAAACCGCCGAAATTAATGACGTTTTATTTATTCCTTTACGGGCGGTTAAGGAAGAAAATGGCAAAAAAATCGTTCAAATTTTAGAAAATGACAATCCTAAAACGGTTGAAGTTATCCTTGGCTTGAAAGGCGATGAAGGTATGGTTGAAGTCAGGTCGGGATTAATTGAGGGTCAGAAAGTAATCACTTTTGTCCGTAACGGAGCGTAACAATTCTTATGTTTTTTAAAAGATTATTCGCGGCTTTAAAGAGTTTTGATTGGATGCTGTTTGGCGCAGTTGCCTTATTGGTTTCTTTCGGCTTATCCGCGATTTACAGTATTTCGGTCAGTTCCGCAAACCCGGATTTTTTGAATTTTAAAAAGCAGATTGTCTTTGCCTTAATCGGCTTAGGCCTGCTTTTTTTAATCAGTCTTTTGGATTATCGGATTTGGCAGGATTATAGCTACTTTATTTATATTGCCGTGGCCGTAACTTTAGTCGCGGTTTTGTTTTTAGGCAAAACTATCCGCGGCACCACCGGCTGGTTTTCGCTAATGGGAATAAATTTTCAGCCGGTTGAATTGGCTAAAATCGCTTTAATTGCTTTTTTGGCCTGGTTTTTAAGTAAAAAAATCCTGGAAATAAAGCAATTTAAAAACTTTGCCTTATCGGCTTTAATCACCGGCGGGTTTTTTTTACTGGTAATTTTTCAGCCTGATTTCGGTTCGGCGATTATTTTATTTTTAATCTGGATTTTTATGCTGGTGTTTGCCGGAGCGAAAAAGCAGCACCTGCTGTTTTTGGCCGGCGGCTTGGCTTTGGCGGCTTTAGTTGCCTGGCTTTTTCTTTTTCAAACCTATCAAAGAGACCGGATTTTGACTTTTTTCAACCCGGCGCTTGATCCTTACGGCCGCGGCTATCATGTCCGGCAGGCGGTAACGGCGGTTGGCGCCGGCGGTCTTTTTGGCCGGGGGCTCGGCTTCGGTTCGCAAAGCCAGCTGAAATTTCTGCCGGCGGCCGAAACCGATTTTATCTTTGCCGTCATTGCCGAAGAGCTGGGGTTTTTGGGCGTAATTTTAGTTTTATTTTTTTTGGGCGTAATTTTTTACCGTCTGATTAAAGCGGTAAAATCAATGAAAGATAGTTTCGCCCAGTTGTTTATTTTGGGCGTTTCGGCTTTGTTTTTCAGTCAGATTATGATTAATATCGGCATGAATATCGGCATCGTGCCGGTAACGGGAATTTCTCTGCCTTTTTTGAGCTACGGCGGGAGCTTTCTGGTTGTCTGCCTGATTTTAATCGGCATGGTTGAAAGCATGATTATCAGAAACCGCAATTAAGATTCACGGCGAGCCGAGCCCGGTAATATTCATCGTCAATTTGAATTATTTAGCTTAAATGATTGGTTTATATCGCGGGATTGACAAAAATCAAAATTTTAGCTATATTGTTAAAGTATTTTATGGAGGACAGACTTTCCAATTTATTTAATGACGGCTCAAGTTTGGTTACTCATTGCCCGGTCTGCAATTTGCGTTACGATCCGGTTGAAGCCAGAGTTTTGGAAGAAAGCGATAATGCCCATTTGTTTTATATCCGTTGCCGGCATTGCCAGGCTGCCGTTTTGGCGGTAGTAACGGTCAGCAGCTCAGGCATCAGTTCGGTCGGCTTAGTTACTGATTTGACTAGCGATGACGTGATCAGATTCAAATCAGCCAAGCCGATAACCTGCGATGACGTCATTGAAGTTCACGAGCAGCTTTTAAATAAAGATAAAGTTTTGATTGATCATTTTGTTAATTTTAAATATTAAAGCTATAGAATTGGTAATAAAGTTATGACAAGTTCAGCAACAATCCTAAAAGCCACCACCCGAAAAGAAACCGGCAAAAAAGTCGGCAAATTGCGGAAACAGGAAAAAATTCCGGCAGTTTTGTATGGTCACAAAATTAAACCGATTAATTTATCAGTTGACTATCCCGTTTTTCAAAAAGTTTTAACCCAAGCCGGCGAAAGCACTTTGGTTGATTTGGTTATTGACGACTCCAAGCCGGTTAAAATTTTAATCCAGGATTACCAGCTTGACCCGGTCAACAACCGAATTATGCACGTTGATTTCCATCAAATCAAAATGGATGAAAAGCTGCATACAAAAATTGAACTTAAATTTATCAATGAAGCGCCGGCCGTTAAGGAGCTAAGCGGCACTTTGGTCACTAATATCGATTCTTTGGATGTTGAATGCCTGCCGCAGTACTTGGTTCATGAAATTGAAGTTGATTTGTCAATTTTGAAGACTTTCGATAACTCTATCCACGTTGCTGACATCAAAATCCCAGAAGGGATAACGGTTTTGAATATTCCTAACGACGTTATCGCTTTGGTTCAGGAGCCAAGAAGCGAAAAGGAATTGACTGATTTGGAAAGCAAACCGGAAAAAACTGAATTGCCGGCAGTTGAAGGTAAAGAAGAAACCGCGGAAAAAACCGAGGAATAATAATAACCCAACCTCAAATAATTAAAGCCCCCGGCACTCGGGGGTTTTAGTTTTGGCGGCCAAACCGCTTGACAAATTTTGTCATTTAATCAAATAATGGTATTACCATCTTTTGCTGGAATGCCCTGGCCGTGGCTAAGCCACATCAAATTTAAGGCCGGAAAGCATTCAGTTTCAAAGGATGAGAATATAAGGGCGGGTAACCAAGGAGGAATGTTTTATGAAGCGACGTAGGTGAGGGCTAGAGTGGAGGTAGCCCCAATCAACCTCCAGCAACTTGCTGGGTTAAAAATTTTAGGGGAGTTGTTATGCGGTTTTTTTCGCGTAATGCCCGCTGCCGGTCTCCGGCGTTTCATTCAACTATTACCGGTCGCCGTAAGTGGGCGACCATACACCCATCCTAATATGCCAAGGGGCATGCGACCCGGAGAGTAACGGTAACTTATATAACCAGTTTCTCCCGGGTCTTTTTTTGCCATTTTTTTCGCTTGCAAAAAGTCAAAAAATGGGTTAAAATTTTAGTTGCTGCAGATTATTCTAAATAGCAGTAAAAATCTTTTATGTCCTTGGCTTTATACCGCAAATACCGGCCGCAAACCTTTAAGGAAGTGGTCGGTCAAAACCATATCAAAACTACCTTGCAAAGCGAGCTGGAAACCGGCAAAGTCGCTCATGCTTATTTATTTTCCGGTCCCCGCGGCTTAGGCAAGACCACGACGGCGCGGCTTTTGGCCAAAGCGGTGAATTGCTCAAATCGCCAGCCGAACGAAAGCGAGCCTTGCAATGTCTGCGATTCCTGCCAGGAAATGATGGCGGCCCGGTCTTTGGATATATTGAAATTGATGCCGCTTCGCACACCGGCGTTGACAACGTCCGGGAAAATATCATTAATAATTCCCGATTTACGCCGACCAGCCGGAAATTCAAAGTTTTCATTATCGATGAAGTCCACATGCTGTCAATTTCGGCTTTTAATGCCTTACTTAAGACTTTGGAAGAACCGCCGGCTCATGCCATTTTTATTTTAGCGACCACGGAAATTTATAAAGTGCCGCAAACGATTATTTCTCGCTGCCAGCATTTTGATTTTCGCAAAGTTTCCGAGCTTGAGATCGCCAAGCGGCTGAATTTTATCACTGAAAAAGAAGGCAAGGTCGTTAGCCAGTCGATTTTAGAAAATATCGCTTACTACGCCGAAGGCGGCATCCGCGATGCGGAAAGCCTGCTGGGTCAGATCTTATCTTTGGGCGACAAGGAAATTACGGCCGAACAAGCCGAATTAGTTTTGCCCCGTTCCCGGTTTGATTTAGTCCTGGAATTCATTGAATTTTTAAACCGGAAAGATTCGGCCGGCGCGATCGGCTTAATCAACCGCTTGGTTTCCGAGGGGATTGATTTGGATAAATTTACCGGCGATTTAATCGAAGTTTTAAGAAAAATTTTGCTGATGAAAGTCAGCAGCCAACTTAATGAATTCACCGGCGGTTTGAGTAAGGATTTGGAAAAAAGAGCGATTGAAGTTTCCAGCCAAATTTCCCTGGAATTTCTAATTAAGATCATTGAAATTATTTTAGTAAAAAAACAGGAATTAAAGTTTGCCGATATTTTACAGCTGCCGCTGGAGTTGGCGGTTTTGGAAATAATTGGCGACGATAGCCATTCCGATGATAAGCCGCAAGGCGGCGGGGGATCGGGTCTAAAAACCGAGCCGATTTTGAAAATCGAAGAGTCGGAAGTGAAAGAAAAAGAGCCGGAAAAAGAAACTCCGAAAATACCAATCGCTAAAGTCAAATTAACTTTGGACCAGGTCAAGGAAAAATGGGAGGAAGTTTTGATTTGCCTAAAAAAATATAACCAAAGCCTGGCTTCAACTTTGAGAATTTCCCAGCCGTCAACTGTCGGCGAAGACGGTATTTTGGAAGTCTGCTTTCGCCATAAATTCCACCAGCAGCGAGTTAATGATAATAAAAATCGCCTGATTTTAGAACAGGTTTTGCGCGATGTTTTCGGCGTTCAGCTGATAGTCAGAACGGCCGTGGTTAAAGATTTGCCCGAAGAGAAAGTCGAAGTGGCTACCTTGGCGGAAGCCAAAACCAGCCAGGATTCAATTGATAATGTTTTGCAGTCTTTCGGCGGTCAGCTGGTTGAATAATATAGATTAAATTTAATCGTTTAGCCCCAAAACTCGGGGGATCGCCTGCCTGCCGACAGGCAGGTCTAATGTTTAACCTGTTATGGCCAGGTATTCAAAAGATTTTTAGAAAATATAGTATCCAATTCTCGGGGATCGTCTAATGGTAGGACGCCAGATTCTGGCTCTGGTAATCGGGGTTCGACTCCCTGTCCCCGAGAATTGGATACTATTAATCAAGGTAAGGGCTCCGTCAATCAAGGTTCTGCGCCACCTTAATTAATATAAAAAGGGCGCACCCGCCATGCTTACCATTAGGGAGGTTCGGGCGGGGACTCCCTGTCCCCGAGTTTTGTGGCTAAGTGTAGTGCCGACGTTTCCAATTTTATATTAAAAAAAGTCGGCATCCCGACTCGCCACCAAGGCAAAATAAATAATGGCGACGTCGGGAGACGCCAGATTCTGCCCGCCCGCCGGAGCGTTAGCGGAGGCGGGGCTCTGGTAATCGGGGTTTCCCGACGTACATAAATATTTTTTATAAAATAAGGAAGTCGGGATCCCGATCTTGAATCGGGACGATTTCCCGTGGCGGTAAAAATGGGATGAAATTACGTAGCTAGGGTTCTGCGCCACCTTAATTAATATAAATAGAAATAATTTATAGCTCTATGCTAGACAAGCTAAAACAATTAGGCCAGCTCAAAGCCTTGCAGGATCAGGCCAAAAGCGAACAGTACGAGGCCGAGTATCAAGGCATCAGAGTAATTGCTACCGGCGATTTGAAAGTTGAGTCAATTATTTTAAATCCGGATTTACCGGTTGAAAGCCAGGGGCCGGCGGTTAAAAAATGCGTTAACGAAGCTTTGGGTAAAGCCCAGATGGGCATGGCGCAGAAACTCTCGCGCTTAAATATCGGGTTTTAACTTTTTTTATTTTTATGAAAAGTAATGCCCGGCAAACCCTGAAAGCTTACTTTTTGGCATCACTGAAGCATAAAACTTCGGGCTTTTTTATTTTAGTCTCGGTTATCGCTGCGTCAATTTTGAACGTCGTCATCCCTTTGTACTATAAGAATTTTTTTGATGTTTTGACTAGCGGTTCGCCGGCCGGCTTAATTGCCAAAAGTTTAATTGCTATTTTAACCGTCATTTTCGGCCTGGAACTTTTAAGCTGGGTTTTCTGGCGGCTTGCCACGATTTGCGCCAATTATTTTGAAGCTAAAATAATGACGGATTTGTCTAATAGCAGCTTCGCTTATCTCCTTAATCATTCTTACGCCTTTTTCAGCAATAATTTCGTCGGGTCGCTAGTTAAAAAAGTAAAGTGGTACAGCAGCGCTTTTGAAACCATCGCCGACCGGATAATTTGGAATCTGCTGACGTTGTTTGTCAATATCGCCACCATCGCCATTATTTTGTTTACTCGGAATGTTTACCTGGGATTTGGGATATTGCTTTGGGTGCTGGTTTTTTTGGGCATTAATGCTGTTTTCACCGGCTACAAATTAAAATACGATCTTTTGCGCAGTGCGGCGGAAACCAAAACCACCGGCTTTTTAGCCGACAGCGTGACTAACCATAATGCCGTTAAGCTTTTTAACGGCTACCGCCGGGAAATTAAGGGTTTTTTCAATGTTAACGAAGAACTGCGCCGGCTGCGGAAGTTTACCTGGGATTTGGACAGTTTATTTGAAGCTTTCCAGGGGTTTATGACGATTTGTTTGGAAATTGGGATTTTTTATCTGGCGGTTAAGCTTTGGCAAAAAGGCATTTTAACGGTCGGCGATTTTGTCTTGATTCAAGCCTATCTGGTCAATATTATTAATCGGGTTTGGGATTTCGGTAAAATTACCCGGCAAATTTATGAACGGCTGGCCGATGCCTCCGAAATGACCGAAATTTTAAATACGCCTTATGAAATAAATGATATTCCCGGCGCCAAAGGTTTAAAAGTTGCCAACGGTCAAATTGAATTTAAAAATATTGATTTTTATTATCATGAGACCAGAGCGGTTTTGAAGGATTTTAATTTAGAAATTATGCCGCGAGAGCATTTGGCGCTGGTCGGTTCATCAGGCGCCGGCAAGACTACTTTAATCCGGCTTTTGCTTCGGCTGCATGATGTTACCGCCGGCCAGATTCTGGTTGACAATCAAGACATCAGCCGGACAACTCAGGAAAGTTTATGGCAAAATATCAGCTTAGTGCCCCAGGATCCGATTTTATTTCACCGAAGCTTGATGGATAATATCCGCTATAGCCGGCCCGAGGCATCAGACGACGAGGTTATTGCCGCGGCTAAACTGGCTCATTGCCATGAATTCATCAGCAGCCTGCCCGATAACTACCAAACCTATGTCGGCGAAAGGGGAGTTAAACTTTCCAGCGGCGAACGCCAGCGGGTCGCCATTGCCCGGGCAATTCTGCGCAATGCGCCGATTTTAATCCTGGACGAAGCGACTTCAAGTTTGGACTCGGAATCGGAAAAATTAATCCAAGATGCTTTGGAAAAACTGATGGCCGGCAAAACAGTGATTGCCGTTGCCCACCGGCTCTCAACGATTAAAATGATGGATCGAATAATTGTCATTAACCGCGGCGGCATTGTTGAACAAGGCACCCATCGCCAATTGATTGTCAAAGAAAAAGGCATTTACCGGTATTTATGGAAGTTACAGGCCGGCGGCTTTATTAAATAATTTTAAAAAATTATGCGCAAAATCATTATCACCCAATTTGTCATCCTTTTGGCCGGCGTCAGCTTTGCCTGGGTTAATTTTTTTGTTGAATTGGCTAACTGGCTGAACCAAACCGCTGGCACTTTTGGCTGCGCGGTCGGGGTAAAAAATCCATTCTTAACGCCCTGCTTTTACGGCGCAATTTTTTTCACCATTGCCTTTGGTCTAAGCGCGGTCTTGCTGGCTAAATCAAAATCGCCGCTAAAATAATTTGACCAAAAAATGCTTCGATTTTCAAGCGGTCTTTTTCTTTAGCTAAACTATGCTAAAATAGCTATATATGCTAGTTACTTTAGTCAATTTGCTGACTCTGACGTCAATTCTGTTTTTTTCTTTTGTCTTAGCGCTGAATAATTCCAGCTATCAGGTTGTCAGCAAGCCGGAAAAAATTGAAAGTAAGGGAATTTACCTGACTGCCTATACCGCCGGTTCAAAATCAAGACGGCAGGAATTGGTTGATTTAATCGAAAAAACCGAGCTTAATTCGGTGGTAATTGACATCAAAGACTATAGCGGTAAAATTTTTTTTGAAACAGCCATTCCGCTAGCCGACGAAATTAAGTCCGAAGAGGTTCGAATTCCCGATTTAGCCGAGTGGCTGAAAGAGCTGAAACAAAAGGGGATTTACACCATCGCCCGGATTGCCGTTTTTCAAGATCCCTATTTGGCGGAAAAACGGCCTGACATTGCTTTAAAGACCGCAGGAGGAGGCATTTGGCATGATTTTAAGGGGCTTTCCTGGGTTGATCCGACCCAAAAGCTAGTTTGGGACTATAACTTAGATTTAGCTAAAGCGGCGGCTGAAATCGGCTTTGACGAGGTAAACTTTGATTACATTCGTTTTCCGTCCGACGGCAATATTAAACAAATTGTCTATGCTAATTTAGACAATGCCACTTATGAAGGCAAGGCCAAAGCAATGGCCGATTTTTATCAATACGTTCATCAAACTCTTAGATTTTATCCGATCATCACTTCCGCTGACTTATTCGGCATGGTTTTGTGGCGTTCCGACGGCTTGAACATCGGCCAGCGGTTTGAGGATGCGATTAACAATTTTGACTATATTTGTCCGATGGTTTATCCTTCCCATTATCCGGCCGGGTTTGAAAAATTCGCCAATCCAGCGGAGCATCCTTATGAGGTAATTTATCGCAGTTTGATCCGGGTCAAAGACAAATTCGAAGCCAGCCAAACGAAGCTCCGACCATGGCTGCAAGCTTTTGACTTGGGGACAAAATACACGCCGGAAATGATCAGGACTCAAATTCGGGCCAGTGATGAGGCCGGGGGTAATGGCTGGTTTTTATGGAATGCTTCAAATCGCTATACTGGCGGCGGCCTAAAAGCAAAATAAATAAAATTGATTAGTTATGTCTTTAGAAATGAGTTTTTTCCGCTTTGGAGGGAATAAAAACAACTCTGCTAAGCTAGGGTTGTTTTTGTTGTTAATTTTTGGCGGTTTATTCGGCTATTGCCTGGCACCGGTTTCAGCTCAAGGTTTGAGCTCAATTTCCGGATTGGTTTTTGAAGATTTAAACCTTAACAAAATTTTAGACCTTGGCGAAAAAGGAGCCGCCGGATTTCCCGTCGCTTTATATCAGGGACAAAATTTGGTTAAAACCAGTCAAACTGACGATGCTGGCTATTATTATTTTGGCTTGCTTGAAGCCGCCGGCAATTACCAGGTTAAAGTTAAACTGCCTAATGGCTGGCAACCGGTCAAAACAACCGATTTTTTGGTTAGATTGAAACCGGCAGCCAGGTTAAATTTAAACATTGCCGCTTATCAGATTAGCCGGCCGGAAAGGGGATTTGGGCCGATGCTTTTGATTTCTAATATTTCGGTTAATTATCTTTCGGCAGATTCAATCAAAATTATTTGGTTTACGACGCACGCTGCCACCAGTCAGGTTGTCTTTGGCGAATCATCAAAAACCGGTAACCAGCTTTCTTTAACTGATAATAACCTTAATTACCCGTTATCGTCTGGTTTTAATTTTGAGACAATGACTTATCACTCGGTTATTCTAACCGGTTTGAGGCCGGGTGCTACCTATTATTATCGAATAGTAAGCTTGGCGGATCCGAAGCAATGGCGCGGGGCAGCAAGAATTTTCAGTTCAGAGCTGAATTTTACGATGGCAAAATCAACCGGACAAAATGCCGCTTTATCAAATAACAATCCGGCGGTTTTGGGCGAAAAAATTACTAAATACCAAGGCAACATCCTGGCTAATGGCGTTCAGACTGAAACCAATGTTTTGGGAGAGAAACAATTTAATGAGTCAAAAGATAACAATCAAGTTGCCGCCGGCAAAGCTCAGGACAGCCAGCCTCAAAATTGCCAAACCGCCATTTGGCTGATATTTATTTTAAACGCAGTCGTAATCGCCATTTTACGAACTTATGGCCAAAGAACCGCTAACTCTTTAGCTAAAAAACTTTGGTGGCTGGTATCAATCATCATCATCGTGCCGTTAGCCATGGGCTATCCGCAATGCTGGCTGACGGTTTGGCTCTTGGTTACCTTATTTTTAGCTTTGATCTTGCTTTCCGGCTTCAGAAAAAAAAGGCCAATTTTGGACATGCCAGAAAATTTTTCGCCTTTTAATGACGAGTAAACCTAGTTTTTAGTTAAAAAATTATCTAAAATTAGCCATTTTTTGTAGATTTGTTTGACAAAGTTATCATCTTATGATATAATAAAACAGTTGAATTCAGACCACTATGTTTAATTCTAAAAAACAATCCAAGTGGCATAAATTCTTTGCCGGTCAAAAGCGGGAAATTAAAGAATTATCTCGGGGTCAAGAAAACTTTCCCCGGTTTTTTCGTGATTCAGCCAATTTGCTCAAAGATCTCTTTATTCCTTATTCGGGCAACAATCACCAGCCGAAAGTTTTAAGGTCAAAAAGCCTGATTAATTTTGCCGTTGCCGCCATTTTAGTCAAAGTAATAGTGACCGGTTTTTTATTTTTTACTTATCCGACGCCGGCTCAGCTTTCAGCCATAATTTCCAAAAATATTATCTCTTTAGTCAATAAATCGCGAGTGGAAGCCGGAGTAGAACCGTTAAAAGAAAATTTTGTTTTGGTTAAATTTGCCGAGCTAAAGGGACAAGACATGATTAACCGCAATTACTTTGCCCACGATACGCCGGAAGGCAAAAAACCCTGGCAATGGATTGACCGATCGGAATACGACTACGTTTACGCGGGCGAAAATCTCGCTATGGATTTTACCAATGCCGAAGATGTTTCCGAAGCTTTCTTGAAAAGCCCGACTCACCGGCGCAATATTTTGAATAATAAATACAAGGAAATCGGCGTTGCTGTTTTGAGCGGCCAGCTTTCCGGCCACCGAACGACTTTGTTAGTTGAATTTTTTGGTACTCAGAGAAAGGATCTGAGCTCGCTTGCGGCTGGTAAGCCGGTCGAACAACCGGTAACGGCTAAACCAAAGATAACGCCCGAAGAAACGGTCAAAAAACCAAAAGTAGCCGGGGAACAAAACATTGATGATAATGTCAATATTAGCGAGAATGGCCTACCCGGCAGCCTTTTACCCAATAATGAGGGGGTGATAACGGTTACAACTGATAATACGAGAAAGTTAATTGATTTTGTCATTGAGTACTCAAACATTTTCTTTATTGCCTTTTTGATTTTTATGATAATTTCTTTAATTTTAAATATTTTTATCCGGATTGACATTCAGCATCCTTCGGTTATTTTGCAAAGCGTCGCCTTGATCGCTTTGCTCTTAGCAATGATTTTAGTAAAATTTCATTTTGTTGAGCAGGTGGCGAGTAATATTTTAATTTTGTAAAATGAAGATTATTGCAGGTTTTATGCCTCCGGCTCTGACTAGCCGGGGGTTTTATGTTTGAAAAATTTATGCTATAATTTTAGATATGCCAAAGATCAAAAAAGAAAGTTCAGTCGGAAAAACCAGTAAGATCGAAGAAATAAAAAGTGATTTTATCACCATCGCTTCGCATCAGCTCCGGACGCCGATTTCGGCGATTCGCTGGTCGTTGGATAATGTTTTAAGCGGTAAATTGGGGCCATTAACCGACAAGCAGCGGGAAACACTTCAGGGAGCTTACCAGAGTAACAAATTCATGGTTAAAGTGGTCGGCGATTTGCTTCGCGTGGCTGATTTCGAGGAAAAAGGAATTCAGTTAACGCCTCAATTTGTCGACGTCGCGGCAATGATTAAAAATGCCCTGGTGAATTGCCAAGAGTTTGCGGCGGCCTCAAATTGCCTGATTAGTTTTAAAACCGGCGATAATCTGCCCAAGGCTTATATTGATTCACCTTATCTTGAGTCAATTATCAGTTCGTTAATTGATAATTCAATTCAATACAGCCAGGCTAAGGGTAAAATTAAAATTAGCTTAAAAAAAGCCAAAGATTATTTATTGTTTGAAATTCAAGATAATGGCATCGGCATTCCACCGAACCAGCTCAGCTTGGTCTTTACCAAATTTTTTCGGGGCAGCAATGCGATGAAAGCCCAAACCGAAGGGCTGGGTTTAGATTTATACCTCGCCAAAAAAATAATCGAGGCTAGCGGCGGTAAAATTGAGTTTACCAGCCAAAAAAATATTAAAACCGTCTTTTCTTTATACCTGCCGATTGGAGAAAATCAATTTAACCATTCTAATAACGGGCTCAAAGAAAAACCGGAAGAAGTTTTAAAAAAGGAAAGAGAATTTGTCTCAATTACCGTTCACGAACTTAAAGCGCCGCTCGGCATTACCAAGTGGAGCCTGGAAATGTTAAAAAGCCAAAAATCGGGTAAATTAAACGACGAGCAGCTGGAATTAATTGATCAGGTTTATCGCGGTAATGAAAGATTATTGATTTTAGTCCGTGATCTTTTGAATCTGGCCAAACTGCAAGAGGGCAAATTCGAGATCGAGTCAAAACCAATAAAAATTTCAACCATAATTTCCGACGTGATCACCGGGTTTTCGGCCGAAGCGGCAAAAAAGAAAGTGGCAATCGAGTGGCAGAACAAAAAAAGTTCGCTGCCGCCGGTGATCGCTGACGGCAACCGGGTGGCTCAGGTAATCACTAATTTAGTTTCCAACGCGATTAAATATACCAAAGAAA
Source organism: Candidatus Buchananbacteria bacterium (assembly GCA_041664165.1). Classification (GTDB taxonomy): domain Bacteria; phylum Patescibacteriota; class Patescibacteriia; order Buchananbacterales; family UBA6539; genus JBAYLH01. Next base: position 42,083 of record JBAYLH010000004.1, on the reverse strand, counting down.
ACGGCAAGGTAATCATTTCGGTTGAAAAAACTACCGGCGAAAAAATTAAAAAGCAAACCGCCGAGCTAATTACCGCCAGTACTTCTTATACTAAGAATAAAAACGGCTACTTGGTCATTGCCGTTGCCGATACCGGCATTGGAATTTCGCCGGCCGACCAAAAGAAACTTTTCACCCGATTTTTCCGCAGCAAGAAAGTCTTAAAATCAGAAACCGAAGGCACTGGCTTGGGTTTATATATCACTAAATCGATTATTAATCTCCACCAAGGGGATATTTGGTTTACCAGCGTTTTGGGGCAAGGATCGACTTTTTATTTCAGCCTGCCAATTGCTAAAAATGAAAAATAATAATTTATCAAGGCTATGATTAAATCAGATATAATTACCATCGGCGGCGCGGTTAAGGATTTTACCTTTTATACCGATCAGGGAAAAATTTTTTCCACCCCCCAAAATTTAGCCACGCCGAAAATGCTAGCTTTTGAATATGGCGGAAAAATCAATGCCAAGGAAGTCTATTTAAATTTCGGCGGCGGGGCGGCCAATTCAGCCGTTTCGTTTTCCAAACTCGGCTTCAAGACGGCCGCTATCATTCGAATCGGCCGGGATGAAATCGGCAGGGAAATTGTTAATAACCTGAAAAAACAGAAAGTTAATACCGGCTTGATTCAGCTAGACAATAAAAATCACAGCGGCTTTTCTTTCATTATTGCGACCGACAAAAAAGACCGGGAACACATTGTTTTTTCTTCCCGCGGCGCTAACGAAATGCTTTCAATTAACGCTTCAAAATTAGGAGCGCCGGCCAGCCATTGGTTTTATCTTACTTCTTTATCAGGTAAAAACTGGGTCGTCGCTTTAAAAGAAATTTTCAAGTCAGCCTCGAAAAACCAGACTAAAATCGCCTGGAATCCGGGAAATTTGCAGCTGGCGGCCGGTAAAAAAGCTTTAGCGGTTTATTTGGAGCAAACTCAAGTTTTAATTTTAAATAAGGACGAAGCGATCGAATTAGTTTTGTCGGGTGTTAAATTGGGCCGGCGAAATCCTAATTTTTTGAATCAGCCGGTCTATCTTTTGAATATTTTACACGAATGGGGACCAAAAATCGTGGTAATTACCGGCGGCAAAAAAGGCGCCTGGGCTTATGACGGCAAAAAAATTTATCGCCAAAATATTTTTAAAGCTAAAGTTTTGGATACTACCGGGGTGGGCGATGCTTTTGGTTCAAGCTTTTTAGCCGGATTAATCATTAATAAAACTGATATTGGCAAGGCTTTGAAATGGGGGATGATTAATAGCGCTTCGGTCTTAACTGAAGTTGGGGCTCAAAATGGTTTGCTTTCACGTCAGGAATTAGAGGAAAAATTAAAATCATTTAAACAAAAAATATGAAAGTAATTATTGAAATTTCCGCCCATCATTGCCATATCTCTCGGGTTGATTTGGATGCTATTTATGGCTCAAATTACAAGTTAACGCCGATTAAATCATTATCGCAAACCGGGCAGTTTGCCTGCCGAGAAATGGTAAAGATAAAAGTCGGCGGAAAAATTTTAGAAAATGTCAGGATTTTAGGGCCGGAAAGAAAAAATACCCAGGTGGAAATTTCCCAAACCGAAGCTTATCATTTGAAAGTCAAGCCGCCGGTAGTCGAGTGCACCTGTCCCCAAAAGGCCGGCAGCTGTTTGATAGCTGAAATCATCGGTCCCAAGGGCAAAGTTTCGCGCTGCGCTTTAATCATTGCCCAGCGGCATTTTCATACTGATCCCAAAACCGCTGAAAAATTAAAGCTGACTGACGGCCGGCTGATTTCCGTTAAAATTCCCGGCCGGCGGAGCCTGACGCTTCACCAGGTTTTGGTCAGGGTTAATCCGAATTTTAAGCCAAGAATTCATCTTGATACCGATGAAGCTAACGCGGCGGGCATTACCGAAGCCGCTAAAGGCGAACTTATAATTTAATAAAATATATGAACAGCGGACAAATGTGGTTTGTGCTAATCGTAATTTTTATCGGCGTGGTGGTTGCCATGATTGTTAAATCTAAATTAGACTAATTTCAGTCAGCTATGGCCAAGCTAAAACAGTATATTTTGGTTATCAACTCCGGTTCGGCGACTCTAAAATTTAAAATTTTTCACGAAATCGATTTTAGTATTGCCGTTTCGGGAATTGTTGAAAAAATCGGCTTGCCCGGTTCTTTTATCAGTATTTCGGAAAATTCTTCAAAAAGAATGGTGATGAAAAATTATCCGGAAGGGATTACTGACCATAACCAGGCTTTGCAGATCGTCTTGACTCATTTAAACCACTGGAAGAAAAAGATAAAAATTATCGGCCATCGGGTAGTTCATGGCGGCAATCTTTTTACCGAGCCGACCGTGATTACCCAAAAAAATCTGCCTAAACTGGAAAATTTTAGCCAGCTCGCGCCGCTTCATAACCCGGTTAATCTTGCCTGCATCAAAACTTGCCTGCAAACCATGACTAAGATTAAAAATGTGGCGGTTTTCGATACGGCCTTTTATAAAACTATTCCCGATTATGCGTATTTTTACGCGATTCCTTATAAATATTACTTGGATTTCGGCATTCGACGCTATGGTTTTCACGGCATATCCCATCAGTATGTCGCCATTACCGCGGCGGAAAAACTGAAAAAACCATTGACTAAGCTAAAATTAATTACCTGCCATCTTGGTTCCGGCTGTTCCGTTACGGCTACTAAATATGGCAAAGCAATAGAAACTTCAATGGGCTTTACACCCCTGGAGGGTTTAATGATGGGAACCCGAAGCGGCAATTTGGATCCGTCAGTTGCTTTCTTTTTAATGAAAAAATTAAGTTTGAATATTGACGAAGTTGAAGAAATTCTTAATAAAAAATCCGGCCTTTTGGGAATTTTCGGCTACAGTAACGACATGCGCGACATCATGATTGCCGCGGGCTATAAAATTCCTGGTTATACTCCGCCCAAAAAATTTAACCAAAAAGAAAAAAAATTGGCCAAGCTGGCTTTGAAAATGTTTACCTATAATATTTTGCGCTATTTAGGCAATTACGCCACGCTGATGGGCGGCGTTGATTATGTTATTTTTACCGCTGGCACCGGCGAAAGAAATGCCGATGTCAGAAGATTGGTGATGAAAGATTTCAAAAAATCATGGCCGAAAGCTCAAAATTTAGTAATTCCGACTAACGAAGAATTAATGATCGCCGAACAAACCGCCAAACTATGCTAAAAAAAATATTCAACAGCCAATCAAAAACCATCACTTCGGCTGCCATAATTTTAGGGGCAGCTTCTTTGGTTTCCCGGCTGCTCGGAGTTTTGCGAGACCGCGTCTTGGCGGGCGAATTCGGGGCCGGCGCCGAGCTGGATATGTATTACGCGGCATTCCGGATTCCGGATTTAATTTTTAATCTGCTGGTTTTAGGCGCTTTGTCGGCCGGGTTTATTCCCATTTTTACCAGCTACCTGAATAACAAAGAAAAAGCTTGGCGGCTGACCAATATTTGTTTGAATGTCATGTTTGTCGCTTTAATTATAATTTCCGGTCTTTTTGTCGTTTTGGCACCTTGGCTGGTCAAAATAATTACTCCCGGTTTTGGGTCGGCCGAACTGAAAATTACGACGACTCTGACCCAAATTATGTTTTTGAGCCCGATTTTTTTGGGTCTCTCCGGCTTAATCGGCAGCGTTTTGCAGTCGTTTAAAAAATTTTTTATTTATTCAATTGCCCCGGTTTTCTATAACATCGGCATTATTATTGGAGCTTTGTATTTTACCAAGTACTGGGGAATTTATGGTTTAGCTTGGGGCGTAGTTTTGGGCGCTTTAATGCATCTTTTAATCCAAATTCCAATGGTTATTTCTTTGGGTTACCGTTATAAGCTGATTTTCGATCTGACCGATAAAGGCTTGAGGGAAATTTTAAAAATGATGGTGCCTCGGACTTTCGGCTTGATAATTTCCCAAATAAATTTTTTAGTCGTTACCATTATCGGTTCAACTCTGGCTGTCGGCAGTATTACTATTTTTAATTTAGCCAATAATATCCAAAGTTTTCCTTTGGGCCTTTTTGGCGTTTCTTTTGCCATTGCCGCTTTTCCGACTTTTTCCGAATTAGCCAATAACAAAAAGAAATTTATTGATTCGGTTTCTTTGGCTTCCCGGCAGATTTTATTTTTTGTACTGCCGGCTTCAGCCCTTTTAATTATTTTGCGGGCGCAAATCGTCAGAGTGGTTTTAGGCACCGGCCGCTTTAACTGGGAAGATACGGTTTTAACTTTGGAAACCCTTTCGCTTTTCGCTTTCAGCTTATTCGCCCAGTCGCTAGTTTTAGTTTTAGTTCGGGCTTTTTACGCCCAGCGCGACAGTAAAACGCCTTTTTATGTCGGTTTGATCGCGGCCTTCGCTAATATCATCCTGTCATTAATGTTAATTGAGCCATTCGGCGTTTCCGGCCTGGCTTTAGCTTTTTCTTTGGCCAATATTTTAAACTTGCTTTTGCTGGTCTTGATTTTACATTACCGATTAGGTAAGCTAGATGGAGAAAAAATTGCGGCTTCTTTGATAAAAATAATGACGGCGACCTTTATGCTGGCCATCACGGCTCAGGCCGTCAAATACCCGATTGAAAAAATAATGGGTTTGCAGACTTTTGTCGGCGTCGCCACTCAGACCATTGCCGCCACCGCCGTCGGTTTAGCGGCTTATTTTCTCATCTGCTGGCTGCTTAAAAGCGAAGAACTGGAAATATTCATTAATTCATTCAAAAAGAAATTTTTGAAGCGGCCGGTTATCGCCGAAGCCATAGTCGAAGAAGACAAGCTGACCTAAATCAGTAAAACACTAAAAACTTCTGCTAGTTTGAATTGGTGCGGGGTTGAATACTAATCCATTACTTAAATTTATGGATAAAATTAGAAATTTTTGCATCATTGCTCACCCCGCACCAAATTCCGCAAAAGATTTTAAAATAAATCCGTTAATTCTTGCGTGCGAAGCCGCCTAGTAGCTTACTTATTTTTAAAGTTGGGTTCTAATGATTTGAATTGGTGCGGGGTTGAATACTAATCCATTACTTAAATTTATGGATAAAATTAGAAATTTTTGCATCATTGCTCATATCGATCACGGAAAGTCCACTTTGGCGGACCGTTTTTTAGAATTGACCGGCACGATTTCGGGGCGGGAAATGAAAGAACAGATTTTAGACCAGATGGATATCGAACGGGAAAGGGGAATCACGATTAAACTGACGCCGGTGCGGATGAAATGGCAAAATTACGAGCTCAATTTGATTGACACTCCCGGTCACGTTGATTTCAGCTACGAGGTATCGAGAAGTTTGGCGGCCGTCGAAGGGGCGATTCTTTTGGTTGACGCCACTCAAGGAGTCCAGGCGCAAACCGTTGCCAATCTTTATCTGGCGCTTGAACAGGATTTAACCATTATTCCAGTGATTAATAAAATCGATTTGCCAAACGCGGAAGTGGAAAAAACTAAACACGAAATTTGCCAGCTGGTCGGTTGCCAAGCTGAAGAAATTTTATTAGTCTCAGCTAAAACCGGCCAAGGCGTAGCGGAAATTTTGGCGGCGGTTATTTCTAAAGTCAAGCCGCCCCAGCCGAATTTGAATCGACCGATCCGGGCTTTGATTTTTGATTCAAAATTCGACGAATACCGAGGCATTATCGCTGAAGTCCGAGTCGTCGACGGCGAAATCAAAGTCGGCGATAAAATCAATTTTTTATCAACCAAAAAAACGTCGGAAGTTTTAGAGGTCGGCTATTTCAGTCCGAAATTCGTTAAAACCGAAAAACTCCAGTCAGGCGAAATCGGCTATATTGTTACCGGCTTAAAAGAGATTCAATATTGCCGAGTCGGCGACACGATTACTACCGCGCTCAGCCAAGTTTTGCCGCTGCCGGGTTATAAAGAAGTTAAGCCGATGGTTTTTGCCGGTTTATTCTGCAAGGAAGGCGACCAATATGCAAGATTAAGAGAAGCCATCGAAAAATTAAAACTTAACGATGCCGCTTTAATTTATGAACCGGAAAATTCTTCGGCTTTAGGCTTTGGCTTTCGCTGCGGTTTTTTGGGGTTGCTTCATTTGGAAGTTGTTCAGGAGCGGCTAAGGCGGGAATATGGCCTTGAGCTAGTCGTTACTGTCCCCAGCGTTGCTTATCAAATTAAACTAAAAAATGGCAAGGACATAGTGATTCACAGCCCTCAAGAGCTGCCCAAGCCGGAAATGATTGAAAAGACTTTGGAACCGATAATGCTAGTTGACATCTTTTCGCCCAAAGAGTATCTCGGCGGCATCATGCAGCTGGTTTCGGCTAAACGGGGAATTTATTTGAATACGGAATACCTGGATGAAAGCATTGCGGTTTTGCACTACCATGTTCCCTTAACCGCTTTGCTGGTTGATTTTTATGATAAGCTGAAAAGCGTTTCCTCCGGCTATGCCTCTTTGAATTATGATTTTTTAGCCTACGAGTCGGTTGATATTGTCCGGCTTGATATTTTAGTCGCCGAAGAAAAAGTTGAGGCCTTAAGCTCTTTGGTTTATGAAGACGAAGCTTACTACCTCGGCCGAAAAATTGTCCAATCTTTGAAGGAAACTTTGCCCCGCCAGATGTTTATGATTAAAATTCAGGCTTCAATCGGCGGCCGGGTAATTGCGGCCGAACATTTGTCGGCTTTGCGCAAAGATGTTACCGCCAAGCTTTACGGCGGCGATTATACTCGAAAAAGAAAACTTTTGGAAAAACAAAAGAAAGGTAAAAAGAAAATGATGGCCAGGGGACAGGGTAAAGTTGATATTCCGCCCGAAGCTTTCTTGGCGGTTTTAAAACGATAAAAAAATACCCTTGAAGCCAAGGGTATTTTTTTAGCTTTAATCAGTGAGTAAAAAATCAAAGCCCGATGCCAATTGTCCAAATTACCATTGAAAAAATGGTGGCAATTGCCACGAAAAACCAGACCACTTTTTGCCATCTTTTTTTTGCCTTGGTCATATAATTTAATCAATTAGAGCTAAAAGCTTAATTTACTTTATCTCATTTTGGATAAACCGTCAAAATTTTGGCTAAAATCGCCAAAAATATTGGCAGCTAAAATTTGAATTAAGCCAAAGTAAATGGTAAAATAATTTCCTACGTCCCGTTAGAAATAACCTAACGGCGCCAAATTTTACCTAATCATTAAGCCAGTTACTAACAGGGTATGCTAGAAAAAAAATGGGAAGTAAAACCAGGGTTGGCAGAGTCGGATTTCAACCATTTTCCCGAAATTAATCCGATTGTTTTGCAGCTGCTGTTTAACCGAGGACTGAATGTTCAGCAAAACATTGACGATTTTTTAAACCCGGAATACGAAAAAAATCTTTCTGATCCGTTTTTATTTACTGAGATGGAAAAGGCTGTCAATCGGATTTTAACGGCTATAGAAAACAAAGAAAAAATCGTTGTTTACGGCGATTACGACGCTGACGGGGTATGCTCCTCGGCTTTACTCGTTGAGCTTTTACGGGGTTTGGGCGGCAAGCCTGATGTTTATATCCCTTACCGGGAAACCGAAGGCTATGGTTTAAATATTGAGGCGGTAACCGAATTAGCCGCCAAAGGGACAAAATTATTGATTACGGTTGACTGCGGTGTTTCCAATAAAACAGAAATCGACTTGCTAAATCAAAAAGGGGTAGAAGTGATTGTTACCGATCACCACCACCAGCCAAAAATTTTACCCGAGGCATTTGCTATTATCAATCCGAATGTTGAAAAAGAAACCTATCCCTTCCGGGGTTTATGCGGCTGCGGCGTGGCTTTTAAACTAGCCCAGGCGATTACCAAAAAGCAAAAGGATTTTAAGGTCAATCAGCTCGAGACCGGTTTTGAAAAATGGCTGTTGGATTTAGTGGCAATTGCCACCATTGCCGATATGCAGCCGTTGCTTGCCGAAAATCGGATTTTAGTTAAGTACGGTTTAATTGTTTTGCAAAAAACCAAGCGGCTCGGCCTTTTGAAATTAATTGAAAAAATGAGTAATAACTTGACCGTGATTGACGAACGAGTGGTTGGCTGGCAAATCTCGCCGCGGCTCAATGCGGCCGGCCGGCTCAACCACGCCAGTTCGGCCTATCAACTCTTGATTACCGACCAAGTAGAGGAAGCTCAAAAATTAGCTTTAGAATTAAACCAAACCAATACTCAGCGCCAGCAGCTGACGGAAAAAATTACGGCGGCGGCCAAGGAAATCTTAGGCTCGGTTAAAGACCAAAAATTTTTGGCCATTGTCGGCACGGACTGGCCGACCGGAATTGTCGGTTTAGTTTCTGGCCGGATTACCGATGAATTTAACCGCCCGAGTTTGGTAATCAGCCGCTACAACGGCGAAATTATCGGCTCCGGTCGAAGTATCCCTGAATTTAATATTATCGAAGCGATTCAAAAATGCGACCAGTATTTAACCCGTTATGGCGGTCATGGCCAGGCCGCTGGCTTTACCCTTAAAGATGAACCGAGCCTTGAACTTTTTATCCAGGCCATGACTAAATTAGCCGAAGCGGAACTAACCGGCAAAGATCTTAAGCCGATTTTAGAGATTGACGCTGAAATAAAACTAGAGCAGGTTAATTGGGAATTATTTGAGGAATTGGCAAAATTTCCGCCTTACGGTGAAGGCAATCCCAAGCCGCGGTTTCTGGCGCAAAATCTGACGGTCGCGGAAATGCAGACTTTGGGCCAGGATGGCAAACATCTCCGGCTGATGGTTAAACATACCACGCCGATAATCCGCAAAACCATTGGTTTTTGTTTTGGTGATTGGTGTGCGAAATTAAAGGTGGGGGATAAAGTTGATATGATTTTCGAAGTGGATGTTAATGAATGGAATGGCAACCGGGAGTTGCAGCTAAAGATTGTCGATTTGAGAATTAACAAGAAGTAGGTTAGTAGGAACAAAATATTTCCTACCTCCTACCGTCCTACCAACCTACTTTCTTTATGTCTTTAAATATGCTAAATAAAATTTTAGGTGAAATACTGAGTATTTTTGTTCTTGGTTTAATTGGCGGAGCCAATCCCGGCCCATTAATTATCTCTTGCTGTTCAGAATCATTGCGATTAGGGTTTGTTAAAAGCCTCAAAACAATTTTCTGGGGATTGATCGCCGAATCAATGGTAGCGATTGTTGTTTTAGCCGTAGTTTTTTCTCTCAATCCATCGCCACAGATTTTTTATTTTACCGCCCTCTTCGGCGGATTTTTTCTAATCTACCTGGCCTGGCAAGTTTCAAAGATTAATTCAATTACTGATAATGGGGCAAGGGTTTTTACTTTTAAAAAAATCTTTATTTTAACTTTGCTTAACGGCTCATTTTGGCTTTTTTGGGTAACTATTTGTGTCCCCTTGGCCTTTGAGGCAAATAAAATTTTATTTTTTGGCCAATGGCTTTTTCTACTTATTTTTGAATTTGGCTGGCTCGTGGCTACTATGATTATTGTTTATATTTTTTCTCGATTCAAAAAAGTTTTAACTAATCAAAAAATTGTGAGAATAGTTTATAACTTTATGGCCTTGATATTATTCTATTTTGCCGTTAGAATGATCCTCAATAGTGGCATTAACCTTTGGCAAATATATGGTTAAAATAATTTTATATACTGACGGCGGCGCCCGGGGTAATCCTGGCCCGGCGGGAATTGGCGTCGTTTTAAAATACGACGACAAGATTTTAACGTACAAAAAATTTATCGGCCATGCTACCAATAACCAGGCGGAATATCAGGCGGTAATTTTGGGACTGGAAAAAGCCAAAGAACTAGGGGCTGCCGAAGTTGATGTCTTTTTGGACAGCGAATTAGTTCAGCAGCAATTAAGCCAAAAATATAAAGTAAAAAATGCCGACTTGGCGATTTTATTTGTCAAAGCCTGGAATTTGGCGACCGGATTTAAAAAAGTCAAATATACTCATATCTATCGAACCGACAATAAACTGGCGGATAAGCTGGTTAATGAAGCCATTGATGAAGCATTAAAATAAAAAAAAGAGCCGCCAGAAGCTTGGAGCTCACCTAATCAGGCAGAGTTTGGTTTTGACAACCTTGATGAGCCGAAATTCAGCTCTAACCGCATAAAACTAAGCAGCTTGGTTGCCTACTCACTGGCGGCATTGCATCGCAGCAGCAATTATTACCTCTAACTTACCGAAGTAACAGCTGCCAGGACAAATTAATTTTAGCAAACAAAAAATACCTCGTCAAAAGAGATATTTTTTATTGTCCAAGCAAGCCGGTAAGCCGAATTCTGTTCCCCCATTTTTTAAAAAAGTGGGGGAGATGATCATCTATCTTGGCCTAATGTTGCCATTAGGCTCGTGCTGCCGACCAAATTTGGCATTGCACCAGGCAGGAGTTTACCACACCGACTGTCACCAGTCTGTCGTGCGTGGGCTCTTACTTTTTCCGCCGAAGCCAAGATGGCGAAGCGGATTATCCCGCGCGAAGGCGGGCCCACGTTTTCAACCTTACCCCCCACCTTCTAGTCATCATCTTTTAGATCAATGAATATAGTAAGGCGGAACCGCCTCGCTCACTTAAGTGATTTTAAATCACTAATGTTGAACAGAAGGTGGGGGGCGGTATATTTTCTGTTGCACTTGCCCTAAGCTTGGCAAAAGTCCAGAAGTCTTAAGCGCTTCTATTCTTTTGTTGCTCTCGGCTCCCGTTAGGAGCTACCGCTAGTGGTGTTCGGACTTTCCTCCCCCCACTTTCTAATTTCTATTTTCTATCAATACTTTTTTGGATGCGTTTTTTCAAATGACCATAGCTACCCTTAAACTGTTTTAATACTTTTTCTCTTTTTTGGGCATCCTCTTTTGAGTTATAGGCTTCGTAATATACTAATTTTAATGGCCTGCAACTCGCTGTAAAGGTTGATTCACCGTTAGTATGCTCTTTAATTCTACGCTGAAGGTCGCTAGTATATCCGAAATACAATTTGCCGTTATTAAGTTTTAGAACATACACATAGAACATAGAAAGTGGGGGGCGATCATCTAGCTTACTTGGACAAAATTTATATTAACATAAAAATTTGAGCTTGTCAAGGTCAGGTTGATTTTTACTTAAATTTTTGTTATTCTATACTCATAAAAATCTTTATCTCGCTCATCGCTTTATTTGCTTTATCGCTTTATATTAACTTATCAAATGAAACGTTCCGAATTGATATTTGTCGCGGTGAAGCCGCCGCTTGACTATCTGGCTTTAATTTTTGCCGCCATTGCCGCTTATTTTATCCGCTTTTTGCCAATCGTGCAAAATGTCAGGCCGGTAATTTTTAATTTACCTTTCAAAGATTACTTCAGTTTGACTTTAGTTATTGGACTTTGCTGGGTGGCAATTTTTGGTTTAGCCGGCCTTTATACCATCGGCGGCACTAAAAAATTACGGGAGGAGCTCGGCCGGGTTTTTGTCGCTTGCTCCGCCGGCCTGGCTTTGGTTTTAGCCGTTATGGTTTTTTCCCGTTTTTTATTTGATTCCCGTTTTATTATCATCGCCGTCTGGGTTTTGGCCATCATTTTTGTCAGCCTGGAAAGATTAATTATTCGAACCAGTAAAAAATTTTCCTATAAATTCGGCTTTGGCGTTCACCGGCTGGCAATTATCGGTAACGGCCAAGTGGCTAAAGAATTGATTAGAGAATTTACCGACCATAAATCATTGGGTTATCGGGTCGTGGCTCAATTTTCGGATTTTAGCTCGCCGATTGCCGAAAAAATTAAAGCGATGGCCGAGACCGACTCGGTTGATGAAATTATTGAAGTTAATCCTAACGCCAATACGGAACAAACTATCGATTTAATCAATTTAGCCAACGAGTACCATTTGGATTTTAAATATACTGCTGATTTATTAGGCACTCAGCTGACTAATTTAGAGGTAGTAACTTACGCCGGCATGCCGGTAGTCGAAGTAAAAAAAACCCGGCTTGACGGCTGGGGCCGGATTTATAAAAGAACTTTTGATCTTGTCGGCGCAATCATTTTAATTATTCTAACCTCGCCGGTAATGTTGCTGGCCGCGCTGGCGATTAAGCTAGATTCAGCCGGCTCGGTATTTTTTCTTTACCAAAGAGCGGGCCAATTCGGCAAGCCTTTTTCGTACTTTAAATTTCGATCAATGATTAAAAATGCCCATCAATACCGGTTTGATCCGGAATTTTTAGCCCAACAAAAAAATTTACGGGATGGCTCGCCGATGATGAAATTTAAAAATGATCCGAGAATTACCAGGATTGGAAAAATTATCAGACGTTTCAGTATTGATGAGCTGCCTGAACTTTTTATTGTTTTAATCGGCAAGATGAGCTTAGTCGGGCCGCGGCCGCATGAACTCGAAGAAGTTACCAAATACCAGCGGCACCATAAAAAAGTTTTAACCATTCGGCCGGGGATTACCGGCTTAGCCCAGGTTTCCGGCCGGTCGGATTTGGATTTTGAGGAAGAAATCAAACTTGACACTTACTATATTGAAAATTGGTCGTTAGCCTTGGATTTGCAGATAATTTTTAAAACGCCGGGTGCGATTATTAAAAGGAGGCAAACCGAATGAATCCCGTCAGAGGCAATAATTATATGACTGATTATGATTATATCGGATTTATATTATTAATAATTAACACCTGCTCCGTTGGAAAAATTTCTAGCCGAGCAGGCCTCTAACGGGATGAAGGTAGCTTTAATTCATGACCATTTAATCCAAGAGGGCGGGGCCGAAAGAGTTCTGCAGGTGTTTTTAGAAATGTGGCCCGAGGCGCCGACTTACACCTTGCTTTATGATCGGGAAAAACTCGGCCAAATTTTCAAGGATAAAGACATTAGGACTTCTTTTCTGCAGAATTGGCCGGCCGCGCTAAAACATTATCAATGGTTTTTACCGTTGATGCCGACCGCCACGGAAAGTTACGACTTGATGGATTATGACGTGGTTTTATCAAGCTGTTCCGCCATGGCCAAAGGCATAATCACCCGGTCAAATACGCTTCACTTTTGCTATTGCCATACCCCAACCCGCTATCTTTGGTCGGACACCCACCGCTACGTTGAAGAGTTGAAATATAACCGGCTGATAAAAAAAATTATTCCGCTGATTTTAAACCAGCTGCGGATTTGGGATCAGCTGTCTGCTCAAAGGGTTGATTATTTCATCGCTAATTCGAAAAACGTTGCCGATCGGATAAAAAAATATTATCGCCGGGACAGCCTAATTATCCACCCGCCAGTCGATACTAATAATTTTCAAATTTCACCCGCTGTCGGCAAATACTTTTTAACCGGCGGCCGGCTGGTCGCTTATAAAAGATTTGATATTGCCATTAAAGCTTTTAACCGGCTGGGCATCCCTTTAAAAATTTTTGGCACCGGGCCGGAGGAAAAAAATCTTAAAAACTTGGCCAAGCAAAATATTGAATTTTTGGGCAAAATTAGCCAAACCGAACTGGCCAAGCTCTACAGCGAGGCAATTGCCTTTGTCCATCCACAAATCGAAGACTTTGGCATCACGGCGGTTGAATCAATGGCCTGCGGTCGGCCGGTTATCGCTTTAGCCGCCGGCGGTGCCTGCGAAACCGTCGTCGAAGGCCAAACGGGCAAATTTTTTGACGAACAGACCTGGGAAGCTTTGGCCGATGCGATTGTCCGCTTCAAACCCGAAGATTACAATCCGATTAAAATTAAAGATTACGCCGAACAATTCAGTACGGAAAGATTCAAAAAAGAAATCAGAGAATTGATCGAGAGCGAATGGCAAAAACTAAAAAATTCCCAGATTAAATGCGGCTTTTAAACTATGAAAATCGGCATTGATATTCGCTGTCTGATGGAAAAGCAATACTCCGGCATCAGCGAATACACATACAACCTAGTCTCCAATTTATTTAAAATTGATTCCCGAAATCAATATTTTTTATTTTATAATTCGTCAAAAAAATCAAAAGTGCCGGAGTTTAATTATCCTAACGTAACCGACAAAGGCTTTAATTATCCCAATAAAATTTTTAACTTGTCGCTGCGGCTTTTGAAAGTGGCCGAAATTGACAAATTAATCGGCGGGGTTGACGTTTTTTTGACGCCGAGTTTTTTGTTTTCCAACCTTTCCGGAGACTGCAAAAAGATTTTAATCGTCCACGACCTTTCCTTTGAAATCTATCCGGAATTTTTTACGGCCAAAAAAAAGATTTGGCATAGCCTGATTGCGCCGAAAAAACTCTGCCAAAATTCGGATGTCATTATTGCCATTTCCGAAAATACCAAAAACGATATTATCAAATTCTATCAAATTCCGCCGGAAAAAATTAAAGTGGTTTATAACGGCGTTAATGACCTATTTTTCAAGCCAATCGCCGAATCGGAGAAGGCAAGAGTTAAAAATAAGTTTAAGCTGCCCAATGATTACATTTTTTACCTAGGAAATTTGGAACCGAGAAAAAACGTGGAAAGCTTGATTTTAGCCTTTGAAAAAGTTACTAACCAGTCGGTTCATTTGGTAATTGCCGGCAGTCCGGCCTGGAAATACCAAAAAATTTACCAGCTTTGGCAAAAATCACCAGCCAAAGACCGGATTAAATTTTTGGGTTACGTTGATTCATCTGATCGGCCGGCGCTTTATGGCTTAGCCAAATTATTTGTTTATCCCTCGATTTATGAGGGCTTTGGTTTGCCGCCGCTGGAAGCCATGGCCTGTGGCACGCCGGTTATCAGCGGCTTTAATTCGGCACTGGTTGAATCGGTCGGCAATGCCGGACTTTTAATCGACCAGAATAATTTCAATGAACTGGCGACAGTAATCAATCAATTTTTAGCCGATGAAAGATTGAAAAATTTGCTTAAGGAAAGGGGATTTGTCCAAGCCAAAAAATTTAATTGGCGGTCGGCGGCGGAGCAGATTTTAAAAATTATCGAGTCGGGGACGACAAACCATAAATTGGAGAATAATTCCTAATTTTTTTCTATGCGCATTGGAATTGATGCCAGAATGTACGGCGCCAAATCAACAACGGGGATTGGCGTTTATGTCAAAAATTTGACCGATCAGCTTTTTGAATTGGATAAAACCAACGAATATTTTTTATTTATGCGCGAACCGGGCTATTCCGAATTTACCCCGCCCAATGAGCGGATCAAAAAAATCAGAGTGAATTGCCGCTGGTATAGCCTGGCCGAACAGTTTGAAATGCCGAAAAAATTATTGCAATACAATCTGGACTTGGTTCATTTTCCCCATTTCAACGTGCCGCTGCTTTACCCCAAAAAATTTATTGTTACTATCCATGACATTACGCCTTATTTTTTTCCGGGGCCAAACGTCAAAAAGTCAGTCATTAAAAAATTAGGCTATAATCTGGTTTTTGGACAGGGAATTAAAAGGGCGAAAAAAATCATTACCGTGTCAAATCATACCAAAGACAATCTGCTTAAATTTTTTAAAGTCAGGCCGGAAAAAATCGAAGTGATTTATCTCGGCATCGGCCCGGAATATAAAGAAATAAATGATCAAAATAAAATTTTAGCCGCAAAAAAAGCTTATAACATCACCAAGCCGTTTATTCTTTATACCGGCGTTTGGCGTGACCATAAAAATTTGCCGAATTTAATCAAGGCTTTCAATTTAGTTAAATCCCGGTACCGGCTTGACTACCAGCTGGTTTTAGGCGGCCGACCAGACCCGCGCTATCCGGAAATTAGCCTGGCGATTGTTAATTCACCGTTTAAAACCGACATTATCCAACCCGGCTTTATTCAAGATTTTGATCTGCCATTGCTATATAATGCGGCTGAAATTTTTGTTTTGCCATCTTTTTGCGAAGGTTTCGGCTTAGTGGCGCTGGAATCATTGGCTTGCGGCACGCCGGTTGTCGCCTCAAATTCCACGAGTCTGCCGGAGATTTTGCAGGACAGCGCTATTTATTTTAACCCAAATAATCCGGCGGAAATGGCGGAAATAATCAATCGGGTTTTAACCGATCAGGAATTGTATATTAATTTAAAAAACCGAGGCTTAAATCAGATTAAAAGATTTAATTGGCCGGCCTGCGCCGAGAAAACTCTAAAAATTTACGAAACTACTTAATTTGTGTTATAATAAGGTAATCTCAATTATTACTTTTTAATATTTAGATGCCTCAAAAATCAAAAGAAAAAGCAAAAAAAATTATCACCTCCGCCAAAAGGCTCGGCCGGAAGCGATTATCAGATGATAATTTATTAAAAGAGTCAAAAAGCGAACCAGAAATTTCGCTGAATATTGAATTAGGCCAAAAAATCAGGTCGGCTCATATTGTTAATCTCAAAAATCCCTATCAAGAGCTGTTTGAAAAAAATCTTCTAGCTTCGACGGCTAAGCCTAAATCGGAACCGATTAGCCAGATCAAGCCGCCTAAAATGCCACCCAAAAAAAATAATAATAAAATCTGCGTTGATTTTATCGGCAGCAAAAATTTAATGGTTGCTTCGTTAAAAAAACCATTAGCCGAACAACCCCCAAAAGAAGATCAAGTCGAAAAATCAGGCGAACTCAAAAAGACAATATCTTCATTTGAGGAACAAGAAATTGAAGATATTTTTGCCAAACCCAGTTATATCCAAATTTCCAGTCTTCAAATTCCGACAAACTGGCATAAAAAGGTAGCCGTTTTTATCCTGATGGCAATCGTTTTAATCCTGCCACTTCAGGCTTTTACTTACTATGAAGATTTGCAGGATACCAAAGACCGGGTTTTGCTCCTGACCAACGAAGCGATTGAAAATCTCAAACAAGGGGAACAAGCCGTTACTGATTTTGATTTAAACGGCGCCAATGCCTCATTTGGCCAGGCAAAAAATAATTTTATTTCCGCCCAAAAAGAAATCAACGACTTGAATCTTTTGAGCAGCGACATTTTAAAACTGCTGCCCGACCAAAATCGGTCCGTCAGCTCCGGTTTAGCCTTGCTTTCCGCCGGCCAAATTATTGCCGAAACCGGCCAAATCCTGATTTCTGGCGGCCAAAAAATAATCGACGGCAAAAACTTAAAAGGCTACTACGAATCTTTGGCTGGTTTTCAGGGGGATTTAAAAACGGCGATAAATAAATTTAACGAGGCTAAAATTAAAATCCAAAGCATCAAAGTTAACGATCTGCCGGCCGAACACCGCGAAACCTTTACCAAAGTTTTGGCGGATTTGCCAAAAATCGAATCCGGCTTGAAAGGGCTTTATGACCTTAATACCGTTTTGTTAAAAATTTTAGGCCAAAATCAATGGCAACGCTATCTGGTAATTTTTTTGAATAACAATGAGTTGCGCGGCGGCGGCGGATTTATGGGCAGCTTTGCCTTGGCTGATATTGATCAAGGCGAAATTAAAAAACTAGACATCCCGCCCGGCGGCACTTATGATTTGCAAGGCGCTTTGGTGCCAAAAGTCATCTCGCCCGAACCGCTGCATCTGATTAATTCGCGGTGGGAATTTCAGGATGCCAACTGGTGGCCGGATTTTCCGACCACGGCCAAAAAAATCGAGTGGTTTTACCAAAATGCCAGCGGACCAAGCGTTGACGGCGTCATCACCTTGACTTCAACGGTAATGGAAAAATTGCTCGCTATTTTCGGGCCGATTCCGATGCCGGAGTACGGCCGCGATATTACCAGTCAAAATTTTGTCGCTGAAACCCAAAAAATCGTCGAGATTGAGTATGATAAAAAAGAAAATAAACCGAAACAATTTATTGCCGATTTAGCCCCAATTCTCCTAAACAAGCTGTTTTCGGCCGATGGCGCTGATTTAAAAAAGCTTTTTGAGGTCTTTAAAAGCAGTTTGAATGAAAAACAGCTTTTGATTTATTTTAATGATTATCAAACTGAAAAATTAATAACCGATTTAGGCTGGGCCGGCGAAATTAAAAAAACTAACAGCGACTACCTTTCCGTTGTCCACACCAACTTGGCCGGCGGCAAAACCGACGGCGTCGTCAAGGAAACAATCGAACACGCCGCCGAGGTTCAGTCCGATGGTTCGATAATTGATACCGTTAAAGTCACCCGGCGCCATACGGGTACTTCCGGCGAAAACATTTTTACCGGCGTTCAAAATAATAGTTATGTCAGATTTTATGTTCCGCTGGGCAGCACCTTATTGGCCGCGACTGGCTTTAAAAAACCAATGGCCAAATTTTTTGAAAGCCCGCTGCCAGAGTACCAGTCCGATAGCGATTTGCTTAGCGTTGAAACCGAAAAAACCAAAGATGAAAAAACCGATACTGATATTTACAAAGAAAGCGGCAAAACCGTTTTTGGCAACTGGCTTCAGCTCAAGCCGGGAGAAATCCAGTCCGTTACTATTAAATACCGCCTGCCGTTTAAAATCGCCCTGGAAGGCCAAAATACCTTCTACTACAGCTTGCTGGCTCAAAAACAAGCTGGCAGCCTGGGGTCTGACCTAAGCAGCTACCTCAAGCTGAATAATGGCTTGAAACCATTGGCAAAATTTCCGCCTGACCTTGCCAGCGACGATAGCGGGGTCAGTTTCAAAGCCAAACTTAATACTGATCAATTTTATGGCGCCGCTTTAGCCAAATGAACTAAAATATGAAATCCAACCGCTTAAAACAACTCAAAAAAGAAGCTGACGGCCGAGACGGATCGTCAGTCCAAAAGGATTTAATGAAAATTTACAGCAACCAAGACGGCAGCCTGCCCGACATTTCCCATCTGGACGTGAGGAGAAAAAGCCGGTTTAAAATGTTTTTTTTCAGTTTTATTGCCGTGGTTTTAATTTTAGCGGCGATTAGCTGGCTGGGCTTTGTCATCTTTAATCAAAATAAAAATTTTTCGGGCGGCAGCATCAAACTCGAATTACAGGGTCAGCAAAGCATTGCCTCCGGCGACGAAGTAGTTTATGTTTTAAATTATAAAAATGTCGAAAATGTCCCCTTGGATAATGTTGAAATAATTTTTCGCTATCCTGATAATTTTGAATTTATTTCCGCCCAACCGGCCCCGGCCAATGACTTCAATACGGCTTGGAATTTGGGAACTTTAGGGGTGGGTGCCAGCGGCCAAATTGAAATCAAAGGAAAATTAATCGGCGAAGTCGGTTCAATCAAAACCATCAATGCCACCGCTTCATTTCAGCCAAAAAATTTCAGCTCAGTTTTTAAAGATACGGCTTCGTTCAGCAGCCAAGTTACCTCGTCAATTTTAGAAATCAGCCTGGACGGCCCATCGCAAATTTTGCCGGAGAAAAAGGTAACTTACAAAATAACCTATCGCAATAATTCCAGCCAGGATTTGACCAAAGTAAAAATTGTTGCCAACTATCCAAGCAACTTTGTCTTTCAAGAGGCAACTCCTCAGCCGACCGTTCAAGCCGCCGACGCCCGCAGCTTAAATAATGAATGGCTAATTGACACTTTGGGTAAAAACCAGGAAGGCGAACTCAGCATCACTGGCGGCTATTTGAATGACCCCCAAAATACTAAGCCGAATTTCTCGATTCAAATCGGTTTTTTAAAGCCCGATTCCGATGAATTTTCGGTTCAACAGGAAAAATCAATTACCACCGAAATTATCCAGCCGGGCCTAAGCGTCGACTTGATTATCAACGGTTCCAATCAAGGCCAGCCGATTAGTTTCGGCCAGACCCTGACTTATTCCATTGTCTATAAAAATTTAGGCGATAAAGATTTAAGCAATGTTTCTTTTGCTATCGCTTTAGACTCTAATATTTTGGATTGGTCGAATTTAGACGATAAACACGCCGGCTTAGTCAAAGATAATCAAATTACCTGGAATAAAGACCAGATTTCCCAGCTTGATGTAGTCAAGCCGCTTGATTCTGGCACGATTGATTTCTCAATTAAAGTCAAAGACGCTAATCAAGTCAATTTGAGCGAGGCTAATTTGCAGGTCAAAAGCAAATCGGCTGCCAGCATTGAAAAAATTGGCGACCTGGCGGTTACCGACCTGAAAGTCAGCAGCAATGAAATCGTAAATAATATCAACACGGACATTGAATTAAAAAATGAAGGCCGCTATTTTGACGATGACAACCTGGCGGTCGGAACCGGACCACTGCCGCCGGTAGTCGGTCAAAAAACAACTTTCAGAATTTATTGGTCAATCGCCAACAGCCTTCATGAAGTTAATAATGTTGAAGTCAGCACTAAATTGCCTGACGGCGTAAACTGGGAAAATAAATTTTATGTCAAAGCCGGTGAAATCAAATATAATTCTAAGGATCGGACAATCAGCTGGACAATCAATAAAATCCCGGCCAATAAAAGTTTTTCCGATTTGAACTGCTGGTTTGATATTTCCGTTATACCGACTAAAAAGCAGGTGAGAAAACTACTGATTTTGACCGATCAAACTACCCTGACGGCAACCGACAAGACCAATAATTCTCAAATTACTAAAACCGGACAGGCCATAACCTCAAATTTAGAAGATGATCAAATTGGCGGCGGCCGAGGCTTAGTTATCGACATTACCGAGTAAGCCCAAAAATAAAAAATTAAGAAAATAAGAAAATAAATTAATTTCTTAATTTTTTATTTTCTTATTTTATTATCAATGTTTAAAGTTTTAAAAAAATCTACCCGCACCAAAGCTAGGCTAACCAAGCTCGCAACCTCGCACGGCGATATTGATGGTCCTTTTTTTATGCCGATTGCCACCAAAGGGGCGGTAAAAAATTTAGCGGCTGACGAGCTGCAAAATCTCAATGCGGAAATTATTTTGGCTAATACCTATCATTTAATGCTGTCCCCGGGCAATTCGCTGATTAAAAAAGCCGGCGGACTGCATCGGTTTATGAATTGGCCGGGACCGATTTTAACTGATTCCGGCGGCTTTCAGGTTTTTTCTTTGGCTAATTTGAGAAAAATTTCCGAAGCCGGCGTAGAATTTTCCGATCCAACCAGCGGCAAAAAATATCTGCTAACTCCGGAATTGTCAATGCAAATTCAAAAAGACTTCGGCGTTGACATCGCCATGGCTTTTGATGACGTTATCGGCTATCCGGCGGCCAAACAAAAAGTTAAGCTGGCCATGGAAAGAACCACCCGCTGGGCTGGCCGCTGCCAAAAAAGCTTCAAAACGAAAAATCAAAAATTATTCGGGATAATCCAGGGCGGAATCTACAAAGACTTGAGGCTAAAGTCAGCCAAAGAAATTACCGCCCTTGAGTTTGACGGCTATGCCATTGGCGGGGTGGCTGTCGGTGAACCGCGGGAAAAAATGAGAGAAATTTTGAACTGGGTCATGCCGTTTTTACCGGAAAACAAACCAAGGTACTTAATGGGATTGGGAAGGCCGGAAGAAATCGTCGCCGCGGTAAAACAGGGGATTGATATGTTTGACTGCGTCATCCCGACCCGGGAGGCCAGGCATGGCCGGCTGTATTTATGGAGTCAACCTTCTCGTCGTCATCCTGATCATAAGCGAAGCGAAAGGGAAGGATCTCAGAGATTCTTCGGCCTTCGGCCTCAGAATGATAAATTCTATAAAACCATCAACATCACTAATGCCAAATATAAATCAGACTTTTCGCCAATTAACCAAACTAATCTTAAACAATACTCCAAAGCTTATTTGCATCACCTTTTCCACACTAACGAGCCGCTAGGCATGAGATTGGCAACGCTGAATAATCTTAGTTTTTATTTAACCTTAATGTCTGAAATTAGGCAGGCGATTAAAAAAGGGAAATTATGAAGTGGTATAAGTCTAAAGCGGGATTAATTATCGTCATATTGTTTGGGGTGTTTATGTTTGTATACGGTGAATATGACGATAGCCCTGGCGGCCAACTACTAGGGCTACTTGCGGTTATTATTGGTATTGTCGGTATGGTAATAAGAAGGAAGAAATCTCAATACTAACGAGCCGCTAGGCATGAGATTGGCAACGCTGAATAATCTTAGTTTTTATTTAACTTTAATGTCTGAAATTAGGCAGGCGATTAAAAAAGAAAAATTATGAAAAAAACATTTTTGCTTTCTGCTTTTATCATCAGCTTATTCATTTTAAGCAGTTGCACTCAAAAACCAATTATAAATAATAATCAAGCGAGTAACGATGTTTGTGCCAAAGAAGGGGAACAAACGAGGCTGAATGATGATTTTTTACCTGCTACTTGCTGCGGCAGCTTAAAACCGATGTATAATATTGGTTACAATGGCGATTGTAAGGCCTCAAACCCTCCAGGCGATATCGGCGTCTGCAGCAATTGCGGCAATGGCGTTTGTGATGTAAAAAATAAAGAAGATAAATGTAACTGCGCCATTGATTGCCAAGACAACAAGGCGGAAAAAATTACCACTAATCTTAATGGCTTTTGCGGCCGTTCAACTAAAGCTAAATGCCAGACTGATGCCGATTGCGCTGCCACCGGTTGCTCCGGCCAAATTTGTGGTTTGGCCAATAACGGCGAAGTCAGCACTTGCGAATGGACGGATTGCTACGACCAGACAAAATATGGCGTTAGCTGCGGCTGCGTGGCAGAAGAGTGCCAGTGGTATAAGTAAAGAATTGTCATTAATAATTATAAAAAATATGAAACTCACGCTTTTGCACCAAACCACTCAAGCCGGGGCAATTCAAAAAATTGACGATAAACTCAACGAACTGATTGGCAGAAATTTTTCCGGTCTGACGGTAGTTGACCCGCAAAAAAGCTGGCAAGATAATTTCATGCGTTTTTCGTTCACGGTTGAAAAGCTATTTTTGACGATTGATTTTTCCGGAACGGTTATTGTAACCGACCAAGAAGTAATCGGCGAAAGCGATCTGCCGGGAATTGTTACGACTTTTTTTTCCGAAGAAAGGATAAAAGAAGAGATAAAAAAAGAATTTAACAAACTTTTCGCGATTACTTAAAGTTGACAGATATTCATTTTTGATATAAAGTTATCACCACGAAATGTTCTGCCCGGGTAGCGCCAAATGGCGTACCCCTGCCCATGCAATGAGCGGCAAAAGAGACTCAGCTGAGTCGTTTCCTCCTATCTTGGGAGGACAAGGCAGGCATGCCGATTTGTCAGCTCTTAAAACTTGAGGCCCCAAGCAACAATGCAGAAACATTTCTAGCCTGCCTAAATGTATGGATACATCAAAGCGGGCTCTTTTTTTTATCTTCAACTCATATTTTTATTTAAATAATTTTATGTTATAATTAATGTCAAGATACTAACTAAAATATGACAAATAACCTCGCCTTTACCAGCTTCAAGTACGTCGCTATCGACTTAATCGGCGATATTTTGTATTGGCCGATTTGGTGGTACACCAAGGGACTGATTAAAACCGCTGCTTACTGCCTTAATGAAATTGAGGGTCAGCAAGAACGGCTTGGCCTGGCGGTTTGGGCAAAAAATCTTTTTACGCCGATGTTCGGCCAATATGACATTGAAGGCCGAATTATCAGTTTTTTTATCCGTCTCGTTCAGATTATCGCCCGGACGATTCTGCTTTTTGTCTGGGCCATACTGATTTTTTGCCTGTTTTTGTTTTGGTTGATTTTGCCAGTCATAATCGGCTATGAAATATTTAATAATTTTATCGGCTTATTCTAACCATGGCGGAAGTCAAACCGGAAAAATCACAGCTGCAAATTTTAGTTTGCCCTAATTGCCAAGGCAACGGCAAAATTGACAGAAAAAACTGCATTGAGTGCGACGGGCTGGGTTTAGTCGCCTGGACCGGCAGCGAAATAATTTATTGGGGCAAAAAAATCAACTTCTTGCAGATTACCCAGGATCAAGTCAAATTATTCGTCAAAAACGTTATTAATTTGACTTTAATCCTTTTTGGCGTTTTGGGAGTTTTAATGTTTGGCTGGGTTTTATTTGCCGCCGTGGAACAAAAAATTCCGGTTTGGTATGTTTTTTTAATCCATAACTGGCAACTTTTTATTTTCTGGCTTTCCATGCTTTCCAATTGCTACCTGTTTTATCGCTTTCAAAGAGAATTGGAAAAAATCAAGCATATTCCAAAAAGAAAATTCGAGGCGGAAAATTTGATTTTAAAACCGATCAGCTGGCAAGAATTCAAGCAATTGCCGAAAAATAAAAAAATCGATATCACTCCTTATTTTACCCCTGAAGCCAGTTTGGCCATCACTAAAGCCTGGCAGTTAACCAACCGCTACGATGACGAAAAAACTAATCCCATTCATCTTTTGGTCGCTTTGCTGACTTTTGAGCAGACGCAAATAATTTTTTCCCGGCTTGGGGTTTCTTTTTCGGCTTTAAAATCTAAAATTGCCAAAATTTTGGCGAAGCAGCCGCTAAAATCGGAATTACCGGCGATTTTAAGCAATAAAATCAAAGAAATAATCTTTCAAGCCTATTTTTTGGCTTACCAGCTGCGGCAAAAAAAAGTTGACATCACCGAACTTTTAGAAGCTTTGGCTAATCAAGATAACGAAGTTAAGGAAGTGCTTTACGATATCGACATCACTTTGGATAAAATTACCAATGTCATCGCCTGGCTACGGATCAGGCGGCAGCTGCGGGAAAACTGGCAGCATTTCCGAGGCCGAGCCGGCTTGCGGCCGAAAAATACCATGAATCGGTCAATGACCGCGATTGCCACGCCGGCTTTGGATACTTTCAGCCAAGATTTGACTTTACTGGCCCAGGCCGGCTATTTAGTGCCCTGCGTCGGCCGGGAAAAAGAAATCGCATCCATTTTCAATATCATGTCCGGCGGCACCCGGCGCAGCGTAATTTTAGTCGGCAACCCCGGCGTCGGAAAAAATTCCATCATCGAAGGCTTAGCTCAAAGCATGGTCGAAGAAAACGTCCCGAAATTTTTGCAAGATAAGCGCTTAGTCAGCTTAAGCGTTGCCAAATTAGTCAGCGGCGTCAGCCCGGCCGAAGCCCAGCAGCGATTATTAATAATCCTCAGTGAAATTCGGCGATCCGGCAATATAATTTTATATATCGGCGATATTCATAATATGATCGGCATTACCGCCGGCCGGCAGGGCAGTATTGATTTGGCGGATGTTTTAGCTCAGGCTTTGGCTAATAATTCAATTTTGTGCTTAACCACGACTACCCCCGGCGATTATCACCGCTACCTTGAAGGCAAAAGCTCGCTTGATAATTCCTTGGAAAAAATCAATGTTGAAGAAGTTTCCGGCAACGAAGCCATTCAAATTTTAGAAGCCAAAGCCGGCGCCATTGAATATCATAATCAGGTCTTTTTCTCTTACGATGCCATCGAAGAAGCGGTAAAACTTTCTGACCGCTATTTGCATGACCGCTTTTTGCCGGAAAAGGCGATTCAGATTATGCAGGAAGTCGCCGCTAGATCTCACGACCAAAAAGGGAAAAATTCTCTAATTGCCGCCAACGACGTAGCTTTAATTATTTCGGAAAAAACCAATATTCCGCTGACCAAAATCACCGAGGAAGAGTCGGAAAAATTGCTTAATTTGGAAGATAAAATTCACGAAAGAATGGTTGACCAGCAAGAAGCCGTGGCCATGGTGGCGGCCAGTCTGCGGCGAGCCAGAGCCGAAATGCGCGATCTCAAACGGCCAATCGTTAATTTACTCTTTTTGGGACCGACCGGCGTCGGTAAAACCGAACTGGCTAAAACCGTGGCGGCAGTTTATTTTGGCGCGGAAGAGAATATGATTCGGCTGGATATGTCCGAATATCAGGAAAAAAACAGTATTAACCGTTTAATCGGCACGACCGAAGAAGGCGGCTATTTTTCCGAAGCCGTCCGAAAAAATCCATTTGCCTTGGTTTTACTTGATGAAATCGAAAAAGCTCACCCTGACATTTTAAATATCTTTTTACAGATTATGGATGACGGCCGGCTGACTGACAGCGGCGGGAAAACGATTGATTTTACTAACGCAATTATCATCGCCACTTCCAATGCCGGCACCAAATCAATTCAGGAAATGGTCAAACAAAATATTCCGCTTGAACAAATCAAACAAACGCTGATTGAAAAGGAATTAAATCAGTACTTCCGGCCGGAATTTTTAAATCGGTTTGACGGCGTAATTGTCTTTAAACCGCTGAGCCTGGAAGACGTCCAAAAAATTGCCAGCTTAATGCTTAATAAAGTCCGAAAAAATCTCTCCGAAAAGGGGATTGGTTTAATCGCTTCCCCTCAAGCCTTGGCCGAATTAGCCAGCGAAGGCTTTGACCCGGAATTCGGCGCCCGGCCTTTGCGCCGGTTAATTCAGGAAAAAGTTCAAGATCCGCTAGCCAATTTTTTAATTGCCGGCCAGATTAATCGCCGTGACACTGTTTCTTTGGATGCCGGCGGCAAAATTAGGATTATCAAAGCCTCTGAAATATAATAAGAAAAAATAATGACGTTTTATTTAGCCCCGTTTTTTCTGGCGACAATTTTTGCCTTATTTTTTACGCCGCTGATCAGAATTATCGCCCAGACCAATAAAATTGTTGATTCCCCGGCGCCGCGTAAAATCCACTCCAAACCGATTCCGCTGCTTGGCGGTTTGGCGGTTTTTTTAGCCTTTACGGTTACGACCGTTATTTTTTGGTATTTTGGCTACATTAGCGATGCCAAAATCACTAACCTCCATATTTTAGCGATTTTAGCCGCCGGCTTAATTTTAATGATCGGCGGTTTTCTTGACGATAAGTATAGCTTAAAGCCGAGCCGGCAGTTTATTTTTCCGCTTATGGCGATTATTTTGGTAATCGCGGCCGGCGTCAGAATTCAATTCATCACTAACCCTTTGGGCGGCGTTTTAAAATTCCCAGTCGAACTGGGTTTATTTCTCACTTTCTTTTGGCTGCTGGGCATGGTTTATACGACAAAATTTTTAGACGGACTGGACGGTTTGGCCGCCGGCGTCACCGCGATCGGCTCGCTGATTATTTTTATCGTCAGTTTATCCTGGGATGTTGCCGGATCTGGCACTTCCGTTTTAGCTTTAATTTTAGCCGGCAGCTGCCTGGGTTTTTTGGCTTTTAACTGGCATCCGGCAAAAATTTTTCTCGGCGAAGGCGGCAGCGTTTTTTGCGGCTTCATGCTGGGGATTTTGGCGATTATTTCCGGTTCAAAAATTGCCACCGCGCTTTTAATTATGGGCATACCGATTTTAGACGTCATCTGGGTTATTGGCCGCCGAATCTGGCAAGGCTCGTCGCCGACCAAACCGGACGCCAAGCATCTTCACTTCCGACTTTTAGACATCGGCTTGACCCAAAGGCAAGCGGTAGTTTTTCTCTATTTTCTAACTACGGCTTTCGGCATTACTTCTCTTTTTCTGCAATCAAAAGGCAAAGTTATTGCCTTGCTTTTATTGACCTTATTTATGATCGCTTTGGCGATTGGCTTGGTTTTAGTTTATCGGTTCAAAGATAAAACCAATAAAATCAAAATGATTTTTCTGCTGCTGGCGATTATTTTAATTTTAATAATCATCATTTTAACCATTTTTTTCTCCGGCGCGGCATAAAAAATAGCAACTGTTGAAATTAATAACCTAATAATGAACGAAAAATATAAAAATCAAAGCCTTAATGCGATTATCTTTGTCTCCGGCGCGGCGGTGATGATTTTAGAACTCATCGGCTCAAGAATTCTAGCGCCTTACTTGGGAACTTCAATTTTTGTTTGGGCTTCGCTGATTGGCATAATTTTGGGTTCCTTGAGTCTCGGCTATTATTTAGGCGGGCAAATTTCAGAAAAAAATCCCCAACTGTCGATTTTAGCTAAAATTTTATTTTTTGGCGGCATCTCGATTCTACTAATCACTTTAATCAAACAGCCGGTCTTAAATTTTGCCATGGCTCAGGGGGTAAAATTTGGCTCAATTTCAGCAACTTTACTGCTTTTTGCCTTACCGAGCGTAATTTTAGGCATGGTTTCTCCCTATGCGATCAGGCTAAAAATCGAAAATATTCAAGGTTCCGGGGAAGTCGCCGGAAATCTCTATGCTTTGTCAACTTTGGGCAGTATTGCCGGCACTTTTTTGGCCGGGTTTTATTTAATTCCCGCTTTCGGCAGCACTCAAATCCTTTTCGGCTTGAGCTTAATTTTAATTTTAAGCTCGCTTTTATCCGGCAAATTTAAACTAAAAATTGCGGCCTTGGTTTTTATTGGCTTAGTTTGGCTAATTTTTCAAACCATCCCTTCGCCCTACATTTTTGAAACCGACAGCGCTTATAACCACATCCGAGTCGCTGATAAATTTTATGGCACTGACAAGATACCGATCCGGATTTTATACTTAGCAACCGAGACTCATTCAATCATCTACAAAAATTCGCCAAATTTATTTTCTAAATATGAACAGTTTTACCTTTTAGATAATCTTTTTCAGCCGCAGATAAAAAAGGCTTTAACTTTGGGCGGCGGCGCTTATGTCGCACCGGTTAATTTTTTAAGCCGCTACCCTGAAGCCGAAATGACCGTAGTGGAAATTGACCCGAAAGTAACCGAGGTGGCGAAAAAATATTTTCAGCTAGCCGATGACCCGCGACTAAAAATTTATCACCAAGACGGCCGGCTATTTTTGAACCAAAACAAAACTACTTACGATATCATTTACGGCGACGCTTTTGCTTCTTATTACTCAATTCCTTTTCAGCTGACCACCGAAGAAACCGTCGAAAAAATTTATCAGTCTTTGTCGGATAATGGTATTTTGGTTTTAAATTTGATTTCTTCGCTGAGTGGCGAAAAATCAATTTTTTTTCAGGCCGAATACCTTACTTTGAAACAATTCTTTCCACAAATCTATATTTTTCCCGCTCATTACTATGACGGTACGAATACTGAAAAAAGTCAGAATATAGTTATTATCGCTTCAAAAAATCAAAGCCGGCTGACTAAACAAGAACTGCTGGATAAGTCATCGGATATCCAAAAAGAATTAGTCAGTCATTTATGGACAAATGAAATTAAAATTGATGCTGGGGTTAAAATTTTAACTGATGAGTTTGCTCCGGTTGATTACTATATTTCCAAATTACTTTGATTGACAGCTAAAAATTAAAGCAGTAAAATACCAGCGCGAGGGAACTCGCTCTTTTCACTTTTGGCATTAACGTAATCAGGTAAAGGACAAGGAGAAAAACGATGAGTGGAATCTTTGGTGTTTCACATCAAGATACCAGAACTTGTATCCTGGATGTCGTTTATGGAACGGATTATCATTCCCATTTAGGAAGCCAACGGGCTGGAATGACTTTTGTAACCGGCGGCCAACTCTGGCGCAAGATTCATGATATTAGCGCCGGTGCCCAATTTAAGGATCGTTTCGAAAAAGACATCACCACTTTAACGAATACCCTCAAATTTGGCAATCCAGTCAAAGACGCCAAGCTCGGCATTGGGGTTATTTCCGACCATGATGCCCAACCGGTAATCGTTGACTCTGCCTTTGGCACTTTTGCCATCGTCACTATGGGTTTAATCAATAACCTGGAAGAACTAGTTGAAAGACTACGCCAAACAGCACCACTGATTGGAACTAACGGCACGAAAATCAACAGCACCGAAGTTGTCGCCCGGTTAATCTGCCAAGGTCAGGACTTCGTTACCGGCATCAATAATCTTTGGTCACAGATCGACGGCTCGATATCGCTGATGATTTTGGCTGAAGATGGCCGCTTAATTGCTGCCCGTGATCGTTATGGTGTCAGTCCACTTTGCTTCGGCGAAAAACCCGGCGGTTATGCCATTACCACGGAAAGTTGTGCCTTGTATAACCTTGGATATCAGCCAACGCGCTGTTTCAAGCCTGGAGAAATTCTAGAAATCACCGAAGCTGGACCAAGAGTTCTCCAGGAAGGAGATAAGTGCAACTGCCGCATTTGTTGTTTCTTCTGGATTTATACTGGTTACCCGGCCGCCGAATATGAAGGCAAACAGGTTGAAACGGTTCGTTACCGCTGCGGGGCAGCTTTGGCCAAAAGAGACAGTGTTGAAATTGACATTGTCGCTGGCGTACCTGACTCCGGCACTGGCCATGCTATTGGCTACGCCAATGAAGCCAAAGTTCGTTATGGCCGGGTTCTAACTAAATATACCCCGACTTATAGCCGAAGTTACACCCCGCCCGATCAGGAAACCAGAGACCGGATTGCCAGAATGAAACTCTTCCCGGTCAAGGAGTTGATTGCAACCCACCGACGAATTTTGCTTTGCGAGGATTCCATTGTTCGTGGAACTCAGCTAGGGAACTTCACCCTGACGAAACTCTTTGATTGCGGCGCAACTGAAGTCCATGTCCGACCAGCCTGTCCGCCCTTGATGTTTCCTTGCCGCTATCTCCGCTCTACTCGCGATATCCATGAATTAGCAACGCGAGTGGCAATCAGAAGCCTTGAAGGCTCTGACCTAATTGATGTCTCAGCTTATCTTGATCCGACCAGCTGTCAATACCAGGCAATGGTGGAAAAGATTCGTGAACGCCTCGGAGCGACAACTTTGCGCTATCAGTGGCTTCAGGACATGATCGCCGCCATCGGCCTACCGGCACAAAATCTCTGCACTTACTGCTGGACAGGAGAAACAATCGACGGACGATAGAGGTTTGATCTTTGAACTGTTTATAAATCGTTAGCTAAGCAGCAGTCCTGCTGCTTTTTTTTATCAATTTTAGGTGGGGTTGACTTTTTTTTAAAGAAAAGCTAGACTATAAAAGTTATATAATAATTAATTTTTTTAATATGTCTTTAGCCGTAATAAAAACCGGAGGCAAACAATACCTCGTCAAAACCGGAGATAAGATTAAAATTGAAAAATTAACCGGCCTGGCCGGGGATAGCGTTAAATTTGACACCCTGCTAATTACCGATGAAGCTGGCAGCCAGCTTGAAGTCGGCAAACCTTTATTAGCGGCTAAAGTTGAAGGTAAAATTATCAAGCAAATTACCGGCGATAAGGTCGTGGTGGCTAAGTATAAGGCTAAAACCCGCTATCATAAACGAGTTGGCCATCGCCAATTATACACTCAAGTTCAAATTGAAAAAATCTAAGATAAAGAAAAAAGCACTCGGCAGGTTTGTCGGGTGCTTTGCTTATACCTTGATATCCAAGGTAGGCTTTCCCTGAGGGGGGCAAAAAGGATCTCTCCTTCTAAGACTGCCGTCTTGGCTGGCGGCGGTTACCGGCATTGTGACGGTTTCGGCCGCTCGGACTGATTTTAGAGCCGCGGCGGCTAAATACGCTTCCCTGGAAATATCCAGGATTACTCCTGACTGCCTAACCGCGCAAGCGCTAAGCCCGACTGCCAGCTGCTGCAAGGCAGCAGTCGGCTCGAGAAATTGCCTGACAGCTGCAGCCTGGTTGAAGCCAAAAACGGGCAAAATTAGCATGATATCTTCCTCCTTAGAGTCCTTAAACCTCTCTTCGGCCTTTTAGAGCTGAAGAAAGCGTAACTTCGTCAGCGTATTCCAAATCACTGCCGATTGGCAAGCCTTGAGCCAACCGAGTGATCTTTATATGTTTAAACTGTTTGAATAATTTTGTCAAATATAAAATCGTCGTTTCGCCGGGCATGTCGGAATTTAAAGCTAAAATAATTTCGGTGATGCCGTCTTTTTTGACTCGTTCAAATAATTCCCTGACTTTGAGCTGATCCGGCGTCGTGCCGGAAAGCGGGTCAATCACGCCGCCTAAGACGTGATAGACGCCCTGATATTCGTTGACTTTTTCCAAAGCAACTAAATCCTGAGGCTGAGCCACCACGCAGATTACTTTCTGATTCCGCCGCTGGTCGCGGCAGATTAAACAGGGATTAAATTCGGTAAAATTCTGGCAAATTCGGCAGACGGTAACTTTATCTTTCAAATTCTGCAGCGCCAGACCGAATTTCGCCAGCTCTTCTTTGGGCTGGGCTAATAAATAAAAAACCAGCCTTTCAGCCGTTTTCGGGCCGATGCCTGGCAACTTAGCGAATTGATCAATAATGTTTTTAATGGCGGCCGGGTAAGTAGCCATTTTTTTATTTTAGATTAAAATTGATTAAAAGGAATTTCCGCTTCATCGACTTTGCGTTCCAAATTTTTGAAAGTAACATTGCGTTCGTCAAAGAAAAGCTTGATTTTGCCGGTTGGACCGTTACGATGTTTGGCAATGATAATTTCAGACACGTGGGTTTTCTCGGCCGGCAAATCTTTGTAATACATGGCCTCGCGATAAATAAACAGCACCACGTCGGCATCCTGTTCAATTGAGCCGGATTCGCGCAAATCGGCCAAGCGGGGGATATGGGTATCCCGAGATTCAACCGACCGGGAAAGCTGGGACAAAGCCAAAACCGGAACATTAAGCTCCCGGGCGATCGCTTTTAAATTTCGGGAAATTTCCGAAACTTCCTGAACCCGGTTTTCACTGTTACTTTTCCGGCCTTCCATCAACTGCAAGTAGTCAATCACGATTAAGCCCAAGCCGTGCTCTGACTGCAACCGCCGGGCTTTGGTTCGGATTTCCATAATATTGGCATTAGCCGAATCATCAATGTAAATTTTGGCTTCGGAAAGTTTGCCCATGGCTTCGTTAATTTTACTGAAATCGTCATTTTCACCCTGATCGGTCAATTTACCGGTCCGCATTTTCCATAAGTCAACGCCAGCTTCGGAACAAAGCAAGCGGTCAACCAATTGCTCCTTTGACATTTCCAAGCTGAAAACGCCGACCGTTTCTTTGCCGCGAATTGCCACGTTTCGGGCAATATCCAAGGCCAAGGTGGTTTTACCAACCGACGGCCGGGCGGCCAAAATAATCAAATCGGATTTTTGCAAACCGGCTAAAATATTATCCAAATCGTTATAATAAGTCCGTACCCCGCGCAATTTGCCTGATTCCCGATGCAATTCATCAATCCGGTCAAAAGCTTCGGTTAAAACATCGGTAATCGGAACAAAAGTCCGCTTTAGATATTTCTGGGAAACGCCAAATAATTTTTGTTCGGCCGTATCTAAAAGCTGGTCAATCGCTTCGGTTTCCTGATAACCCAGCTCGTTAATCTCCGTTGCCGCTTTAATCAGCCGGCGCAAAGTCGCTTTGCTGCCGACCACCTGGGCATAATGGACAACATGGCTGGAAGTTGGCACGGCGTTAGCTAGACTGGTGATATAGCTCCGGCCGCCAACGGTTTCCAGCTGATTTCTTTCTTCCAACCGGCTGGAAAGACTTAACAAATCAATCGGCTCGCGTTTTTCGTAAAGCTCTTTGATCGTTTCAAAAATCAGCCGATGGCTGTCTTTATAAAAATCATCGCCTGAAACCGTATCGGCAATCTTAATAATCGCATCTTTATCGATCAATAATGAGCCTAATAACGATTGCTCCATTTCTAAATTTTGCGGCGGAATTTTACCGAAATTTTCGCTATGTTGATTCATAGAATTTAAGGGATTATTTGTTATTCCATCTTACCCTATTTTTGGCGTTTACTACAAGCGGAAAATTTGCCACAAATTATCCACTAGCCCCCAACAGCCGCCGCACCTACAAAAAAGACAATAAAAGGAGTAATATTTAGTTAAAGGGTATATGCTAAATTTAAAAAAAGAAACAGTCAGACTAATAAAGGCGGTTTTTGTCATCGGCGGCATTTCAGCCATAATTTACCTGATTTTTATCATTGCCATGGAGAATATAATTAGATAAGCGGATCCTTCGCTTGATTTATTCTAAAAGATTTGTTATTATCAATTTTGTTATCTTTTTAAAACACCATGGGGCGTTAGCCTGCCTGCCGGTAGGCAGGCTCAGTTGGTAGAGCAGCAGCCTTTTAAAAGTAGACTTTAAAAAAAACAAAATTTGTTAAACATGGGGCGTTAGCTCAGTTGGTAGAGCAGCAGCCTTTTAAGCTGATGGTCGGAGGTCCGATCCCTCCACGCCCCACCATTCGACTCATTTCGTTCGCTCATGGTGCCTTGGATGAAACTAAAAGACACCAAAAGTCCGTCTGTAATTTCAGACGGTTTTTTGATATAATTAAATCATGAAAAAATTAAACAATGTCACCTTGTTTGGCCTCGATTGTGTTGATATAGATAGATTAATTCAAGCAGCGGAAATTTGCTGTACTAATTTTCAATTTACGGAAATAAAATTACTGACATCCATTCCATCAAAAAATAAAAATGTAACCGCAATAAAACCAATCCGGTCACTCAAAGCTTATTCGCAGTTTATGCTAAAACAGATGAATGATTATATTAATACTGATTTTGCTCTTATTACCCAATATGATGGTTTTATTTTAAATCCTGAAGCGTGGGATGATGAGTACTTGAAATATGATTACATTGGCGCTCCTTTGTGGGTAGAGACCAAACTGGTTGTTGGCAATGGCGGTTTCAGCTTACGAAGTAAAAAATTGATTAAACTTTTGCAAAACGATAAAAATATTCTTATTAAAAAAAACTCAGATCATAAATACGGGCAAAATGAAGATTGGATCATATCAGTAGTTAAACGAAAATATTTAGAGAACAAGGGTATTAAATTCGCCCCCGTCAAACTAGCCCATAAATTCAGCTTTGAAAAAAATAAAAAATATGGCGCGAAATGGAACGGGCAATTTGGTTTTCATGGGCTTAGCTGGACTGACATATCGGCGTGGACTAAATTACACCCCGAATACGGTATCAATAATACTTTAAGAAAAAAATTAAATAAGCATTTTTAAAACATACCGAGCCTAACCTCGCTTGAAGGATCCCCAAAATAGGGGATTTTTTATTTGACATAAATTATACTTTAGGTATAAGTTGAATTAAGAAAACTACCTAGGATTGGAGGATTTCGCCATGAAAATACCACTGACAGGACTAGCGGATAAGGCAGCACCGATCGGAGAAGTGGCGGACATCGAATTCGTCCGCATCGCCTTGGCTTTTTTGAAAGATTTCGAGAGAGAGGTAAATGCCGAAAGAAAAGGAAAGGGAGAACCAGAAACCGCCATTATAGCCACGGCCGAATTGGCGCCGGGAGTAATCGGTTTGTTTTGGCTCCATCTGGGTGAATACGCCATACTCTATGACCGACAGCGTTGGAGCACTGGGCCGGTAGCTAATGCTGCTGGGTTGTCAAGCCAGGTGAATGAGTTTTGCTACCTCGCAGTGCGCGAAGAAGACGCTGCGCCAAACTTTGACCAGTACCTTGAAAATCATGCCAAGCGTCACCTTCGGCCATTGCCCGGAGCTGACGTTGATTGGCATCATAATGCCATACCAATCACAGAAATGCCAGTTGCCCGGCTGATGCGGGCAGAGATACCGGATAACGTCAAAACGCTAATCCTTTCCGTCGGGACTCACGATGGCGGCGAGGAGCGGACTATTTCCATTCGACACTGCATTGGCTTTGAACCATATCAGCCCCTACATGGAGACGAATTGGGCCAGTTTTTTGCTCAATCTTATGCCACGGATTATATTACCTACGCGCCGCTAACGGTCGTGGTTGACACGGCAATGCTCTTTACCCAGCAAATCCAAGGGCTGGACAAAGCCGAGGAAGAAGCCTTGGTCTACCAATTGGTCACCGGGCTTGATGCCCATTGGTTTAAGCCGATGGCTCGAGCTGATCGACCCGAAATTGATGGGTACGCCATCTTACTCAGGTTAGACGAGTCAAGACCTCGGTAATTTTTACCAGGTCTTTTTTTTAATATTTGTCTGCGAGGGCAAGCGGTATCCGCGCCAGCCAGACATTACTTTTTCAAATTGAATATCCACGAGTTTTGGTGTGGGGTTAAAGCCGTTTCGTCGCCGGTTTTACTTCAGATTAGAATTTGCGGCATGCTTCTTTGACTTTTTGGCTAAAATTTGATAAAATTAAATGGCTGATTTAAAACAATATGAAAAAAATAAAGCCGGCGCAAAAAACCGGGACAAGAAAATTTATCACCGGCGAATCAAGGTATTGCCAAAACTGCGGCAAAGAATCTTACGAGCTGTTTGAAATTATTCAAGACAGCAAATTAAAGAATAAACTGCAATACTGCAAAGAATGCCGCGATAAAAAATAATTATTATTGGCCTGGGGATAAACTAAAATTTACCCTCAACAAGGCCATAAAAACTGCTATTGACACGGCTGATGAATATGGTAAAATTAAGTCAAAGATTGAGAGTCGATTGAAGTTTAAAAGGGGAGTGAGACATGAGGTTAGGGTGATAGTTTTGCACCGTTGCAAAAAAGGGTTCAAAACTATCACCCAAAACCCCTCTCTCAAAACAAAGCGCCGCGATCTATATGCGGCAAAACAACACCCCCCCCCACCAAACTTCAACTCACAAAAAAACTCTCAATCTTTTCCTTATCTAAAAAGTATCGCCAAAGCGGCGATTTTTTGTTATACTGATAATCTATGAAAAATAAAACAAATATAATTTTTTTAGTTTGTGCCTGCTTAATTTTATTTTGCCAGCCCGTTTTGGCGGCAACCGTAAAAAAAACTGCCGCCGTTAGCCTTGCAAATCAGCTTTCGGGCAGAATTTTAATTCAGGTGGATAGCTACGGCCGGCCCTGGTATGTTTATCCTAAAGACAAAAAACGCTATTACCTCAAAGACGGCCCCTTCGCGCTACAAACCCTTAAATCATTGGCGACTAAAATCACCGAAGCGGAATTAAATAAAATCCCCAAAGTCGCCGGCGAAAAAGGGGATAATAAAATAATTAATAAATACCGCGGCTATATTTTGTTATCCGAAAAAAATAATAATCAGTTTTGGTATGTTAATCCGGTTAACGGCCGGCGCTACGGTTTTACTGACGCCAATGGCGCTTATCAACTGATCAAAAGTTTAGGACTGGGCATTAAAAATAAAAACTTGGATCAAATTGTAGTTACCGACAGCCAATTAGTTTTTGACAACACCTTTAATAATGTCGCTTATGTTGAATATGACGGCAAAAATTTTACCCACGCTTATTATGCCGATAAAATTCTGCCCCTAGCTTCTTTGACTAAATTGATGACCGCTTTAGTCTTGCTTGATTTAAAACCGGATTGGAATAAACAAATTACGATCAAACAGGATAATCTCAACTACCCCAAACTTTATGTCGGCGATGATGCAACTTCGGAGGTTGATTTTGCCGCCGGCGACAAAATGACTTTTGGTGATTTATGGGTCGCCATGCTTTTAGCTTCTTCCAACCAGGCCGCGGCGACTTTGGTTGATTCAACCGGTTTAAGCAAGGATGAATTTGTTAAGCTAATGAATAAGAAAGCCGAAAGTTTAGGACTTAAAAAAACAGTTTTTTACGATGTCAGCGGCCTTAATTCCCATAACGTTACCACGGCCAAAGAAATGGCAAAAATCGGCGCAGCGGCTTTCGATATTTCTAAAATTGCCGAGACGACGGTTTTAAACAGCTATAATATTTCCGCTTTTGATGCCGCCGACAAACCAAAAACGATTAAAGTCATTAACCGAAATTACAGCCTTTTAAAATTTGAGCCTCAGGGCGCTAAAACCGGATTTTTAATTGAAGCCCAGCGCACGGTGGTTTTAAAAAAGGGTTCTAAAATCATTGCTGTCATGCACGCTTTAAGCATGAACCAGCGCAATAAAATTATTCAGTCATTAGCTACTAATTAAATTCAATCCATCAAACCAGCTTTAGCTCGCAAATTCCCTCAAACTTTGCGGGCTTTTGAAATGAAGAATATCGACTCTAAGGTAAGCACCGAAATTTATTATAGACATTCGTTTCATTCGACAACAAAATTTTAGCCGATTTTCTATTTTTATGTTATAATTAAAACAACAAAACAAAGATTAAACATAATTTATGGCCAACAATCGAATCTACAAAAATTTAGCCTTAAACGACGATGAAAAAATCCTCAAAATCGTCCGCCAATCAGGTCTAAAGCTTTTGACCTCATCAATTCTGCCGGCAATTTTAATTATTTTGCCGTTTTTTTTACTTTATCCGTTATTTTCCTTGGGTAACAAGGGAATAGCAATTTTTGCCAGCCTGCTTTTTTTAGGGATTATTTGGTTTAGCCGAAACTGGGTGATTTGGTCTTGGAAAATATTTATTATCTCAAACCAGCGGATTATTGATCTTGACCAGCAGGGAATTTTCAAAAAAGTTGTTTCCGATATCAGTTTGGCGAAAATTCAGGATGTTTTTTACGAAATTAAGGGTCTAAAACAAACCCTGACTCGAATCGGGGATATTCATATAATTCTTAATGACGGCAAAACCAAAATTGAATTAAGCGATGTGGCTCAACCCCAAAATGTCCAAAGACTAATCTTGCAGCTTAAAACTGATACTTTCCAGGAAAAACTAGAAAATACCAAACTATCCGCTCAAGAATTAGTTGAGTTAGTCAAGAAAATCAAAGCCGGCATCGGCGAAGACAAATTCAACCAAATTTTACAGGAACAAGATAAAAAAAATTTGGAGTAGGGCCAAAAAAATGTTATACTTTAAACAGTAAAAGTAATGGTATTATTTAGAAATAACCGAAATTTGCCAACCAGCCGAAAAAGTAAATTTTTTTTCTTTTTTGCCGTTATTATTTTGTTTTTCATTTTGATTAATCTGGCCAAGAGCTGGCAGCAAAGCCACCAGGTAAAAAATGAAATGACCGACTTGCAAAACCAAATTCAAACGTTGGAAAAAGACAATTCAAACCTTAAAGAGCTGGTAACCTACCTCAACTCCAATGCCTACATTGAAGAAAAAGCCAGGGTTGACTTGGGTCTGAAAAAAGCCGGGGAAAAAGTAGTGGTGGTAAATGATTTACCAACCGATGAAATATCGGAAGCAAATAAAAACGAAGAACAAAAAAACCTTTCTAATTCTCAAAAATGGTGGAAATATTTTTTCAAATAATCTATGGCGAACCCAAAAATTACTGAAGAAAACGATATTAACGACCAGGAAATTGACCGGCTGCGCGATATTGTCTTAAAATGGGTTGACGTCAAAAAAGAAAAGCCAGTCCTCAAACAAAAAATTGCCCCAAAAATACCAAAGGAAATAAAACCGATCCAAATCCAAAAAGTTGCCGAGCCGGCTAAGGCTAATAAGCCAGCGGCTAAAATTTCAAATAGCCCCGTAAAAAATAAGCCCGCCGAAACAAAAAAAACCTTGACGCCAGCTTTGGAAATTATCGCCAAAAAGCCAAAATTAAAAATAATACCAAAAATCAGTCAAATAATTATCTGGCTAGCCCTGCTTGGCCTAATTGCCTTGGCTGGGTTTGGCGGCTATCTGTATTTTTTTAACATCAGCCAAAATAACTGGACGGAAATAATAACTAGCGTCGTTCCTTACCCGGTCGCCATGGTTGACTGGCAGCCAATTTCTTATTACCAATGGCAAAAAGAAGTCGATTCTTTAGTCAGTTTTTATAATAAACAGAAAAGCAATGACCCGATTTTCCAAATTCCCAGCCTTAAAGACACTAAAAAGCATATTCTGGACAGAATGATTGATCAAAAGCTGGTTGAAGAATTGGCGGCTAAATATAATATCAGGATAACTAACGAAGAAATTGAGCAGCAAACCCAGGCCTTAGCTAAAGAAGTAGGCAGCGAACAAAATTTAACCCGGCAGCTTGCCGATCTTTATAATTGGACGATTGCTGACTTTCAAGCTAAAATTATTATGCCGGTTTTGCTTAAAAATAAGCTAGCGACCGTATTAACCCTGGATGACAGCTTGAATGGCGCCGCCCGAAAAAAAATTGAGGAAATTTTAAAAACGATAAAAACCGGCAAGGAAACTTTTGAACAGGCAGCTCAAAAATACAGCGAGGACATGACGGCGAGCCAAGGCGGCGATTTGGGTTATTTCGGCCGCGGCCAGATGGTGCCGGAATTTGAAAAAACCGCTTTTGCTTTAAATCCCGGTGAAATTAGCGACATTATAAAAACGCAATTCGGCTATCATTTAATTAAAGTGGAAGAAAGGCTAACCGACGAAAATGGCGAAGTTTCCCAAGTCCGAGCCAAACAAATTTTAATCCGGGGCAAAGACTTGGACAGCGTCATCAATGACTTGCGGAAAACCAAGCCGATTTGGCAATTAATTCAGGTATTCTAAAAAGCCAACGGTCGGAATCGAACCGACGACCTTTCCCTTACGAAGGGACTGCTCTACCGACTGAGCTACGTTGGCATAATTGGTTAATCTAGATATCGCTACCAGTCAAAACCGTCTAAGCGGGATACGGGAGTCGAACCCGTCTTTCCACCTTGGGAAGGTGATGTTAAACCGCTTAACTAATCCCGCATTCCAATAATTAGCATTATAAACGAATTTTAAAAATAAGAAAAGTCTAAATTTTCCAAAATGATAATTTTCAAAAATATCAGTAAAATTTACTCTCCCGATATTACGGCTCTGAAAAATATTGACCTGCATATTAAACCACGGGAATTTGTCTCAATTGTCGGCCGCAGCGGTACCGGGAAAACCACCTTGGTCAAGATTTTAACGGCGGAAGAGTCGCCGACCAAAGGCCGGGTAATTATCGGCGGCTGGGACATCACTGACATCAGATTAAACGAGATACCGGTGTTGCGGCGCCAAATCGGCGTTGTTTTCCAGGATTTTAAGCTTTTGGCCAAAAAAACGGTTTTTGAAAATATCGCCTTTGCTTTAGAAGTTTGCGGCGTTGATGCTAAAAAAGTTAAAGAAATCGTGCCCCAAGTTTTAAAAATCGTCGGTTTGCAGGGCAAAGAAGACCGTTACCCGATTCAGCTTTCCGGCGGGGAACAGCAGCGGGTAGTCATTGCCCGGTCGCTGGTTCATCGGCCAAAAATTTTGTTGGCTGACGAGCCGACCGGCAATTTAGATTCGATTAACACCCAGGAAATCGTTGATTTGCTTTTAAAAATTAATGAATTCGGCACCACGGTCGTTTTAGTCAGCCATAACCGGGAAATAATCAATTCAATCAACAAAAGAGTGGTTACTTTAGATAACGGCGTAATTATCTCTGATCAAAAATTTGGTAAATATTTACTTTAATTTATGCTTGTCGCCTCATTTTATCGCATTTTAATTTTTGCCTGGCAAAGTTTCTGGCGCAATATTTGGCTTTCAGTCGCTACGATTACGATTATTATTTTGGCGGTTTTTTCCGTCAATTTTTTAATTGTCGTTAAGGCCATTACCGACATGGCGACTGAAGTAGTTAAAAATAAAGTGGACGTCAGCGTTTATTTCCGACCCGATACGACCGAATCGCAGGTTTTGGAGGTGAAAACCTATCTTTCCTCGTTAACCCAAGTTAAAGAAATTAATTATGTCTCTCAGGCTGACGCCTTAGAAGCCTTCCGCCAGAAGCACCAGCAGGATATTACGATTATTCAGTCGCTAGAAGAGCTGAAAGACAATCCGATCGGCGCCACGCTGCAGATTAAAGCAAAAAATCTTGACGATTATAAATCAATCGTCGAAGTTTTGGATAATTCCAAATACAAAGACTTGATCGCTGATAAAAATTTCGACGATAACCAGGTGTACATCGCCAAAATTAAAAATTTTTCCGATAACGTCGGTAAAATCGGCTTGATCACGGCCGGCGTTTTTATCCTTGTCGCTTTGTTAATCGTCTTTAACACTATCCGGGTGGCGATTTATACCCATCGCCAGGAGATTAACGTGATGAAATTAGTCGGCGCGACCAACTGGTTTATCCGGGCGCCATTTTTAGTCGAAGCGATTTTTTACGCTCTGATCGCTTGTTTTATTTCAATTCTTTTGCTTTACCCGATTTTGAACTTGATTCAGCCGTACTTAAACAGTTTCTTTCTGACCGAAGAATTCAGCATTATTAATTATTTTAACGGTAATTTCTGGCAAATTTTCGGCTTGGAACTTTTATCAGTCATCTTTTTGAATATCATCAGCAGCAGCATCGCCATGAGAAAATACCTTCGGGCTTAAACCTGAATTACCATTGACAATTGTTGCTTTTTCAACTAAGGTAAAATCCGGTAATCTACTGAATTTATACACCATACCGGGCAGAATTTGTCTGCAAAGCTCGGGGATCGTCTAATGGTAGGACAGCGGCCTTT
>JBAYLH010000003.1:0-87158 GCA_041664165.1 Candidatus Buchananbacteria bacterium | reverse complement strand
GAAAAAGATTGATGAATTATTGTCTGAATTTTTCCATCGTTTTTCCCACCCGGAAATATTTGAATCGCCCAATAAATTCATTGAAATATCATTCAAGTCCGTTCCATTTGCTTTCTAGTACCCCTTGCCAATGGTGTTGACAACCTGATTTAAATATGATACTATATAACTTGATTTACTTACTAACTAAGACGTTTTCTCGGCTTTGCCATTTTTAAGACAAAGCTTGGAAAAACGCTTCAGAAAGGCCAAGCTAACATGTTAGACAAAAAGAAAAAAGAGAAGATTATCGCCAAGTACAAGACCCACAATAACGACACGGGTTCTTCTCAAGTCCAGATTGCGATTTTAACCGAAGAGATCAAGGAATTAACCACTCATCTCAAAACCCACAAAAAAGATTTTTCCTCGCGCCGGGGATTGCTGAAAAAAGTGGCCGAAAGACGGCGACTTTTAAATTATTTATGGCGGGAAGATGAAAAGGGCTACGAAAAATTAATTAAAGACTTAAAGCTCAAAGTAACGAAACCTCAAGTTGAGGAACCGAAGATTGCCGAAGATATTGAGGAAATCGCCGCTGATGAGCCGCCGGTTGAAGAATAATTTCTATTTGCTGAAAACCGATTTGGTTTTCGGCGGATTAAAATAAAAATATATGATAAAACATCGAGAGCAAAGAGTCGGCGTTTTTGTTGACGTGGCCAACATGTACCACTCGGCTAAAAATTTATATGGTGCGAAAGTCAATTTTCAGGAAGTTTTAAAGGCCGCGGTGGCGGGCCGAAAATTGATTCGAGCCATTGCTTATGTCATCCGGTCGGAGTCGGAAGAAGAAAGAGGCTTTTTCGGCGCTTTGGGCAACCAGGGTTTTGAAGTCAAGGCCAAGGATCTGCAGATTTTTGCCGGCGGGGCGAAAAAAGCCGACTGGGATGTCGGGATTGCCATTGACGCGATTAAAATGGCCGATAAGCTCGACAGCGTCATTTTAGTCTCCGGCGACGGCGATTATGTCCCTTTAGTC
Organism: Candidatus Buchananbacteria bacterium; assembly: GCA_041664165.1. GTDB lineage: Bacteria > Patescibacteriota > Patescibacteriia > Buchananbacterales > UBA6539 > JBAYLH01. The sequence continues at coordinate 86,137 of JBAYLH010000003.1, read as the reverse complement.
ACTTATTTGAAGGAAAACAAAGGCTGCCAGGTTGAAGCCTTGGCTTTTGGCAAAACCACCTCCGCCAAATTAATTGAAGCGGTTGATGATATTATTGATTTGGGTCAGGATACGAAACGCTATTTGATTGCGAGCCACAAAAAAATGAAATTTATCCCTGATATTAGAAAATTAGCAGGGAAATAATTAATAATTAATTAATGGCTGATTTGCTTGTGCGTTGTTAGTAGCTATTTAGGTGCGATACTAAATTAGTAATTGTTATCGCATTTAGGTAGATACTAGTAACGTCATCTCAAAAATCAGCCAAAAGGAAAACTTATGAAGAAAACTTTTAAGGCTGATTTTGCCGGCAAAGAACTTATTATCGAAACCGGCCAGTTAGCCATGCAGGCCAATGGCTCCTGCACCGTGCGTTATGGCGACACGGTTGTTTTGGCAACCGCCACCATGGGTGGGATTAAAGAAAATCTGGATTATTTCCCGTTGTCAGTCGATTATGAAGAAAAACTTTATGCCGCCGGAAAAATCAAAGGCAGCCGCTGGATCAAGCGCGAAGGCCGGCCGTCCGACGAAGCGATTCTAACCTCCCGTTTGGTTGACCGCTGCATCCGGCCGCTTTTCCCCAAAGAAATAAAAAATGAAGTTCAGGTGATCTTGACGGTTTTATCTTTTGACGGCGAAAATGATTCCGATATTGTCGGCCTCATTGCCGCTTCCTTGGCTTTGGCAATTTCAGATATTCCCTGGAACGGACCCCTAGGCGGTTTACGCGTTGGCCGAATCAACGGCGAATGGGTTTTAAATCCGACTTTTGCCGACAAAGAGAAAAGCGAATTGGACTTAGTCCTCGCCGGTTTGGAAGATAAGGTTTTAATGATTGAGGCGGAAGGTTTGGAAGTTCCCGAAGACGTAGTCTATGACGCGATTGATTTTTCGCTGAAGCCGATCAAAAAAGTAATTGAATTAATCAAAGAAGTGGTCAAAGAAATCGGCAAGGAAAAAGTTGTCTTAGCGACCGCTCCGGTTGATTCGGAAGAAGAAACTCCGGAAGCGCATAAAGAATTAGTCGCCAAAACCCAAAGCTGGTTGGAGGCTAATATTCCTAAAATTTTATTCGATAAAAATTTAACCAGCAAATCGGCCCGCAAAGAGGCTTTGACCAAAGCCAAGCAAGACTTGATGGCTTATCTGGAAAAAGAGCAGGTTGGCAAAGACCGCCGCAAGAAAGCGTTGCCGCTTTTCGAAGAATTCGTCGAAAAAGAAGTAACTCGGGCGATTCTAGAAGATGACAGGAGAGTTGACGGCCGGAAGCTGACCGAAATTCGGCCTTTAGAAGTCAGTGTCGGGATTTTGCCGCGGACTCACGGTTCGGGCTTATTTAACCGCGGGGAAACCCAGGTTTTATCCGTTGTTACTTTGGGCGCTCCCGGCGACGAGCAGTTTTTGGAAGGTTTGGAAGAAAGCGGCCGGAAAAGATTTATGCATCATTATAATTTTCCGCCTTATTCTGTCGGTGAAACCGGCCGGCTGGGTTCGCCGGGTCGCCGAGAAATCGGCCATGGCGCGTTGGCGGAAAAAGCCTTGCGCGGGATGATTCCGCCAAAAGAGTCGTTTCCTTATACGATTCGGGTCGTGTCCGAAGTTTTAGGTTCTAACGGTTCATCTTCTCAGGCTTCGGTTTGCGGCGCCAGCTTAGCTTTAATGGATGCCGGTATTCCGATTAAAAAGCCAGTGGCGGGGATTGCCATGGGCGTGGCGTCGGACGAGGCTAATGGCAAATTCAAAGTCTTGACCGATTTGCAGGATTTGGAAGACGGCCCCGGCGGCATGGATTTCAAGATTGCCGGCACCAAAGAGGGGATTACCGCGATTCAATTGGATACTAAAACTCTCGGTTTGCCGATGTCAGTCGTTAAACAAACCTTAGGCCAGGCTTTAAAAGCCAGGCTGGAAATATTAGACGTAATGAGCAAAGTTATCGCCGAACCTCGGCCTGAACTTTCGGTTTACGCCCCGCGGATTATTTCGTTTAAAATTAATCCGGATAAAATCAGGGAAGTTATCGGCCCCGGCGGTAAAATTATTAATAAGATTATTGAAGAAACCGGCGTTCAAATTGACATTGAACCGGACGGCTTAGTCTTAATCACCGCCAGCGACGAAACCGCCGGCAACAAAGCGGCCGAGTGGATTAAAAATATTGTCCGCGAAGTTGAAGTCGGCGAAGTTTTCACCGGCAAAGTTTCCCGGCTGTTTGATTTCGGCGCGATGGTTGAAATCTTGCCGGGTCAGGAAGGCATGGTTCATATCTCCGAATTGGCCAATCGCCGCGTCAATCAAGTCAGCGATGTCGTTAATATCGGCGACACGGTAACAGTTAAAGTGATTAAAATCGATGAAAAGGGTAGAGTTAATCTGTCGCTGAAAGCGATGCTGCCTAATTCCGAGATCGGCAATGATAAATATAATAATGACAGTGGTTACTCGCCGAAGAAAAAATTGTTTGGCAAAGGGCCAAAACGATTTTAAGCCTTAATCGAATTTAATTATAATCGAGATGGAAAGCCCCTTCGCTAGTCCAAATTTTTCCAAAAGCCAAAAAAATAAAATTTCTTGGCGGAAAAATCTAAAGTTATGGACTCTGGCCGGAGGGGTTTTTCTTATCGGCTCAGCCGCTTTTATTTTTTGGCCAGCCCGGATTTTTACCGCCGATAAATTAATTAGCCTGGCGCCGGTTGATTCAATCCTGTATCTTCAGGCTGGCAATTCTTTTTTTGGCCAGAAAAATCAAATTAGTGATTTGCCAATTGTCGGTCTGGCGTCGATTCTGCAGGGCAATGATAATTTTGTCCGCCTGGATTTCAAAAATGATTTATTGAATAATTCCAATCAAGCGGCGCTGATTGTCTTAGCCGACTACAATTCTGATTTATCAGCGGCTAAAAAGTTAGATTATATTTTTTTATTTGATTTCAAAAATGAAAGTTTGATTAAATCGGTTTTGCCGAAATTGAAAGACTATCTGGTGATTGACAAAAATGTTTTAGCCATCGCGACTGATAAATTAGCTTTAGCAAAAATTCAGGCGGTAAAGGATAAAAAAACATTTTCTTTGCTTAATCGAATTGATCAGTCCAAAGTGAAACCTGGTTTGCTTAATCTTTATTTGGATTCGGCTAATCTGAAATTTTATTTAGCGACTGAGCCGACAGTGCTGAATACAATTTTTACCCGCTTCGTTAATCAGGATATTTATCTGGCCTTAAAATCGGAAAATGATCTGTGGCGGTTCAAAATGTCCAGTGAAATTCTTTACAGCTTGAAAGCGAGCCGGCAGAAATATCTGGTTGAATATTTGCCGAAAGATTTCAGCCTGTTTGTTTCCGGCATTAATTTATTTGATGCTTTTCAGCAGTGGGGGAAAGCCGATTCAAATGTTGTTGCTTATTTTAAACAGCTTGGCGAAAGCGTAAAAAATATTTATCATCTTAATTTCAATGAGTTAGCCGAAGAGCTATTAAACCAACCAGCCGACTTAGTTATTTTAAAAAATAAAAATAGCTTTTTGGGTCAAGATTTTATTTTAATTTTATCGCCGCCGGCTGACTCGCAGATTAGCGGCCTGCAAAATTTAGTAAAAATAATGCTGGCTCAAAAGCGGCCAAAATCTTCTTCTTATAAATTACCGGACGGCAGCAAAGTAATTGAACTAATGGCCGATCCGGAAGTTTGGCAATGGCAAAAAGAAAATTTAAATGATGCGCCGGCAATTAATTATCTCCGGGAACCGGCTTTAAATTTTGAAATTGGCTACGCGGCCTTCAGTGATAAAATAATTATTTCCAATTCGATGGAGGCGCTTAAAAGTTTTATGGCTAATCAGGATATTAATTTAAAGGACTTAACTTCGCGCTGCAGTAATGGCTTCTGGTTTAATGACTTGATCATTTTTAACGCTCAAGCTTGGCAGCCCGTCTTATCGCCTTACCTGGTCTTATTCTCCGAGAATCGGATTGGCAAAGCTTCCGGCTGTTTCTTTCGTTTTTAGGGGGTGTGGATAAAATGTTAATAAAAAGTTTTTAAATAAACAAGATTTATTTAATTTTGTAAAGGGGGAAAAAGTGCCAAAATTAAGGACTTTTTTTCTTTTTTAGCCGGTAACATTGACATAACTATTTAGGCGTGCTATATTAGTAATATAGTCGCTGATTTGAAAATCTACAGAAAAGTTTCCCCAAAATTATTGGAGAAATTTTTTTCTTCTCTACTACTCTTATATATCTTTGGGAGATAAATCTGACTATTTCCCACTAAAACAAAAACAAAATCGCGGTTGAAGGATCTATAAAAGAGTCCTAACCATAGAGGGGTAGAGGAGCGCTTTAGTCAGTGAAAGCATTTAGCCGCTTTTGGTGGTCATTGTCTGATTATCCGGCAGAGAGAAAATCATAAATTGGTTTTCTGCCTACTGGATAGTCGGGCGTCCGCCGAAGGTTTCTAAGGCGCGGACGCTATTCAATAACATTGTATGGGCGGTAAAACCGCGCCTTTTAGTTTACTGCAAATCAGGCCTTATAAATTTAAAATTAAAGTTGGGGTTGTTGACATAGTTTAATAATGATATAATATAGCTATTGAAGGCGTGCTCGGCAGTAGTTCCTCGTCTAAAGTTGGATTGATGGATTTTCTCCTGAGTATGAAAGTTATTATTAAATAATTATTAAAATTTCACATCTAATAAATAGGTGGGGGAAAACTACCGGGTATGGACAAAAAAACTCTTGAAACAATTAAAAAAAATCTTGAAGAGGAAAAGAAAAAATTGGAAAAAGAACTGGCTGATTTTACCCACAAGGATGCTAAGATAAAAGATAATTATCAGTCGGAGTTTCCCCAGTTTGGCGATAAGGAAGATGAAAATGCGGCCGAGGTTGCCGAGTACAGCGATCGGCTTTCTTTGGAGCATACTTTGGAAAACAATTTGCGCGATGTTAATCAGTCTTTGGAAAGCATCGCCAAAGGCAAATACGGAATTTGCAAATATTGCGGCCAGCCAATTGAAGAAAAAAGATTGGTTGTCCGGCCGACTTCTAGTTCCTGCGTCGCCTGCAAAAAGAAACTAAAGGGAGAATAGAAACCGATGTTTAAAAAATATTTGTTTTTAAACTTGTCCGTTTTGGTTTTATTTATCGCCGATCGAATTGCCAAATTTTTATTCGTCAGATTTCCCGCCGAAAAGTTCGGCGGTGATTTTATTTCCGGCTTGATTGATTTTCAATTGGCGAAAAATCCCGGAATTGCTTTTGGCCTTTTGCTAAATCAAAATTTTTTGCGGTTTTTTATTATTTCAATAATTTTTATTTTAGTCTGGCTTCTATTAAAAGCCTACCAGCAAAAAAAGCCGGCGGAGATATTTGGTCTAACTTTGATTATCACCGGCGCGATTTCTAATTTAATTGACCGCTGGTATTACGGGTTTGTCGTTGATTACATCAATGTGCCGGTTTTTACGGTATTTAATTTAGCTGATGTCATGATTACTTTTGGCGTTTTGATTTTAGCAGTTGGTATTTTAAAAAAAGAAAAGGCTAGCCGATAATAGTTAGATCTAGACAAAATAAAAAATTTGAGGTAAACTCTTTTTAGATAATCAATTTAGCCAACATAGCGCAGTAATGCGTTTTTATTATTAACAAAATTTTAAATTTAAGATTAAAATAATAACTCTATGTCCGCTAAAGTAATATCCGCTGCCGTTTTGGGTCTTAATTGCGAACTAGTCGAAGTCGAGGCTGACACGGCCTCGTCGCTGCCTAAATTTTTTATTGTCGGTTTGCCCGATAAGGCCGTTGATGAATCAAAAGAAAGAGTCCGGTCGGCGGTTAAAAATTCCGGTTTTTCCATGCCGCGCGGCAAAGTTACAATTAACTTAGCGCCGGCCGATTTAAAAAAAGAAGGTCCGGCTTATGATTTACCAATCGCCGTCAGCATCTTATTAACTACCAAGCAGCTGATGCTGCCGGCCGCTTGGGACAGTCAGCTGTTTATCGGCGAATTATCTTTAGACGGCAATTTGCGGCCGGTCTCGGGCGTTTTGTCGATTTGTCTGAAAATTAAAGAAAAAGGAATTAAAACTATTTATTTACCGGCCGCTAATGCCGCCGAAGCGGGTTTAGTCGCCGGGCTGGAAATTTTTGCCTGTTCTAGTTTGGCACAGCTAATTGCCCATCTAAGCGGTGAAGAATTAATTGAGCCGTATCGGCCGGACAATTCTTTTTTGGCCAGTGATAAATTAGAATCGTTCGGTTACGATATGGCTTTCGTCAAAGGCCAAAACCACGTTAAGCGGGCCTTGGAAATTGCCGCCGCCGGCGGGCATAACGTTTTAATGTCCGGTCCGCCGGGAGCGGGCAAAACCCTTTTAGCCAAAAGCATGGCCACGATTTTGCCGGAAATGACTATGGCTGAATCTTTAGAAACAACCAGGATTTACAGCGTGGCCGGCTTACTTCATTTTGATCAGCCGCTGATTATCAGCCGGCCGTTTCGTTCGCCTCATCACACCGCTTCCGGCGTATCGCTTGTCGGCGGCGGCGCCTGGCCAAAGCCGGGGGAAATTTCTTTGGCTCACCGCGGCATTTTGTTTTTGGATGAATTTCCGGAATTTCCCCGGAGTGTTCTGGAAAATCTGCGCCAGCCGCTGGAAGATGGCGTAATTTCTGTTTCCCGCGCCTCGGGTACTTTGCAGTTTCCGGCGAAATTCATTTTGGTCGCGGCGCAAAATCCCTGTCCCTGCGGCTATTTAAACGATCCGGATAAAAATTGTACTTGCGCGCCCGGCCAAATTATTAATTACCAAAAAAAGATTTCCGGGCCATTGCTTGACCGCATTGATTTGCACGTCGAAGTGCCAAAAGTTAAATTTGACAAATTAGTCGATGATAAAATCTATGAAAGCTCGGCTGACATCCGGCAGCGGGTCGTGGCCGCCCGAAAAATCCAAAGCCGGCGTTTTTCCGCCGCCGGAAAAGATCCGGGTATTATTACCAATTCCGAAATGAGCTCGCGGCAGACCAATGATTTTTGTCCGGTTGACGAAAAAACTACTGACCTTTTGCGCCGAGCCGTCAATCAGCTCGGTCTTTCGGCTCGGTCATATTTTCGAATTTTAAAACTAGGTCGCACCATCGCCGATTTAGCCGGTGAGGAAAAAATAAAACTGGAACATGTAGCTGAGGCGCTTCAATATCGGCCGAAGGTGGAATAAAACACGCCTACCCCGCACCAAGCTAATAGTTTGAATTTTTAATTTGACTAAACCAGCCGCAGGCGGTGTTCGCGTTAAATAAGCTAGAATTAAAATTTAAATTTATCGCGAGCTTCGGTGTGGGGTAGCTGAAGCGCTTCAATATCGGCCTAAAGTGGAGTGACCCCTCACCCCGCTGAAGTATTGTCAAAACTCCCTCTCCCAGAAAGGGGAGAGGGGGAACTAAAACTGAGCTTTTGGCAAAGCTAAAACTTAAGAAAAAAAGGAAGTTAAGTAAAATGAAATAATAAAGTTTTTTCCCTAATGACCCAGTGGCAACATCAACGGATTTTTCTTTTGCTAAAAATAAAAGAGCAGATTGCTCTGCTCTTTTATAGCTTTATTTTGCTAGTGATTATTCAACTTTTTTTGGCATTCGCGTTACGGTAACTTTAGCAGCAATAATATTCAGATCATTTCTATTGATCACGCCGTTAACTCGAACCGTCTGAGTATTTTGTAAGTCATTAATGGTAATCGTACTGGTGGTATTGATGAATTTTGTCGTGTCGGTAGTGGTTACATTGTAGGTTTTTGAATTTTTGCCGCTCGTGGTCAGGGTAAAAGTTTTGCCGGTTACATTCAAATTGGAAATCGTACCGGTCGGGTTGACATTGCGTTGCTGAATAGTTTCATCGCGGACTTGTTTGGCGATAATCGTCCAATTCGTTGAAGTTGAAGCGGTACCGTTGATAGTAATTTGGTCGCCAACCGCGAATTCACTCAGACTTGAAGCGCCACCGAACCGTCTTTGCAATTTTGCCGTCGAAGTATCAATGTTCCATTGTCCGCCCCAGCTATTAACGACGATGGTGGTGCCAGAAATTGAAGCAATCGTGCCTTCCAGCTTGGCATTGCCTGGTCGGTTGACCTGGACTGACATCGTGGAAGTAGCAGCCCATAAAATAGTTGAGCAAGCGACTACTCCGGCTATTGAAGCCAGGGTGATTAATAAGCCTTTGGTTTTTTTCATATTTTTTTGAGGTTATTTTTTAGGCTATTTTTTGCCGACCTTTGGCTAATTTATTATAAATAATTTTAGCCGTAAAATCAATTTTAAAACGGCTTAGCCGTGATTTACCGGCAAATCCGATTTTTACCCTTTTATATTATCTGATTTTAGGCTACAATGGTTTTATGTCAGCCCTTATTTATTCTTTAATCAGTGCCTTGGTAATCTCCGCCATTTCTTTGGTGGGAGTTTTCAGTTTAACTTTTTCAGAAAAGTTATTGAACAAGGTTTTGATTTGGCTAGTCAGTTTTTCAGCCGGCACCTTGATGGGCGGTGCTTTCTTCCATCTTTTACCGGAAACTCTGGCCGGCCAAGATTATTATTTGTTATCATCAGTTTATCTTTTGGTCGGGTTTTGCCTGTTTTTTATCTTGGAAAGAATTTTGCGCTGGCATCATTGCCACGAGCTGGGCTGCGGTACGCATAAGTTTATTGGCCAGATGAATTTAATCGGCGACGGATTCCATAATATTATCGATGGGTTAGTGATAGTTTCGGCTTTCAGTGTTAGTCCGGCCCTGGGAGTCCCGGTGACGATTTCTTTGGCATTTCACGAAATTCCGCAAGAGATCGGGGACTTCGGGGTTTTACTTTATTCTGGCTTCAGTAAAACTCGAGCTTTACTTTATAATTTTTTCACGGCTTTGACAGCTTTAGCCGGAGTTCTCATCGGTTATTTTTTATTGGATCAAATTGATGGGGTTAATCAGTTTTTATTAGCTTTTGCCGCTGGCGGTTTTATTTATATTGCGGCTTCCGATCTGATTCCGGAGCTGCATAAAGAAGAAAATTTGCTCAAGTCATTTTTTTCTTTTTTGGTTTTTTTGTTTGGGTTAATTTTTATGTATTTGATAAAACTTTGGGGAGTAGAGTAGGGGGGGGGATTGACATAATTTTTTTTAACTAATATAATACCTATACCTATGGTGTAGGTAAAGATAAACCTTAATTTATTGCTAAATCTATGGAAAGCGAAAAAACCTTAATTAATCTAAAAAAAGCTCAAAGTCATTTAGTCAAAGTCATAAAAATGACCGAAGCCAAAGAATATTGTGTTGATATTATGCAGCAAAATTTAGCGGTGATCGGCCTTTTGAAGTCGGCCAATAATATGCTTTTGGAAGGTCATCTAAAAACCTGTTTTGCCAACGCCATGAAGGGAAGTAACGAGGCCAGAAAAAAAGAAATGATTGAAGAAATTTTGCGTTTAGAAAAAATGAGCAACAAGTAATCCCTAGCCCCTCTCTCGAAGGGAAAGGTTAGTAAAAGTATGCAAAAAATAAAGTTTAAAATTAATGGCCTGCACTGCAAAAGCTGCAAGACATTGCTTGAAAGTGAAGTTGGTGAAATGTCCGGCGTTAAAACCGCGGAAGTTGATTATCGGACTGGCGATTGTTCGTTTGAGTTTGACGAAAATCAAATCTCTTTTAAAGAAATAAAAAACAAAATTGAAAGTTTTGATTATCAGGTGGCTGATTTGAGCCAGAGATCAGAGATCGGAAATCAGAAATCAGAGATGGGTAATCCCGGCGTTAATAATTTTTTAGTGGGTTTGCTAGTCCCATTGGTAGTTATTGGTTTAGTTTTTAGTTATTTTTATGTTAAAAATACCGGCGCGTTATCAATTTTAGCTAAGCTCAACGAATCTAATCTTGGCTACGGCTTATTGTTTTTTATCGGTTTTTTAGCCAGTTTTCATTGTGTTGGCATGTGCGGGGGATTAGTAGTAACTTATTCTGCTGCTTCAGCGGTATCAAGTCAAAAAAAATGGCATTTCTCTTTACCCCATCTTCAATATAATTTAGGCCGGTTGGTTTCCTATACTATTGTTGGCGGAATTTTAGGCGGGGTTGGTTCATTTTTTGCCATCAACCCTTATTTCTCCGGCGGCTTGATGCTTTTCGCCGGTGCGTTTATGAGTTTAATGGCCGTTTCCCTGTTTACTGATTTTAAATTTTTAGAAAAGTTGATTCCCAGGACTCCCCAGTTTATTGCTAAATTAATTTTTAAACAAAGTAAAAATTCTAAAACGCCGCTCGTCATCGGTCTGATGACTGGTCTGATGCCTTGCGGGCCGCTCCAAGCCATGCAACTTTATGCCTTAGGCACCGGCAGTGTTACCCGCGGCGCTTTAAGCCTGGCGGCTTATGCCTTAGGGACAATTCCTTTGATGTTTGGCTTTGGCGCTTTTATTTCTTATTTATCAAAAAATTATATGAAAAAAATAATGAAAATTTCCGCGGTGGTTGTCGGAGTTTTGGCTTTAGTGATGATTAACCGCGGTTTAACTAATTTTGGCCTAGGGGTTAGTTTCGACCAAGGAGCGACAATTAACCAAAATCAGGTCAACAGCAATATTAATATTAGTAATAATGGCAACTCTCAGTTGGTAAAAATGGATTTGACTTATGCCGGCTACCAGCCAAATGTTTTGTATGTTAAAAAAGGGATTCCGGTTCGCTGGGTGATTAACGTTAAACAGCTTTCGGGCTGCACCAGCAGCATTATTTTGCAAGGCGGTTATAATATTTCTCGGCGGCTGCAAATGGGAGAAAATATTATTGAATTTACCCCGACTCAGGCTGGCGAAATTCCATTTTCTTGCGGCATGCAGATGGTTTGGGGAAAATTTATTGTTGAGTAAAAAATTATGGCTAGTATAAATCAAGAAAAAAAACAATATCATATTTCCGGGATGCACTGCGCCTCCTGCGCTTTAACGATTGAAAATAATTTGAAGAAGCTGCCGAAAGTCAAAAGCGTTAATGTTAATTATGCGACGCAGAAAGCCATTGTTGAAGGCGGCGAGGAAGAAAAAATCATCCAGGCCGTTAAAAACAGCGGTTATCAGGCGATGCCGGCCTCAACCGAGCACGATTTTCACCAGCACCACAAACTTCAAGAAGGTGAAATAAAAAAAGAAAGAAATTTATTTTTCATCAGCTTATTTTTGTCTTTACCGATCGTGGTTTTAAGCATGGTTGTAAAAGATATGTCTTTTGTCAGCCGAGTGGTGCAATCAATTCTGGCCGGTATTATTCAGTTTTATATTGGCTTTCGGTTTTATCGCGGCAGCTATTATGCCGCCAAAAACAAAAGCGCCAACATGGATACTTTGGTTGCCTTAGGCACCAGCGCGGCTTATTTATACAGTTTAGCCACGACTTACCTGATTGCCGGCGAAGTTTTTTATGAAACCGCGGCTTTATTGATTACTTTTGTGATTTTAGGCAAATGGCTGGAAGCCAAGGCTAAAGGCAAAGCCGGCGAAGCCATTAAAAAACTTTTAGGTTTACAGGCTAAAACGGCAAGAATTATTAAAGATGGAAAGGAAATTGACATTGCAATACAAGAAGTAAAAGTTGGTGATATCGTGGCAGTGCGGCCGGGCGAAAAAATCCCCGTTGACGGCCAAGTTATTGAAGGCTATTCCAGCGTTGACGAGTCGATGATTTCGGGTGAAAGCATTCCGGTTGAAAAGCAGGCTGGCGATAAAGTCATCGGGGCGACAATTAATAAAACCGGCAGTTTTAAATTTAAAGCGACTAAAGTCGGCAAAGATACGGTTTTGGCCCAAATTATACAGTTCGTTGAGGCTGCTCAGTCCGCGAAAGCGCCGATTCAAAAATTTGCCGATACCGTCTCGAGTTATTTTGTCCCAGCGGTTGTCATCATTGCTTTGATTACTTTTGTGGTTTGGTATTTTTTACTCAACGCCACTTTTGTTTTTGCTTTAATGGTTTTTACTGCCGTATTGGTGATTGCCTGCCCTTGTGCTTTGGGTTTAGCGACGCCGACGGCAATTATTGTCGGTACCGGCAAGGGAGCGGAAAATGGAATTTTGATCAAAGGCGGCGAAGCCTTGGAAGCGGCCAATAAAATTCAAGCGATTGTTTTTGATAAAACCGGCACGCTGACGAAAGGCCGGCCGGAAGTTACCGATATTATAGAGACAAGAAACAAGAGACAAGAAACAAGAGACAAAATTTTACTTCTGGCAGCGTCGTTGGAAAATCAGTCGGAGCATCCGCTGGCCGAAGCAATTGTTAAAAAAGCCAAAGCGGAAAATTTAGAATTTTTGGCGGCCAGTAATTTTGAAGCGATTATTGGCGGGGGAGTGAAGGGAACAGTAAACAATCAAGAGATTATCGCGGGAACAGAAAAATTAATTAGCCAGTTAGGCATTGAAATTAATCCAGAAATCAGAAGGCAGAAATCAGAATTAGAAAACGAAGGTAAAACTGCAATGCTTATTGGAGTTGATTCTAATCTAGTTGGTTTGATTGCCGTGGCCGATACTTTAAAAGAAAGCTCAAAACAGGCGATTTCAGACCTTAAAAAAATGAAGATTAAAACCTTGATGATTTCCGGCGACAATCAAAGAACCGCTTCGGCAATTGCCAGTCAGGCGGGGATTGATGAAGTTTTAGCCGAAGTCTTGCCGGAAGTTAAAGCGGCTGAAATTAAAAAGTTGCAAAGCCAGGGTTTAAAAGTGGCCATGGTAGGCGACGGGATTAATGATGCCCCGGCATTAGCTCAGGCTGATTTAGGTATCGCCATGGGCGGCGGCGCTGACGTCGCGATTGAAACCGGCGGCATAATTTTAGTTAAAAATGACTTGCGCGATGTGGTTTCCGCCCTGAAACTCAGCCGGCAAACCCTGAAAAAAATAAAACAAAATTTGTTTTGGGCCTTATTTTATAACAGTATTGGCATTCCCATTGCCGCTTTTGGTTTTTTGCGGGCGGAATTCGCCGGTTTAGCCATGGCGTTGTCAAGCGTTTCGGTGGTGGCCAATTCTTTGCTTTTGAAACGAAAGAAAATTTAGCCCACTTTCTATTTGTAGAAAAATTTAGTTGGCCTGGACAAAAAATAAATTTTGGGTTAAGATTAAATTCAGTTTTCATTGCGGAGTGAGTGTCCGTCTTATTTTTAAATTTTTATTTTTAAAGATGAAAGTTATATTTTTCAGCGCCGTTTGGTGTCCGGCTTGCATTATTATGCAGTCGCGGTGGAAAAAAATTGAAGCGGAGCTGCCCTGGCTGGTTACCGAGCAATTAGACTATGATAATAATAAGGAAGCAGTCGGCCGGTACGGTATCGGCAAAGACATTCCGGTTTTTATTTTTTTAGACGAGGCCGGCGATGAATTTGCCCGAAAGCAGGGAGAAATTGACCGAAAAGATTTAATTAAATTTTTAGAAGAGAATAAGGACAAGTAGTTCTCTTGTCATTCTGAGCTCCAAATAAAATCTAAGCGCGAAGAATCCCATTAACAGAGATTCTTCGGTCCCCTCAAGAGAACTGAGTAAGTTGAGAGGCGACCTCAGAATGACAATAATATATGCGTATGAAAAAAACATCACTTCTATTTTTAACTTTTATTATGGCGGTTGTGGCATTGCTGCCTTTTTTTGCCTTAGCCCAGACCCAGCCGTCAGTTTATCTGACGCTTTTTTACGGCGAAGGCTGTCCGCACTGCGCCAAAGAAGAATTATTTTTGGACAAATTAGAAAAAGAATTTTCCAATCTGAAAGTAACAAGGCTTGAGGTCTGGTACAATACCGATAATGCCAAATTGATGGGCGAAGTCGGCAAAAAGCTCAATCTGGCAATTTCTGGCGTACCCTTGACGATTATCGGCCAAGAAACAGTGAGTGGTTATCTAAACGATGAAACAACCGGCGGGCAAATCAGACAAATCGTCGAGCAGCAATCTTTGACGGGCTGTCCGGATACGGTGGCTCAAATCGCCGCTAGCGGCAATGCCACTCCGACGACAGCTTGTCCGGCTACTACCACAGCTGAAATTATTAATCTGCCTTTTTTTGGACAGGTTAATTTTCGTTCTTGGTCTTTGCCGCTTTTAACTGTTACGATTGCCGCCCTTGACAGTTTTAATCCCTGTGCCATGTGGGTGCTGTTATTTTTAATCAGCTTGCTTTTTGGCATGGAAAACCGGAAAAGGATGTGGCTTTTGGGATTAGTTTTTCTTTTTACCTCGGCCGCTTCTTATTTTTTGTTTCTAGCTGCTTGGCTTAACTTGTTTTTATTTTTAGGCTTCATTTATTATATCCGAACTGGCATCGGTATTTTTGCGGCGGTTAGCGGCATATTTTATTTGCGCGAGTGGTGGCGCTACCGGGACGGCGGTTGTCACGTGGCTGACGATGAAAAGAAAAGAAAAATCATGAACCAGTTGCGCAAAATCACCGAGCAAAAAATTTTCTGGTTGGCTTTAGTCGGCTTAACGGGAATTGCTTTTGCCGTTAATTTGATTGAGCTGGTTTGTTCCGCCGGTCTGCCGGCAATTTATAGCCAAGTTTTAGCGATGGCCAAATTAAGCAGTTGGCAGTATTATCTATATTTATTACTTTATGTTTTTATTTATATCCTGCCGAGTTTAATTGTTTTTTTAGTGGCGATGCTGACCATGCAAGCGTTTGCTTTCAGTACTAAATTTGCCCGCTGGGCGAATTTTGCCGGCGGGGTTATTATTTTGATTTTGGGGGTTTTATTGATTTTCAAGCCGGCTTGGATTATGTTTGGCTAGTATCCATGTATTGTATAGCAAGGGTAATAAGGCCGAGGCTTTTTTGTCTCGGTTTTAAGGTTAGTTTGTGGCAATTGGGTAAAACATGTTATAATATAAATTAGTATGGAGGCAAAAAAACATCAATTTTTGGCTTAAACAACTACTCAATGGTTGTTTTTATTTTTTAATAATTTAGGAACTGATAATCCCGACTAAACAATCAATTCTTAAGGTGATGGACAAATTGCAGAATTTTGCTAAAAATTTTCGCGATCCAATTATAGTTCAAAAACATGCCGGGGAAATGATGAAAATAGTGGAGAAAATAAAATAAATATAATGCCAGTTGAAAAAAATAAAAATGAGTTAGATCAAATCAGCTATTTATTGGATTTAGTGATTGACAATCTTAATGACGGTTTTTTGTTGATTAGCTTGACCGGCAAAATTTTAAGTGTAAACCAAGCTTTGGTAGATATGGGCGGTTACGTTAAAACCGATTTAGTCGGCAAAAATGCGATGAAGCTGGCTAATATTTTTACTTTCAAAGGTTTAAAAAAGATTGCATCTTCTTTTGTGGATGCTCAAAAAGGTATCCCCGGTGATCGCTATACCCTTGAAGCGAGGACAAAGTCCGGTGAGCCAAGGGTGATTGAGGTTAGTAATTCATTAATAAAAAAAGATGGCCGTAATTTGGCCATCGTGGTTGTTGTTCATGACGTGACAGTCGATAAGAAAAATCAAGATAGATTAAATAAATCAGAAAAAATAGTAAAAAGTGCAGAAGATAAATATAAAATTTTATTTAATACTTCCCGGGATGCGATTATGATTTTAAAGCCACCAACTTGGGAGTTTATTTCTGGTAACCAAGCCGCAATTAAACTTTTTGGCGCGAAAAATGAAACTGAATTTACTAATCTAGGACCATGGAATGTGTCACCGAAAAACCAGCCTGATGGTAGTTTGTCAAGCGATAAATCAAAAATAATGATTGAAAAAGCCATTAAAGAAGGGTCAAATTTTTTTGAGTGGGTTCATAAAAAAATAAATAATCAGGAATTTCCAGCAACCGTTTTGTTAACTAAAGTAAAAATTGGTTCGGAATTATTTTTGCAGGCAACGGTTAGAGATATTACTGAGCAAAAAAAAGCCGAACAGGCTTTAAAAGAAAAAATTGATGAATTAGAAAAACTTAATAAATTAATGGTTGGTCGGGAATTAAAGATGGTAGAATTAAAAGAAAAAATTAAAAAGTTTGAGGCCAATATTGCCATGCCAAAAGTTAAAAAATTATGGGCGAATAAATTTCAAGAGGCTGTAGATTTAGAAGACAATTTTGTTACTAGTTTGGGAGGTCATTATTTGTCAGAAATTGATAATTTTAATTTAGTAATTTTGCAGAAGGCTAAGATTAAAAAATTACTCCGGATTCTTATTCTGGATAGTGCCCGGCACGAGAATCTATTTAAAGAATTAATTCGTTATGAAAATGAAAAACGATAGAGAAATTTTAATTAAAATGTTTGATGATTTATATCTTTGGGAAAAACAGGCCAAAGATTTATATGATGATTATTTGAAAACCCTTAAGGATAAAAAAGAAGTTGAGATCATAAGGGGTATCCGAGACGATGAGTTGCGTCATATGCAAATTGTTAAAAATTTGCATAATTTAGTTGAATAATTATGTTTAAAAATTTAAAGGTTAATACAAAATTACTAATACTACTGGGGATTAGTTTAATACCCTTTGGTTTGTTTATTTCTTTTTCATATTATAGTTTTAACGTTTTAAATTCAGAATTTATTGCAATTAAAACATCAATTCAGGATATTTATAAGTTCTCTTCCTTAGATAGTGCTGCCCAATTTATCCGCTACTATGATGAGGTCTTAACGCAATCAGCCCGCAACTATGCTTTTACCGGCGACGAAAAATGGCAAAAACGTTATCAAGAGGCCGCGCCTAAACTTGATGAAAAAATAAAAGCGGCAATTACTAATGGCGATGATACTGACCGGACAATTTTCCAAAGTATTGATCAGGCTAACTTAGCCTTAGTTAAAATGGAGGAAGATTCAATGGCTAAAGTTGCCGCGGGTCAAAAAGAAGAGGCGGTGATAATTTTGGAAAGCGATGATTACTGGCAGCAAAAAGAGATTTATCAGGCCGGTTTAGAAGAATACGCTAAAAACCGAGGTAAAAATTATGATGATACCCTTTCAATTTCTAACACGGCTTTTGATCAATATACTAATGATATTGAAAAAACAATGGCTTTATATTATTTAGTGATAATTTTATTGTTAGTTATTTTTATTGGCTTTTTGATTCTTGCTTATTATTTGATTAGATTTTTTATTGTTAAACCGATTGTCAGAATTAACCAAGCAACCAGGGCAATTGCCCAAGGTAAATTAGGGGAGCGACTTGATCTTGAACTCAAAGATGAAATTGGTGATTTGGCCAACTCATTTAATCAGATGTCTGACAATTTAAAAGAATCTAAAACCAATATTGAACAAAAAGTCGCCAGCCGCACTGCTGAACTGGAGAAATTAAATCAATTAATGGTTGGCCGGGAATTGAAGATGATTGAGTTTAAAAAAGAAATTCAAAGATTAAAAGAAAAAAATGAAAATTCGAGATAGAATTAATCTTAATTTTTTAGTAGTTTTTTTAATTATTTTTTTAATTATTGGGGTTTCTGTTTATATTTATTCTTCCCAATTGATAAAAGAGCAAATCTACTCTTACCTTTATTCTAGTGCCAAAGCCCGGGCGGAAAACATTAGGACATTTTTACAAGATCAAACAGCGATGGCCAAAATTATGGCGGCCTCGACGGTTTATCGAGATTTATTGAAAGAACCGGCTACCAGCGATCAATACGCCCTGTTAAGGGAAAGAGTTGAAAAAAGATTACAGCGGACATTAGGAGCGGAAAAAAATTTGAGTAAATTATTTATTTTAGACCAAAAGGGCAAGATTATCGCTTCGACTGATTTGGCTGAAGAAGGTAAGGATAAATCAACTGATCCTTATTTTTTAGAAGGTCAAGAAAATGTTTATATTAAAGATATTCATTTTTCGGAGGGTACTAATAAGGCAGTTTTTGTTATTGCCGCGCCGATTAAAGATGATGTTAGTGGTGAGACGATTGGTATCTCTGTTGCCAGATATGATGCTGATAAATTTTATTCAATTGTTGGTGGTGAAAATGGGCTAGGGGAATCTGAAGAGAATTTTTTAATTAATCGGGATAAATATTTTTTAACGCCGTCAAGATTTTTGGGTGAATCCGTTATCTTGACTAAGAAAGTTGAAACTAAAAACGCTGCCGAATGTTTTGATGAAAATGAAATTAACCAGGTTAAAAAAAGCGGTTATCCTGGTTTAAAGAATCATCCAGACCACTCGCCATTTGTCGAAGCTAAGGATTATCGTAATATTGATATAATCGGCACTCATTTTTATATTCCGGAGACTAATTGGTGCCTGATTACTAAAGTTGATGCAAGTGAAATTTTTACTATTAATAATAAGATATTGTCTGTATTCGTTATTATTTTTGTTATTTCCATTATTATTTTAATTTTAGCTAGTCATTATGTTGCCAGAAGAATAACTAAACCATTAAATAAATTACAAGCTGGGATTAAAAATATTGAAAATGGAAATTTGGGTTATAAAGTTGCTATGAGTAGTAGTGATGAAATCGGCGATCTGTCGCGGGCTTTTGATAAGATGAATTTCGCGGTTCAAGAATCAAGACGAGAAATAGAGATTAAGGTCCAAAATCAAACCCAAGAAATTAGTAAAAAGCAAAAAGATTTGGAAAATCAGCAAAAAGCAGTTTTAAATATTTTAGAAGATGTTGAAGAGGAAAAAATTAATGCCAGCAAACTGGCGGTAATTGTTCGGGATGCTGATGAGCCGATTATTGGCAAAGATTTAAATGGTATTATTACCAGTTGGAATTTGGGAGCGCAAAAACTGTATGGTTACACTTCTCAAGAAGTGATCGGTAAATCGATAAAAATAATTCTGCCGCCAGACCGTCAAAATGAATTCAATAATATCTTGAAAAAAATAGTTAAAGGAGAAAATGTCGGGCATCTTCAAACCACTAGATTAAAGAAAGATGGCAGCTCGGTTGATGTTTCAGTCTCTATTTCGCCGATTACTGATGCGAGCGGTAAAATTATTGGTGCTTCCAGCATTGCTTTGGACATTACCAAAGAAAAAGAAATTGATAAGGTAAAAACTGAATTTGTTTCTTTAGCCAGCCATCAATTGCGGACGCCACTTTCGGCGATTAATTGGTACACGGAAATGCTTTTAGCCGGCGATGCGGGCAAACTTTTGCCTGAACAAAAGCAATATTTGGATCAGGTTTATGCCAGTAATAAGCGGATGGTTGATTTAGTCAATGCCTTGCTTAATGTTTCGCGCCTGGAACTGGGCACTTTTATGATTGAGCCGGAATTAGCCGATGTTACGGAATTAGCCGACAGTATCATCAAAGAATTAATCCCATCGATAGAACAAAAGAAATTAAAATTAGTTAAGGATTTTGCTAAGGGTTTACCCAAATTGTCAGTTGATAAAAAATTGTTAACTATTGTTTTTCAAAATTTATTATCCAATGCGGTTAAATATACGCCGGAAAAAGGCCAGTTGGGGTTTGTCATCTCTAAGGATAAAAATAATTTTACCTTTAAAGTCGCTGATACCGGTTATGGCATACCAAAAGCTCAGCAGGACAAGATATTTACAAAACTATTTAGGGCTGATAATGTTAGAGAAAAGGAAACCGAAGGAACCGGTCTCGGACTTTACATTGTTAAAATGATTATTGATCATTCCGGTGGTAAAATTTGGTTTGAGTCGCAAGAAGGTAAAGGCACGACTTTTTATGTTACCTTACCTTTAAGCGGGATGCAGAAAAAAGAGGGGACTAAGTCTTTAGGTTAGGTAACTAATGAATAAGTATCATAATTTATGACAAAAAAATACACTATTTTAATAGTTGAAGACGAATTGCCGCTGCAGGAAGCAATTAAGATTAAATTAGAAAAGATGGGTTTTGAAGCCGTAACGGCCCGGTCGGTTGAACAGGCCATAAATTACCTTGAAGATCAGGTGAAAATTGATGTGATTTGGTTGGATCATTATTTGTTAGGTAGAGAAAATGGTTTAGATTTGGTGGCTAAAATGAAAATGGACGGTTCGGCCTGGAAAAATATTCCAATCTTTGTGGTTTCTAATACTGCCAGCCCCGATAAGGTTAAAAGCTATTTGCAGCTAGGAGCTAGTAAATATTACACTAAAGCTGACTATCGCTTGGAACAAATTATCGGTGATATTGCAGAATTTTTAAAAAAAGGTGAATAAATATTAATTTTTTTAATGGCTAACAATATGAAAAAAGCCAAAAAAATTCTCGTTGTCGAAGATGAGCCGACGCTGGTGAAGGCAATTGAAACAAAATTAGTTAAGCTCGGTTTTGAAGTTGTGACGGCCGCTAATGGAGAAGAAGGTCTAAGGCAGGCAAGGTCGGAGAATCCCGATTTGATTTTGCTTGATATTATCATGCCAGTAATGGATGGTTTGACGATGCTCAAAGAATTGCGAAAAACTTCTGACGTGCCGGTGATTATTCTTTCTAATTTATCCAGCGATGAAAAGCTCAGCGAAGCTCTGCGGTCAGGCAGCCATGATTATTTAATCAAAACCAATTATTCTTTGGAGGAAGTGGCCGAAAAAATTAATAAAGTTTTAGCGGAATAATAATTTAATCAAATAATATATGATCAAAGTTTTAGTGGCCGAAGACGACCGGTTCTTAAGCAAAGCCTATGAAGTTAAATTGAAAAAAGAAGGCTTTGAGCCGATTTTAGTGGCAAATGGTGAAGAAGCGATTGCTAAAGCCAAATCGGAAAAACCCGATATAATTTTATTAGATTTAGTGATGCCAAAAATTGACGGCTTCGAAGCTTTGGCTGAATTAAAACAAAATAGCGAGACCAAAAGCATTCCAGTAATTATTCTTTCTAATTTAGGCCAGGAAGACGACATTAAAAAAGGCAAAGAGCTTGGTGCCGAGGATTATTTGGTTAAATCCAATATTGCGATCAACAGCGTGGTGGCTAAGATCAGAGAAGTTTTGGATCGGCAAAAAAATAAATAACACCCTCGTAGTTTTAGGGATTGCTTTGTCTTCTGATGTTCATTTTTTTGGTTGGGATCCTCGCAATGAAGCATTGGCGAAGTAACTTTTTAGATTTGCGTTCATCCTTAATCGCGATTTGACAGCTTTATCCTGTTTTGCTAAGCTGGAAAAAGAAGTAAAAAAACTAATCAAAATTCCCGGTCGTTAGCGAACAACGGGATCAACATAGCGCCTTTTTTTGGGCGTTTTTTGTTGTCAAATTAGCAAAATACGGTGACTTTAGGGTCGCTTTTGACCAACCTTTTTTCGGGGTGAGGCGTTTTGCCGAGCCGGCGAATTAATAACATCGCTTATTCTTAATTTAAATATATGGAACAGCAAAGTTCAACCAAACTTGGCGCGCTTTGGGCCAATCAGCCTAAAAGCGAACGCGGTCCGGTTCTGACTGGCATTATTAATGACCAGCGAGTCGTGGTTTTCAAGAACAAAAATTGGAGCGAAGAGGAAAAGAAAAAACAGCCGCTCTACCACGTTCTTTTGTCCACGCTCAAGAAAGGCCAAAAAGTCTAGGCCGCTCGCTTAATTATAAAACCGGCCGCCTCCCGGCGGCCGGTTTTGTGGATTGAATTAAAACTAAAATCAGTGCTTTTTATCGGACATAACTAAACGGATTGCGCCTAACACCGCCGGATCTGACCTCAAAATGCAGGTGCGGCCCGGTAGATCGGCCACTTGAGCCTTCGGCGCCAATGGCGGTGCCTTGATTGACGACTTGGCCGACTTCAACAAAAATTCGACTGAGATGGCCGTATAAAGTTTGAGTGCCGCCGTGGTTAATAATAATGTAATTACCATAGCCGCCATTCCAGCCGCCCTGAGCTTTGATCACTACGCCGGCCGCCGCGGCATAAATTGTTGAGCCGAAGGGGCAGGCAATATCAACGCCGGAATGCCGCCAGGTAAAGTACTGAGTGACTCGCCGGCAGCTGTTTGGCCAGTTCATTTTTCCCGAAGAAGCAACTCTGGCGGCCGGGGCGGTTTGAGCCAGACTGCGGACAGTATAGGTTGGCGCGGTAGAAATCTTTTTGGCGCCGGGGATTAGAAGTTCTTCGCCGACGGCAATATCCTGTTCCGAAGCTAATTTATTAAATTCAACAATTTTTCCCGGTTCAACATCGTATTTTTTGGCAATTTTGGCAATCGTGTCTCCCTTGACAACTTTGTATTTGATGCCGGAAGTCGGCAGAATTGTCAGTTTGTCCCCGGGCCGGATCAGGCTGTAAGCGGTCAGGTTATTTTCCCATAAAATAGTACTGACGGAAATGCCGAATTTTTCCGCAACATCAGAAATCGTATCGCCGATTTGAATTGTGTAATAGACGATTTTATCCCGCTGGCGCAAATTTTCTTCGGCCGGCGAAAGAATCGGCCGGACAATGGCACTGCCGCCGGAAACAGTCGGCGTAATCGTTTCCTGGGTAAAATCGCCTTCGCCCAGCTGTTGTTTGACGGCAACGCTGGTTTGACCCAGGTAGTGGGTAACTTTGTTGCTAATGCTGATCGGCCCTTCCTCGACAATCGCCCCCAAGTCTTCCTCGGTGTTTAAACTGGCAATAACGCTGGTTTGATTGAGCTCATCCAACCTGGTTTCATAAGCATTCAAATTGGAAGCGATAGTAAAAATTGAAATGACGATGATGATGAGGTGGGTGAGATAGCGGCGGGAAAAAGGATGCAAAATCCGGTTTCTGATTTTATGCGGAGCATAGAATTTATTGGCTAGTTTTTTGCTCGTCAGATAAATTTTGTAAATTGGCAGAATTAAAAAAAACAAAAAAAGCCGGCCGATTTTTTCCAAGGGCTTGCTTAGCAGCCTAGCCAAAAAGGGGAGTTTGTCTTTAAGGTAAGCCAAGCCTTTTAAAGTAATCGCCAGTGCTTTGATGAGAAAATTTTTCAATTTAACCCTAATATTTTTTTGCAAAAAAATTAGAAATATATCTATATAAATACCACATAAACACCCCGAGTGTCAATTGATTTAAGTTGAAAATTATGCTAAATTAATATTATGATTACTTACCTTCTAATATCAATTTTAGCCTTAGTCGCTGCCGGTTTTTTGGTGATGGCTTATCTTTTTAACAAAAAAATCAGCGAGATTGCCAAAAGCCAAAAAGGGGATCAGTCGTTTTTAATGCTGCAAAATCAGATTAATGAGGTTAATAAGACCTTGGATGCTAAACTGGGCCAATCAACGCAGCAAATGCAGACCCAATTTTCCCAGAGTATGAGCGTCATTCGGGGAGTAACCGAAAAGGTGACTGAGCTTCACGAAACCAACAAGCAAGTCATGGGATTTTCCGAGCAGCTCAAGAATTTGGAAAAAGTTTTGACCTCGCAGAAGCAGAGAGGAAATTTAGGCGAAGCCAGTTTAAAATTAGTTTTGGAAAATATCCTGCCACCGACGGCTTTTAAACTGCAGTATCAGTTCGACGATGGCGACAAAGTGGATGCCGCCATTATTACCAAAGACGGAATTATTCCAGTCGATGCCAAGTTCTCTTTGGAAAATTATAACCGGGTGGCGGCTGAAACCAATGCCGAAAAACGGGAAATGTATGAAAAAGAATTTAAAAACGACTTGAAAAAAAGAATTGATGAAACTGCAAAATATATCAAGCCGAGCAAAGGTACGATGGACTTCGCTTTTATGTTTATTCCGGCCGAGGCGATTTATTATGATTTATTGGTTAACGAAGTCGGCGCGGTCAAAGTTAATACTAGGAATTTGATGGATTATGCTTTCCGGGAAAAACGGGTGATTATTGTTTCGCCGACGACTTTTGCCGCTTATCTGCAGACAGTATTACAGGGACTCCGAGCCTTGAAGATTGAAGATCAGACTAAGGAAATTATCAAGCGCGTTGAGATGCTGCAAAAACACCTTGCGGCTTATGATGATTATTTCAAAAAAATCGGCAATAATTTAGGCACTACGGTTAATTCATATAATACCGCGGCCGCTGAATTGAAAAAGATTGACAAAGACGTCGTCAAAATCGCCGGCGGTGAAAGTACGATTGAACCAATGAGGCTGGATAAGCCTAAACACGATGAATAGCCAAGGCCAACAATTCGATGACTTGGAAAAGGCCATGCTTTCCGTTTTGGCTTTTTTTGACATTTTTAATTATCCTTTGACAGCGGTGGAAATTTATAAGTGGCTTTACCAGCCGCAAAAGCCGTACCAGCTTTTTGATGTTTTTTCGGCTTTGGCCGGCGATAATTTAAAGGGAGCGATTGAATACAAAAATGGCTTTTATTATTTAACCGGCCGGGAGGCGATAATTACCAGCCGGCTGAGCCGCTACCATTTTGCCGAAAAGAAATTTAAAATTGCCTTAAAAACGGTTTGGTGGCTGCGCTGGCTGGGCTTTATCCGGTTTATCGCCGTCTGTAACAACGCCGGCTATAATAATGCCGCCAAAGACAGCGATATTGATTTTTTTATCGTGATTAAAAAAGGCCGGCTTTGGTATAGCCGGTTGATTATTACCTTATTGGTTTCCGTTTTGGGAATTCGCCGCCACGCCAAAAAAATTGCCAACCGGGTCTGCTTAAGTTTTTACATTGCCGACAATCATTTGAATTTGGCCGACATCGCCTTAAAGCCTGAAGATCCCTACTTAATTTATTGGCTGGCAATTCTAGCGCCGATTTACGATAATGGCGATTATCACCGATTTTTTATCGCCAACAGCTGGCTGAGAAAATATCTGCCGAATTTTTTCCAAACCAATCTCAGCTGCCGCCGCCGGGTTTTTGACAGTCCTGCGGTTAAATTTTTCAAAGCCTTAGACGAAACTTTGCTTTTTGGTTTTATCGGAAATTATTTGGAAAGCTTGACCCGGTTTTTCCAGCTTAAAAAAATGCAAAAAAAGCATAATTTTTCCGCCGGCCAAACTGACACTAAAATTGTCATTAATGATTCAATGCTGAAATTTCATGAAAACGATAAACGGCTTGAGTACCGGGTTGCCTGGCGGGAAAGATTAACTAATTTAGGGCTTTAAATTTATGCTGAATTTTTTAGTCAAAAACCGGAATTATCTGGCCTTGTTTTTTACGCTGGCTTATACGGTCGCTTTTTCCATCAACGCCCTGTCAAGTGTTAACTATGAATTTTTATATTATACTTTTTTGATTCTGATTTTGATTGTCATTATTATCATTATCAACAAGCGTTTGGATTTGGATTTTTTTATCCTTTTTAATCTGTCTTTGCTGGGGTTTTTCCATCTTTTGGGCGGTAATTTGCGGGTCAATGATCATCGGCTATATGATTTTGCCCTGATTTCTGGCTTGCCCTGGCATTATGATAATTTTATCCATACTTACGGCAGTTTTATCGCGACTTTGGCTCTTTATAGTTTGTTGAGTAATTACATTGACGACCGAGTTAAAAAAAAGTATTTTATTTTTGCTTTTGTTCTAGTGCTGATGGCGATGGGGCTAGGAACCATTATTGAACTTTGCGAACTTTTTGCCGCTTTGTATTTAAACGCCGCCCAGCAAGTCGGTGATTACTATAACAATGCCTTTGATTTATTTTATAATACCATTGGCGCCATCTTGGCGACGGTAGTTATTTATCTTTATCGTCAGCGGCCAAAATTTATTCAAAAAATCAATGACCAAAATAGAAAAATTAATTGAATTCGGTTTTTACCTTTTTATTTTTCTTTTGCCCTGGCAGACCAGACTGATTTGGCAGGAGGCTTATTTAAACGGCTTTGTCTGGGAATACGGGCGAGCAAGCCTTTACGGTACGGAGCTGTTTTTGTGGCTAGTTTTATGGTTTTATGGTTTTTGGGTTTTTGCTGGCCGCCATTTGAAGCGAATAAATTTTCGTCAGATTTTAAATCGGTTAAAAAAGCCGCCGGTTTTAATTTATTGGCTGGTGATTTTATTTTTATTATTAGCCGGCCTTTCGGTAGTTTGGTCGCTTAACAGCCAGCTGGCTTATTGGCGCTGGTTTACTTTGATTGAGGGTGTAACTTTATTTTCGTTAATTTCAGTTTTTGATTTTAAACTAGAAAAAATCGCCAAAAGCTGGGTCGCTTCAGCCGCAATTCAGGGAGTTTTTGGAATTTGGCAATTTTTCAGCCAATATGTTTTTCCCAACAAATGGCTTGGCTTAGCCGAACACCTGCCGAATGTCGGCGGTTCGATAATTTTACAAACCGATAGCGAGCGGTGGCTGCGGGCTTATGGCAGCTTTCCTCACCCTAATATTTTAGGCGGGTTTTTAGCCATTGGCTTATTATTTTTATTTTATTTGGCTTTTATCGCCCAAAAAAGCCGCCAGCGATTTTTTGTCTTGGCCGGTTTGGTTTGCATTGCCCCGGCATTATTTTTTTCTTTTTCCCGTTCGGCCTGGCTGGCTTTGATTTTTAGTTTAATAGCTTTAGGTCTGGTAATTTATCAAAAACGGGATTTGGTTTTAAAAAAAATATTTCTAAAAATTTCCCTGCTGATTTTTATAATTTTTGCGGTTTTGGGTACTATTTTTTGGGCGCCGCTAATTACTCGGATTTCCGGCGAACAGGATTTGGAAGTGGCTTCAATTTATCTGCGAGTCGCTTTTACCCAGCAAGCCTGGCAGCTGATTTCGGCTAACCCTTGGCAGGGGACAGGGATTGGCAACTACACCTTGGGCGTGTTTGAAAAAATTAACGCCGGCTGGCCGGGCTATTATTATCAGCCGGTTCATAATATTTATTTTTTGGTCTTAGCCGAGCTGGGGATTTTCGGGGCTTTGGTTTTTGGTTTGATGTTAGTTTTGCTTGTTTATCAGCTGGTTAAACACGCCGGCGCGAGCCGCCCGGCCAGACTCGGCGAGGCGGGCGACTCGCGCCGGCCGCTGAGGATAATTATTGTTTTGCTTTGTTTATTCTTGGTTTTATTTATCAGCCTGGTTGACCATTATTTTTGGACGCTTTGGACTGGGGTAATGATTTTTTGGATAATTCTAGGGCTGAATTTAAAGCAGTTAGAGAGAAAATAAATTTAAGTTTTGCCAAAAAAGAAAAAGCCGCCAATCTTACACCGTTTGGTTTCAGATTGGCGGTTTAAGTTGTGTGAGCAGGCTATTGCTGCGAGGATCTACGTTAGGTCGACTCTGCCAGCAGCCAACCAGCCAGCAATAGCCGCCAGTATGATTAGTACCAATGCTACTATAATTCTTTTCATCGTGCCTAGTCCTCCCGTTAATTCTTGGTTATCCCTAGCTAGCAACTATGGTTTATTTGCCAATTAGGGTTAACCAAATAATGAGGGTAGGTAAGAGCATTCGTGTAAGTTTGGCATAAATTGTCTATTTTGTCAAGGGTTGACAGGCGGGGTAAAATTTTCTAAGATAAAGTATCATTAGCACTCTGAATTATGGAGTGCTAGTTTAACCCCCACACCTATTTTTTAGACGGTGTAGAATATATAAAAAAATAGGTGTGGGGGTTAATTAATAAACATTTCGCGTAGCTGGACTTTTTGGGGTTCGGTGATCCATAAAGGGTCGCCTGCGCGGATAAAAATAAGGAGATAAAAAGTATGAAACTAAAACCCTTGGGCAACAGAATCGTGGTTGAAGCTTTAAGCGAAGAAGAAACCACTAAATCCGGCATTATCTTGCCGGACACCATTGATAAAGAAAAAAAAGCGGAAGGCAAAGTTTTGGCCATCGGCGACGGCGAAAAAATCACTAAGCTGGGTTTAAAAACCGGCGACAAAGTAATTTTCGGCAAATATGCCGGGGAAGAAGTCAAAGTCGATGACCAGGAATACAAAATTTTAAGCGACGAAGACGTTTTAGCCGTCATTGAATAGCGCAATACTAATCTACGAATACATCCGAATCTACAAATATTCGCAGATTCGCATCCATAATTTGTAGATTAGAATCAAACACACAACTTAAATTAATAAATAATCAAAATTATATGGCAAAACAATTACTTTTTAATGAAAAGGCTCGTGCGGCGGTCAAAAAGGGGATCGACCAGGTCGCCGATGCCGTTAAAGTCAGTTTGGGCCCGAAAGGCCGAAACGTGGTTTTGGACAAAGGCTTTGGTTCGCCGATAATTACTAACGACGGCGTGACGATTGCCAAAGAAATCGAATTGGAAGACAAATTTGAAAATATCGGCGCTTCTTTGATCAAGGAAGTGGCGGAAAAAACCAATGACGTTGCCGGCGACGGCACTACGACCGCGACGGTTTTGGCCCAGGCGATTATTGAAGAGGGCTTGAAAAACGTGGCGGCCGGTACCGATCCGGTAGCTTTGAAAACCGGAATTCAAAAAACCGTCAAAGTCGTTATTGAAGGCTTGAAAAAAATTACCCGGCCAATTAAGGATCAAAAAGAAGTCGCCCAAGTCGCGACGATTTCTTCGCTAGACCCGGAAGTCGGCCAGATGATTGCCGACATTATGACCGAAGTCGGCAAAGACGGCGTGGTAACAGTTGAAGAAAGCCCGACTTTCGGCTTGCAAAAAGAAGTGGTTCAGGGCATGCGGTTTGACAAAGGTTTTGTTTCCGCCTACATGGTTACCAATCCCGAACGGATGGAAGCGGATTTTGAAGAACCTTACATTTTAATTACCGACCAAAAAATTTCCGCTGTTCGCGATATTTTACCGCTTTTGGAAAAAATCGCCCAAAGCGGCAAAAAAGAGCTGGTAATTATCGGCGATGAAATTGAAGGCGAAGCTTTAGCCACTTTTGTGGTTAATAAACTCCGCGGTACTTTTAATGTCTTGGGCGTTAAAGCTCCGGGCTTTGGCGACCGCCGCAAAGAAATGCTAAATGATATCGCGGCTTTGACCGGCGGTACGGTAATTTCCGAAGATTTAGGTTTAAAACTGGAAAAAACGGAAATTGAACAGCTAGGCCAGGCCAGAAAAGTGGTTGCGACCAAAGAATACACGACGATTATTGACGGCAAAGGCGACAAGAAAAAGATTGAAGCGCGGGTGGCTCAAATCAAAAATGAAATTGCCAAATCCGATTCGGAATTTGATAAAGAAAAATTAGTGGAAAGACTGGCGAAACTTTCCGGCGGGGTCGGCGTCATCAAAGTCGGCGCGGCGACGGAAACGGAAATGAAAGAAAAGAAATTCAAAATTGAAGACGCACTCAACGCGACCAAGGCCGCCGTGGCCGAAGGAATTGTCCCGGGAGGCGGCGCGGCCTTAGTCAAAGTCGCCAATGCTTTGAATGATTTACTCAAAGAATATAAAGTTGAATTAACCGATGACGAAAAAGTCGGCGCGAAAATTATCCAGCAGGCCTTAACGGCGCCATTACGCCAAATCGCGGCTAACGCCGGCTTGAAAGATATTTCCTTGATTTTAAATGAAATTAAAGAAATTAATGACGCCAATTCCGGTTATGACTTCAACACGATGAAAAAAGTTGATATGTTGGAGGCGGGGATTGTCGATCCGATGAAAGTTACCAGAACGGCCTTGGAGAACGCTTCTTCAATTGCCACGACCTTGATTACCATGGAAGCTTTGGTCACTGATTTGCCGGAAAAAGAAGGCCATGACCACGGCGGGATGAATCCGGGTATGGGCGGCATGGGCATGATGTAAAGCGCGATGCGAATTTACTAATAAATCCGAATCTACGAATATTGAAGCCGAGGCAAGTTGCCTCGGCTTTCGGTAATAGTAATAAAAAAAGAAGCCGAGGGTTATTATTTCGGCTTCGAGTCAGGCTTTTGTCATTAGCTCTTTCGTTACCTTTCTTCTTATCTCTTCTGCCTCTGAGTCAGAGATCTCCAAAATGCCTTGTAACATTTCAAGGTTATTGGCCGTGGACATACAATCAAGTCGTTCATCGCCCAAATTCCAGGAAGAGTCAAAGTTAACTTCTGGGATATGACCCAACTTAGACTTGAGCCTTTCTAAGTAAGGCCTAAGCAGGTTTTCATATTCCTTGAGTATTTCTTCGATGCACTGACGCATTGCTTCGTAGGTCTCAGGGTATCTTAGCCATCTCAAGGCCGCTTCTTTCTCAAATTGTCTGGTGCCAGCATTTGACTCAAGGAGATGGAAAGCCCCTTCTAACCCGTGTACCGTAGAGTGCCGCGAGCAGGCCGGACACCTGACTACCAATAAGTTAGAGTCTTTATAGTAGCCTACGATACAACTAATAAATCCAGTTTTTTGATGATAACCGCAGGACTCATATGCGCAATGAGTGTAATCTCCTAGGCTTTTCATATCATATTCAAACTTGACACCCCAACTTTTTTGATTGAGTTTTGACATTACATTACCTCCCTTATCGGTTGTAAGGAGCATCTTGCCCTCCTTCCTTCTTTCTTTCTTGACTTTGCATCAAAAGGGGAGTATTGTAAACTATGTCGTGAAAATCCGACGACACTTAGGAAATTCTATGAAACCCAATAAACTTTTAGCTTTGTTTAATCTAAGGCCAATTGAGGCTAATCTGTTCAGCCAGCTTTTTGCCAGTGGTCCGATGAGCGCCAGCCAATTAGCCAAACAAGCCAGTATCAGCCGGACTTCGGTTTATGATTTACTTAAGCATCTGATTGAAGTTGGTTTAGTGAGCGAAACTTTAAAAGGAGGTGCCAAGTTTTTTGTTGCATCGTCAGTTGAGAAAATCCAACTTTTGGTTGAAGAAAAGCGAAAGGAGATTTTAGCCGCCAATGAAGAATTGGAAAGTTTAAAAAAAATGCAACAAAACCAGGATAATTTTTTCCGGCCAAAACTTCAGCTTTTTGACGGCCAAAGAGAACTGCGGCAAATGATGAAAGATATGCTGCTTTATCGCGATATTACCGTCTTCGCGTATTGGCCGATTAAAAAAATGCTGGGACTTTTAGGGTCAGATTTTATCAAAGAATTTCATCAAAAACGACTGGAGCAAAATATTAGCTTAAAAGTAATTTGGCCCAAAGCCCAAATCCCGGATTTAAAAAAATATCCATTTTTACTAGCCAGCCAAAATTTAAAAAGAGAAGTGCGGATTGCACCCGTGGGTATTGATTTTACTTTAGGTTATTCAATTTATGGCAATACGGTCAGATTTATTTCTTCCAGTCGAGAAAACTTTGGATTTTTAGTGGAAAGTTCAGAGCTAGCTGAAATGATGAAAAGCCAGTTTGTCGTAATCTGGGATCAGTCGAAAAAGGTATCATCATAAGTAAATTGTTTTTAAAATCATCGCCGAGGCTTTCACGCCTCGGCTTTGTTTTAGCATTCAGTTTAGGCTTGACTTTGTTGTTAAATTTTGATTAGATTGATATGTTTTGGTAAAGTTGCTGTTTAACTAGGAGGCAAAGTAATGACAAGACCAAACCAAAGGGAAAAGAAACCGTGGCGGCCAATAAAAACTGATGGCCAATTGGAAGCAGAACAAGTACAGAAGTTCCTGAAGGGAAAGCCAAGAACGATCATCTGTTGTCCGCTTGAGGCAATCATCATTATCCAGTCTCATGGGGCGTTTCGGGTTTATTCCGCGGATGAAGCATACGGCCAACGGCTGGCCAAATGGCTAGAGAATAACTTTGGTAAAACGGTCGGAGAAGGTGAGATTTTTCTTGGCTTGGTTGCCAGGGATCTGAACTTTGGTACTTTTCTGGCCTTGACTGTTCATGGTCATGAAGGCCTTTTGCATTATTCCCGTTACCCGAAGACACCCTTTACCGTTGGTGATCTCATGGTGGTTAGAGTCGCCGAAGTCGGCCGAATGGGCCGCATCGGTTTGGAGGCTGTTTGAAGCTTGAGTAAACTAGAAGTTGAAAGAGCTTCTTTTTTTGTTGGCTGTCAATTGGTTTTTGTGGTATAATAAACCTAAATTACTAACACCTAAAACCTAATCCCTAATAACTAACACCAAACTTATGACGGAAACAAAAATTAACCCGCAGGAAAAAAAGATCTGGGCGGCCGTTGGCTACCTTTGGATTTTAAGCTTAGTCGCTTTAGCCGCGCGCAAAGACAATGAATTTGTTAAGTTTCACGCCAGCCAGGGCGCTTTGCTCTTTGTGATCTCCGTCGTCTTTTGCTTTATTCCGGTCTTAGGCTGGTTTTTAAATGTCTTAGTCGGTGTCGCCGCGATCGTTGGTATCATCAAAGCCTTGCAGGGAGAAAAGTGGGAGTTGCCGGTTGTCGGCGTTTGGGCGAAGTCTTTTGGCGATTGGATTATTAAAACGCTAAAATTATAACAGCCAAGATAAAGTGAGTAAGCCCAGATAAAGTCCAGATAAGAACTTCCTATCTTGACTTTATCTTGACTTTATCTGGGTTTATCTTGACTTAATTTACTATGAAAAGAACCAAAATCGTCTGCACGATCGGTCCGGCCTCGGAGACCAAAAGTAAAATCGAACTGATGGTTAAATCCGGGCTTAATGTTGCCCGGCTTAATTTTTCCCATGGCACTTACAAACACCATACCTTGCTGATTAATAATCTCAGAAAGGTAGCGGCTAAAACCGGCCAGCCGGTCGCTATTTTGCAGGATTTGCAGGGGCCGCGGATTCGCACCGGCAACATTGCCGCCGAAGGCATTAAAGTCGAAGCCGGCGAGTTTATCTATTTGGTGCCGGAAAATTTTCGGATTTCCCTCAAAGATGTTTCAGCTTTCATTCCGATTCAATACCCCGGTTTGTACCGTGATTTAAAACCCGGCAATCCGGTTTTAATTGATGATGCCAAAATTGAATTGGAGGTAGTTGCGATAAAAAATAAAGCGATTCGCTGCAAAGTTAAAATTGGCGATATTATTTATGCCCACAAAGGAATGAATTTTCCGAAGTCGGAAATTAAAGCCAAACCGGTAACTCAAAAAGACATGGAAGACTTGAGGTTCGGCTTAAAACAAGGAGTTGATTTTATTGCCCTGTCTTTTGTCAAAGATGAATCGGATATTATCGAATTGAAAAAAAATATTCACCGGCTTGAATCAAGGCTCGGCCGCAAAGACAAAGATTTCAAAAAGCCCAACCGCGGCGGGAGCGTGCCGATAACTCAGACCAAAGTCATTGCCAAAATCGAGCGGGCGGAAGCGGTGGCTCATTTTGAAGAAATTTTGAAAGTGGCCGACGGCATTATGGTAGCGCGCGGCGATTTGGGTTTGGAAATTCCGCTGGAGGATTTGCCATTAATTCAGAAAAAAATTGTCCGGCGCTGCGTTCAGGAAGCCAAACCGGTCATTGTTGCGACGCAAATGCTTGATTCAATGATCCGCTATCCGGTGCCAACCCGGGCGGAAGTTTCCGACGTGGCTAACGCGATTTTAGACGGCACGGACGCGATCATGCTTTCAGGGGAAACCGCCACCGGCAAGTACCCGCTCAAGGCGGTGCAAGTGATGACGCGGATCGCCAATGAAGTGGAAAAAACCGAAATTGAAGAGCATCAGCAAATTGAAAATAGCTTAAAAAAAATCGGCGGAATTACCGAAACGGTCAGCTTTGCGGTGGAAAAAATTGCCGCCGAGACTGGCGCCAAATTGATTGTCTGCGCCACGACTTCCGGTTTCACCGCCCGGTCAATTGCCAAATACCGACCCAATATCACCGTAGTCGCGCTGGCGGCTTCGGAAAAAACCAAAAATCAGCTTTGCTTAAGCTGGGGCGTCAATTCCTATTATCTGCCTTTTGTTTCCTCGTTTAATGACTTAATGGCTAAAATTAAGAATTTGTTAATCAGCAAGCGGCTGGTTAGCAAAGGCGATATTGTGGTTATCGCCGCGGGCCATCCTTTTGGCTTTTTGGGCCAGACCAATTTGGTTAAAGTGGAAACGATTTAGTCCCGCACCTATTTTATTAATCAATCTATAATTGAAATCAAACTTTTTATTAAATAAAATATTTTTTAAGCTTAATGGTAATCAGTAAAATAGGTGCGGGACTAACTTCCTAATTACTAAGTATGCCATTCAAAAAAAAGTTCATCTTGTGGTTTAAGGAATTGACCATCAAAGACATTCCCAAAGTCGGCGGAAAAAATGCGTCGCTGGGAGAAATGTACCAAAAGCTGGCTCCGCAGGGAGTCAGTATTCCTAATGGCTTTGCCGTAACCGCGCAAGCCTATTTTTATTTATTGAAAAAGTCCGGCTTGATGAAGCAAATCCGAAAAGCGCTGCAGGATTTAAACACTAAAGACATGGTTAATCTGGAAAGCCGCGGCCGGCAGATTCGGGAGCTGATTTTAAACGCGGAATTGCCCAAAGATTTAAGCAATCAGATAACTGCCGCTTATCGGAAGCTGGAACATCAATACGGCCGCCGCGTTGACGTCGCGGTTCGGTCTTCCGCCACGGCCGAAGATTTGCCCGATGCGTCTTTTGCCGGGCAACAGGAAAGTTTTTTGAATATCCGTGGCGAAGCGGATTTAATCAACGCTTGCCGCCATTGCTTAGCCTCGCTTTTTACCAATCGGGCGATTTCTTACCGAGTTGACAAAGGCTTTGATCATTTTAAAGTCGGCCTGTCAATCGGCGTTCAAAAAATGGTTCGGTCCGATTTAGCTTCGTCCGGCGTGATGTTTACCATTGACACCGAGACTGGTTTTGAAAAAACTATTTTAATTTCCGGCTCTTGGGGCTTGGGCGAAAATATCGTCCAGGGTACGGTCAACACTGATGAATTTTATATTTTTAAAGATACTTTGGCTGACGGTTTTAAACCGATTATTGCCAAAAAATTAGGCAGCAAAAAAATTAAGATGATTTATACCGTTGAAAATGGCAAAACCACGAAAAATATTAAAACCACCAAAACGGCTCAGCAAAAGTATGTTTTAACTGATAAAGAAATTTTGAAACTGGCGGCGTGGGGGATTTTAATTGAAAAGCATTACGGCAAACCGATGGATATTGAATGGGCTAAAGACGGCCGGACGAAAAAACTTTTTATCCTCCAGGCCCGACCCGAAACCGTTTTTGGCAACAAAGAAGTCAAAGTTTTAGAAGAATACCAGCTGGTTAAAAGGGGTAAGGTAATTGCGACCGGTTCGCCCGTGGGTACTAAAATTGCCTCTGGCGTTGCCAACGTGATTTCCGGTGCCTCGGAAATTAAAAAATTCAAAGCGGGTGAAATATTGGTCACCGACATGACTGACCCCGACTGGGAACCGATTATGAAAATTGCCGCCGGCATCGTAACCAATAAAGGCGGCCGGACTTGCCACGCCGCCATTGTTTCCCGCGAGCTGGGCATTCCTTGCGTGGTCGGGACGGAAACGGCCACCAAACAAATTAAGACCGGCAGGCACTTAACGATTTCTTGCGCCGAAGGTGAAACCGGGTTTGTTTATGACGGCAGCTTACCGTTTAAAATTAAAAAGACTAATTTAAAAAGCATCAAGCGGCCGAAGACTAAAATTATGATGAATGTCGGTTCGCCGGATGTCGCTTTCGCCTCGTCATTTATTCCTAACGACGGCTGCGGCTTGGCAAGGGAAGAATTTATCATTAACGAACACATCAAAATCCATCCCTTAGCGCTGCTTAATTTTCAAAAGTTAAAAGATAAAAAGGCCAAAAAACAAATTGCCGAAATTACTTTTGGCTATCACGACAAGTCGGGGTATTTTATTGA
The DNA here is from genome assembly GCA_041664165.1 of Candidatus Buchananbacteria bacterium. Taxonomy (GTDB): domain Bacteria; phylum Patescibacteriota; class Patescibacteriia; order Buchananbacterales; family UBA6539; genus JBAYLH01. Next base: position 50,464 of record JBAYLH010000003.1, on the reverse strand, counting down.
TAAGCTGGCCGAAGGCGTGGCTCAGATTGCCGCGGCGTTTTATCCCAAAGATGTCATTGTCCGGCTGTCGGATTTCAAATCAAACGAATATGCCAATTTAATCGGCGGCAAGGAATTTGAACCGGTTGAATCAAATCCGATGATCGGCTGGCGGGGCGCTTCGCGCTATTATTCGGAAAATTACCAAAAGGCTTTCGTTTTGGAATGCCAGGCCATGCTAAAAGCCCGCGAAGTCATGGGCTTTAAAAATATCAAAATCATGGTGCCGTTTTGCCGGACAGCTGAAGAAGGCAAAAAGGTGATTGCCATCATGGCTAAAAACGGTTTGAAGCAGGGTAAAGACAATCTCGAGATTTATGTCATGTGTGAAATTCCGTCCAACGTGATTTTAGCCGAAGAGTTTGCCGAAATTTTTGACGGGTTTTCCATCGGTTCTAACGATTTGACTCAGTTAACTTTGGGCGTTGACCGCGATTCGGCTTTGGTCGCCCATGTTTATAATGAACGAAACGAAGCGGTGAAAAAATTAATCAGCCAAGTAATCAAAATTGCCAAAAAGAAAAATTGCAAAATCGGCATTTGCGGCCAGGCGCCGTCGGATTTTCCCGACTTTGCCCGGTTTTTGGTCAAGCAGGGAATTGATAGTATTTCGCTCAATCCCGATACCGTAATCAAAACGACTTTAGATATATTAGCCGAAGAAAAGCGGCTCAAGAGCAGATAAGATGTCCTCCCCCCCCCTCACCCACTGAAATTTAGCGTAGTCCCTCTCCCTAAGGGAGATGGGAAAATGGCAAATTATATCCTTGACAATTGGCAGTTTTTGGCTTAAGGTAAAGCATCGGTGAAAGTCAGAGGAGAAAAATGGAGAAACGAAAGGAGGAAGATTATGGAAGACTTAGAAGATACTCTGATTACTCTTGACCGGCGGGGGATCAATCGGTTATTGCCGCACGGCTGGCCTTGGCGGTTTTTACGGCAAGCCAGGTTTTGCTCTGGGTATAACAAGTCGTATCCCCAACTCAGAAAGGTTACGGCCGTGGCGGTTATCCCGACATTTTTGGTCGGGATTAATCCTTTTTTGGCCAGAGTTTTCAGCCTGGGTCATTTCCCAGGTAAGCTGATCGTGCCGGGGTGTCTCTTCGCGGAAGTGATTGCCCAGGCGGTAGCCGTTAAGTTTGCATACGGTGCCAATGGGCGACTACCGCAGCTACTAAGATATTCCGGGGAGTGTCGGCAAATTGTTTTGCCTAGCACCAGACTTTTTGTTAAAGTTGATGTTGAATATTGTGGTAGTCAAGGTTGTCGCGCTAGCGGTAAGATTTACCGTTGCAAACCGGATGGCAGCGAGGGTGAACTTGCCGCTGAAGGTAGCATAGTGGGTAGATGGGCGAACCAAAAGGAGAAAGAGGTATGAGAGTAACGGAGGTGAGTTATTCGTAGGATGGAGTAGAGGTTATTCGCGTTTGTCGCACGCCCGAAGAGCTGGCAACCGCTCAGCAGGCAGCCCGCAAGTTGGGCGTTCGTTTCCGCTGCCGGTATCGCCCTGGCAACGGCGAAAGTTCTGATGATCGCAGTCGCAACCAGGTGCCGCGTCGCCGTCATTTCTTTCCACGTTGTCTGGCGGCGTAAATTTCCGTCCTTTGTTGTGTATTTATTCATCGGGTTCAGCGCTTGCTGAACCTGTTTTTTTATCCAAAAATTGTATGGTAGAATGAGATTAGCGTGGGCTCTCTCCCCGAGGGGAGGGGAAAACTAAGAGTCTTCATCGTCTTAAAATAAGCACCCCCTCACCCCAACCCTCTCCCCCAAGGGGAGAGGGGGAGATTAGCAAAGAGGGAGAGGGGAAAAACTATGATCAACTTTTTGCACAACTTTATGCCGCAGCCGATTTTGTTTCAGCTGGGATTTGTCCAAATTCATTGGTATGGACTTTTTGTTGTTTTCGGCGTGGTTGCCGGTTTAGCTGTGGTTTTGCAATTAGCGAAATACTGGGAAATTAAAGACGACGAAGTTTACCCCCCCACTTTTTTTCAAAACAGGCAGGCCAAACAAACAAAAGATGATGAGCATAAAAAATTATTAAGTTTGCAGGAACCTTTAATTGAAAGTGGGGGGGTTTATAACCTGGCTTTCTATCTGATTATTTTCAGTTTTTTGGGCGCGCGGATTTATGCGATTTTTTTGGACTGGCCTTATTACTTTAGCAACCCCTGGGAAATTCCCGCGGTTTGGCATGGCGGGCTGGCGATTCACGGGGCGATTATTGCCGGGATTATTACTTTACTTATTTATACTCACCCCCTCACTACCCACCCCCTCACCCTCAGATGCCTGAAGCTAAACACCCCTCACCCCCTCACCCTAACCCTCTCCCCCAAGGGGGAGAGGGGAAGCTTAAGAGTAGGCGGCGGGCAAAAAAATAGCTTTTGGCTTTGGGCGGATTTATTAGCCGTGGCGTTGCCGCTGGGGCAGGCGATCGGCCGCTGGGGCAATTATTTTAACCAGGAAATTTTTGGTAAGCCGACAGCTTTGCCCTGGGGTATTCCCATTGAATTAGCCAACCGGCCGGCCGGGTATTTGAATTATCAGTATTTTCAACCGACGTTTTTGTATGAATCCGGGCTGGATTTGGTCAATTTTTTGATTTTGTTGGTTTTGTTTTTTTGGCTTTATAAAAAGCAGCAAGCTGGCGGGCTGGTTAGCTTAGTTTATTTAATTAACTATTCTTTAATCAGGCTGGCGATGGAATTTCTACGAATTGACCAAACGCCGGAAATTTTTGGCGTCCGGCTGCCGGTTTTAGTCAGTTTGGGAATAATTATTGTCAGCCTAAGTTTAATTATCCATAGACTAAAACCTAAAACCTAAATTCCTAATCCCTAACATAATTCCCAGCTCGGCTGGTTTGACACCTCAAGCCGCCTGATTTATACTTAAACTAGTGATATGCCAAAAAAGACCAAAAAATTTATTTTAATCGCCTCGCTATTATTTTTATTTTTGGCTGATGTCGGCGTGGTCTTAGCCCAAACCAAGCTGGATAATCCTTTGGGCACAGACGATCCGCGAGTGATTGTCGGCCGGGTGATTAAAGCGGCTTTGGGCATTGTCGGCTCCCTGGCTTTGGGGGCGTTTATTTTGGGCGGTTTTATGTGGGTGATTTCTTCGGGTAACGACGAAAAAATCAAAAAAGGCAAAGATATAATTATTTGGGCTTCTTTCGGTCTAGCGGTGATTTTCACTTCTTACGCTTTGGTCACTTTTGTCATCAATGCGGTGGCTGGCGGGGATAGTACGAGCGGCGCTACCACTCAACCGGGGAGTTCTGCAACGTCGCAGTAAATCAAGTTTTAATAGGATTTTATTTAAATTTAGGTAAAATTTTACCCCTGCTAAAAGGGGTTTTTTGTTTAGTTTTGACAAAAAATGTAAAATGTGCTATTATATAGAGTTGTTATTAGACCCTCCTGGTCTAGTAATATGAGCCTTGAAAATTAGAGTAAAAGAGTAAAGAGGGTATTTTCCCTCAATAAATACGGGAGGTGCGCGACATGGATTTTAACAGATGGGAATGGTTGTTGGTGGCAGCAATGGTGCTGCTCAGTTTGGTGGTGTTTATTTTTATTGCCTCACTGACGCCGTTATTTGCCTTGATTTTCACCTTGGTGATTATTTCGGCAGCCATGGCGGGCTGGTGGGTGATAAGTCAGAAGTTTCTGAAGGTTCCCTGGTGGGAGCGCTCAGAAATAGTCGAGGGTGATCAGAAGTATTTGAGGTTTATCATCCTCGCGCTGTGCGAAATTCGAGACATACCGCCCAATTTTGCGTGGGTGGTTCGGAGAACTAGGGGTGCTGACGAAAAGTCGCTGACCGGCTTTTATGCCAAAAGATCCGGTTGGCGAATAATCTGGTTTCCCCGGTTATTGTTCGAAACGGTCAAGCTGTTTGATTGCCGGCCGATTAATATTAACCTGCTGCAAAGGCAGGTTAACACCCGAAGTAACCCGGTTGTCGTTGATAGCCAGGTAACGGTTTGGCCAACGGAAAATCCGGTCGTAGCAGCAATCACGATTAAGGAGGATGTAAGAGGGATTGTTGAGCAGTTCATGTCCGCCTTACTTAATTATATGACGGCGGGATTTGAGGATACTGAATTGGTCGATTTACCAACGGCTAAGCTCCTAGCGATGGCTCGGGCCGCGACCGACTTAGTAAATGGCACGCACTTCTTTAAAGACTTCGGTCTTAAAGTGGAAGTGCGGATCGAAAATATCTATCCTCTCAAGGAAGTTCTGGCGGCCATGGCCAGCGTCAAGGCAGCTGAGTTTGGTGCTCGTGCTGCTGTCCATCAGGCCAGGGCAATCAAGGAAATTCGGGCTGTAACCGGATTACCTGATAAACATTGGGCAAACATCGCCTTCCCGATAATGAAGGCACTAGAAGGCGTGATTGGCAGTGGTCACAGTGGACTGGCTTTTCCCGAAATGACATTGAAGTTTGGTGGGTTCACCGGTGGGGGTGAAAAGCCGGCCAAAGAAAAACCTGAAGCCGAAGAAAGCAAACCGGAGAGGCCCGCTAAGGCCTCCAAGTAGGAGAATGGAAGATGAGAATTTTTCTGGTGGTGGTGTTAGCGGCGCTTAGCTGGATGTTTTATCCAATAGCAAGCGTGGCTGTCGCGGTTTTGGCAGTGGCTCTCTTCTGGCAATCTCGTTGGAAGTGGGTGCTGCTGGTAGTAATACCCCTGGCAGTGCTGCTGGCCAATACTTTTGTCCCCGGCAAGATATTTTGGGGAGTAAAAGTAAAGCCGGTAGTTGCATCAATCAATGTCAAGGATTTCCAGGTTCAGTTGCCTGGACCAAACAACATAAATCCTAACGCCGCGGCGATGACGAAGCAGCTCATTGATATTGAGCAAATCGCAGCGGCAAGCAACCGGCTAGCCGAAGGCTTTGCTAGCGTTACGGACTGGACTGAACGGATAATCGTCCGCTCACCAGCGCCGCTAATGCAGGTCAAAGAAGGCGGCTGGGCACCGATGGACGATCAGGTCTTGGACCAAAGTCGTCCGGTCAAGGCCTGTTACCGTTTGGCCTTCAAAACCGGCGGTATGGCCGAGTCTCTGGTGCCGGTTCAGCAATTGAAGACAGACGGCGCCAGCTGGATTTTGGGCTACGTCTGGCATGGCTGTCTTGGCCCAATTCCTAGTCAAAAGGAAGTAAAAGTGGAATTGGCTGTCGCAGTTAAACCGTTGTTGTCGCTATCCAAGGCGGCGCGACCCAAAGAAGGGATGGTTTTAGCCACAATGGCTGGATCTGACCCCCAAGGGTGGACGCCGACCAACGTCGTCGTTTGTAAAGACGAAATTTTCGAATTCGGACCATTGAATTCGGAAAACGACGTGAAGCGGCTGCGGGTGAGATCGGGTGACGGATTATTTGGGCCACTCAACCCGGTTCAATTAGCCGATAACCAGTGGTGTGCCCGGGTGCATTTTTCTACCGGTAGCCTGCTGGGAGAAGTACTGCGGTTCAAGTTGTTAACCGGTAGTCCGCTGGAAGTCAAAATCCGACGGATTAGAGAAGGAGGAGAGTCATGACTCTTCAGGAAATCAGACAGGCGACTGCTGTTTTAGATGCCGCCGGCCTAATTGGCGTCCTAAATGACGCCAATCTCGAAGAAAATCTTCGCAACCTTGGCCTTTCGTGGCTGCGGTACGAAGATGTTTTACCTCGGAAAGAGTTTTTTGATCTTGCCTTGGCGCAGCTGCAAAGCGGATCCATTCAAGTCGATGGAAACGCCCTGGTCGAGTTGATCAATCAATTCTCGCCCAACCCGAAACCCGTAGATGGTCCTGATGGTTTGCCGCCGCTTGAGTCTTTCGGCGACGGTGGCGGAGTAAATGAGGATCAGGATCTGTCTGCTCTTCTTGAGGAACCGGTTTTTGAACCGGCTCCCACTCCTGCGCGTGCGTCGGCCGCAACCCCTGGAACAGAACCTCCAGTGGTCGACCCGTTTAGTGATGGAGGCAGTGTGCCGTTATGGTTTGACGACGTCCAGCCTGAACCGACTCCTGCGCCCACTACGCCTACTACGCCGAATCGTGAACAACGTATTCGGGGTAGCTTGGTAAGAGCCGCGGTAGTACTCTTGGTATCCCTGGTTATTGTTTTAGGGATATTCTGGGCATGGGAGATTCTGTCTCCGAAGGGAAAGCTGGCGGAAGAATCGGAAAATCCGATCAGTTCCGCCACTTCGGCACCTGCGCCGGCGACAGGTGGTTCGGCAATCGCTACCACTCAAGCCGATACCGTGGTTCCGGTTGTGGTAAACGGCACCCCAAAGGGACAACCGGCCATTGGTATTCCCAAGGATATTTCCTGGGATAGGATGGCAATTCATGCCATTCAGGCTGGCCCCGACTCGCCGTTATACCAGGCAATCAAAAAGAGCCTGGAAAATTCAGCGGCGGATATGGGTGTCGCCGGAATCGACCCGACTCTGGTAAAGGGGTTGATTAACAAGCCGGCTCCTGCGCCAGCTCCTGCTCCTAAACCCCCGGTTGCCCCTCCGGCAACCAGTGCTCCTGCCGCACCCTAACCGGCGCGGAAGAGCCGAAAATACAAGCGGACCGATCACCCTAGTTATGCGCAAGCATTGCTAGAAAGGTGATTGGTCCGCTTTTTCTTTACCCCGCACCTGTCATGGCGAGTAAAACTGGTTTTGCAATACTAACTTAGCATCAACACAAGTGTTGGTCTCCGCGACGCAGCCCGGCGAGTAAAACTGGTTTTTGTAATATTAGTTTAGCGCCAACACAAGTGTTGGTCTCCGACAAGACTATCTAGCCCCAAATCAGCAAGACCGTCAAAACCAGGCCAAACCAAAATTTAAACGGATCAATTATGCCTGCCGCTGAAAAAGAATTAGCCATCAAAAAATTAGCCCAATAAACCAAACCCTGAGCCACGGGTAAAAAAAGCAAAGGCAAAGTCAGGCAGGTCGTGCAGGAAAAACCGAAGCTGAATTTATCCCAGATGAATTTTTTGTTGCCGCGGGCGATGCTGATAACGGTAATAATTATGCCGACTAAAAAAATCGCCGCGGCCAAGTCTAAAACGATAAAAAAGAGCCATCGGTTGAGAGTCAAAGCGGTGTTTAAAAATAAGTCGATTTCAGAATTGAGGCTTAAACCGGCGGTATTAGCAATCGCCGTGTAAATTAGAGAGAAAAGATAGACTAAGCCAGCCATAAGTTTAAAGGTAATTTTTTAAGCTATCAAAATTAAAATTAGTTTTTTATGGCGTTAATTTTTTTTAAAATCTCGGCCAGAGTCTTTTGAGCCGGTAAATAATTAGGGTTAATGGTTAAGGCTTTTTTTAAACCCGCCACGGCTTTTTCCAGCTGGCCGCTGTTGGCTAAAATAATCGCCAAGTTAGTTTGGATTTCGGCGTTTTGAGGATTATTGGCCGCGCCTTTTTCCAGGATTTCAACGGCTTTTTGGGTTTGGCCATTTTGCATATAAATTGAAGCCAAGTGGCTATAATTATCGATTATGTCCGGGCCGAGCTCGATTGATTTAAGGTAGCTGTCAACGGCTTCTTGGGTTTGGCCTAAATTAAAATCGGTAACAGCCAAACCGTGCCAGGCGGGGGCAAAGTTAGAATTAATCGCCAGGGCTTTTTCAAAAAATTCTTTGGCTTGGCTATAATCTTTAGCTAATAAAGAAATAAAACCCAAGTTGGAATCAGCGCGGAAATAGCTTTCGTCGGCCGTGATTGCCTTTTGATAGCTTTCTTCGGCTTTTTGGTATTCGCCGATTTTTTGGTAAACCGTTCCGAGGTTATTGTAAGTTTCCGCGTAGTTATAAAAAGTATTTTCCTTGTCAATTTTAATCGCCTCAAGGTAGCTGCCAATCGCTTCCTGGCTTTGGCCGAGTTCGTCATAGGTATTACCCAAATTATGGTAGATTAAGGGCAGGTTCGGTTCGAGCTTTTCCGCCTGCAAAAAGTTAGCCAAAGCCTTTTGGTAATCTTTTTTTAAGTAATAGCTGAAGCCTAAATTATTATAAACCCGGCCATAGTCCGGCCGGACTAATAAAGTTTTTTGCCAAAGCGTGATATTATCCCGCCAGTCAAAATTTCTGGCGTAAGTCGCCGCGCCGTAAAACCCGGCAATAATTAATGCCGTAATTAAGCCAACGACCTGCCAAACAACTTTCGGCCGACTGATTAAATAATCAATCAGTAAAGCCAATAGCAGGCAAATGCTGACCGAAGCCAGATAGATATATTTTTCCGCCATTATAGTTCCGGTCGGAAAGACATTGGATACCGGCAGTAGGCAAACAAAAAACCAAAGCAGGGCGACACAGGCCAGTTTTAATTTTTTGGCGTTTAAAATTGTTACGGCCGCTATTGCCAAGATTAGCAGCCAGGCTAGTAAGACTTTTGGTTCGGCCAAGGAAAAACTGGCGTCAATTTTATGGTAAACATTCAGCGGCCAGGGGATTATCAGCAGATAAATGTATTTGACAATCGCTTTACCCATCGTTAACAGCCTGACGGGTAAAGAATTTTGGGTTGGATCCGAAGCTAAAAGCCGCCCGCCGATATGCAAAGACAAGCGGGTAAAAATGTAAGCTAAAATGCCCAGCCAAAAAAGCCAAAGGGTTTTGATTTTGGTAAAAATTATCTGGTAATTAAAGCCGGCTTTATACCACTCAATCAGTAAAATCAATAGCGGCAAAATCAAAGTTATTTCGTAAGTGAAAAAAGAAAGCCAAGCCAGAATTATTGAACTGAAAAAATAAATTTTAGGTCGGGCCAAAAAACGGAAAGCTAAATAGAAATAAAGCGACCAAAGCATCATAGCCGCGCCGGCGACGTCAATACTGGTGGTGATATAGCTGATCGCTTCGGTGTGCAGGGGATGAAGGGCAAAAAACCAGGCCGTCAGAAAGGCGATGGTGCGTTTTTTAGTGATGATTTCAATAATCAAGTAAACGGCAATAATACCGGCAAGATGGATTAAAAGAGAAATCAGGTGATAAGGCCAGGTGCTATTCGGCCCGAATAGCTGAAATAAGACTAGTTGGATAATGCTGCGCAGCGGCCGAAAGACTCCTTGGTGCTGCAGCGGCGTTTCGCCCGCTAAAAGCTGCCCGGCATTATCAAAACTGTAAAGGGCCGGCCAGTTTTGGTAAAAATCCGGGTCGTCCCAGACAAAATCATTGCCAAAAATATTAGAGTAAGCCAAAACGGCCGAAACCAAAATTATTAGGATTGAGGCCAGTTTTTTTTGTTTTAAAAAGTTAATGACTTTATTCATAATTAGTCCGGCTTTTCTATAATTTTACCAAAAAACCGGCGGAAATGGTATCCCCCGGATTTTTTTTACAGAGTGTTATTTATTCCCCCTTAGCTATTGTTGGCTGGATTTTTTTTCATTTCTTTGAGGGAGATATACAAAAAGAAAGCCAAAAGTCCGGTCGTGGTTACCGGCGCCAGCCAGAAAGGATATTCGCGGCCGAAACTTTCCAAAATCATAATCCCGCCCAAAACGCCGATAGCGTACATGGCGCCGTTTTTCAAAAAAGCGAATTTAGCAATTTGATCAATGCCTTTAACCGTTAATTGCCGAACCACCACGGCGCCCAAGCCATTACCCAAAAGAATCAACGGCACGGAAATGGTAAAGGCAAAAGCGCCAATGACGCCGTCAATCGAAAAGGAAGCGTCTAAAATTTCCAAATATAAAATTTTGCTCCAGGCACTCAGCTTGTTATTCGGATCAAGCAGCTTTTTTTCCTGATCCTCGGCGTTTTTTTTGAAACCGTCGGTAATAAAGAAAGCCGTGGCGCCAATCGAAGCCGAAAGCGCCAAGAAGGGATTTTCTTTCAAGCTTAAAAAGATAATCGTCGTCAGAGTGATTGAAGAAATCGCGTAAAACCAGATACCCTGGCGGTGGATGAAATTTTCCGCCAAAAAAGCGTATTTTTTTTCTTCCAAAAACAGCCAGGCCAAAAAGACAAAAAATAGGTAAATGCCGCCGCCCAAAAGCAGCAGCGGTTTTGATTGTTCAACGTAAGCTTCTATTTCTTTGCCGGAAGAAAAGGCAAAAGTGAAAACCTCAATTATCGAAAGCTGAGGATTGGCAATCCAGACAATTACAAAAGGCAAAATGCCGCGGACGATAAAGACAGCAAATAAAATGCCCCAAAATAAAAAAATCTTGCGGTATTTTTCCGGCATTGTCTTCAAGACATGGGCATTGATGACGGCATTGTCAACGCTGCTGATTATTTCAAAAAGACAGAGGCCTAAAATGATAATAATGAAACTGAATAGCATGAGAGTATTTTATCATGGTTTAAGGAAATTTAAAAGATAAAATTAAAGAAATAGCCGAGTAAGATTATGCCGCCGCTGACTAAGCCGAAAAAAGCCAATAGGAGCGGTAATTTTATCACTTTTTTTAAAATCAAGGCTTCCGGCAAAGACAAGCCAACAGTGGCCATCATAAAAGCCAAAGCCGTACCCAAAGGTATGCCTTTGGCAACCAAGGCTTGAATAATCGGGATTACGCCGGTGGCGTTAGAATACAAAGGAACGCCGAAAATTACGGCCAAGGGAACGGCAAAGATGTTTTGCTTGGTAATATATTTTTCAAAAAAGCCTTGAGGCACGAAGCCGTGAATTGCCGCTCCCAAAGCAATGCCGATTAATAGATAAGGAACTACTTGTTTAATAATCCCAAAGGCTTCGGCACTAGTAATCACTAAAACTTTTTTGAATTTTAAGTTTTCTTTTGTAATATTTTCCGGCTGGTTTTTCGGCTGGCTGATATATGCCGCTACGTACTTTTCCATTTTGAGCCGACCCAATAAATAGCCGCCAATCACGCCGATTAAAATGCCCGCCGCTGCGTAGATAATGGCTACTTTCAGACCGAAGATGCCGAAAAGCATTATCACGGCCACTTCGTTGACCAGGGGCGAAGTTATCAAGAAGGCAAAAGTTACCCCGAGCGGAATTTGAGCCTGTAAAAAACCGATAAAAATCGGGATTGAAGAACAGGTGCAAAATGGGGTAATCGCCCCGAAAATCGCCGCCAAAAAATAATCCAAGCCGTAAAGTTTTTTACTCGTTAAAAAGTTTTTTAGTTTTTGAATTGGCAAATAATAGCGAACCAAGCTCATTAGCTGGGTAATAATAATAAGCAAAGCGATGATTTTGATGCTGTCAGCTATAAAAAAATTTACGCTTTCGGCCAAAAGCGCATTTTTTATTCCTAGAATTTGGTAAGTTAAGTAATGGCTAAAATTTTGCAGCATAGCTATTTGATGATTTTTTCAATTTCTTCGGTTTTCAAAACCCGGCCGAAAGATTTTAATTCCTCGTCAATAACTATGGCCGGTAACCCTAATACGCCATAGGCCATAATTTCTGCAAAGTCGGTGACTTTTTCGATTTTGGCGACAAGACCCAAATTAGCCAAAGCTTTTTCGGTATTGGCTTCTAGTTTTTTACAATTGGGGCAGCCGGAGCCCAGAATTTTTATAATCATCGTTTTTTCAATTTAGGACAAAAATTAAAATCGCACAAGCGGTAGTGCAGATGAGAGTAACATAGCCTAAAATATTGGCTAAATTTTTATTGGTTAGCTTTCCCATCACTTTCGGATTATTGGCGGTTTTTAAAATTATGGCTAAAAGCGGGGGAGTGACTAAGCCATTTAAAACCGCTGACCAAAACAAGGCTTTAATCGGGTTAAGGCCGACAAAATTTATCAATAAGCCAATCAAAGTCGAAATGGTAATGATGCCATAAAAACCGTGGGCCTGGCGGAATTTTTTGTTAAGCCCTTCTGACCAGTCAAAAGCTTCGGCTAAAGCATAAGCGGCGGAAGCGGAAAGAACCGGTACGGCTAAAAGGCCGGTACCGACGACGCCGATACTGAAAACCAAAGAAGCAAAGCGGCCGACTAGCGGTTCTAAGGCTTGAGCCGCCTGGGCGGTGCTTTGAATGTCAAAAATGCCATTTTTAAAAAAAGTATTAGCCGCGGTGCCGATAATACAGAAAGTGATAATTTGGGAAAAAGCCATGCCAACCAAAGTATCGCGGCGCATGGTCTTAATCTCTTTGGCCGTGGCGCCAAGCCTTTTTTTAAGCGTATTGCGGCCTAAAGAAATTTCTTCCTCAACTTCCTCGTTTGACTGCCAGACAAAAAGATAAGGTGAAATGGTCGTGCCAAAAACCGCGGTTAAAGCAATGACAAATTCTTTGCTTAAAATAATCGTCGGCACTAAAACCCGGGCTAAAATTTCGCCCCAGTTGCTGGTAACGATAATCAGAGTCAACAGGTAGCTGAAAAGGCTTAGAGCCAGCCACTTTAAAATTTTGGCATAGACTTTGTAGCTTAAAAATATTTCTAAAAATAAAATTAAAACCGTATAGCCGATGGCTAAAACCGGGAAAGGGATTTGTGGGACAATTAAATTCGTTGAAGCTGCCATGGCGCCTAAGTCCGCGCCGATATTAACGGTATTGGCGATTAAAATTAGAATAATGAAAACATAAACCACCCATTTTGAATAAGTATTTTTAATCACGCCAACCAAGCCGCGGCCAGCCACCATGCCAATCCGGCCAACCATTTCTTGAATCGCTGACATTAACGGCCATAAAAAAATCACCGACCAAATTTGGCCGAAGCCAAACTGAGCTCCGACCTGGGTGTAAGTGGCAATTCCGGACGGATCGTCGTCGGACGCGCCGGTGATAAAACCCGGCCCCAATTTTTGCCATAAATTTTCTTTTTTGGTTTTCTTCATGGGTTTATTATACCGTTTTATCAGTTTTAAGTGAAGAAAAATAAGTAAATGGCTGGCTATTTAAGTTTTTTGCCGTTATGCTATAATGACAAGAATAATATTTATGGCTAAAATTAACCAAAAAGAATCAGTCGCTCTAAGCTCGGTTTTTGCCAGCCTGTTTTTGACGGGCGGCAAATTAATGGTGGGTGTTGTTACCATGAGTTTGGGCATAATTTCGGAAGCCGTTCATTCGGCTTTGGATTTAGGCGCGGCGTTATTGACCTATTTTGCCGTCCGGGTGTCGGACAAACCGGCGGACGAGCGCCATCAATTCGGCCACACTAAAACCGAAAGCGTTTCAGCCTTAATTGAAACCGGCCTGCTTTTTCTAACCAGCGGCTGGATTATTTACGAAAGCATCAAGCGTTTGTTTTTTGAATCAGTCGAAGTCGAAGCGACTTGGTATGCTTTTGCGATTATCGTTATTTCCATCGTCGTCGATTTTTCCCGGTCTCGGGCTTTAGCTAAAGTCGCCAAACAAACCAAAAGCCAGGCTTTGGAAGCGGATGCTTTGCATTTCAGCTCCGATATTTGGAGCTCAGCCGTAGTTTTAGTCGGTTTGGCCTTGGTTAGTTTTGGCGTCAATGGCGCTGATGCGATTGCCGCTTTGGCGGTGGCCGTTTTGGTGATTGTTGCCGGCTGGCGCTTAGGCAAAAGAACCATTGATGTTTTAATTGACGCGGCGCCGGAAGGGACAGCGGAAAAAATTGCCGGAATCGTCATTCAGGTTGACGGAGTTTTGAATATCGAAAAACTAAGAGTCCGGCCGGCCGGATCGGCGCTTTTCATTGATTTATTGGTTGGCGTCAACCGGAAATTACCGCAAGCTAAAGTTGAGCAAATTATCAAAAATATTGAAGCGGAAGTAAAAAAATATTTACCCCAGGCTGATTTGTCAGTTAGCGTTAAGCCGATGCGAATTGACAGTGAAACGATTGCGGAAAAAGTCCAGCTGGTGGCGGCTAATTATGATGTTTCGGTTCACGATATCTCGGTTCAATCCTTGGCTGGTAAGCTTGATGTCAGTTTTGATTTAGAAATCAGCCAGGCTTTTTCGGTTGAAAAAGCCCATGAAATTGCCAGCCAACTGGAAGACCAAATCAGAAAAGAATTAGCCGAAGAAGTAACGATTAATACCCACATCGAGCCAGTTGACGAAAAGACGCTGATTGGCCAGCCAGTCGGCCAAACCGAAATTGAAGAAATTAACCGGTTGTTTGCCAAAATAAAAAATGATTTGCCTTTGGTCAAAAATCTTCACGAAATTTCCATCAAACGATTTGGTGAAAATTATTTTATCGCCATTCATGCCAGTTTCAATAACGATTTGTCTTTGGAAGCCGCTCACAATATTTCCAGCCAGATTGAGTATTTGGCTCGCCAGCATAAGCCGGCGATTAAAAGAGTGGTCGTTCACAGCGAGCCGGTGAAAGAATAATCAAAGTTAACAAAAAAATAGCCAGCTATATATATTGACAAGTTATTCGAATCGGAGTAAAAAGTAAGGAAACCACAGCCGCTCTTGGAGCGGTTTTGAGAGGAGCAAGAAATGGAAAATTGGATCTGGGTAGGGTCGGGGGCAGCATTGTTTGGCATTGGTTTACTTCTTTGCTTCTCGATGTCTGAAGTAAAAAGAAGGGCCAGGTGGAATTGGAAGGTAGTAGAGGGTGGGAAGTGCCCTAAATGTGGGGGGAGATTAGAAGTGACTGAACATGAGGAAGTCGACTTTGGAGTTATATTCCTCAAGAGTACAGTTTTGGTATTCAGGGAGTACCGCTGTCGTGAATGCCAAAGAGTAGTCTTCAGTGAGCGACAAGCTGTGTCCAGCGGTGTTTAGTCAAGGATATTCAAAAAATTGAGTATCCTTTTTTTTGTCCGGTTACTCGCCATAGACCAATAAAAGACTTGGGCGGACTGAAATTAGAAAGCGATTATAAACAGTAAAACAAAAGCCCCGGCGAATAACCGGGGTGGGAAGTAATTTTTTTAGTGAAAAGTCAGCGTCTGCAGAATTTTTTCGAGTTGGGCAAAAGCATAGTCTTGGGTAAATGGCGGCGTGGCCGGTGGGTCGTAAACTTGCGGGTTAGTCCCGGCAACAAAAAGCTCAACGGCGATGCAGACATTATTTTTTACCGTGCGGTAGGCTCGGACGAAATTGTAGTGGCTCATCGCCGCGTCGTTCCATTCAAAATCGATAAAATTGGTGCCGTTAATTGTAACATTTTTAACGTTGGGGATGACAAAATCCGGCGCCTTAGTACATTTGCTGACTTCGGTTTGGTCGCGGTTAGCGCCAATTCGCAGTTCGGCGCTGGTGATATTATTTGAGCCTGAAACGACAAAAGCGACAATTTTATCGCCAGTGCCAGTCGGACTGGCCAGCAAGCTCCAGGCATCGGAAACAATGTAAGAAACCTGAAAAGTTGATGTCGGCGCCAGGTCATCGGGGTACTGAATGGAAAAATTGTATTGGTCGTTAATGTAGGTGTTAGCAGTTTTAATTGGCGGTAGTCCGTCTTTTTGGTTATTTATAACCGTACAGCCGGAAATTAGGAAAAAGCTGGTAGCTAATAAAATTATCAATTTTTTCATTAAATAAAATTTTAGGCTTAAAATAATTCAATAACATGTTTGGCGTCTTCAAAGTCTTCTTTGCTGAGTTTGCCGGCTAAAACATACCGATAGAGTTTTTCCCGCATTGACATTTTAGTCGAATAAGACAGCTTGCCGCCGATCGGCAGAGCTTTTAAGTGGGGCTCAATGACGGCGATGATTAAATCGGCGTCTTGTTTGGATAAATTTTTTCCGGCCACCCCGGTATAGACGGCGTTTCGGAATTTGTTCATTGAAGAACTGAGACTGGCCGCGTTGTAGGAGCCGCCATAGTTATCTTTGTTTGAGTAATTGCTACTGTTTTTTACCTTGCCGAAAATTTTTTCGTAGATACTAGTCATAAAATTATTATCGATTGTAAATATAGTTAGTAAATGACCACGGCTTTTTTCCCCATCAGTTCCCAATTTTTTACAAAATCCGCGACCTTCAGCCTGATTTCACCATAAAGCGGATCCAAAAGAATCATTAATTCCGGATTATCCGATTTGCCGGTAAAACCGATTAAAGTCCGAGCGTGTTCGTCCAATTGCGCCGTAATAATTTTGCCGGCCGGCGTTTTCCAGGAAATATCTTTGTTTCTGCCGACTACTACGCCCCAAACCACAATTGGGTTATTGTTGCCCAATTCGGTTATTAAGTCAGTTATTGTCCCGTCGGTAATAATTTTGGCCTGGCGATATTTGGCCGCTAAATCATAAATCGGCTGCTGGTAAACGCCGTAGCCGGTATCGGGCATGGTGCCATTGATATTACCGACAAAGCCTGAATTCGGATCACCCCAAGTATTGTTTTTTTGGCGCGGGCCTGGGTCGGAAACGGGTAGTTGTTGAATCAGTTCGTTTTCAGTTATCTTGACGCCGCGGTATTGTAAAGCCATCAGTAACGAAGCAACTTCGCAAGAGAGAGCATGTTCCTGGCGGTGGTAGGGGACAGCCAGCCTAATGGCGGGTTTAATTGGGATAATAATGCGGACGGTCTGGTAATAAATTTTTTTAACCACATTCACCTTTCCTTTGGGGTCATCAAGCGACAATTCAAATACAATCCAGGCCAGCATTAAAAAAATAATTACTAATATTGATAGCAAGTGGGATTTTTTTATTTTTTTAGCCATAGTAATTATTTTTGTTTATAAAAAAAATTATAACTAACGCCAAAGCGGCTAAAAAAATTAAATTAACAAAAACGCTTATTACTAAGGTCTTAAATATTAGTGAATAATAGTTAGAGTTTGCTATTTCATTTTCTTTTTTTAGCTCCTTTTGAGCATGGTCAACTCTGGCATCGTCTTCTTCTTCTTGCCTCTGATTGATTAGGTGATGTTTTTGAGCATTTTTTTCTACCTCGTCGACTATTTGTTTTTTGGTGATAAAAATACTAGATGCCAGAAATTTTATTTTTTTTACGACGTGTAATTGTTTAAGTGGCATTTGTTTAATTTAAACCTTAATAAAACTTATACTAATTATACCCCACCAGAGGCGGGCAGGCAAAAAATCGTCGGTTTGGCGATTGATCAAATAGCCGGGAAGAAAAGAAAATATTAGAATTATTTTTGTAGCTTTAGAAATTCTTTCAAAAAAGTTAAATCTCTGATTTGAATAAATTTTCCGTTATAATCCCTTGGCGTGTCGTTTTCCATCAGCTGAGCCGCTTTTTGCGGATTGGTCCATTTGATTTTGAAGCCGTCGCTTATTTCATTTTGGTTAAAAGTTGGTTTTCCTTTTTTTCCTTTGAGTTTAGCGGCATAGCAAAATGATTTCATCTTAAGCGGCAATTTGTCCCGAAACTCAATAATACTGCCAATTTCTCCGGTAACTTGGATCTGGCAGCCTAATTCTTCCAAACATTCCCGGTGAACCGCGGTTATTTTATCCTCGCCGGCTTCGATTCCGCCGCCGGGCAGCTTATGATAATTTTGTTTGGTAACGTGTAACAAGTCGATATTGTCGTTATTATCAGTAACGATTGCCCGAGCCGCATTACGTTTTTCAAACCTGGCTATTTGTTCGGCGGTTAAGTTTTTGAATTGGATGGTTTTGAGGAGTTTCATAGTTTTAATTATACCCCGCCAGCCGCCGGATGGCGAGCCAAGGAGCCTATCTGCCCTGACTGCCGTCAGGCAGGGCGAGCAAGCAAAAAACCGCCGGTTAGGCGACTTTTATTTTTTCCAATTTAAGAGTGATATTTTTGCTATAAATTATTTAACACTATTTAGAGTTAACAGATTTAACAAAAAGATTAGAATCTGCCATATAATAGATGCCGCCTTCATCTTTTAATAAGACATAAGATTCATAAGTGCCACTTTCACTTAAGCCATTAACTCCATGTTTTATCATCCTATAGCTGCTAACTATTTCTAATTCTTTTCCATTAGGGATTTCTCCGGCAAAAGAACCATAATTAATATCAGAAATAAAAAAATCAAATTTCGGTTGAACTGTATAAGGACAAGAGAAGGCATGGAAATTACTGCCAAGATTTCCTTTAGGAATTAAATGGACTGAGTCCGTATCGATTCCGCTGATAATCATATTATTTCCCGGAATCAGATTCTTATTGTTATATTCCTCAGTAGTATAACCGCAAGGATAAATATTTATGCCAAAATTAATGATCCAAATAACGACAGCAAGCATCATCATTGAACACACTATTGATAGTATAAAGCCCTTTCTAATAATCGGTTGGCGCTGTGGCGCATTTTGATTTTGATCTCTCCGAGTCAAAATATCATCATTATTGATTGTATTGTTATTTACCATAAAGTTAATAAATTTACGCCTATTTTTATTATATCACAAAAATGATTTTTTCATAGTGTTTTTCATAACAACTTTAATTATACCAAATTTTACTTTCAACAGTAATCCATTTTTTTCCGCCGCACGTTTAAGCGCGAAAGATAATCATGGCGAGCGGGCGAAAAATGAAGTGGTTTTTCTTTATACCAAAAAACCGCCCCTCGGCTCCTCTTTAGAAATACTTTTTGTCGCTCGGAGCGACTTTTATTTTTGATTAATTTTATAGCCCTAACGTACTGCCAAGTAAAATTTTATTAGCCCAATAATAGCCAGTGTCGCTATTCGGCAATAAATCATAGGTTGCCGTATCCCAGTATAGTATCAACTCAGTTTTTATTATTTGACCGCCATTATAAGTTTCACCCATTTTTAGACTGCCGATTGGCAAACCATTTACGGTCGGATGATTAAAGGAAGCCCAAACTTCTCTTTTGTCATTCAAAACTAAGTGAATGACTTTGTGTGTCTTAGGCGTTGGAGTATGCGAAACAGTAATGACTTTACTGACTATTCTTTTACCTTTGCTGTCCAAAGACCAAACTGGCATGCCGATTTTAATATCTCTGATATTTACCTCCCCGTTTGGGGTAGAAATTTTTGTGTTAGAAGCAAGGCAAATCGGACAATTTTTTGGTTTATCGGCAATCTCATTTAATTCACAAAACCATGGCGGCGGTGGTTCCCCACTTCTGGCTATCGGTGGTCCGCAACTTTGGATACATTTGTAACCATTTGGGCAGCTGGTATCATCGGCGCCGTTACAACTTGAACCGATCGGATTAGTGCATAAACGATTATGACAAATTAAGCCTGGCAGGCATTCAGCGTCAAGGTTGCATTTATATCCTAGTTTAATTTTACATACTCCTTTAGTAATCGTGTAAGACGGCGGTTTAGTGTTATTTGGATAAACTGTGCCTGAACCTTCAATCGCTTGGCAAGTATAGGCAGATGTTGGACAATCAGCGTCTAATTTACAATTTATATCTAAACTTGTCGGTGTCGAAGTGGCTTGAATTGGAGTGGGACAGGCCCTAAATTGACAACCTGGCCCAGTTCTACCTACATAGCTGCCATCGGGGCAAAGTTTAGCTTCCGTCGTGCAGGCGACTGGTCGGGTTGGGGGAGTACTGTCAATCAGACAGCCCGTGGCTAATATTGATATTAAAGCGACAATAAAAATGATTTTTTTCATAAAATTAGGTTTTGTTACTTTGATTATATACCTTTTTACTAATCCCTGTCAGTTTTTAGTTGTAATATATTTGTTTTTGAAACGGCATTAATATAGCAATGATAACGCAAATCTATTTAACTACAAATAATATGAAAGTGATATACCCTGGCTACGATGTGGTGTCGTTGTTTAGTAGCTCATCACAGACGCAAGCATTAACACGCAAACAAACCAATTATGAATTAGTGATTAATTTGCTTGGTGTTTTTTTAGTAGTTTTGGCCTTGGTTATAACTCTGCGTTCGCTCCAGTACTTTTTGAACGTCGGTGCGAGGCCGATCGCCACCGAGACGATTGAAACCAATCAAGTCGTGCCGGTCGTTATCTATCCGAGCCAAGCTATCAGTGCCTACATCGACACCGGCTCCGGCTATCTTGGTCGTTAGCGAATTTTAACAGGCTTTATTTAAGCCGATCATTATAATAATTAACTAATAGAAATATGAAGTATATGAGAAAAATGAAAACAATATTTTTGGTTCTTGGGCTACTTATGATAGCAGTCTGTCCGCCAATACCGGCTAGTGCATTAGGCCTGAATCTCTATGAAAATTTAAGGATTGGCGAACATGTGAGCACCGATGTAAATATTGACGTAAAAGCGGAGATGATCGGGGCAAAAGAAAGTACTATTAATGAAGCGACCTCTGAAGCAATTGAAGTAGTGTCTGGTACCGGCACTTTGATTGAAATCGGCAACACGACAGCCCAGAATACGACGATTATTATTCGTACAACCAATTCTGATGGGGTTACTAAAGACAACACCTTTGAAATTGATAGTAGTACCAGAATTACTACTAATGGCGGCGCCCAAGCGAGCCTCAGCGATTGGATCGCCGGAGATCCTATCACTTTTACGGCGCGGCACTTTATAAATAGTGATGAGCTGGTTGCAATTCGGCTCGGCAATAATGCTTTTAAACCCGGGCATAAGGGAATTAATGGCTGGATTACGGCAATCCACACAGATACGAATAAAGTCGACGTTTTATGGGGCACTGATACCCTCACGTTGAATTTAACTAATGCAAATATGGTCGCTGGTACTAAGAATCCAGCCAGTATCACTGATTTACAGGTGGGTGATCGTATTCGTGCACGAGTTACTGATAATAACGACGGTAATCGGTTGACCTGGAATGCCAGTATCTTAGTTGTCCTGCGTCGCGGTAATGATCTTTTTATGCGCGTGACACGATGGGTGGTACCCGCAACTATAACCATGATCCCGCAAGACCTAGCAGTGCCAATTACTATTGAGGCAACAGTTGCTGATTCAAAATTTTATCAAAAAAACGATGTCAATAACCTGATCGGCGCTCCAGGAACCAAGATTATGATTGACATCACAAGTGATACGATGCTGGTGCGAAGATACTACGGGAAAGCGCTCTTAAACGAATTGAGCGAGGGCGACTCCATTCGTATTATTGGTCGGCGCGATGAGGTCACTGGTCATCTTGTGGCGCGAGTAATCAAAGATGATTCGATTCAACGGCTCGGCGTGGCGCATCGCTTGGGTTCAGTCATGGCAATTGACAGTACGGCGAAGACCTTAACAGTTGTGCTTTTTAAGACAGATAATACTGACAAGACCTGGACGATTAGCACTAATGACTCGACCACTATATATGTGGATGGAAAACTTGGGAGCTGGAGTAACATCGCCATTGGTAGTACGGTACGAATTCGCGGAACTGCAAATAATAATGAGAAAACAATTGCGGCAGACACTATCGTTGTTCTCTCAGGATTATCATCTATATAGTGAATTATGCAAGAAGAAGTGATAATAAAATACCTCGCCCGAAAGCGAGGTATTTTATTGGAGTTGCGATTTTAATTTGATGGGCAGATTTTTATGGTTATATATGTACAAACAGGATTAGTTTCTATATTACGCCCGGGGAATTGTATAATAATTTAAGCTTGGCTAGTCCCCGATAGGCTTGCACGGTAACGGTGTTTTTTGACTGTCCAGTGATAAGGGATATTTCTTTAAGCGATAGATTTCGCACATACCGCATCTGCATCACTTTTTGATATTTTTCGGGGAGGCGCGAAATTAATAGAAGTGCGGTCTTGCCATCCAAGAAATTGAAAAGACGCCCGGAATTGTCAGTGCTCGGTTCAAAACCTTTTTCCAGGAGGGCATCAAGTGAGATTGTTTTATGTTTTCGATATTCATCCACGATCAAGTCATTAAGGACGTGATAGAGAAAAGCTTTCATTATGTCAATTTTTCCCCGTCTGACCAGGTAGGTCCAGGTTTTTATGAAGGTGTCCTGCACTAAATCTTCGCCAATTACACGGTTATTGACCTTGAAAAATGCGTAGGCATTAAGCCTTTTCTCGTAGCGGTGGTGGGCTATGGTTAGTTCTGTTTGTAGCTGTGTCTCTTGTTTTGGAGCCATATATTTAAGCCGGAAGTGGCAATGTTATATTACGTAATTATTACAGCGGTACGGTGATAATCATGTAATAATGGAGATATATCTATATTTCCGGCATTTATAGTCACGTCGATTTGGTTTTGCCATATTACACCGGCATTCCAGTAATAAGTATACTTGGTCTTTAAGCATAACAGGTTGCGCATCTTGTAGCAAGGCTGTAATAATTCAAATTATCTAGCGGCTACATAATATGGAAATAACAAAAAATGGTATAAAACAAACTCTTAAACCAATCGGGCCTAATTCTTATGAGCATTTTTTTGAACGTTTATGGGAAGAAAGCTGGGCATACATTAAAACCATGGTTGATGTCTTGCGGGAGCCAATTTTAATTCTTGATAAAAATTTTCGCGTACTGGTGGCCAATGAACCTTTCTATCAAACATTTCAGGTCGAATCAAAAGATACCGAGGGCAAGATTGTGTATGAACTTGGGAATGGTCAATGGAATATTCCTGGCTTACGAAAACTGCTTGAAGATATTTTGCCCAAGAATACATTTTTTAATGGTTTTGAAGTTGTTCATGAGTTTCCTTTCATCGGACATAAGGCCATGATTTTAAATGCCCGCCAGATTCATTTTAAAAAAGAGGATATGGCTTCAGAACTGTTTTCACCTATTATTCTTTTAGCAATCGAAGACATCACAGAAATGATGGTTGTCGCCGAAACACTGGCCGGTCACTCAAAGCAGTTAGAGGCTAAGCTCATAGAACGAACACAGAAACTGGAGATTTATATTAAAAAATTAGAAAAAGAAATTAATGGACTTAAAAAGAAAGCATACTAATAAATTTAACTAATAATTATGAAAATGTTTGACAAAGTTTTGGTTGCTATATTGGTTACCGTGTTTACACTTGGCTTAGCTGGGTCAAGTGTTGCAAGCGTAGCAACAGTAAATCTCGGCGATTCAGGTAATTTTGTGATTTTAGCAAAAACCGGAATCTCAACTACCGGATCCACCTCAATTACTGGAGATATTGGATTGAGTCCGGCCGCCGCAAGTTACATCACCGGATTTGCGTTAATTTTGCCGGCGGCAAGTGCCTTTTCCACATCAGCTTTAATTACGGGAAAAGTCTATGCGTCTGACTATGCTAATCGAACGCCTGCCAACTTAACCACGGCGGTACTTGATATGCAAACCGCATACACCGATACCATGGGACGGGCGCCGAGCGTGACTGAATTGGGCGCCGGAAATATCGGCGGATTGACGCTTGCTTCTGGTGTTTATAAATGGGGTACTGGTTTGATCATCCCAACCGATGTCACGCTTTCGGGCGGAGCCAATGAAATTTGGATTTTTCAGATAGCCCAAAATCTTATTGTGAGTTCCGCGGCGCACGTTATTTTGGCCGGTGGCGCCCAGGCGAGTAATATTTTCTGGGTTGTTGCCGGACAGACGACACTTGGAACAACGTCAGTCTTTAATGGAAATATATTGGACCAAACAGCAATTGTCTTAGATACTGGTGCAACCTTAAACGGCAGAGCTTTGGCTCAGACCGCAGTGACGCTGGATTCTAACGCGGTTGCTATGCCAACTGTTGCCGTTTTGCCGCCAACGCCACAACTAACATGTTCGAATCTTTATTGGTTTGATAATACAAATACAACCTGCCAATCACAAAAAGAATTTTGTGGTACATATATGTATTTGGGGTTGCAAACATTCAACAACCAGCAAGATTGTTCTAACGCAGTGTTAGCTCAGCAGGCAGCTCCTTTAGCCCCTCCAGCTTCGGATTTTGGCCAGCAGTTTATAACCGGCTACTCCATTTCCGATATCCAAACCGACTGGCTGGTAAAAAGTAAGAATTCCGTCGAAGTATTTTTCGTCGACGCCAGCCACAAACTTCACTGGATCATCAATGAACTGGCGGCGGCAAAGCATTTTGGTTCCAGCTGGAATAAAATCATTAAAGAGTTTAATAATTTGGGCACTGCCGGCTTGCTGTTTGGTAACAACTTAGAATAGTTTTGGTTTGGGGGGAATTTCGGACCAATAATTCAAGCCTATCTAAGCGCAAATTAAAACCTTAGAAACTTGAGGCAGGTATAAATCGAGACCTGTATCAAGGCCAACGGGAGTACCTTTAGCCTCTTTGGCAGGTTTATGAAACTGTTCGTAAATAGTTTCTCCAATCAAAATAAGAAGACAAAAAGATTATATAATTTATTCTTTAATTCAATAATGAAAAACAATATGACAGATGATTTAAAACAAAAAGATGAAGTCGCAGCCGGACAAGATAAGTCAGCGCATCAGGCAGAAATTAAAGCTGCCGATGCTCATAATGCTGCTGCTGAGGAGCATAAGGATCAAGCTGACAAGCAAGCAGCCAAGAGTAATTCTTAAATATCGGCGATATAAATTAGAGTAAGAAAAATAGCAAGTTTGTAAAATAATTTTTCCCAATTTTAGGTCGAAAGGGAAGAAAAAACATAATTAAAAAAAATTGAAATTAATTCAAATTTATGACAACAGTAATTAATAATCCCGGAAACGGGGAAGGATCGGGTTCCGGCGTTGGCATAATAATTGGCGTGGTTGTGTTGCTGGTGGTGGTTGGCTTGTTTTTTGTCTATGCTCTGCCGGCAATTCGGTCTAGCCGTGTTACGCCTCAAAACGGCAATATTGACGTGAAAGTTAATTTGCCAAATGTTAATGTTGCGTTGCCAGCGGTAAACGCTTCGCCTCCGACTCCTTAATCTTAGGATTCGTTTAATCCGCCCGCGGTCAAAACACTTTTGGCGAACAAATTATTAATAATTTAACTACAACTCTATGGGAATTATCCTTTGGATCATTTTTGGGGCAATCGTCGGTTGGGTCGCTTCTTTAATTATGAAGACTGATGGGCAACAGGGAGTGTTACTGAATATCATTGTCGGCGTGGTCGGGGCAGTTATCGGCGGTTGGATCATGAGCGTTATTGGAAAAAGCGGAGTGGGGGGATTTGACTTGTACAGTTTTCTGGTCGCCTTGCTTGGGGCATGTATACTTATTGCCATTGTGAGAGCAGTGCGGCGTTAAAACAACTTCTAATTAATTAACATTTACGATTATGGATTCATACAACTCTCCCACGACAAAACCGCTATTTAAGGGCACCCAAATTGTGTGGTACCTTCTTTCACTACTTGAGGTATTATTAGTGTTCCGCCTGGCACTCAAGCTAACAGGAGCGAATCCTGAAGCGGGGTTTACGAATTTTATCTACCTCATTACCTGGCCATTTACTGCTCCTTTTTTGGCAGTATTTCCAATGACCACGGTGCAAGGCAGCATCTTTGAATGGACAACCATTTTGGCGATGGCGGTATATTTTATGATTGCCTTCGCAATTGTCAAACTATTTTTGATGAGTAAAACCGTATCAACGCCAGAAGCCGCAGCTAAGCTTGACGAGCAAGAACAGAAGGTCAAGTAATAGCATCGTAAAGATTTAGTTGCACCAATCTAATATTAAAAAAATTAATAACCAATAGCATCATCGTTGTTCGGATTTTTGCTTATGGCTTTATCTGTTCTTTTCGTATTGACATGTCTAATAAAACCATATTGAGTGTCACTGGGCCAGTAACATTCTGAGCCAATTAATAATAAGATCTATTTAAAATATTTGAGTTTAGTCTAATAAAAATAATATGAACAAAACAATCAATCTACAAAGTATGTCGGAAAAAGGCCTTCTTTTTGGGGTAATGATGGTAGTAATATTTTTTGTTTTGTTTATTGGAATTCAGAACGCCAGTGCCACAATAACCAGCCAGTTGGATTTCGGTTCAAGCGGATCGGATGTGGTTGAGCTTCAGGCATATCTGGCGACAAATGCCGATATCTATCCTTCAGGTTTTATTACCGGATGCTTTGATTCTCTAACCCAATCGGCAATGCAGAAATTTCAAACGGCGCAGAGAATCGTTTTTAACGGAACGCCTGAAACTACCGGCTATGGCCGGGTAGGACCCAAAACTTTGATAAGGCTCAACGCTATTATTGATTTTATTCCCAAAAATTCAATTCATATTAGCTCAATGCCACTTGTTGGAAATGAAGTCTCTTTCTTAAAACCAGGACAAGCAGTTTTTGGATTGCCGGTGCGTCTTAAAATTCCAGGGATTAGTGTTGATTCTGTTATTGAACCTGTGTGTCTTACTCCCGAGGGAGCAATGTATATATCTAAAAGCCAGGAAAATGTAGCTTGGTTTGAACTCGGGCCGCGCCCCGGGGAGAATGGCAGCGCCGTCATCGCTGGACACTATGATGGAAGGGAAAACGGGAGAGCATCAGTGTTTGATAATTTATATAAATTACGCCAAGGTGATAAATTATATGTTGAAGATGATAAAGGGGTGATTACAGCCTTTGTGGTGCGCGAAAGTCGAAGGTATGATTCGGATGCGGATGCTTCAGACATATTTGACTCAAATGATGGAAAAGCACATCTGAACATTATTACCTGTGACGGAGTTTGGAATCAAATTTCCAAAAATTATCCCAACCGGTTAGTGGTCTTTACTGATAAAGAATAGTTAGACAAATAAAAAAAACAAAAAATCGCCGGTTAGGCGATTATTTTGAATGGCGGAGACGATGTCCCGCAACTTTGAACCGAAAAAGTGGCTCAAATTCAAGGATATTGATAATAGTATACAGGAATTAAGGCGTATCTTCAAAGTTCATCCTGAATGGTTTGAGACACCCAAGCCAAAGTCAATTAAAGGCAAAAATGAGGTGGATTATTCGATTAAATAGCTTCCAAAACCTGCCTATTAAATTCATTGTCAAAATCTGTTTTTATTCTCTCATTAAACAGTGGTAAGCCAATGAGTTTGTACTGATTATTTTCCATTTTTAGTACTTCTTTTTCAGAATATCTCCTAGTAATTTCTTTCAAAAAATCTTCTTTCCATGCCTCTTTACTTTCTACAAAAATACCACTTCTATCAGCGAACTGCGAACCCTTTGGCTCAATGAAAACTTGGTAATATAATCTTTGTTTACTACGTTTTAAAAACAGTAAGAAATCCGGTTGAAAACCGCGTCCTCTTTCAAAATCATAAATTTTGTATATCTCTTCATTTCTGAGTAAATATACTTCTTCGTATTTTGATTTTAGATTACCAATTTTTTCTTTCAAAAAATCAATTAAACACCTTTCTTCGCTTGTACCATTAAAACCACTAAGGACATACCAGTCTTGTTCTTTTAACTCTTTTTCTATTCTTTCGCTCTCCTCATCTATTTCTACGGCTTTTTCTTTTGTACCTCCAAAAATTTCAGAAAATTTTACACCATTAAATTCTGTGCCGAGATATGGATTACTTACTGTCTTTAATTCAGCCTCTAACTTCTCAAAAAAAGCGAGTAGGATACCTAATTTTTCGCCTTGATTAACATTATCTAATTTTTTTACACTGGAAGATGTGACCAGATTTATTTTTATATCACCTAAAATGTCCTCTTTGAATAATTCATCAATACTTTCAACTTCAAACTCGGAAGCAAGATGATCGAAACGATATAGCGAGTTATCTTTTTTCGCATGTATATTCAGCGCTTTATATACGATATTTTTTTCAAAACTATTTAATTTCACGGTCAGAGTTTTCATTTCATCACCTATGGTTTCCAAAAGTGTCGCATCTTCTTTGTTCCCTAATTTAACTTGTTCTTCTTTAATTGAGAAAGTTTTTAACCTATATTCAAAATTCAAGCCACTCCTTATTTCTTTGAGACTGTTTTTACGTTTGTTAACATTTTCAATTTTATGGTTTAAAAAAATTTTAACTGTTTTATAAAACTCAGAATTCTTAAAATCTGTTTTTAATTCAAACTTTTTTCTAACCTTAGTTTCTTTTATAAACCCCTTACGTTTCAATTCACGCTTAAGCTCATCTATAAAGTGTCCACGATTATCGTCAAAACAATGAAAGTCAAATTCTTCCAATACTCGCATCGGATTGTCTAAATCATTATCAAATTTTCTCTTATTTGCTTCTTTGTCTTGGTATTTAAAAGGGAAATATCGCACGCCTCTACCAATTAACTGAATCTCTGAGATGGTGGAATCCCCAGCATTCCTTTCGCCAGTTTTTTTATCATGCCACTCATCACGGCCTTCATAAAGACGAACTATGTCAAATAAGTTTAAAACATCCCACCCTTCAGTCAATCTTTTAACAGTAAAAATTGCTCGTATATGATTATCTTGATCTTCCAAGCTGTTAAGCAATCTATCTTGATCTTCATCGGTTTCTTCTTTATTTTTTTTCTTATTATCTTTTGAGTTGGTTATCAAACAATTTCTATCCGCAAATGAATATTTTATCCAGTTAATGATTTCAGGGAATTTAATATTTTCATTCTTGATAAATCTGGTCATTGCCAAAATTTTACTCTTCCCTTTATCAAACAAATTTCCACCCTCAAAGAAATTTTTGTCTATTGAGTTTAAAAAATTAAAATCGTCTTTTTAAAGCTTTTTTACAATATCCAAAAATTCATCAAAATCTTTTCTAGAATCTTCAATTGTTTTACTTCTAAACAAAATAACCGGCTTAAAATTCGGTAGGTTATTTTTTACTGCTATACTATGCCGATACCAATTCAATAATAAAACCGACAAAATTCGTTCTTTTTTATTAAGAGTTGAAGAGACCAGATTGATTTCTTTGGTATAACCAGCGTCAAGAAAGCTTTCTAGAGTAAACTTATAAATAATTTTATCTCTATATTTATCGTCTACACTCTGATCTCTCGGTATTGTCGCCGTAAACTCCAAAAGGGCGTTATTATTTTGCTTATTTTTATTATTATTGCCCCTTTTTAAAATTTTATTAATAGCTGTATCTTCCCAACTCTTTTCAATTTCTTCCTGACTTGCGCTCTCCGACAATTCACCGGATAAGCTTAACTGGACGGGTTTATTCTTCTTAGTAGTAGCATTAAAATGATGAGCTTCATCTCCCAACATAATTAAATCTTGTCGTTGCAACTCCTCCAAAAAAACAGAGTTTTCTTTTGCTAAATATACGGCATTATGGAGTTTGTGAATAGAAGTAAACTTTATTTGAATATCTTCCGATTTCGATAAAAAAGTATCAACTTTTTTTATTTGCACTGTTTTATTATCTATGACAATATTCTGTTTAAATTGATATTTGCTATGGCTTTTGTTAATAAAATTATTTTCTGTTTTATCAACAATATTGTTTTGATTTACAAAAAATATAAAATTCTTATACCCTTTTTTATAAAAATACAAGATCAGGGCCGCCATAACCAATGTTTTTCCAGTACCCGTAGCCATATTAAACATTAAATGCAGTGGCTTCAAACCACCTTCTTCTTTTCTAATTTCCTCATAAGTTAAAAAATTTTCTATGGCATTTTTTTGCCAAGCAAATAAAGGATACTTCAAATTATCAACAATAAAATCAGGTATCTGCGATTTTGAGATACCATAATCAAAAGCCTTTTCTTTTAATTCTTCGTAAAGATATTTTTCAGGCATAACTATTTCTTATCATAAAACTCCTCACTCAAAGCAATATCATCTTTTAAAAGGTTGTACTTTTTATCTTTCCTCTCGCTAAAGTTTATATACATCTGATTGAGATCAAGCATGCGGGCGACCATCTTTTTTTGCTCAGACAAAGATATTTTTTTAAATTCCTCACTTTTTATATCATTTTCTTTAAAATCTTTTGCCTTGACGTTGTAGTTAAGAAAATATTTTTCATACAAATTGGCAAAAAGTTTTGTTAGTTCGTCATATGACTTTACTTCAGCAATTTTCTCTTTTGCCTCCTCGTTCCATTTTGCGAGTTGAATATAAATAAAATCACCGCCACCTTTCCAATTTACCCCTTTGGAAATTCCGTTTTTATCACCAGCAATCACACCTCTCATTCTTTCCTCAGGATTATTTTCTGAATAATCCAATTGTTCCACACCAATCCATTGACGTCCTATTTTATGGGCAACCGCACAAGTTGTTCCCGTGCCGGCATGATAATCTAGAACCACATCTCCGGGATTAGTTGTTAATTCTATTATTCTC
Organism: Candidatus Buchananbacteria bacterium; assembly: GCA_041664165.1. Lineage (GTDB taxonomy): Bacteria > Patescibacteriota > Patescibacteriia > Buchananbacterales > UBA6539 > JBAYLH01. The sequence continues at coordinate 20,390 of JBAYLH010000003.1, read as the reverse complement.
TTTAACAAGGACTCTGGTTTTTGCCCGACAAAATCTGCAATTTTTTCTGAAGATGATGTGCTGATTTGCAAAAAATCTTCGTCCCATAAAGTTGTTATTGGGGATCCTAAATTTTCATCTAAATATTTTATTTTTGTTCCTTTGCCTCCACCCTGATATCCTCTACCTCTTAATTTCGCATACCTTCTTCCATTTTCATCAATATATTTATATTCATCTTTAACATATTTTTCAGATAACTCATTATAAACCATGTTAATTGAATAATTCTCAGTTTTTGAGTATAAGAATATCGTTTCTTGTTGAGTTGTAAGCTTTTTGCTTGCTTGATTTTTTACACCACTATATTTTTTCCAAGTAATTTCATTAACAAATCTGGCCCGGCTAAAAACTTCATCCATTAAAACTCTCAAATAAGCCTGTTCATTGTGTCCTATCTGAACAAAAATAAGCCCGTCGTCTGCAAGTAAATTTCTTGCGACTTGCAACCTATTCTTCATAAATGTTAACCAAGAAGAATGGTTAAAATTATCATTATAAGAAAAACTATCGCTGCCAGTATTATAAGGAGGGTCAATATAAATTAATTTAATTTTTCCTTCAAATTGTTCTTTTAGAGAATACAAGGCGAGTAAATTATTGCCTTTAATAACAAGATTTTCTTTTATGTTTCCGTCTTTATCTCTTTTTATTTCTTTAACATCTTCACCTTTTTGATAATTCTTTTCTGTAAATCTTTTCCATTTATAGAAAGTTTTCGGTTCTTCTAGTCTGTCTATTTCGTCGCGAGCCAATACCTCATTAAAAAATATTTCTTTTCTTTTGGCTTTTTCTTCTTTCCATTCACCGATTTTAGTGTCATATTTGAAGTAAACATCCATCGCATCTTCCTTGGTCATTCCACCTTCAAGCACGCAATCCTTAAACGGCCAATTCAAAACCACCTTTTCGCTGGAAATTTCTTCCGTGGCAAGTCCGATTTTATTAGCTAGTTGAGTATATGAATTATCAAGTTTGTTTTCATCAAGAAAAAACTTAAAATCATTTGGTTTAAAAATATAAGCATCTTTAACTTTTACAAAAAATTGTTTTTTGGCTTCTGAGTCAGCCAAAAGAGTTTCTATAACTTTTTCGCCAAACTTGTCTACTGCATCTTTTAGTAAAGTTTGATTAAGCTCTTCTTTTTCCGTATCCCAAAAACGAGCGTCATTTCTGAAAAGCTTGATTATTTTTTCCTTGAATTTAATATCCATAGGTTTATTTTATATTACTTATATTATACCAGCTTTCTTAACTATTGATAAGCGTTTAAAAAACCGGCATCTTGTTCGGATACCGGCTTTTCAATCGTATAAAACCCTTATTTTATTTGGGTTCAAACTTGGACATCTGGCGGGGACGATGGGATTCTAACCCTCGACCTCCCGCCCGACTGAACGACTTAAATATATCACCGTTGTTCGGGCGGGTCTGCGTGACCCCGCCTCAATTTCGCGATGTGCTTTTGGCGAAAGATTTTTTTAGCTGGCGCGGAGTCGCCTGTGGCTCGCAAATTTTTTAAAGATTAGTTTAGTTATTTGAATTGAAGCGGGGCGCGCAGGCAGACGCTCTAACCAACTGAGCCTTCGCCCTTATAAGAATTAAAAAAGTTCCAAAGCGGAGACGATGGGGCTCGAACCCACGACCTTCTGCGTGACAGGCAGACGCTCTAACCAACTGAGCTACGCCTCCGCTTTGGAACTTTTTTGTGTATTTAGTTTTTTTAATTGCTAATTATTTTTTGATTTGGCCGACCATGACGGCAAAAGCTTTCGGATTTTTTCCGGCCAGTTCGGCCAGGACTTTCCGGTCTAATTCGATTTTATTAACTTTTAGCAAATTAATAAATTTTGAATAGCTTAAACCATTGCTTCGGCTGGCAGCGTTAATTTGAATCTGCCACAAAGCGCGGTTGACCCGTTTTTTTTTCTTGCGATCGGTATAGGCGTGAACTCCGGCTTTACGGATGGCGGTTTTCGCGGCCTTGATGCTGCTTTTTCGGCTCCAGCGGTAACCTTTAGTTTTGGCTAAAAGTCTTTTTCGTCTGGCAACATGAGCTTTTCCTCTTTTAACTCTAGGCATAGATTAAGTAATAAGTAATAAGAAATAAGAAAAATTAGGAATAAGGTAAGGCTTTTTTGATTGTTTTTAAATCGACGTGATTGACTTGGGTGTCTTTTCTTTTGTGTCGGGTGGTATTGCCGGTTTCTCGGGCATTAAAATGATCTTGGCCGGCATGGCGGGTAAAATATTTTTTGCCGCCCTGGCCTTTTTTACCGTTAGTAATTTTAATTTTTTTGGCGGTGGCTTGGTGAGTTTTCAGTTTCATAGAGTATAATGCTAATCTGCCCGCTTCGCCGGAGCGAAGCGAGGTGAGCGAATTATACTAATCTACGAATATTAGTAAATTCGTATGAATTGGTAGATTAGTATCGCGTTAATTAAAAAACAGCTTGAGCTGCAAAAATTGCAAAAATTATTTTTTGGCAATAATCACGAAAAGTTTTCCGCCTTGCCGGTTCAATGGCTGTTCGATCTGGGCGGGCACGACTGAGTCAACTGATTTGATGAATTGATTGATTATGTCTCGGGCTAAATTAACATGCTGCTGTTCCCGACCTTTCAGCAATAGTTCCAGTTTTACTTTGTCGTCTTGGTTTAAAAATTTGATTGCCTGATTGACCCGGATTTCAATATCATGTTCGCTGATTCGCAAAGACAATCTAATGCCTTTGACTTCAACTTTTTTTTGTTTGGCCTTTTCTTTGCGCCGTTCTTTTTCTTCCTGGTATTTTAATTTGCTGTAATTAGTGATTTTTGCCACCGGCGGATTGGCGAGCGGTGAAACTTCAACTAAGTCCAAGCCGCGTTCTTGAGCCAAAGCGACGGCGTCGACGGTATCCATAACGCCAAGGTTCTGGCCGTCTTCGTCAATTAATCTTAGTTGTGGCGATTTGATGAATTGATTTGTTTTGTAGCGATAGCTTGCTTTTTGATGATAATTTGGTTTTCTTCGGGAAATTCTCACGGATTTTGTTGATTAATTTTTAATTATTAATTTTGTTAGCTGTTTGTATTTAATAAGATTTTTTTTATTTTTGGTCGCCTCTTTATTTGTAGCTCTCTTCGGCGGGCATCTAGATGTTATATTTTTTAGTATAAACGATTTTTTATCTAGGTCAGAGTCGCTTGGGGCACCATTCGACTCAGCCGGCTTCAAGTGGTCAAAGACCATGAGCGAGGCTGCCGAAGGCAGCCGAGTCGAATGGTGGAGATGAGGGGAATTGCACCCCTGTCTAGAAAGAAATTCAAAGTTGGTTTACAGGTGTAGTCAATTTTTTTGTTTCGGTTTTAAAGTATAAAATTAACAAAAGTCTTTAAAACCAAAGTCTCGGGTGTTTAAGCAAGTCAGTGAGACACTAATTTGCCGTGCCTAATTTATGACACCAGCTCGCCTCGCTTCATCGGTTAGGACTTAGCGGGCGCACCTAGTTCGACGCGAGTCGAAGCGGGTGACCGGTTATTAGGTATCGCCGGGCTGATGGTAATGGGTTTTAGGCCATTACGGGTGCTAGAGCAAAAGTACTGAAAGCACTTTTTACTCGAGCGACAAGTGATTTGGCACTTATCATGGTGAAAATTTGAGATTAACAAGCCAAATTTTCAATGCTTGATCTGAGAACTTTAAATTTGGATTCTATCGATTTTTAAACATCCCCTTGGCCCCAAAATTTGGCTGGCAAATTTTGGGGAAATCCCAAACTTTAAATTCGAAAATAGTTGGTTTCGGATTTAGAGCTTCGGATCTAGAATCTTTTCAATTTTTGGCGGATTTGGCGGTCTATTTCGCGCTTTTTAATGCTTTCCCGCTTGTCGTAGAGCTTTTTGCCCCTAACTAAACTGATGTTGAGTTTTATCAGACTGCCTTTAGTATATACAGAAATAGGCATAATTGTCAAGCCTTTTTCTTTGGTTTTGCCTAAAAGGTAATCAATTTCTTTTTGGTGTAGTAAAAGCTTGCGGCTTTTGTCTGGCTGATAAGTCGCTCGGCCGGCGCTGGCGGCTTTATAAGCGGAAATATGGGCGCCGATTAACCAGGCTTCGCCCTGGTTATTAATCGTAACATAGCTGCCTTTGAGGTTGATTTGGCCGTTTTTGACTGATTTTACTTCCGCGCCTGACAAAACAATTCCCGCTTCCAGTTTTTCTAGAACCTGATAATCGCTTAAAGCTTTTTTATTGGTTGACAGCGTTGGCATATAGCGGCTTTAGCCCGTAAATAGTATAGCATATTTTTGAGCGAGCGAGGCAAAAAGAATGCACCGCACAACTTCAGAAAAAACTCCGGAGTCAAATACTTCTTTATTGACAGTCTAAGTTTATATTTAGTATAATTTAAGCAGTTTAAGGAGGCAAAATTTATGGAAAACAAAAATCTGACAATTAATATTTCGACGGTTACAATTTTGAAAGTTGTCGGAATTTTGCTGCTTTTGTTTTTCGCCTATTTCATCCGCGATATTATTTTGATGGTTTTTTTGGCGATTATTTTCGCCGCTTTGATTGAACCAGTTGTCAGCTTTTTAGAGAAATATCGAGTACCCCGATTTTTAGGGGTTGTTTTAGTTTATGTTATTTTGCTTTTGTTCATAGTTTTAGCAGTTCGATTGATAATTCCGCCGATTGCCGAACAAGTGTCATTATTGACGGTTAATTTTCCTTATCTTTGGGAAAAAATGGCGGAAAATTTCAGTAGTTTTAGCCAGTATGCCCAGGAGCAGAATTTTGTTAGCAATATTCAGCAAAATTTACAGGTTTGGCAAGCTGGCTTACAGCGAGCCGCTTCTGGCTTATATTCAGTTACAGTTTATCTTTTTAGTAATTTAATTAATTTAATTTTTATTTTGGTTATCACTTTTTATTTGTTGATTGAAAAAAATCTAGTTCATGACTTTTTTCAAGTGATTGCGCCGAGCCGTTATCATGATTATTTAGTTGGCGTTTTTTCGGTTGTCGCCAAAAAGGTTGGTGACTGGGCCAGGGGGCAGTTGATTCTCAGTTTTATTATTGGTTTTTTGTCTTTTGTCGGCTTGCTTTATTTTTTACCAAAGTATGCCTTAGTTTTAGCTTTGGTTGCCGGTGTTACTGAAATCATTCCTTATGTTGGTCCAATCCTGGGAGCGATTCCCGCTGTTTTTTTAGGTTTTACGGTTCCGGACTTTTCAATTTGGCGGGGGATTGGCGTTTTAATCCTATATATTGTGATTCAGCAATTGGAGAATAATGTGATTGTGCCTCAAGTAATGAAAAGGCAGGTTGGAATAAATCCGATTGTGACGATTATCGTCATGTTAATTGGTGCTAAAATTGCCGGCATCGTAGGAATAATTTTGGTTATCCCAATTACAATTGTTATCAGCGTCATTATTAAAGATATTTTTAGCAATTCGGGATTAAAAAATGGCAAACCGCTAGCGGCCAAGCAGAATTCGAATAATAAACTAACTTAAATAATAAATAAATAATTTATCAGACGAAAGAAAAAATTTCTAAGTCTTGGAGGTTAATAATTATGGCATATCCAATGATCAACCATAACTCTAAAACTCCGGGTCTGCCCGGCGGTAGTTTAGGAGTTGCCGGTACGGAAAAAAAATCAGGCGGCAAAAAATCTTGGCTGAAAGGTTTAGTCACTCTGATCGTTGTTTTGATTATTATCGGCGGCGGTATTTATCTGATCGCCAGCTACACCGGCGTCGGCGGCAGTTTAATTCCCGGGCTAGCTTCATCGAAAGCCGAATGGCAGGCAGTTTTTCTGGCCAATGGTCAAGTTTATTTCGGCAAAGTAGCCAAAATTAATAAAGATTTCGTCATTTTAAAAAATATTTATTATCTCCAAGTGGTGAATTTGCAGGATACGATCGGCCAGCCGGCAGACGTTCAGACTCAGCCGGAGCAAAGGCTGACTTTAATCAAGATGGGCAATGAAATCCATGGGCCGCTTGATGAAATGAAAATCAACCGGGAGCATGTAGTTTTAATTGAGGATTTGAAAAATGATTCTCGGGTGGTTCAGGCGATTACCGATTATCTGAAAAAACAAAATCAGCCGACGCCAGAACCCACAGCTCCGGCCGCTCAATAAGCAAAATCATTCGAATTTAAAAAAGCTGGCCGTTTCAAGTGGCCAGCTTTTGCTTTAAGGTGGATTTTTTAGTATAATTAAAGTAAATTAAGACTTATTTTTTAAAGATGCCAAAGAAATTCAATTCTATTTTGTTGCTAATAATTATCTTCGTTTCTTTTTTGGCCGTCGGCGGGATTTGGGCCAGAACGCAAAGCCCTAATTATATTATCTGGGCCGACGATTTCAGCGCCGGCGGAAGTGAAAATAGCGCTTCGGCCAGCTATTTGTTGCAGGATACGATCGGCGAGGGGATGATTTTGTCGGCTAGTTCGACTTCGGCTAGCTACGGCCTGAAAGCCGGCTTTGCCGAAATGTACCCTGATCAATACCTGAGTCTTTCGGCCGGCGCCACGGCTGTTGATTTAGACACTTTAACCGCCGCTTCGACTAATTCCGGCAGCCACACCTTGACCGTTGATACTAACGCGGCCAAGGGCTTTACGATTAAAGTTACCGGCAATACTTTGACTAGCGGCGTTAATACCATTGCCGCGATTGGCGGAACCGCCGCCGCTTCGGCCGCTGGTACGGCCCAATTCGGCATTAATTTAGCCGCCAATACGACGCCGAGCGTTGGTGCTAATCCCAGCGGGACAGCGCCGATCGCTTCGGCGGCTAGCCAGTATAATACGGCTAACCAGTTTGCTTATCAAAGCGGTGATACCGTCGCTTCGGCGGCGACCGACATCAACTCAACGGTTTTTACTGTTTCTTATATTGTTAATATTTCTTCAAGCACGGCGGCCGGCACCTATACGACCACTTTAACTTATTCGACCACGGCTAATTTTTAAGAGTCAATGAAAAAGATTTTTTTTATAATTTTAGTTTGTCTTTTTTCCTTGTTAACCGCCGGCAAGTCTTCAGCGGTTACGGTTATTTCGCCGATTTTGGAAATGGAAGCCAATCCGGGTGAAAGCCAAAATGGCATTTTAAAAATTTATAATGAAACCGCCGAGCCGCTTTATTTGACTCCCAATATCGAAGCTTTTGCCGCGGGTGATGAAACCGGTACGCCAGTTTATCTTACCGGCCGCGAAAAAACGGATTATTTAGGCTGGTTTAAGCTCAGTAAGGATTTTTTGCTTTTGCCGTCAAAGCAGGGATTGGTTGTCCCTTTTGCAGTGACGGTGCCGCTTGACGCGGTGCCGGGTGGTTATTATGCCGTAATTTTTTGGCAGACCGCGCCTCAGGCGGCCAAGGAAAACCCGGCGGTTGGCATCAGCAGCCAAGTCGGGACGCTGGTTTTTTTGAAAGTTAAGGGCGAAGTTGTCGAGTCCGGCAATTTAGCTGAATTTAAGACAGTTTCAGAAAGTAAATATTTATTCAGCTTTCCGGTAAATTTTTTAGTCCGGTTTGCCAATACCGGCAATGTCCACCTCAAACCCGAGGGTAATATTACGTTAAAAAATTGGCTGGGGCAGACCGAAATTTTGCCGGTCAATGCCGATAAAAAAAATGTTTTGCCTGGCAGTATTAGAAGATTTGAAACTCTTTGGGGCGGCAGTTTTGCCGGCAATTTTTGGCAAAAATATTTTTCAGCGCTGAAAAACGAAATCGATCATTTTACTTTCGGTAAATATACGGCGACTTTAAATCTGACTTACGGCCTAGTGCCTCAGCAAACCGTAACGGCTCAGCTGGACTTCTGGTTTATTCCGGTTAATTTATTGATTACTTCGGTTTTTGGTTTGGTCGTTTTGATTATTTTAATTAAAATCAATTCTAAAATAAAAAAGTTAAAAAACAAGAAAGCTAATAATTAAGCTGATGAGCAAAGATAGTAAAAGATTTTTATTTTTTGGTTTTATTTTAACTTGTCTTGGCGGGTTAATTTTTCTTTATTTAGCTTTACCTTCGGTTCAGCAGGCCTTGGCGGCGACCATTAACATTAATGCGACGGTGCCAGCGGCGGGAACGATTTGCGGCAACGGCATCAAAGAAACCGGCGAAACCTGCGACGGCACGGACGGTGCTAGTAGCTGCTATAACGGCCAATGCAACAGCAATTGTACCTGTCCGGTTTGCGGCAATAGCACAATCGACACCGGCGAAGTTTGCGATGACGGCAATGGCGTTTCCTGCGACGGCTGTAATAATACTTGCAGCCGGGCAGATAGTGTCTGCGGCGATAATATTGCTGAATGCGGAGAAGCCTGCGATGGCAGTGATGCGGCTAGCGGCGGTTGCTATAACAATTATTGCAACAGCAATTGTACCTGTCCGGTTTGCGGCAACGGGACAATCGACGCTGGCGAAGGCTGTGAGAGCGATGGCGACTGTTCTTCGGGCTATTTTTGCAATAGTACTTGCGTTTGTGAAATAGCCGGTACGCCAGTCTGTGTTCCGACCGCAACGGTTTGCAGCTACGGGTCATGTATTAATGGCGTTCAGAGCGGCGTTTGCACCAATGGCTGTTCTAATTGGCCGTCAACCCAATCTTGTTATATTGCCGTCTGCGGCAACGGGACTAGAGATTCGGGAGAGGAATGCGATGATGGTAATACCGTTTCCGGCGATGGCTGTTCAGGCGCTTGCCAGCTAGAAGTCGGCTGCGGCAACGGCATTATCGATTCCGGGGAAGCTTGCGATGACGGCAATACCGTTTCCGGCGATTGCTGTTCTTCAGTTTGCCAAATTGAGCTATTGATTAGCAATGTTTCAATTGCGGCGGCTCAAACCAGCGGCAACGTCAGCTGGTCAACTTTATGCCAGCCGACCGCTGATATTTTAGAATGGGGGAGTACGCCGGCAGTTGGCGACGGCTCAGTCAGTGGTTTGTCGGGTACCAATTTCAGCCACAATATTACCGGTTTACAGTCAAATACGGTTTATTATTATCGGATTACGGCCAGTGCCGGCTCTTTACAGACGGTTCATACCGGTTCTTTCGTTACCACTGGCGGCGTGGAAAATTGCACTAACGGCCTTGATGACAACCACAATGGTTTTTGTGATTACCCGGCCTCTACTTGTACGGACGGCTCAACGCCGGGTGATCCGGCTTGCAGCTGCACGCCGAATTTTTCCTGTACGCCGGGGGTTTGCCAGCCAAATGATACTTTGACCGTAAGTTGCGTTGACAAAACCGTTCCGCCTTGCCGGCCCAATTACGAATACACGGAAAGCTGCCAGGTTTGTCCCGGCGTCAGTTGCGGAACCTGCCAGCAGCTAAACCCGGTTACTTGCGAATGCGTTGCCACCAATAACTGTTGCGGCAATACCGTTTGTGAAGCGCCGGGAGAAGATCCTTATAATTGTTCCGTTGATTGCCACGTTGCCTGTCTCTCGCAATGGGAATGCACGCCATGGTCTCCGGCAGTTTGTCCGCCGGCCGGCGGGGTGCAAACCCGGCAATGTTTTGACAGTAACGGCTGCCAAGTTCCGATTAATCCGCCGGCCAGTCAGCAAGTTTGCAACGGCGGGCCAAATGGCAATTGCCAGGGATTAAGCTGCGGCCAGTGCCAGCAGATTAACGCGGAACAGTGCGTTTGCGAACAAATGATCCCGTGCTGCGGCGACGGTATTTGCGCTACCGGCGAAAGCAACAATTCATGCCCGCAAGACTGCGTTACGCCGTGTACGCCAAGCTGGACCTGCTTAGGCTGGGGCGCTTGCGAAAATGGGCTGCAAAAGCGCGAATGCTACGATGTTAATAAATGCGATTTAAATATCGGGCGGCCGGCGGAAGTAATTTCGTGCCAGCCCGGCTGCGAGGTAGCCTGCGGAATTTGCCAGCAGATCAGTTTATCAAGCTGCAGCTGTTTGGCGACGGCGCCTTGCTGCGGCAACCGGCTTTGCGAAACCGGTGAAAATACTTGGTCTTGTCCGGCCGACTGCGGCGTGCCGCCGGAATTTAAAATTAACTTACCTCAGTGTCTTGATGGCATTGATAACGACCGAGACGGTTTAATTGATTACCCGGCCGATTCCGGCTGCTCAAAACCATTGGATAATAGCGAGATTAGCGCGGCCGAGATAGCGGCAAATATTCAAAAATTTATTCAAAAAGAAATAATCGATCAGGTTGTGGAGAAAGTGATTGATAATCCGCAAGTTGAGCAGGCCAATGTTTCCGTCGCCGCCCCGGTCTTGGTGGCCACGGTTGTCGTCAATACCTTCGCTTCTTTTTCCTTTATTAATTTCTTTTCCTATTTGCAGTATTTTATCACTCAGCCGTTTGCGGTACTGTTCCGCCGCCGTCGCAAAAAATGGGGCGTGATTTACAACGCCCTGACCAAGCAGCCGGTTGATTTGGCGATTGTCCGGCTGTATCAGAAGGAAAATAACCGGCTAATCCAGTCGCGGGTAACTGATAAGCTCGGCCGTTACAGCTTTTTGATTGATCCGGGCCGGTATTATTTGACCGTGACTAAGCCGAAATTTGATTTTCCAACGGCTTATCTCCAAAATTTAAAAGAAGATGTCAGCTATTTGGACTTGTATCACGGCGGCACGATTGAAGTTACGGGCCAGCGCGCCGATATTACTGCCAATATTCCCATTGATCCGCAAATTGAAGAAAAACCAGCGGCGAAAATTATCCTCCAATATTATTTGCGCAAGCTCCAATATTTGGCTGCCTTTGCCGCTATTCCGTTGGCAACCATTTCCTTAATCATCAGTCCCGGCCTTTTTACTTTGGTGATGCTATGTTTTCATTGTTTGCTTTATGCTTTATTCCGCCGGCTGGGCTACCAAAAACCGCCGCGCAACTGGGGCATGGTTTATGATCACACTAACCGAAAGCCGGTTTCGCGGGCGATTTTGCGCATTTACGATAAGCAATATAATAAGCTTTTGGATACCCGTGTAACTGATGGCAAGGGTCGGTATTCGTTTTTAGTGAATAACAATATTTATTATGTGACGGCCGAAAAACTTGGCTATCATCCTTTCAAAAGTAATGAGATTGATTTATTAAGCAAAGACAAGGAAGCGGTAGTCAGTTTGGATATTGGTTTACAAAAAGCTAAAGCCGGCAGCCCGCCAGCCGCGCCTGTCCAGACTCCGCCGTCGGCACCTATTTTAACCCCGCCGATCACCCCAGTGGCGCCACCGACTCCGCCAGTCCAAACTCCGCTGCCAAGTTTATCGGGAGTCGGCCGTGATTCTTTGGAGGAATTAATGAAGGCCAAGCAGCAAGCCGAGCAGCTTAAACATGACATTGAGGAGAAAAAAGAGGATTTAGAACAGCTTGAAGAAAAAGTTAAAAATATTGAAACAAACATTGATTCGGCAACGGCTCAGGTGCCGCCGGTTGAAACTAAGCTGGAACCATCGGTGCCGCCGGTTGAAATTGAAAAAATGGAAAAACCAGCTGAGCCGAAAGCTGACGAACCAAATAAAGAGAAAAGTATCTTTGGTTAATAGTTTAGCGACAAGTGGCATATTCCTTGTCGCACGCCTAATGTTTTTAAAATTATGTTTTCTGAAGAAAAGCGCCAAATTGTTCACATCCTTTTATTTTTATTGGCATTTTTGCTGCGTTTTATCAGTCGCTGGCAAGCGGTGATTTTACTTTTGTTTTTACTGCTGATTACGCTTTTTGTCGTTCCCAGGCTGAAAATGAAATCTTATTTTTACCGCCGAGTGGAGCGCAAATACAGCGAAGGTGCGGTTTTATATTTTTTTATTTTGTTGCTTTTAGTGATAGTTTTTCCTTTGCCCGTTGTTGCCGCTTCCTGGGCGATTTTGGCCTTGGGCGACGGCAGTGCGACTTTGATCGGCAAGAATTTCAAGGTTAAAGAATTACCCTGGAACCGGAAGAAAAGCTACGCCGGCAGCGTTGCCTTTTTAGTTTTCGGCACTTTGGGCTCGTTTATTTTATTAAAATGGATGCTGCCGGAAATCAGCGGTACGATGGCAATTTCCGTCAGTTTGAAAGCGACGCTGGTCGCGGCGATTGTTGAAAGCTTGCCCTTGCGATTAAATGACAATGTTTCGGTAACGGTTTCCAGCGCGCTGGTGATGTTTTTTTCCAAGATTGTTTAATGGCTGACGATGGCTTGAAAAAAATTAAAAAATAAGTGATTAAGTTAATCAAGCGATCAAGTAACTAAGTAGCCGAGGCTTTCCACCCTCGGTTTTATAAACGAAAATTGTCTTGAGAGAACGGCACGGGTGTCGGGTTTCTTAGCTAGAAATTGGCTTGAAAAAAAATCATAATTTAGGTAAACTATCTTTATGACTCAAAAAGCAAAAGGCCAAGAAAATTTAATGGAAAAGCTTGTTTCTTTGACCAAGCAAAGGGGCTTTATTTTTCCGTCCTCGGAAATTTATGGCGGTTTTGCCAATACCTGGGATTACGGCCCGATTGGCGTTGAATTAAAAAATAACGTCAAGCGGAAGTGGTGGCGGCGGTTCGTCCATCAGCGCGATGATATCGTCGGTATTGACGCTTCAATTTTAATGAATCCCCGGGTTTGGGAAGCTTCCGGCCACTTAGAAAATTTTACTGATCCCTTGGTTGATTGCAAGAAATGCCGCAAGCGCTTCCGAGCCGATCATTTGCTGGCCGCCGCCGGGATTAAGCCGGAATTGGGCCGGATGAAAGAAACGCCGAAAGAATTAACCAAATGTCCGGAATGCGGCGGTGATTTGACAGCTGTCCGGAAATTTAATTTAATGTTCAGAACTTTTGTCGGGCCGGTCGAAGACGAGACTTCGGTGGCTTATTTGCGGCCGGAGACGGCGCAAGCGATGTTTGTTGATTTTAAAAATGTGGTTGATTCAACCCGAACCGGCTTTCCTTTCGGCATTGCTCAAGTTGGCAAAGCCTTCCGCAACGAGATTACCCCCGGTAATTTTACTTTCCGGACTCGGGAGTTTGAACAGATGGAAATCGAATATTTTATTAAAGAAAAAGACTGGCGGAAATATTTCGAACATTGGCTGGCAGAAATGAAAAGCTGGCTTGATTCGCTGGGAATTCCGCAAAAAGATATTGTTTATCGGGAAATCGGCAAGGATGAATTGGCTCATTATTCCAAGCGCACGATTGATATTGATTACAAATTTCCTTTCGGTACTGACGAACTTTATGGCTTGGCTTATCGGACTGATTTTGATTTGCGGCGCCATGCCGAAAAAAGCGGCGTTGAATTGACTTTTCCTGACCCGGTTACCGGCGAAAAATTTGTCCCGCACGTGATTGAACCGACCTGGGGCGTTGATCGGACGGTTTTGGCGGTTTTAGCCGCGGCTTACACCGAAGAAGAAGCGCCAACGGCCGACGGCGGCAAAGAAACGCGCGTCGTTTTAAAGTTGCCTCATGACTTGGCGCCTTATCAGCTGGCAGTTTTGCCTTTATCTAAAAAAGAGCCTTTGATTGCCATTGCCAAATCAATCGCTAAAGATTGCCGCCAGCAATTCTCAGTCAATTACGATGAAACCCAAAGTATCGGCCGCCGCTATCGCCGTCAGGATGAAATCGGCACGCCTTATTGCGTTACGGTGGATTTTGAAACGGAAAAAGATCAGGCGGTTACGGTGCGCGATCGCGATACGATGAAGCAGGAAAGAATTAAAAGTAGCGAGTTAATTGATTATTTTAAAACCAAGTTAAAATTTTAAAAATAATGTTTAGCAAAACCAAGTTACAAAATGGCTTAAAGTTAATTTTAGCACCGCTTCGGGAAACCAAAGCGGTGACTGTTTTAGTCTTGCTGCCGGTTGGTTCGCGCTATGAAGCAAAAAATATCAACGGCGTTTCCCATTTTATCGAGCATTTGATGTTTAAAGGGACGAAAAAACGGCCGACGAGTTTAGACATCAGCAAGGCCTTGGATTCAGTCGGCGCCGAGTATAATGCTTTCACTGCCAAAGATCATACCGGCTATTACGTTAAAGCTGCCGCTGATAAGATCGAATTGGCTTTTGATATTTTGTCGGATATGATTTTCAATTCGGTTTTTTCGGCCGATGAGATTGAAAAGGAAAGGGGAGTGATTATTGAAGAAATTAATATGTATCAGGACAACCCCATGATTTATTTGGGTGCATTGTTCGAAGAAGTCGTTTTTAGCGGCAGTTCTTTGGGCTGGTTGATTTCCGGCCCGAAAAAAGTAATTAAAGATATTTCCCGCGACCAAATTTTAGATTACAAAAACAAATTTTATCAGCCAGCCAAAATGATTGTGGCCGTTTCCGGCAATTTTAATGAAAAAAAGGTTAATGAGCTGACCAAAAAATATTTTGGCGAAAATTTCGGCCATCAAAATAGTTTTTCCTTTATTAAAACTAAAATTAAGCAGGCTAAGCCAAAAGTTAATTTAGTCTATAAAAACACCGAACAAGTCCAAATCGGCTTGGGTTTTCCCAGCTATTCGATTTTTGACCAAAAAATTATGCCGCTTTATCTATTGGCAGTGATTTTAGGCGGTAATATGAGCTCTCGGCTTTTTACCACGGTTCGGGAAAAACACGGTTTGGCTTATTATATCAAGGCGGATTTTGCCGCCTATCAAGACACCGGCGCTTTTCTAATTCAGGCCGGCCTGGACAAAAAAAGAGTTAATCAGGCAATTAAGCTGATTTTGGCAGAATTGAAACAAATTAAAAATTCAGGCATAACGGCTAAAGAATTGGAATCAGCCAAGGAATTTTTGAAAGGCAAATTAGTTTTAGAACTGGAGGATTCCGAAAATGTCGCTGATTGGTACGGCAAACAGGAATTATTGCTTAATAAAATTTTATCCCCGGATCAGAAGCTGAAAAAAATTATGGCTGTAACGGCCGAGCAAATTAAAAATGTCGCCAAAGAAATAATTTTAGAAAAAAAGCTCAATTTGATTTTGATCGGGCCGTTTAAAAATCCCAAGCCTTTTTTGAAGCAATTAAAGTTTTAAAAACAAATAGCAACGGTAAAAATTAATTTAGATATTTGAAAAGCCTTGTTTGAGCAAGGTTTTTAAAATGTTAATTTTTAAGCTAAAAAATAATCAAAGCCGACAAGACAGCCAAAAAAATAATCTGGATAATTATACCGGCAAAAAAAGAGACCCTAAATTTATCAAGGATTAGATGGAGCCGGTGAGGATGAAAAGCGACAATTTTTTCCAGCCAACGGGCTTTGGTCAAAAGATAAACGCCGGTTAAAAAATCGGGGAGTAAACCGCCAGAAATTCCGGCTAAAACCGGCCAGACCGGATGAATAAAACCGTAAAAGTAAAGCAGGGCTAAAATTAGTAGCATCACCAAACCGTCTAAAGCGGCAATTTTTTTTAGCCGCTCAATTTCCGGCTTAGTAATATTTGAACTATCTTTGATTAAATCAGTATCACCGTGAGGAATGATGTCAATCAAGATATGGGAAGCCAGGCTAAAAATAAAAGCCAGCCAAACATTGTCGGTGGCTTGGCCGATTAAAACCCCGGCGGCGGCATGAACGGTTAAAAACATAAAATGGTCAAATACTCTTTATTCCACCTTGCTAGACCAAAGGATGAACCAAGATGATAAGAGTGAGCAGCTGAGTTAGATTTCCCAAGACCAGGGAAATTTGATTTTGATTGGGATAATGAAGGAAATTATGAAATTCGTTTAATTTTTTTAGAACTCGGCTTTTCGGCCGGAAAAAACTGCCGGCTTGAAAAACATCAGGCAAGACTGAACCAACCATGCCCCAAAGGATCGGGTGGGCTAAAAAATTAACGTGATTAGTCAGCAAAGCCCCGGCGACAATAATGGCTAAAGAAATATCAAAATAAATCAGGCCAATAATTTTATTAAAATACATTTTTCTTAATGATTTCGGAGTATGTCCTGCTTTAGGGATATTGCCGTCGCGATGAGGCAGCATATCCAGGAAATAATGAGAAAAAAAGCCCAGGAGAAACGAGACAAAAGAGTTATCAATGTAACTGCCGATCAAAACTCCGGCCGCGGCATGAATCGTTAAATACATAAAATATTTTTTTGCCAGACTAATTAATTAAACCTAGTTACATTTTAGCAGGAATTGCCTTGGAGGGCAATTTTTTGTCGCTAAAAATTTTGCCCGGTGAGGCGTCATAATGGCCGGCTGGAAAATTTTTAAAAAGGGTTGACAGAGGTTGAAATATATGCGATTATATAATGTCGCTCTTTGACCCTACCCAGATTTGTTTGATTGGTTCTAAATAGTGATAAATTATTGTCTATATTTAGAGCCAATCAAGCAGTTTGGAATGTTGTCAGTATAGAGGTGCACAACAACGGAGAGAGAAGCCTGTCACCAAGTAGAGGCAAAAGTCAACTGACGAGTTGAGGGAGGTACGAGGTATGGGAATAAATGTTGGAGACCGAAGAAAATTCGTTTTTCTTCCAAATAACGACCCGCGGTATAAGCAATACGACGGCCAAACGGTAACTATCGTTAGCACCATTGATGCCCCCGAATTTTATCGGATTCAGTTCGGTAATGGCAGACAGTTGGCTGCTACGGAAGAAGAACTCCGCCGCCAAGTAATTGCAAGTGAAGTAACCGCCATTACGGTGTGGGCGGTAGACCTTCTCGCCAAACTTGGCGACGAGCAGGTAGGCGTATGTCCTGTCTGCGGGAAACCGCTGATGGCATCTGAGTTTCTGGCGACGGTGTACTTGGCTGGCGGATCTGAAGATGGAGAACTCGTCCATGATTCTTGCGCCAGTAAGCTCTTGGAAGAGGTGGAACAGATTGACCATATCACGGTCAGTCGTAGCGACCAAACGTACTCCGACTCCCGGACAATTTGTACCCGCGAAACGGATTAGTCCGCTCCGTCACTGACCTTTGTTTAGACCATTTGGTTTTACCAGTGGTCTTTTTTTTATTGCCAAAAAATCAGCTCCTTTGAAGCTGACAATTTGTTGCTTGAATCAGATGACGAAATTTAGAGAATAATTTTTAAAAGCATTATTCCGGCCATAACTATGGTGGAAAAAAATAGCACTTTTTTTATGCAGTAGTTATCTCCTTTTATGACTAAAATAAAACTAAAAATATACAATTCGGTAAAAGCTCTGTAAAAAGTCCAATCTTCTCCCCATATTAAATCAGCATAGAAGAAAGCTAAGATTACATAGGATAACCAGGTAAGTTTTATTGGCCATTCAGAAACTTTTTTGAAATTTATCGCTCCAAAGATTATTACGCCAAGTAAATATATCACTTCCAATACCCTAAGTTTTGTCGCGAACGTTTTGAAATAGAATAAATAGTCCAAGCCTTTCAGCGGGTAGGTGATATTGAGGCTATTGCTAAGTAGAAATGGAAATTGACCCCAGATTTTGTATAGTATTATTTGCCAAGCGATATATATCAATAAAGGCAAAGAAAATAGTAGAGCCTTAAAAAGTTCAATTTTCTTTTTATTTATGGAGAAGAGAACAAAGAAGTACAGAGAAACAATCGTAGGAAAAATTAATGTCGTCTCTCTTGTTAAAGCGGCGAGTGTGAATATTATCGTCGAAAAATAGTATTTATTTTTATTAAACAGCAAATATCCCAATATTAACAAAAAAGAGGATAATAATTCTGTGAGGTCGCGCGATAGGGTAATGAGAAAAGCCGGGTACAAGGGGAGTATAATTGAAAGCCACAAAGGCTGATTATTATCTTTTGTCAGTTTAATTGCTAGACAGATTAAGCCAAAAAACGAAGCGATATTTACTATAATCATTGTTAAAGGAGCTACGTTAGGATTCCCCAGAGAGATTAGCCAGGCCAGTAACGGATACAAAATCCTTTGCTGCCGCAATGCTGGTTGGTCCAAGGTAATCCCATAATCTGTTTGTTTGTTTGTAAATGGGTTGAGAGCCAAACGGTAATAGAATTGGCCGTCATAACCATAGGAATTGGTTAAAATTGTTACTCCGCCAGGAGGATTTTCGCTATTTACAAAATTATCGCCCAATACGATAAAACTACTTAAATCAAAATTATTTTGATGCAACTTAAATCCCAAAAATGCGGCGTAAAATAAAATCAGAATTAGTATTGGCGCCCAAGAATATTTTAATTTCTTTTCCATATTTTAATAGTATACCAAAAAACCGCCTGTTCGGCGATTTTTATTATTTATTTTTTAAATTTAATTTTTTTATGGTAGCGAGGGTGGGAGTCGTCCCGATTCCTTAATTTATTTCTAATTATCATCGGGATCCCGACTTCATTAAATTTTGTATTTAATTTGTGCGTCGGGAAACCCGCCTACCGGCAGGCAGGCCCACGACCTAAGGGTTATGATTCCTTCGCTCCCCGCCCGACTGAACGAAACTTAAGTTAAACACAGTCGTTCGGGCGGGCCCGCCCGACTGAACGTCTTAGGTTTAATTCAGTCGTTCGGGCGGGTAACCAATTATTAAGAATAGATTTTAACTAAAACCCACGGTTTTTTTGCCGCCGTGGATTTTGATAAACTAAAATTGTACTCTTTAAATATTTCTTTGATATTTGAAGTGACTTCAATTTTTTTGGTAGCGAGGGTGGGAGTCGAACCCACGACCTAAGGGTTATGATTCCTTCGCTCTAACCAACTGAGCTACCTCGCCTCGCGACATCTAAATAAATTTATTCTTTGGTTGCCCGCCAGAGGCGGACAGGTATTTGATAAATTGCGGGGGCGGGAGTTGTCCCGATTCCTTAATTTATTTCTAATTATCATCGGGATCCCGGCCTCTAGGTTATTGGCTTAGCCCCTGGTTCATTTATATAAATTATTTATTCTTTGGTTGCGGGGGCGGGAGTTGCACCCGCGACCTCTAGGTTATGGGCCTAGCGAGCTGCTACTGCTCTACCCCGCGTCGGTTACTTTTTTTATTGTTTTTAAAAGATAATCTTTATTTTTTAACGACTTCAGATAATTTTCTCTTTTTCTCGCTTCTCGTCTTGTATTATAAACTTCGCAACCGATTAACTGCCAGGGCAGATAATATTTAGTTGAACGTACTCTGCCAAAATTATGTTCTTTCAATCGTTCTTTCAATTTTTTAGTTTGGCCGATATAAAGTCGGCTTAACTTTTGGCTGCCTAGCACGTAAACGTAGTATTTTTTTTCTTGCATCTTTTATGCAAGAGGGCGGGAGTTGTCCCGATTCCTTGTTTTATTTCTAATTATCATCGGGATCCCGACTACATTAATTAAAATTGTGTTTAGGTGTCGGGACACCCGCGACCTCTAGGTTATGGGCCTAGCGAGCTGCTACTGCTCTACCCCGCGTCGGTTGATTATAATCACTTAGCTAGTGTAGCGGTAAATTTTGGTTTTGTCAATATTTTGATAAAAATTTTTAATAAAAAAAAGGCTCCTTAGGTTAAGAAGCCTGGGGTAGGATTACCTTTGCTAAAAGGCGGGTTACGCCTTTTTCCTTAAAGCCTAATCTTTCGGCTGCCCCCTTGCTAACATCGAAATCTCGTCCTTTAACGAACGGACCTCGGTCGCTGATTTCAACCACCAGCGATTTATTAGTCTCCGGGTTAGTCAACCGTACCCTGGTACCGAACGGCAGGCTCTTGTGGGCAGCGGTGTTTTTTGTAGCATCAAACACCTGGCCATTGGCCATTCTTTTACCGACAGAGTTGTCCCAGCTTGCCGTTATAGTGACTTCTGCCTGCTCCTGGTTTTGGGCGCTAAGAATTTGACTGGGGTCAAAATCTTGAGCCCATGAAACTGGCGGAGCAAGAAGTTGCACGGCGATGATTAGAGTCGTAAACAAAGTTGATCCTCCTAATTTGAGGTTTTTGAGAAGAAGAATAGCTCTGCAAAAAACCGTGAGGCTTTTGTGAGTCGAGAGCCGTTTCTCTGTTCAAAACCAATTTTCCAAAGGGCAAACCGATCGCAAGACCGGCGATTGAAATTTTAGTATACGCGATAAAAGTTTTCCTGTCAAGGTTTTGTGTATTTTTAGTATTGAAATTTGGGTATCAAAAATCCTCCTTTAAAATTTTAAGGAGGTTTTTGATCGCCCGAGAAGATTCGCCCGTCACGACAACGCTGCAGACAGGTCGTGTGAAACTCTGTACAAATGGTGGGCGGGGAGAGAATCGAACTCTCATGGACGTCAGTCCACACGATTTTGAGTCGTGCGCGTCTACCAATTCCGCCACTCGCCCCCCACTTATGCAGAGTAAATATGCCAACCTTGCCGCTCGGGCTTAGTTAAATTTTTCAAAAACTCTTTTCCAGATCCTGATTTTAGAAAT
>JBAYLH010000002.1:0-91882 GCA_041664165.1 Candidatus Buchananbacteria bacterium | reverse complement strand
TGCTGCTTTTCGGCGGCTCAACTATCCGCGATTTTGTCTTGGCTTTAATTTTTGGTGTTATTATCGGCACCTATTCCTCGATTTTTGTCGCCAGCCCGCTCTTGGTAGTCTGGCAACGATTACAAAACAAAATCTCCAAATAACATAATCTCTAAAAAATTCGGCTTTTTTCGCCGGATTTTTTGTTTTAATCAGATTAAACAATAAAGAATTTTTAGCGTCAAGACTTGACGCTAGACATATTTTATGATATACTTAAAATAATTAAAATTGACCAGTTTTAATTTTTCATAATTTAAGCTAATTTAAGCCAATATATCAACAAAGCCAATTCAAATATTATGACTGACCAAAATTCAATTCTCGATAAAATTATCGAAAGCCAGGAAAGACAGCAAGCGGCTCAATTCAATCCCAATGATTTAGTCGCCAACTTATTCAAAAATCTTTCCGCTAAAGAAAGCGACATTTTAAGCCGCCGTTTTGGGTTACTGGGCAAAGAAAAAGAAACTTTGGAGCAAATCGGCAAATACTACGATATTACCCGCGAGAGAATCCGCCAAATTGAAACGGCCACCGTTAAAAAATTAAAAGATTTGAAGGATTTCCGCCGGCACGTGGAAACGGCCGAGCAATACATTACCCATCTTTTGGAAAATTATGGCGGGATTATGGAAGAAAATTTCCTTTTGGATGAAATCAATACGACTTTATCATCCGACTCAAGCCATCACCCGGCTTCTCGTTTTATTTTGAATAATCTCTTGAACGATAAAGTTGAATCAATCAAGTCGGGTCAGGAACTACTAAATGGCTGGAAATTGCCGGTAGTTTCCCTGGATTTGATCAAAGAAGCGATCGGGGAGTTAGTTAATATTATCAATGACGAAAATAAACTTTTAAAAACCGAGGAATTGCTTGATATTTTCCGAAAAAAAGATTTTTTCAAAAACCGCAAAGAACAAATCGCTTCATTGAGGCTGGGCGTCGGCGACAACGAGCTGGACGAAGAAATTGATAAAATCATTAATTCTTACTTAAAAATCAGCAAAGATGCCAATCAAAATATCCTGGGCGAGTGGGGCTTAGGCAAATGGAATACGGTGTATCCTAAGCGGATGAGCGATAAAATCTACTTGGTTTTGCGCAAAACCGGAAAGCCGCTTCACTTTACCGAAATTACCGATTTAATCAATCAGGTCGGTTTTGATAAAAAAGTCGCTTACCCGGCGACCATTCATAACGAATTAATTTTAGACGACCGCTACGTTCTAGTCGGCCGGGGGATTTACGCCTTGAAAGAATGGGGCTATGAACCTGGCACGGTTATTGATATAATTATTGAGGTACTGAAAAAAGCGGAAGAACCGCTGACCAAAGAAGAAATTGTCAAAGCCGTTTTGGATCAGAGAATTGTCAGAAAAAGCACCATTTATTTAGCCTTGACCAACAAGGAAAAAATTAAAAAGCTGCCGGACGGCAAATACGCCATCAACCAATAAAAAAATAAAAAGAAAAATTATAAAATAAAAGGTTATGGATATCACCATTGATTTTTCAGGAATTCCAACAAACGACCCAATCGCCTTTACTTGGTGGTTTTTTAAGACTATCGGCTGGATTTATCCGGTCTTTTTGTTTTGTTACGGTTTAATCCTTTTTTATCAGCTCGAGATCAGAAATAAATACCGCCAAACCAGAAAATACATCCTTTTGGCCGTTGACGTGCCGAAAGATAACGAACTCGGCCCCAAAGGCGTCGAAAATATTTTCAACCAGCTGGCCGGCGCCCATCAGCCTTTGAAAACCAAGGAAAAATGGTGGACCGGCGAAATTCCTGACAGCTTTTCGTTTGAAATCGTCAGTATTGGCGGCTATATTCAATTTGTAATTCATTTTGTCGAAGAATACCGCGATTTAATCGAAGCCATAATTTACGCTCAATACCCCGACGCGGAAATTACCGAAATTGAAGATTACACCAAAGACATGAACATCAAATTTCCCAGCGACAAATACGATTTATGGGGCGCCGAACTTAAACTGGCGAAAAAGGAATTTTATCCGATCAGAACTTATCCCGAATTCGAGCATGTCGTCGATGGCTTTTTGGATTCAATGTCCGGACTGTTGGAAGCGCTGACCCGAATCGGCCCGGGCGAACAAATCTGGACCCAGCTCATCGTTACCCCGGCTGACAACGACTGGGGCGAGGGCGCGGAAAACTTAATCAAAAAATTAAGCGGCGGCAAACCAAACACCAAAAAAAGCCTCCTAAGCAAGCTCGGCCTGGAAAATCTTTTTTCCGAATTTGACAAACAAATCTTCGGCGCGCCGGAAGGCACGACCGCAAAAAAAGACGAGCCATACAATTTGATGATGAACTTGACGCCGGGCGAAAAAGACAGTATTGGCGCCATTGAGAAAAAAGTGGCCAAATTGGGCTTTCACGTTAAAATTCGCTTGATTTACCTGGCGGAGAAGGCAAAGATGAATAAACCGGTCGCCAAAGCGCTTTATGGCGCCTACAAGCAATTTAATACGCTGGATTTGAATTCTCTCAAGCCGGACGGTAAAACCTTTACCGGCGGAATTTTTTGGTTTAAAGAACGGCGGCTGATTCACCGGAAAAATAAAATTTTGTACCGTTATAAAAACCGCGGCCATTGGCTCGAACCGGGTCACTACGGCCAAATTATGAATAGCGAAGAATTGGCCTCGGTTTATCATTTCCCGGTCATGACCGTCAAAGCGCCGCTAGTTAAAAAGACTGAAGCCAAAAAAGCCGAACCGCCGATGAGCTTGCCGGTTAACCAGGGTTTTTTACCGTCTAAAAATCAGCCAAATCAAGCCGCCAAAGCCGGCCCGCCGGACAATTTGCCAATCGGCTAAAACCAAATTAAAAAAATACTATGAGCGAAGAAAATAAAAACCCAAACGAAGTAGTCTTGTTTGCCCAAACGAATTTTCGGAATCAGCAAACCAAGTTTGGCATTAAAAAAGACGACCGCCGGCGCCACATGTACCTCATCGGAAAAACCGGCATGGGCAAATCCACCGTCATGGAAAACATGATTATCCAGGATATTATCAATGGCGAAGGCATGGCTTTGGTCGATCCGCACGGCGATTTTGCCGAAAAAATTCTTAATTTCATTCCCAACCACCGCATCAACGACGTGATTTATTTCAACCCGGCCGACATGGAATATCCGATTGCTTTCAACGTGATGGAATCAGTCGGCCAGGAGCACAAGCACTTGATTGCTTCCGGCTTGCTCGGGGTTTTCAAAAAACTTTGGGCTGACTCCTGGGGGCCGAGATTGGAATACGTTTTGAGAAACGCCATTTTGGCCTTGCTTGATTATCCGGGCAGCACGCTTTTGGGCGTAATGCGGATTTTAGTCGATAAGGCTTATCGCGCCAAAGTCATCGCCAAAATCAAAGATCCGGTCGTGAAGGCTTTCTGGGTCGATGAATATTCAAAATATCCGCAGCAATTTCAAACGGAAGCCATCGCTCCAATTCAAAATAAAGTCGGCCAATTTCTTTCCACGGCTTTGATCAGAAACGTGGTCGGCCAGGTCAAATCAACTTTGGATTTGCGCTACATTATGGATAATCAAAAAATTCTGATTATGAATCTTTCCAAAGGCCGGGTCGGCGAAGATTCGTCGGCTTTGCTTGGCGCCATGATGATTACCAAAATTCAGCTCGCCGCCATGAGCCGGATTGACATTTTGGAAGAAGACAGAAAAGATTTTTATCTGTATGTCGATGAATTTCAAAACTTTGCCACCGAATCATTTGCCAATATTTTATCCGAAGCCAGAAAATACCGCCTGGATTTGATTATTGCCCATCAATACGTCGAACAGCTTGACGAATTGGTCGCGGCGGCGGTTTTCGGCAATGTCGGAACGCTGATGTGCTTTCGGGTCGGCGCGGCCGATGCCGAATTTTTGGCCACTGAATTCGCGCCCTACTTCACCGAAGAAGACTTGGTTAATCTGGCGAAATACGATATTTACATGAAATTAATGATTGACGGCGTGGCTTCAAATCCGTTTTCCGCCAAAACTTTGATGCCGCCGGGCAAAGAATTATTCACCGGCAACAAAGAAAAAGTCATCGGCGTTTCCCGGGAAAGATACGCCAAACCGCGGGAAGTGGTTGAAGAAAAAATCAACCGCTGGAGCGGGGTTATGGAAGATGAAAAAAAAGAAAGCCGCGAAGCCGAAATAAAAAATTTGGTGATGGTAAACAAGACTGAAATAAAAACCGCCAAGCCTGGCGTGGAAACCAAAAGACCGGATAATAGCCAAAAAAAGGAAACACCTAATTTCAGCCCCAAGCCCAGCCGGCCGGCAAAACCAAAAAATAATTTTACGATCAATTGCTATGAATGCGGCCAGCCGACGGAAATTAATTTTAAGCCAGACGGCGTCCGGCCGGTTTATTGCCAAACCTGCTTTCAAAAAATCAGGGAAAAATTAATGCACGGCGAAACCAAAACCGTAAATATGGCCGAAGTCAAAAGCGATAAGGGGGGAAAAGAAATTTCTCTCCAGGAAGCTTTGAAACAGGCGCCGAAACCGTTTGAAAACAAAAAACTGCCGGAAAAACCGCTGCCGGAAAAAATTAAAGAAAAAACCAGCGAGGTTGAACAAAATTTTAGAACTGAGCCGAAAAAAACGCTGCAGGATTTAATTAATGAAAAAAAACAAAGTTCCGCCGCCGGCATTGATAACGAGCTGAAAAAAATAATTCCCGGCCAAATCGTTAAATTTTAGCTTTGACAAGATTATAATAACCGGCTAAAATGAGACTGTAACATTTATTAGAATATCCCGTCTTATTTAATATAATCGCAACTGATTAGGTTTAAGGCTTAGTCTTTTTTATTTACCCCGGCGGAGGAAAATCAAACTTACAAAATTATTCTTAATTAAAATTTCTAACTAACAAGGTATATGAAAATAGCAATTATTGGCACTGGCTACGTCGGCTTGACGACCGGAACTTGCCTGGCCGAATTCGGCCACGAAGTTGTTTGCATCGATAACGATTTGGAAAAACTGGAAAAATTAAAAGCCGGCCAGTCGCCGATTTTCGAGCCTGGCTTGGAGGATTTAATCAAAAAAAATATGGCCGGCGGCCGGCTGACTTTCAGCGCCGAAATCGGGTCGGCGGTCAAAGAATCGGAAATTATTTTTATCTGCGTCAACACGCCGCCGAAAGCCGACGGCCACGCTGATTTGAAATATGTTGAAGGCGTCGCCAGACAAATTGCCCAGGCCATTAACGGCGATTATAAAGTCATCGTCGATAAAAGCACCGTGCCGGTGAAAACCGCGGAAAAAGTCCGGGAAACCATTTTGCGCTACAGCGTCAGTGAAGCCAAATTTGACGTCATTTCCAATCCGGAATTTTTACGCGAAGGAACGGCAGTTAAAGACACCATGGAGCCGGATCGGGTTGTCATCGGTTCCAATAGCCAGAGGGCGACTGATAAAATGCTCGAGGCTTACAAACCGCTGATTGACAAAACCAAGGTGCCGGTAAAAATCGTCTCCGTCCGCAGCGCCGAATTAATCAAGCATGGCGCCAACACTTTTTTAGCCACTAAAATTTCGTTTGCCAATTTAATCGCGGAAACCTGCGAACAAGCCGGCGCCGATGCTTTGGAAGTTTTGGAAGCCATCGGCTTAGACGACCGAATCGGCCGGCAATTCCTTAAACCCGGCATTGGTTTTGGCGGCAGCTGTTTTCCCAAAGACATCGCCGCTTACAAAAAAACTTTGGAAATTTTGGGAATTGACAACTCTTTGGTTGAAGCGGTTGAACGGATCAACAAGCGCTCAGCGGAAAGATTTCTGCAAAAAATCGAAAAGGAACTCTGGGTTTTGGACGGCAAAATTATCGGCGTTTTGGGTCTGGCCTTCAAATCAGACACCGACGACATCCGCAACGCCCCGGCTTTAAAAATCATCGAGAGCTTGAAAAAGGAAGGCGCGAAAATCAAGGCTTATGACCCCCAGGCCATGGCTAATACCAAAAAAATCCTGACCGACATCGAATACTTGGAAAATCCCTACCAAGCGGCCGAAAAAGCGGAAGCTTTGATTATTTGCACCGAATGGGATGAGTTTAAAAATTTAGACTTGAATAAAATCAAGGAATTAATGACGACGCCGACAATTTTTGACGGCCGCAATATTTTCGATCCGGCTAAAGCAAAAGAATTGGGCTTTAAATACTTTGGCGTCGGCCGGTAAAATCCTGATATCTAAAAGCGGTTTATACTTTTGGCTATTATGGATTTTGGCTTTACTTCGGATTTAGAATTTTCAAAAAAGCAGGGGACAACTCCGCTTTTTTTTGTTATACTGAATAAATGAAGCAATATTTTTTAGCCTTGGCCACTTTTTGCGGCACCATCATCGGCGTCGGCATTTTTGGCTTGCCTTATGCCGCGGCTCAATTCGGTTTTTTGCCGACTTTATTTTATTTTGCGGTTTTAGTCTGCCTGACAATTACGATCCACTTGATTTTTGGCGAAATTTGCCTGCGCACCGCCGGCAATCACCGCTTGCCCGGTTTAACCGAAATTTACTTCGGCAAAAAAATGAAATTTTTACCGGTGATCAGCAATTCAATCGGCCTTTTCGGCGCCAGCCTGGCTTATATTATCATCGGCAGCGGTTTTTTAGCCGATTTGCTGATGCCGATTTTCGGCGCTAACCAATTAGCTTACGTTTTAGTCTTTTTCGGCCTCGGCGCTTTTATCGTTTTTTTGGGCAGCCAGGCCATTTCCCGGTCCGACTTGATTAATCTCAGCTTGTTTTTTGCCATTTTAATATTTTTACTGATCAAAAGCTTGCCTCATATCCAACTTAATAACTTAATAACTTACCAGCTTAGCAACTTTTTCCTGCCTTACGGCGTAATCCTGTTCGCCCTGTCGGGCATGTCGATTATTCCCGAGGTGAAAGAAATTTTAGGCGCCAAAACCTCTTCGCTCAAAAAAATAATTATTACCGGCACCTTGCTTCCGGCCGCGGCTTATTTAATTTTTATCTTTTTTGTTTTGGGCGTTTGCGGCCGTGAAACGACTCCCGATGCTTTAACCGGCTTGAAATCGGTTTTAGGCGAAAAAATCTTAATCGCCGGTTTTATTTTCGGCATCTTGGCCACCTTTACTTCCTACATCAATGTCGGCTTGACGATCAAAAAAATATTCTGGTATGACCTCAAATTCAGCCATTTCAGCGCCTGGGTTTTGGCCACCTTTGTGCCGCTGCTTTTATATTTTATCGGGCTCAAAGATTTTATCCTCATCATCAGTTTTACCGGCGCGGTAACGATGGGCGTTGACGGGATTTTAGTCTTTTTAGTCCACCGAAAAGCCAAAAAAACCGGCCAGCTCAAGCCGGCTTATCAAATCAATTTACCGAAAATCGTAACCTACTTAATCATTGCCATGTTTTTAGCCGGGGTGGTGGTTGAATTGATAAAAATTTAAAAATGACGGACTGACGGCCTAAAAAGCTTTAATCAACAATAAAAACGCTTAAACTCTAATTCAGAGTTTTTATTTTTGGCTAAATTTAGATAAAATCACTCAAATTTCCTTGACATACCTTGAAAAGTATGCTACTATTAAGAATTGTTCTTTTACCCTAGATTTTATTGGGCAGCAACTTGTTAGTAAACTCTTACTACCAGATTGCTGCTCAGTAATTCCGCAGCATTTCATCGGATTTACGCTATGTGGTGTAAATTCAAAGGCGTCAAGCCAGATGAAAGTCTCAAAGCAAGGAGACAGCAATGTCTCAAAGCAAGGAGAAGAACTATGAATAGCTTAATGGTCGACGGTAACGGTCACCGATACGAGGATCCGACATCAGCAGCCATAGAAAGTGCGACTTCAGCAATTGTCTGGTCCGGTACTAACAACAGATTACCGGATAAGGTCATATCCAGTTTTGGTTGGAGTATCCGCCAAGACTCTATGACAAAAGCACACTCTCTGAGAGACTGTACGGGGGAAGTTAGACCCATACGGTGGGGCACCTACGAAGTCGCCATCCAGCATCCAAGCTGGCAGGCCTACGACCAGGTGTTGATCACAGAGCAGCTCGAGTGGAACAAACTCGAGGTTGCTAGACTAAAGAGTTTAGTCAGCGACCAAGAGCGCAGAATCAGTGTGCTCGAGTCTGCGATGGCAGACATTTACGGCATCACCGAGAGGGGCGGCCATCACTCGCGGGTGCAGGTGAAACAGATCATTGCCGGAGTTGGTGGAGTGCTCTGCCCCAATTGCGGGTTTGTCACTTGCTGTTGCGGAGACCAGTGACCCGTCTCGCTAATCAGCCGATTGGCTGACAGCGGAACGAGTCCGAAAGAATTAGGGGGAGCGGGTACATGATGATGTATTCCGCTCCTTCTCCTCCAAATTCATTACTGAAAAGTAGCGGGTTTAGAAGAGAAAAGTTCTTTACAAGATTTATTATTTACTGGTGAGAAGTTTGGGGAAGAAAAATCCTTAAACTTCTCACCAGTAGTGAGAAAGAAACAGCTTGCCCTCGTCAGGGGGATTATGGCTTTGGCGTTTCATAGTGGAACGCCTAGCGCAGAATCTTTGTTTCCCGCAAGAAGGCTGACGAAGCCCGAGGGAAACACGGCCACATCTCGGCCGAACCCCCTGGAAGGAGGAAGAGATGATAACACGATTTAATGAATTTTCGGAGTGGCTAGCTACCGCTGATTCCAATCAGCAAAACGATCTGGCTCACGAAACATCGCTGATCAGACGGAGCAATCCGTATGATCAGGAGTGGTATTTCCTAACGAGATACCTCTTCCTGCACCCGACCAAAGAGATGTACGACTTCTGGCTGCGGTCAGACGAAGACGGCAAGGTTGGGATTATGCGGACCATGATCCGTGACATCATGGCCGCAGGCTGGGAGGTTGGCGAGAGGACGATTTGCGGTCGTTGTCTCATTAAACCAAAAGCCGAGGAGTCCCTTTTCTTCGAGATCGCGAGAGACGAGGGATTATCGTCTGGGGTGGAAAATAAACCCTTGACTAGGATGTGGCGGCGAGCCGTATCGCTAACCGCCATCCAGTTGATGTAATAAAATAGCTCGCATGTGCAACTATCGGGTCAACTGGGTATGTGGGAACGAGGAGAATATCCTCATCCAAGAGATGATCGAGACCGTCTCGGCGGAATTCGGGATTGAGTTTCATCCGAATTTACCGGAGGCGGTAGTTGGCCGCGGAATCTGCCCGGCCAATGAAGACGAGGCTCTGTTAGGGGGCTTCCTGCAGACCAAATATGGGATGACGGAAGGGGTCTTTCCTGTTCAAAAGGCCTCTCCTCCTCAAAGGATCAGAGGTCATGTCGAGGAAATTCGGCATGACGGCTCAATTCTTTTGAGTCAAGTGCACGGTGCCGAATATGGCGCCGTAATAGAGGGAGTCAAAACCCATTTAAGGTTTGTGACTCCGGAAACGGCCAAGGGGTTAGAACAGGGAGGGCATATCTCGCTAGAGGCATCCCAAACTGCCGTTGAGCTGGTAAAGTGGTATACCAACTCTGACCTTGAGTATCTGGCCGACATTCCCCATTACACCGCTGGTGACGAGAAGCACATTGTGCTCGTCATCGAGGTAACGAAAGAAGTAAACGGCCGCCTGATCTGTGAAATTACGGATCGGCTGTGGCAGAAGGGAACCCCCTGTCTTGAGGTGAAAGGTGTTGAAATCCAGCACCTTTCCGAGGAGAGGAGGGATACCAGGCTGCTAGAGCCAGAGACTTGGCAGTTGCCGATCAAGACGGGCGACACTTTTGCCGTCTGGAAAGGGAAAGCGATTTCGGCAACACGATTTTGCGAACCAGAGAGGGTGCTGGACGGAAACGTTCAACCCGGCGGCAACAACCTGGAAAAACTGGAGAAAATTTCCAAGTTTTTCGAAGTTGAACTAACCCCTCCTAACGGTGTCTATCGTCAGGTTAAATTCAGCGAGTTTTGTCAGTATGCTGATCCTGACTGGAGAAGGGAATCAAATGCCCTTGTGTGGGCTGACGAGGACAACGACGAGTATTTCCACTCACTTCACCGCGAAACGACGGAGTGGGTCAGAAAGTTCACCGGCCAGGCGGTAACTTTCCGGTTCGGCGGGGAAGCCGTCGAAGGAAAGTTGATTCCATCGGAGTTTCCGTTGGAATTCCGTTGGCCGTTAGAGGCAGTTTTGGAAGTATCGTTCCTGGATGGACAAATCCATCTGGAAATATCTACCAAAGCCTGCCAGTGACTCTTCCACTTCTCAGCCGATTGGCTGACAGCGGAACGAGTCCGAACAAATTTGAAGGGGCGGTACATGATAATGTATTCCGCTCCTTCTCCTCCAAATTCATTACTGAAAAGTAGTGGGTTTAGAAGAGAATTCTAGCCAATCTTGCATATTAAAAAATTCCGCCCCGATCAGGGCGGAATTTTTTAATAGAAATGTCGAGGGCTAATTATTCGGCGTCGGCGTCTTCGTCATCGCCGTCCATGTCTTCGTCTAAATCGGCGTCTTCGTCGCCGTCTGAGTCTTCGTCACCACCTTCAGCATCTAAATCTTCATCAGCCATAGCATCGTCGGTGGTAGTCATGTCGTCATCGAAAAGCATGAAATTTTCTCCTTTTAGTTCTGGCTAAATCAAAGCTGAAATTTGGTAAAAAAATAAGATAACCAGAACTTTAATTATTAGTTATCGATTATATCAATTCTAACAATGCCAAAAGGCCTTGTCAATAGTTGCGATTCATGTTGTTAAATTGGGCTATATTAGCTATATTATTATCATGACTAAATTAAAGAAAAAAGTTTGCATCGCCATGTCTGGCGGGGTGGATTCGGCCGTGGCCGCCGCTTTGCTTAAACAGCAGGGCTATGACTGCCTGGGCATTTTTTGCAAATTCTGGTCCGAGCCGAAAGCTTCAACTGTTGAAAACAAATGCTGCTCGGCCGATGCTTATTCTGATGCCCGAAAAGTCGCTGGCAAACTTGGCATGCCGCTTTATACCTTAAATTTGGAAGAACCGTTTAAACGCTTGGTGGTTGATGATTTTTTGGCTCAATACCAAAAAGGCCTTACCCCCAACCCCTGCGTCCGCTGCAATCGCTTTATTAAATTTGACTTGCTTTTACAAAAGGCCAAGCTGCTTGGCTGCGATTATCTAGCCACGGGGCATTACGTGAAAATCAGAAAACAGAAATCAGAAAACAGAAATCAGAAAAAAAGAAACTTATCTCTGATTTCTGATCTCTGTTCTCTTGAAATAGCCAAGGATAAGCAAAAAGACCAGTCTTATTTTTTATACAATCTCAACCAAAGCCAGCTTTCGCACCTGCTTTTTCCGCTCGCCAATCTGACCAAAACCCAAGTCCGGGCAATGGCCAAAAAACTCAAGCTGCCGGTTTACCTTAAGCCGGAAAGCCAGGAAATCTGTTTTGTGCCCGAAAAAAATCACTATGCTTTTCTAGCCCGCCAGCTGAAATTAAAGCCCGGTCCGATTAAAACATTAGCCAAAAAAACTCTCGGCACTCACCGCGGCTTGCCGCTTTATACGTTGGGTCAAAGAGAAGGGATCGGCATCGGCGGCATCGGCCCGTTTTATGCCGTCAAGCTGGATTATAAAACTAATACCTTATTCGTTTCACCCAACCGCGACGACAAATTATTATACGCCAAAAAATTCAAAATCAAGGCCGTTAACTGGCTAGCGGGTCGGCCACCGAAAAAATCAGAGCCAATCGGGGTCAAAATCCGCCACCAAGCCAAAACGGTTCCCGCCAGGCTTGAAAAAAATTACGTGATTTTGAAAACGTTCCAGCGCGCCGTCATGCCCGGCCAATCAGCGGTTTTTTACCAGGGCAAAAAATTACTGGGCGGCGGGGTGATTGAGAAGCGATATTGACAATCAGCTAAATATAAAGTAGTCTGAGATGTTGTTGCACCAGACAGAAACGGCAGAACAAACAGAAGGAGACAGACCATGATGAAGATGCGAATCGCAGTAATCCTGTTGGCAGTATGGCTCGTCGGCTGTGCAACCGGCAGCCAGCAGACAACCCGGCTCAAGGCTATTCCCGAGTCCGGACCAAACCTGACCGTTCAGGTTTTGGAAGGCAACAAGGTCGTGTCGAGTTTCAGTTCGGCCGACCGGGTCATGCTGGTGGTCAATGACAACGACCGGCAACGACAGGTCTGCTTCGTCGAACCGGGCAATGTCGACCCCAACGCACCTTCCTACGTTATGAAGCCGAAAGACTTCGAAGAGCTTAGCCGCTACTTCAAAGTCGTCGACTTCGAATCGTTCGCAAAACTCTAAGGCCCTAACCGGCCTTAATCTCCACCTCGGCAGTTCTCCGGAATTGCCGAGTTTTTATTTATTGGCGAGCGGGGGTTTTCCGGCAAATTTAGCTTACAAAACAAGTTTTGATCTCCAGACCAAGCTGCGGAGGACAACACTTTGGTTGCACCATAAAACCGGACTAAAGTCCGGCTGGCTGGCTAGGTTTACGCAAGCCGAACCAGCGGGTTGTAAGCCGCGGGCCGGACTTTAGTCCGGCAGCCCAACTAATCAAAAAAAGGCCTGCCGCAAATGCAACAGGCTAAACCAGAGAACAAGCTCGCAAAGTCACTTCTCCAGGCAGGTAAACTGCTCTGGTGCCATCAGGATGAACCAGACCGCGGGTTCTGTCGATTATCCCATCTCGATGCCTGATAAGCAAAGCGCCGCCTTCATAGACAGCCACGACTTCGCCTAGCCGGTTACGCTGCCGCCAATGACACAGTGCTACAGGAAAACCCGCGACTTTCTTTCTGGCAACTAAACGCCTGCCGGTTAGCACCAAATCACCAACGTGAATTACTGAGGCTACCATGACAAGTCCTCCAAAGCGTGAAGTTAACTTCGCCTTATCTTAAATTAAATTTTGAAATTAGTCAAAAGCTGCCGTTTAGCGAGCCCTTCCTGAGGCTGAATTTGGCAGGTTTAATTAACTGTCCGGCTATGGCCTGTTTTGCCTTGAAAAAATCGGATTTTTATACTAAGATTATTCCATGATTACCTCAAACGAACTGAAAGAAAAATACCTCAAATTTTTTGAAAAACAAGGGCATAAAATTATTCCCTCGGCTTCTTTGATTCCGGAAAACGACCCGACGGTTTTGTTTACCACGGCCGGCATGCATCCGCTGGTGCCTTATTTGCTCGGCGAAAAGCACCCGGCCGGCCAAAGGCTGGTTGATGTCCAAAAATGCATCCGCACCAGCGATATTGACGAAGTCGGCGATAACTCCCATCTGACTTTTTTTGAAATGCTGGGCAACTGGTCTTTGGGCGATTATTGGAAAAAAGAAGCCATTACCTGGAGCTTTAAATTTTTAACCGAAGAATTAGGCATTCCGCTGGCTAAACTGGCGGTCTCTTGTTTTGCCGGCGATGCCGACGCGCCAAAAGACGAAGAATCAGCCTTGATCTGGCAAGCTTTGGGTATTAAACCGGAGCGAATTGCTCATTTGAGCCGAACCGACAACTGGTGGGGACCGGCCGGAAATACCGGACCCTGTGGCCCGGATACGGAAATGTTTTATTGGACGGGCAGCGAAAACCCGCCGGAAAATTTCGACGGCCAAGATTCGCGCTGGCTGGAAATTTGGAATGACGTTTTCATGCAATACACTAAAACCGCCGACGGCCGCTATGAACCGCTGGCGCAAAAAAATGTCGATACCGGCATGGGCTTGGAACGAACCATTGCCGTTTTAAACGGCGATGACAATGTCTTTGCTTCTGACTTGTTTAAACCGATTATTGAAAAAATCAAGGGGCTGGCAACGAAGCCAAACGAAAAATCAATCCGGATTATCGCCGACCACGTGCGATCAGCCACTTTTATTTTAGGCGACCAAAAGGGGATTACGCCTTCCAATCTCGACCAAGGCTATGTCTTGCGCCGCTTGATTCGCCGAGCCATCCGCCACGGTAAAATGATCGGCATTGACAAACCCTTTACTTTTGAAATTGCCAAAATCGTGGTTGAAAAATATTCAGCTGACTATCCCGAACTGAAAAAGAACCAGGGTTTTATTGAAGAACAGCTGGCTCGGGAAGAAGAAAAGTTTTCCCAGACTTTAGAAAAAGGGATTAAAGAATTTGAAAAAATTTCCGCCAAAAATATTTCCGGCCAGGAGGCTTTTGTTTTGTTTTCCACTTACGGCTTTCCTTTGGAAATGACCGAAGAATTAGCCAAAGAGCGGGGGATTGAAGTTGACCGGACTGATTTTAAAAAAGAATTTGCCAAGCACCAAAAACTTTCTCGCACGGCAACCGAAGGCAAGTTCAAAGGCGGTTTGGCCGATAATTCGGCAGTTACCGCCAGACTGCACACCGCGGCTCATCTAATGCTGGCGGCTTTGCGCCAAGTTTTAGGCGAAAGCGTTTATCAGAAAGGTTCAAACATCACGCCGGAAAGAATTCGCTTTGATTTTTCTTATGACAAAAAAATGACCCCGGAAGAAATTGAAAAAGTTGAAACGATTGTCAACGAACAAATCAGTAAAAAAATCCCGATTACCGGCGAAGAGCTGGATTTAGCCGAAGCGAAAAAGCGGGGAGCCATGGGCGTTTTTGAAAATAAATACGGCGACAAAGTCAAAGTCTATTCAATCGGCGATTTCAGCTCCGAAATCTGCGGCGGGCCGCATGCCAAAAATACCAATGAACTCGGCCGGTTCAAAATTATCAAGGAAGAATCATCAAGCGCCGGCGTCCGAAGAATCAAAGCCATTTTAGAATAATAAAATCATAAAACTGACGGCTGGCAGATCAGCGGTTTTTTTATTATAATTAAGCCAAGGAGGGTCTAACCATGAAAAGACTGACTTTGCAAACGCTAGTATTTTTTGGTACCCTGCTGGTTCTTTTGGCCAACATTTTGATGTCCCTATCTGGCTTCAATTTGGCAATTAAGGGACTAAGCCGGGAACAAGCTTACGCCTGCGTTTACGCCGTCTTTGCCGGAATAATGGTAATCTACCTAATTATTCAATTCCAGCTAATCAGCTACAATGAAAAGCTGGAACGGCAAAACCGCCAACTCAGAGTCCAACTCAGCCAGCTGGCTGGAAAACCGCCGCCGGAAAACCCCGGCTAACTCCATTTACCCCCGGGCAAGTGGAGCTTTTTTTTAAATATTGATTAGACAACTGCGATTACCAGGCTCGGGTCAAGACTGCTAAAGCCCAAAGCAATTAAACCAGTTCAAAATCGAAGCTAGTAAAATCGCTTAGTTGCGGCCTTTTTCTTTTCTTGACATAACTGAGTTTTTAGTATAATATAGTTACATTATTGACAAATCAAGGCAAACTGCTATAAAATATAAAAGTGGCAAACAACAAAATTTGTCTTATTTTAAATGAAATTCTGGGCTATCCAGATTGAAACTAAAGGCCAAGAGTTTTATTTTTTTTCTAATTTATCCCGGTAGTAGCCCTCACCTGATATCAGGCACTAATTGCTGGGAAAATTAAACAAAATTATTAAATTAAGTCAATAAACCTATTTAAAATAGGTGAGGGATCACTACCGGGTATGGCAAAAAACGAAAAATCTATCCCCAGCAAGGAGTTTATTGAAGTCAATGGGGAAGTTATCGAACTCTTACCGGCTGCCAACTTTAAAATCAAGCTAGAAAACGGCCATGAAATTTTGGCTCACCTTTCCGGCCGGATGCGGATGAATAAAATCAGGATCTTACCGGGTGATAAAGTTAAAATCCAGTTAACCCCTTATGATTTAACCAAAGGCCGGATTACTTATCGTTATTAATTTACAAGAATTTAACTAATAATTTAATGAAGGTCAAAGCTTCGGTAAAAAAAATTTGCAAAGACTGTAAAGTGGTCCGCCGAAAAAAGCGAGTCCATATTATTTGTAAAAACACGAGGCACCGCCAAAGACAAGGATAAACTATGGCTAGAATTGCAGGTGTTACCCTACCAAAAGAAAAAAGAGTCGAAGTCGGCTTGACTTATATTTTTGGCATTGGCCGGACTTTAGCCAATAAAATCTTAGCCGAGACCAAAGTTAATCCCGATACCCGGGTCAAAGATTTAACCGACGAAGAAGCCAACCGCTTGAGAGAAACCATTGAAAAAAAATACCGGGTTGAAGGCGAATTAAAAAGAGAAGTTTTATTAAATATCAAGCGCTTGAGAGAAATTGACAGCTACCGCGGTTTCCGCCATGCCCACAACTTACCGTGTCGCGGCCAGCGGACCAAAACCAACAGCCGAACCGTCCGGGGCAATGTCCGAAGAACCATGGGTTCCGGCCGCAAACCAACCGCTCAAAAGACCTAAATTAAACCCTAATCCCTAATTTTAAATATGGTTGAATTAAACGCCAAAGAAAATACTGCCGAAGAAGCAAAAGAGGCTAAGGCAGAAGCGACGCCGCAAACTACGGCCGCCGCGAAAAGCCGAGCCAAAAAAAATACCAAACGGCAAGTCGCTTCCGGCCGAACTTACGTTAAGGCGACTTATAATAATACCGTGGTTACTTTTACCGATTTAAACGGCAATACTTTAGTCCAATATTCCGCCGGCCAGGCCGGTTTCAAGGGTCCGAAAAAATCAACCCCTTATGCCGCTACGATTATCATTGAGCGAGCCGCGGAAAAACTCAAAGCTTACGGCCTAAAAGAAGTCAGCGTTTTCGTCAAAGGCGTCGGCGGCGGCCGGGAAGCGGCGATTCGGGCGCTCAATGCCAATGGCATTAACGTTACCAGCATTAAAGATATTACTCCGATTCCTCATAATGGCTGCCGGTCGAAAAAACCGAGAAGAGTCTAATTTCCAAAAATTATTATGCCAAAAACTTTAACTTCAAAATGCAAACAATGCCGCCGCGAAGGTACCAAGCTTTTTTTGAAAGGCGACCGGTGTTCTTCGCCTAAATGCGCCATCATTACCCGAAACTACGCTCCGGGCGTTCACGGCGTCAAAAGACAAAGCCGGCTGACCCAATACGGCACTCAGCTCCGGGAAAAACAGAAAGCCAAACGGGTTTACGGCATTTTTGAAAGACAATTCCGCAATTATTATCTAAAAGCCAAAAGATTAAAGGGCGATACCGGCGAAATGATCCAGCAATTTCTGGAAATGCGGCTGGATAATATTATTTACCGCGCCGGCATTGCCAAAAGCCGCAGCCAGGCTCGGCAAATGGTCAACCACGGTTTATTTCTAGTCAACGGCAAAAAAGTCAACATTCCTTCTTACCAGGTCAAAACCAAAGACCAGATTACGCTCAAAAAAGAAGAAAAGAAAATTTTCGCCGATTTGGACAAGAAATTAGCCAAGTACCAATTTCCCGGCTGGCTGAGTTTTAGCTTGGAAACCAAAACGATAAAAATTTTAAATAAACCAAGCGGCACCGAACTGGAAAAAACCTTTAACCCGCGCCTAATCGTGGAATTTTATTCAAAATAATTAATTTTTCAAAATCGGGAAATAAAAATATGGAAAATATTTCTTTACCCTCAAAAATTGAATTCAAACCGGGGAAAAACGATAACGAAGCTTTAGTCAGCATTCAGCCTTGTTTTCCGGGCTACGGCACGACCTTAGGCAATGCTTTGCGCCGGGTTTTGCTTTCTTCGCTGCCTGGCGGCGCCGTTACCGCTTTTAAAATCAAGGGGGTCAGCCATGAATTTTCCAGCCTGACTCACGTTAAAGAAGATATGGTTGAAGTTTCTTTGAACTTAAAGCAGCTGCGCTTAAAAGTTTTTTCCGACGAACCGGTTCGCTTAGAATTAAAAGTCAAGGGCGAAAAAAAGGTTACGGCTAAAGATATCAAGGCTAACAGTGACGTTGAAATCGTCAATCCGGATTTATTAATCGCCACTTTGACCAACAAAGACGCCGAATTGGAAATGGAGCTGATTGTCAGCCAAGGCCGAGGCTATGTCCCGACTGAAACTCGGGAAAAAGAAAATACGGAAACCGACATGATTTTGGTTGATTCAATTTTTACGCCGATCAGAAATGTCGGCATTCAAATTGAAAATGTCCGGGTCGGCCAAATGACTAATTATGAAAATTTGAATTTAACGATTGAAACTGACGGTACGATTTCACCAAAAGACGCTTTGGCCGCCGCCGATACGATTTTAATCGATCATTTCCAGTTTATTGCCGGCAATGTTTTACCCGAAGTCTCGGAGAAAAAATCCAAAAAAGCTAAAAAAGCCGAAACGGCCGAAGCCGCTGAAGAAGCAACCGAAGAAACCGCCAAAGAAGTTAAGCCAAAACGCGGCCGGAAAAAGGCGGAAAAAACTGAAAAATAATTATGAGACACCGTAAAAAAGGAAAAATTTTAGACCGCAAAAAAGCGCCCAGAACGGCTTTACTCAGAGGTTTAGCCACTAGTATTATTATTTACGAAAAAATTAAAACGACCAAAGCCAAGGCTAAAACCGTCAAACCGATGGTTGAAAAATTAATCACTATTGCCAAGGTTAATAATTTAACTAACCGCCGAAAATTAACCAAAGTTTTATACCATAAAAATGCCGTTAAAAAAGCTTTGGAAGTTTTAGGCCCGCGCTACCAAGACCGCAAAGGCGGCTATCTCCGCATTATCAATTTAGGTAAAAGGCTAGGGGACGGCGCTGACATCGTGCAAATTGAATTCGTTTAAAACGATACTTACTATGGAAAAGAAAAAAAAGATAACTAAAAAACCGGTTAATCCCCAGCAGACTCATAAAATTGATGCTTCGGACGAAGTTTTAGGCCGGCTGGCCAGCCGAATTGCGATGCTGCTCCGCGGCAAAAACAAGCCGACTTTTCAATATCATACCGACTGCGGCGACGTCGTTTTAGTTACTAATGCCGCCAAACTTAAAATTACCGGCAAAAAACTGGATCAAAAAATCTATTACCATTACTCCGGCTATCCCGGCGGCATGAAAAAAAGAAAGATGAATGATGTGATGGTTAAAAATCCGGCCGATGTTTTAAAGCGCGCTATTTGGAATATGCTGCCAAAAAATAAGTTACGAGAC
Organism: Candidatus Buchananbacteria bacterium; assembly: GCA_041664165.1. GTDB lineage: Bacteria > Patescibacteriota > Patescibacteriia > Buchananbacterales > UBA6539 > JBAYLH01. The sequence goes on along the minus strand of JBAYLH010000002.1, from coordinate 72,745 downwards.
AGAATGATTAAAAGACTAAAGATTTCTAATTAATTTTATTATGCCTAAAATCAAGAAAACCGAAGAACCAAAAGAATCGGATGCCAAGAAAAAAAGAGTCAGACATACTTATCTTTATGCCGTCGGCCGGCGGAAAAAGGCGATTGCCCGCGTCCGCTTGTTCAAAAAAGGTGACGGCAAAATCACGGTTAATGAAAGAGAATACGATAAATATTTCCCGACTTTTGAAATGCAGCAGCTGATTATACAGCCATTGCAGGCCATCGGCAAACTGAAAGAATTTGATTTTTCCATCAAAGTCGCCGGCGGCGGCCTTAAAGGCCAAGCCATTGCCGCGCGACACGGCATTTCCCGGGCTTTGTTAGTTTTTGAAAAAGATTTAAGAAAAACCCTCAAACCGCTGGGCTATCTCAAGCGCGACCCAAGACGCAAAGAAAGAAAAAAACCGGGTCTCCGCCGCGCCCGCCGCGCCCCGCAATTCTCAAAACGTTAATTCCCTTCAGATACAAGAGTCCGGATTTCAAAATCCGGGCTCTTTTTTTGTTGACTTTTACCCCGAAAAGGCTGAAAATTATTATATGGCTGACCAAAAACTGCGAAAAAAAATCTTGCCGAATCTACTGGCGATTACTATTTTTTTGAGCCTGATTTATTATTTCCAAACCCCGCTGCTTCAAGACTGGAAATTAATAGCGGATTATTTTACTCCTCCCTGCCAAAAACCGATTAGCTACCGCCTCGGCGCGATTGACCAAAGATTCAATCTGACCGAAAAAGATCTGCTTGCGGCCGCCAAGCAAGCGGCTGATATTTGGTCAGAACCGATTAACCGGCCGCTTTTTAATTATTCGACCACCGGAGAAATAAAAATCAATTTGATTTACGATTACCGCCAAGAGGCGACCGACAAGCTGAAAAAATTGGGTATTGAAGTCAAAGACGATAAAAATTCTTATGACTCTTTGAAATTAAAATACGACGCTTCGGTCAGCCAATATAATAACCAAAAAGCCGCTCTTGAAACCTTGATTAGCTCGTATGAACAAAAGCAAGCGGCCTATAACGCCCGGGTGAAATCTTGGAATGACCGCGGCGGCGCCCCGGCGGCAGTTTACGAACAGCTAAACCAAGAAAAAAAATCCTTAAACGACCTGGCGGCAAAAATCAACAGCCAGGCGGCAAAAGTTAATGACTTGGTAGATAATCTCAATGCCGAAGCGACGATTTTGAATAAGCTAATCACCGAATTGAATTTGACGGCCGATAAATATAACGGCGTCAATTCCACACTTGGCGGAGAATTCAACGAAGGAGTTTATCAACAAGATGAAAGCGGCCAAGCGATTAATATTTATGAATTTGACAACCAGCAGCGCTTAATCAGATTATTGGCTCATGAATTAGGCCATGCTTTGGGTTTGGAGCATACCGATAATCCAAGCGACATTATGTACCGACTGAACCAGGGAACCAATGAAAAACTGACTGATACTGATTTAGCGGCCCTAAAAAACGCCTGCAAAATTGAATAATCATAAGCCATTTTACCTCAAGCCAGCTCGAAAAGCGGGCTTATTTTAATTGAGAAAAAACATGATTTAGAGTAAGAAAAAGAGAGCAACCCGTGGAATTCAACGCATAAAGGAAGAAGCACAATGGACGAAGAAATCGCAGATAGAACTGAAGTTGTGGTGGCGGGGCACCTTTGCCTCGATATTATCCAGGAAATTAGATCAGGCGATCTAATTCAGCCCGGCAAATTACTGCAAGTCGGACCACCAACAATGGGTGAACTCCTTAGTCTGATAGCCAAAAGTCTGCTGGCAATGGGGCCAGGAATTGTCGCCATCAAATGCGGCACGGACGGTTTGTATGTCCGCACCGGTCCAAAAGAGCAACTAAGTTTCATTGCTCCAAACTTACGTGATGACTGGGCCAACCGGGAAATCATCATGCCGTGCCTGCAAGCTGAAGTCAAAGGCACAACCGGGGCAGGCGATACGACGATTGCCGGATTTTTGGCAGCGATTACCAAGGGCTGCAGACTAATACACGCAATGAAAGCCGCTTGCGGCACTGGCGCTTTTTGCGTCGAAGCCGAAGATGCTACTAGTAACATCCCCGGTTGGGGAACCTTAACCAATCGCCTAGCCAGCGGATGGAAAGTAGTGGCAACCGATCCTTTGAATGAACCTGGCCAGGGCTGGTATTGGACCAGCTGGGATCCAAAAAGGACAAATGAACCCCAACAGTGGTTAGTTGGTCCCGACGATTCAAAAAAGGGAAGTTCCCTTTGAAAACTAAAAAACACAACAACGCAACAAAGGAGTATCGGTCATGAGAAACACTTGGAAATCATTGCTGTTTCTGCTAATCGTTATTGGCCTTTTCGGCTGTCCGCCAGCCACTGAAGGCCCGCCAAAGATTTGGTTCAGTCACGTGCCGCCGTACGGTGCGCTGCTGGATACCAACCTGACTGGCTCGGTAAGCGGGGTTAACCCGTTTGGATACAAAGTCGCAGTTTATCTGCGCATTGGTCCCGGAGCTGGCTGGTTCAATAAGCCAACTTGGGACAAACCGTTAACCTTCATTGGCCCGGGTGGCAATTGGATCTGCAACATCGTAACCGGCGGCACCGATCAAAACGCCACCGCGTTTGCCGCCTTTCTGTTGCCCAACGGCGTTAAGGCGCCGATCTGCAATAACGCGGCCAATCTGCCCCAAATTCCGGAAGCCGTGGCCTTCTATCAAGTTACCAGGGGACCGGGATATATTAACTGGCCGCCAGAAACGAAGTCGACGGTGACTGATCTTATCATGGATTTGGCCGGAACTTCGGTTGATTTATCCGGCAACAAAACCGACGACTTTGACAGCGGCGACCGGCTCATTTGGTCGGCCGAAAATATTGACAGTTCCCTGATCGCTGACATCAGCTTTGACGGCGATGTCATGACAATCAAAGCTGCCGGCAATGTCGGCCAGACCGCGATTACTCTCGTTCTTTCCGACTCAGAAAATTTGGTTGTCACTCAAACAGTTGGCATCACCATCCAGGAATAAAGAGTCGAAAACCAAAAAAATCACACTCCTTGATTTGGCAATAGCCGAACCAAGGAGTCTTTTTTTTGACACTAAGAACTAAAAATGAGATAATTAAACTAATAAAACCTATGTCAACCGAAAAACATTTTACTCCGGAACAAGCCAAGGCAGTCGGCGAAAAAATCGGCATCAACTGGTCTAAATTCGACGTTGAACAATTCCGAATGGGATTGGATGTCGAGCTTGAACATGGCACGGTTAACCCCGATACCAACGTTACCGATGACGATCCGCTGGCCACGGGCAAAATTGCCTTAGCTCATCTCAACGAATTACCGGACTATTATACCCGGCTCGAGGCAATGGAAGAAGCCGGCGAAAAATTTTGGGAAAAAAAATAATTTATTATATTTAAAAATTTAGCCGGAGGTTTTTTTATGCAATACCAAATGCGATTGCCATTTTGGCTCATGGGTTTGGCTATTTTTTCAGCCATACTGCACAATATTTTTTCCGTTATTTTTGACGTGGAAGAACCGGTTTTTTTCACCCTGACAATTCTGATGTTTTTAAGCTTTATTTTAGCCGTCATTTACAATGTCTTTACTTATTTTTTCAAAGGCCAGCCTAGAGATATTTGGCAGCTCGGCTGGCTCGGCCTTTTCGGACTGCTGGGGCTAATTACTCCCGGCTTTTACGGCTTTTATGGTTTTTTCGGTTTCTTCGGTTTAAAGAAAAAATAAATCTAATCCCGCTCTAAAAAGAGCAGGGTAACGGGTAGATTTCTAATGATATGAAAATTAAACCCAGCCGCTTGGCTAAGATATCTTTTTTTTGTATTTTAGCTTTTTTATTTTTGCTAACGCCCGCTTTGGCCGCGACGGCAACTCAAGAAAAAATCGATAGCCTTGACAGTCAGATTAAAGTTAATCCAGATTCGACTTTACTAGTTACTGAAACCATTGTCGTTGACAGTCTTGGCATCGAAATTAAGCGCGGTATTTACCGCGATTTTCCAACAATTTACGATAACGGCCTGGCTAAAACCAAAATTGGTTTTGACCTAATTTCCGTCACGCGCGATGGCCAACCGGAAAGCTATCATTACGGCAGCCTCAAAAACGGCATCCGCATCTACCTCGGAAAAAGCGATTACGAATTACCGCCGGGAACTTACACTTACCAGTTAACTTACCGGGTCAACCGCGAACTAGGATTTTTCAATGATCATGACGAATTATACTGGAATGTCACGGGTAACGGCTGGGTCTTTCCAATTCTAAAAGCTTCAGCCACCGTAATTTTGCCTGATGCCATCACAGCCGACCAAATCAAAACTGACGGCTATACCGGCCTTCAGGGCGCCAAGGATAAAAACTTCACCGCCCAAATTAATAATAACCTAGTCACTTTTACTACCACTCAGTCCCTTAAGGCTAACGAAGGTTTAACTATTGTCGTCGGCTGGCCGAAAGGTTTCATCGCGCCGCCAACCGCCGAACAAAAGCGGCAATATTTTTGGCAGGATAATGCCATTACCATTATCGGCTTAATCGGCCTAATTGTCGTTTTTTTATATTACCTGATTGCCTGGATCGCCGTCGGCAAAGACCCCAAAGCCGGCACGATCATTCCCGAATACGAACCGCCGGCCGGTTTTTCGCCAGCGGCTTTGCGCTATATAAAAAAAATGGGCTATGACAAAAAAGGCCTAACCGCTAATATTATTAATTTGGCAGTTAAAGGCGTTATACAAATTAAAAAAAACGGCAACTACACTCTCATTTATAATCAAGCCGATAAAACCAAACCTGATGACGAAGCAGCCATGATAATTAAAAGCCTTTTTCCGACCCTCCACGAAATCGAACTGAAAAACACCAATTATAAAAAAATTGGCGACGCGACCAAATTGCTAAACAAGCTGCTTAAAGACAAATATCAAAAAGTATATTTTGTCACTAACATCCGTTTTTTCTTAATTGGCCTGCTGCTAACAATCGGTATTATTATATTGGCGACCAGCTCGCTTTCAAACACCGAAACGCCGGTTATCTTTTTAGTAGTCTGGTTGACCGGCTGGACTTTAGGCATATTATCTCTGTTAGTTCAAGCTATTCAAAATTGGAAGCAAGCCTCAAACGGCATCATAGCAGTCTTTCGGGCAATCGGTTCAACTTTTGCCTTTGGCTTATTTTTCTTTTTTGAAATAATCGCCATTATGATGCTTTTAGAAATTGCCCCCCGAGCCAGCGTCATTATTATTCTTTTATTAATTGCGATAAATTATATCTTCTATCGTTTAATCAAAGCGCCGACAGTGGCTGGCCAAAAACTCCTGGGCCAGATTGCCGGCTTCAAATGGTTTTTAACGGTAACGGAAAAAGACCGGCTGAATTTTCATAATCCGCCACAGAAAACTCCCGAGCTTTTCGAAAAATATCTACCTTATGCTTTGGCCTTAGACGTGGAAAACCAATGGGCCGAGCAGTTTAACGAAATTTTTGCCAAACTCGCTGAAAAAGGTCAGGCTTATGTACCGGTCTGGTATAGCGGCACCGGCTTTAACCCGGCTAATATTGGTACTTTTGCCGGGTCTTTGGGCGGCGCTTTTGCTAGTGCCGTCAGTTCTTCCGCCAATGCTCCCGGTTCAAGTTCCGGCTTTGGCGGTGGCGGTTCCGGCGGGGGCGGGGGAGGCGGCGGCGGAGGTGGCTGGTAAAATAATTATTATAAAAAAATTGGTATAGCCGGGAGTTTGTTTTGTTACCGATGGAAATTTTGTTTTGCCAAAGCAAGTTTCTGGCTTTGACTTTTAGGCCAAAAAGTGAGAGACTTAAGAAGTAAATTATTAACTAAAAACCTTATGAAAAATTTTGATAGAAGCAATCATGGCGGATCAAGAGGAGACAAATGGGGCAAAAAGCGGGATTTTAATGATAATGCCGGCTCCCGGCCAGGAATGCACCAAACTGTCTGCAGCGACTGCGGCCAAAAATGCGAAGTGCCATTTCGACCCACCGGCGACCGGCCGGTTTATTGCAGCCAGTGTTTTGGTAAACACAGCAGTTCAAGTTCCGCTTCAAGCCGACCCCAAGGCCGGGATTTCCAAAAGCCGAGCTTTGAAAAAAAACGGATGTTTAGCGCTGTTTGCGACAAATGCGGCCAAAAATGCGAAGTGCCTTTCCGGCCAACCGGCGATAAACCGGTTTACTGCAGCCAGTGCTTTGGCAAAGACAGCAAGCCGGCGGAAAAAGCGGCCGATTCAGTCAGGCAGCAGCTTGAAATTTTGAACTCCAAATTAGATAAAATCCTCAAAGTCTTAGTCCCGGCCGCTGCCGTCTCGGCACCAAAAGAAGCTAAGCCGGTTAAAGTTACGGCTAAGAAAAAAACGATCGCTAAGCCGGCAAAAAAGGCTAAAACAAAAAAGAAATAAGCCGGCGGCGTGATTGAAACGATTTAGTCATGAAAAAACTAATCGAATTGCAGCAAAAAAAAATTGAATACACTTTAAAAGTAAGCCAGCGAGCCCGACACTTGAGACTGGCTATTTATGGCGATGGCAATTTTGTCGTTACGGCGCCGCACCATCTTAGTGAAAACTTTATTGAGCAGTTCATTTTTCAAAAGTCGCAATGGATAATTGAAAAGCTGGAACACTTTAAAAAGTTTACCGGTAATGTTGAACCCAAAAACGTTAAAAAAGATTACGCCGAGTACCGATTCCAAGCCCTAATGCTGGCGCGAAGCCGGATTGCGCATTACAAAGAAATTTACGGTTTCAAAACCAGAAGAATTACCATCAAAAACCAAAAGACCTGCTGGGGCAGCTGCTCGAAAAAAGGCAATTTAAATTTCAACTACAAAATCGCCAAGCTGCCCGAGAAACTGGCGGACTACGTTATTGTCCACGAACTTTGCCATTTGAAAGAATTAAACCATTCAAAAAAATTCTGGCGGCTGGTCGAACAAATAATACCTGACTATTTAGAGCTGAGAAAAAGCCTTAAAAAAGATAGCGAAATTTTATCAGCCTAAGCATTATGAAGCTAATCCAAAAAGCCATAATCAAAAAAGGGAATAAATATCTGATTGGCTTGCGGTCGCAAAGCGCCGCTTATTATCCTTTGCATTGGGATTTGCCCGGCGGCAAACTGGAGCCAAACGAAGATCCTTTTTTAGGAATAGTAAGGGAAATAAAAGAAGAAACTGGTTTAGAAGTAAAACCACTAAAGGTTTTAGGAGCTTACGAATTTGATTTAGATAAGCTCGGAAAAAACAGCCATCGCTTTATCATTTATTCAACTGAAGTTATTTCCGGCGAGCCGAAATTAAGTCCAGAACATTTGGAGCAAAGATGGGCAACCAAGGCGGAAATCCTCGCTTTGCCGATTGAACCATATTTCAAACCGTTTTTTCAAGATAATCCGTGAGAAATCAAAAATGAGTTACTACTGCCGGCTCCAAGCCGGTTTTTTTGGTTTGACAAATTAGGTAGCGTAGCTTTGACATAAATAGGTAATTATGCTAGTTTCTAAATACAAAAACCGTGTTTTTTGGACAACACAAGTAGTTAGTCTGAGCGTGCTCAAGCAGCCGCTCAAAACCCGAGGAGATCGAAGATGAAAAAGATTATTGCGCTTGCCATTGTGCTACTTCTGACCGCAGCCGGGTGTAATCAAAGCACTTCGAATACACCAAGTCCTGCTGCGGCTACCCCCAAGCCGACCGTCCAAGAAAAGGAAGAAACCCGCGAACTGACACAGTACACTGCCAAGCAGGCGCTCGGCCGGCTGGAAATCCAACTCAAGCGCCAGGATCAAGCCCCAATCGCCAAACTCTGGAACGCCATACCCGAGCGATCCGCGGTGTACCAAAACCGAGAGACTCAGGAGTTGAGCTGGGTCGTGGGCGGCTGGGTGTTTTACTTCCAGAATACGTCCGGCGCCACGTACGAAGCCCGAATCAACTGCTGGGGCGAAATCAAACTCACCAAAAAAACCGACGACATGAGCAAGATGTACCCCGGACCGATTAAGCTCGAAGAGTTCGTCGTGGACAACCTCGAGGCTCACAAAATCGTCTTGGATCAGGGCGGCGAAAGCTTGATTCGCAACCAAGGCGGTTGGCTGATGACCATCAACGTTACGGGTCGCGGGATCCGTCCGGTCTGGGCGGGTGGCAGCTGGATCATGGCTAATCCGGAATACACGCCGGCGGTGGACGCGCAGACTGGCGAGATTTATCGCTTGACCGGCGATCGGGTCAAAGGCGAGCCTTTATCCGGTGCCACGGCTGCGCCCAAGGAATGGTCCGGTGGCTTTGACGAAAAAAGCATCGAAGCCCTCGTTGGCCGCTCGGAAAACCAGCACTGGTGGCCGCACTGCTACCAGGATGTGGAGATGATGAGTTATGTATTCAACCGCAAACTCCTCAAAGAAGAACTGCAAAAGGTTGAAGCCAAACCTGACCGTTCAGCCGCTTCATGGATGACCAGCGGTGTGCTCAATGCCGCGCTTGGCAACTGGGGCAAAAGCATCAGCGACCTGAACAAAGGGCTGGAGCTTGACCCAAGCAACCAGGCCTGCCGCGATTGCCGCGGTTTTATCTCCCTGATCGTCCGAGACCTGGATACGGCAGAATCCGATATGAAGCCCCAAGCGGCCGGGAAATCTCCGGTCGAACCCACCGAGATGACCTCAGTGCTTCGCGGCAAAAGCGATTCGGGCGGAATTGTGGCCTCGATGCACACCATTCATACCGAAGTTGGGTTCATTCCGCTTCAACTGAACATTGGGCCGCAGTTATTCAAAAGCTTTCGCCAGAAATTGGAGGCAGGCGGGGCATAGCGGATATCCGCGGCGGTTTTACGTTTTTACATCTCGGGACTTGCTGCTTTGCAGTGAGTCCTTTTTTTATTAATTAAAATAAATATTTTTTGACAAATTAGCGAAAAAGAGAGAAAATTAAGAGGTAACCTCAACCATCTTGTCGCTCAGAAAACAATTTAATTAATTTTAATGACAATTTATGTCTTACTTAAAATTTATATCCGATAAAAATCTAATTTTTGCCGTTGGCAGGGTGGTTAAAATAATAGAAACAGCGGAGCATGAAGCAGGCAATAATCTGCATAAAAATGTTATTGACCCTTTTTCTGCCTTATTTCATGGCGTAACACATGCTATAACCTACAAAGAATGGATTGAACAAGAAAAAGCCAGGCAATCGCAAAAAACAATGCAAAATGCTATCGGCGATTTTCATCAAGAAATTTTAGGGGCTATTCCTGGCTGGAAAAACCTTGGCGCGGGCGGAGGGTTGGATGTTGCAAGCGATAGTATGAAAATTATTGCTGAAGTAAAAAATAAATTTAATACGACAAAGGGCAATCATAAGGTTGAAATCTATGATGCCATAAAATCTAAGCTTAAAACCGAAAAATATAATGATTTTATCGGATACTATGTGGAAATCATACCACAGGGAAAGAATATGTATGATAAACCTTTTACGCCACCGGATAATAAAACTAAAAAACGACGGCCGAATGTTAAAAATATCCGGGTGGTTGACGGCATCAGCTTTTATGCTCTAGCTACTGGTCGAAAGCACGCCCTGCAAGAGCTATTCGAGGCACTATCCCATATTCTGGTAGATAAATATAAGTTTAAATTAAGCAAAAAAGAAGCTCAAAAGTATTTTGAGCTATTTAAATTGGCTTTTGCCACAAAATAACCTTTGCCTAGGCAATGGTTATATGATATAATTATGATAGATTAATTACCTATCATTTTTTATGAAAAATGACAAATTTTTTACCGCTGGCGAAGTGGCTATAAAATTAGGCACTTCTATAGATACTATTAGGAGATGGGATAAAAAAGGATTGATAAAAGCTTTTCGAAACGAAAGAAATGATCGTATGTTTTGCCTAGATGAAATCGAAAGGATTCAAAGCAGAACAAGCGGCGATAAAAAAAACAAATTCAAAATTCTAAAAAATAATAAAATGTCTCCGTATACGGCGATTGAGCTATTTGCCGGCGCTGGTGGTACTGCCCTTGGAATGGAAAATGCGGGAATTAAACATATTCTACTGAATGAATATGATAAGCATGCCTGCGAAACGCTTCGAACGAATAAACCAGACTGGAACGTGGTTGAAGGTGATGTTGGGAAACTTAAATTCTTTAAGGGACAAGCAGATATAGTACAAGGTGGTTTTCCTTGTCAAGCTTTTTCTTATGCTGGGAATAAAATGGGGTTTGAAGATATAAGGGGAACTTTATTTTTTGAATTTGCGAGATGTGTCAAGGAAGTTAAGCCAAAAATTGCAATCGGAGAAAATGTTAAGGGCTTGTTGAATCATAATAACGGAAAAACGATTAAAACGATGATTAGCGTATTAGAGGAACTCGGATATAGGGTCAAATACAAAATTTTACGATCCCAATATTTAGATATCCCGCAAAAAAGAGAACGCTTAATAATTATCGGCGTTAGAAAAGACCTAGATATCCCTATTTCATTCCCCAAAGAAAAAGACTACATAATCCCCATACGCGAAGCACTTTTAAAATGCCCAAAATCAGAAGGGCAGCAATACCCGGAAAAAAAGAAAGAAATATTGGACTTAATTCCTCCGGGTGGATATTGGAGAGATCTCCCAGAAAATCTTCAAAAAGAGTACATGGGGGCTAGCTATTTTATGGGTGGCGGCAAGACTGGCATGGCAAGACGATTATCATGGGACGAACCATCTTTAACATTAACTTGCAGCCCAGCCCAAAAACAGACTGAGCGTTGTCATCCGGAAGAAACGCGCCCCTTAACAGTACGCGAATATGCACGAATTCAGACATTCCCAGATAATTGGAAATTTTCAGGATCCGTTTCCCAACAATACAAGCAAATAGGAAATGCCGTGCCTGTAAATCTTGGATATTATATTGGTGATATGGTAATTAAAATGCTAAATGGCGAAGCTAAGGAAGAAATTGAAGAGTCTACACGCCTGCAACAACAGCTATTTGCGTTCGCGACATAAATAATATTGCGAGAATTTAGAATAGATAATTAGCTGGTTCGGATAAAATAAGTTGTGTGAAATTTTATAACCCTATGCATAACCCGTCTCAAATACCAAATTTTACTACCTTATCCTTCATAAAAGATATAGTTGCCATTATTGCACCAGCATTATTTGGCTACTTAGGCGTAACTTATGGTATTAAATTATACAAAGCACAAAAGAAACACAATGTAACTGAGGAACAACTCAACAAATTCTACTCACCACTTCTGGGTATCCGAAAAGAAATCCGTACAAAAAGTGAAGTAAGAGTAAAAATTGAAAGAGTTGGTACTAAGATATGGGAAAAAAAATGCGACGCAGGTCAATTCCCAGACATTAAATCTGTTGATTACGAGATTGACTACAATAATAAACAATTAATAGAAGAATTCCTACCACTTTATAATCAAATGCTAAAAATTTTTCGAAATAATTATTGGCTTGCTGAACCTGAGACTAGAGAACACTACGCCAAGCTCGTAGAATTTGTTGAGGTTTGGAATAGAGTTGAAAAAAAAGGTATTACCGGTGAAATAGCACACAAAATTGGCCACTCAGAAGAAAATGTTAAGCCTTTTTATGATGAATTAGAAAAAAGAGAAGAGATTCTGAGAAACAAACTACTAGAATAGCAGGTTATAAAATTTCTTACAACACGGTCTATCTGATTCGCAATCTAAAAAATTTAAAATTTATTTTTAAAAAAATATGAAAAAAATTATTATTACATCACCTAACACGCTTTATAAGATTCGCTCTCTCTAAACAAAATTAATTACAATATTATGCCCGACCAACCAATCAAACCAACCGGCTGCTGCGAGCCGTTTAACCCGGAACCGTGGCAGGACAAAGAAATCACGTGGCAAGACAAAATTTTTGTCAAAGACCATGTAACCAGCTTTTTGCATATTCCGCTTAATTTTGGGCAGAAGGTGGTAAAAAATATGAAGCTGATTGAAAAAGCAAACGCCAAAGCGCCTTATCAACTTTTGTTAACCGACGAGAAATCCCTTTGGGGCGCGGATATTTATATTGACGTGGCTAAAGATGTCGCGGGGGCGCGGATGGCAAAACTTTCCGGCACATTTTTGACTAAAGTTTTTGAAGGGCCTTATAAAGATGTCGGCAAATGGGCAGGGGAGATGAAAGAATACGTCAAAAGCCGAGATAAGGAAATAAAAAAATTGTATTTTTCTTATACCACTTGCCCCAAATGCGCCAAAGCGTACGGCAAAAATTACGTGGTCTTGTTTGCCCAGATTGATTAGTGCTTTCATCAATCAGAGTATAAGGGATTCCTCCCGGCGGTCGGAATGACGAAAAATAACGAGGGGTCTATCTTTGTCATTTCGAACCCCGCTTCAGGCGTATCCGAGAGGCGGGGTGAGAAATCCCTTTTAAAATGTTAGACGGTTAATCCGAGTATAAGGGATTTTTCACTCTGTTCGGAATGACAAAAGGTCAGTCGATGTATAAGGGATTTCTCCCTCCTTTCCTCTAATAGACAGGTCGGTCGAAATGACAAACTAAAAAAAGAAAGTCTATGCCAAAAAGAGAATACAATTTTTATATTTACATCATGGCTAGCCCAAGCGGCACTTTGTATATTGGCATGACTAATGATTTGTTGCGCCGAGTTAATGAACATAAACAAGGGGAAATCAAAGGTTTCACCAAAAAATACTCCTGCAACAAATTGGTTTATTACGAAAATTATGATTATGTCTATGACGCCATCGAAAGGGAAAAGGAAATAAAGAAGTGGCGGCGAGAGAAAAAACAAAACTTAATTAAAACAATCAATCCTCACTGGAAAGACCTCTATGAAGAATTATTTTAAATTTTAGCAATAATATGTTTTTTGGATCACCAAAAAATCCAACCAAATTTAAACATGCGGTTTATCTTATTGCTGCTACAATTTTAGGCATCCTGCTAAGCTTTATTATCCACGCTTTAATTGAAATCAACTATTTGGGCTGGACAGAAAAACAAGGGATAGCCGTTACTTTTTATCATGGCTGTGCGCTTTTACCGATAATCCAAATCGGGCTTTGGCTATTTGGCGCTATCGGCGGCTTTCTTTTGGGTCGAGTTTGGTGGCGGCTAGTTTACGTTGAGAGGTTTAAACCAAACTGATTTTGTCATTTTGAACCCCGCTTCAGGCGTATCCGAGAGGCGGGGTGAGAAATCCCTTTTAAAATGTTAGACGGTTAATCCGAGTATAAGGGATTATTCACTTCGTTCGGAATGACAAAGGGTCAATCGATGTATAAGGGATTTCTCACTTCGGTCGAAATGACGATGAAAAACTATATGAAAACCCTTGTTATATATTATTCTTTAACCGGCAACACGAGATTTATTGCCGAGCAAATCGCTCAAAAATCCGGAGCGGATATTTTAGAATTAAAGCCGGAAAGGGGACAGGGCTCAAAAAGTCGGCCGAAGCCTTTACCTCTGACCAAAGACCTGGCCGACTATGATTTAATAATTTTAGGCACGCCGGTTTGGGGATTTAATTTTGCCCCGGCGATCAGAACCTTTTTAAACCAAGCCAAATTGGAAAATAAAAAGCTGGCTTTATTTGTCTGCCACGAAGACTTACCGGCAAAAACTTTGGCCAGCCTGGAAAACGCCCTGGCGGGCAATCAAATTATCGGCAAAACTTTATTCAGCGAACCGTTAAAAAATCCAACCGGAACTAAAGAAAAAGCGACAAAGTGGCTTGAGTCAATTACCCCGACTTAATTTAAAATTTTTAATTAATAATTTTTCGCAAGTTTATGAAAAAAATTTCATTGGTCACTCTGATATTCGGCCTCGCCGTGATTTTAACCGGCTGCGGAATTTTTGATTTTTTAGATTCGGAAATGAATACCGCCATCGCCAAAAAGAATCCAAAAATCTGCCGGAAAATGGATGAAGTCGGCCGCCGGGAACGCTGCTTAGCCGGCGTCACCGAAGCGGCAAAAAATGAAAAACTCTGCGATGAAATTAAAGACGAATCAACCAAAAATAATTGCTTTTCAAAAGTGGCCGTGGCCAGCGATAATCAGGCTTTATGCGACCGGATTAATCAAGACCAATACAAAGACCTTTGTTTCAGCGGCTTAGCCGTCAAAAAACAGGACGCATCGCTTTGCGTCGGCATTAGCAATAAAACCACGGCCGGCCAATGCGTTTCGCAAATTGCCCAGGCCAAAGGCGACATCAAGCTTTGCGATCAGATTACGGAAACTTATTATCAAACCGATTGCTATAACAATATAATCATCAAAAAAAACGACCCGGCTCTTTGCGGGCAAATCGACAAAATAGAAATGCAGCAAAATTGTTATACTTCGCTAGCCACCAGCCGAAAAGATGAAAAGCTCTGCGATCAGATTACTGACCAAAAAATAAAAGATGTCTGCCTTTCCAACGTGGCCTCGGAAATCGGCGGCAATTTGCTTTGCGGCAAAATCCAGGACTCAAGCCAAAGGCAGCAATGCTATTATTTAGTCGGAACTAAGCACAATGACGAAAATAGCTGCACCCAAATAGAAAACCAGGGCCAAAAGGACAGCTGCTATCAATCAGTGGCGATGGCCAAGCAAGACACCGGACTTTGCCAGTCAATTGCCGACCAAGGCCAAAAAACTTATTGCTTTACTTCAATTGCGACGGCCAAAAAAAGCGCCGAACCTTGCGCCTATCTCAAAGAGGCGGAAAATAATTACTCCTGCCTTTATAGCGTTGCCAACGTTACTCGCGATGCCGCCGTCTGCGAAAAATCGGAAAAGACCGGCACTCGCGATAAATGCATTCATAATGTCGCCGTTACCGCCCGCGACAAAAATGTCTGCGCCAATTTAACCGATCAAACCGAAAAAAAAGCTTGTCTGGATTATACCAGCCTGACGGAGCTGCAATAAAAAACCGGCTTTAGCGCCGAGGTTTTCCCTTTGATTCAATTATTCAATTCAATTAAGAGGCTGGCAACAATGCCGCCCGGGTGCGCGGGCCGACGAAGCCGTAGCCGGTGGTAGCTTCCGTACCCTTGCAAACAATGCCTCGATCGCATTGGAAGCGCCGAAGAGCCGCCCGGGTCAGACTGCCAAAATAATTAGTTTCGCTGCCGGGTGAGCCGGGACCGGATTTGGTAATGATGAAACCGGCGCGGTTGAGCATTTGCTGCAGCGTGATAACTTCCTTATTCGTCATGCCTAATTTTAAATTGAGCGTTAATTTAAAACTGGCAGAAACGTTATTTTTAACACAGCCGACCCAGGGCTTAGTACCGGCCTGGCTGGATAAATATTTGGCATAGGCCATGTTGCCATCAAGCGTGTAGATATCAAAACCTAAACTTAAAGCGGCTTTGGCGTGAATTTTTTCATCAATTTGAAAAACACCGATATACAAATTATGGCCGCGTAAAGGCGCGCCGCTATCCGTAAATTGGCGAAAGCCGGATTCGCATTTGGCAATTTCAATCATAGCCGGGATATCGGCAAAATAAGAACGCACCGCGGTTTCAGTTTCCGCTAAAGTCGGCAGCGCCGGAGTTGATGTCGGAGTTGACGTCGGCGACTCAGCACTTATAGCGATTGGAAACGAAAAAATCAAAAGCGAAAAAATCAGGCAGATTGACTGAAATAATTTAATTTTTTTGCAATTTTTACTCATGCACGCTAAGATTAAAAGTGTTATATCTAAGACTAAATTTTACCATAAAAAGGCAGTTGAGACAATCTCAAAACGTAATTAGAATTAAACTATGAAGGCCATTGTAATTTATTACTCATTAACGGGTAATACTAAATTTATTGCCGAACAAATCGCTCAAAAATCCGGGGCGGAAATTTTAGCATTAAAGCCGGAAAAAGACTTCAAGGCCGGCCATAATTTAGTTACAATCCTTTGGGGCGGCCGGCAGTCGATGACTAAAGTCAAACCGAAACTGCTGCCATTAACGAAAAACCCGGCTGACTATGACTTGATCTTTTTAGGCACGCCGGTTTGGGCGTTTACTTTCGCGCCGGCGGTTCGCAGTTTTTTGGCCGAAAATAAAATCAAAGATAAAAAAATTGCTTTGTTTTTATGCCATGGCGGCACGCCGGGGAAAGCCGCGGCCAATTTAGAAAAAGAATTGGCTGGCAATGAAATTATCGGCGAAATTTTGTTTAATGAGCCGCTGAAGACCCCGGAAGAAAGCAGGCGAAAAACAGGGGAGTGGCTTCATAAAATTATAAATTAGAATTCTTTAAAATGAACCTGACAAAGTTAGAAGACATTTTAAAGCGGCAGCCGAAATTTCGCCTTAAACAAATCAACGAGGCGATTTTTAGCCAGTTCATTGAGACCTGGGATGAAGCCAGCAGCCTGCCCAAAGACTTGCGCGATCTTTTAAAAAAAGAATGTTCTTTGGAAATTAAAACTAAAATTTTTAAATCGGCAGATAATAGCACGATTAAAGCGGCGATCACTTTAGCTGACGGCGAAATCACGGAAACGGTTTTAATGCGCCATGGCACGCGCAACACGGTTTGCGTTTCTTGCCAAGTTGGCTGCGCTTTGGCTTGCGATTTTTGCGCCACCGGCCAGCTGGGCTTTAAGCGCAATTTAACGGCTGATGAAATTTGCGAACAGGTGCTTGTTTTTGAAAGGCTTTTGAAGCCGGAAAACCAAAAAGTTTCTAATATTGTCTTTATGGGCATGGGCGAACCGCTTTTAAACTTTGACGAGGTAGCTAAAGCGATAAAAATTATTAATGACCAGACTAAATTCAGTATCGGCGCCAGGCATATTTCGGTTTCCACCGTCGGCATTACCGAGGGGATAAAAAAATTAGCGGATTTCCCCTTGCAGATTAACTTAGCCATTTCAATTCATTCGCCAAGCGACACTTTGCGTTCGCGCTTAATGCCGATTAACCAAAAATATCCGCTAAGCGAAGTTTTAACCGCGGCCGGTGAATACCTTAAAAAAACCAAGCGCAAATTAATGATTGAATACGTGATGTTAAAAGGCATCAACGATTCACCGGCACAGGCCAAAGAACTGGCTTTGATTTTAAAAAAATATCTGCCTCATCTTTATTTTGTCAATTTGATTGCTTATAACCAAACTGAAAGGTTTCAAGGCTCTTTGCCGAAAACGATAAAAGAGTTTAAAATGACTTTAGAGAAAGCCGGAGTGACGGTTTTTCAGCGGTACAAATTCGGCAGCGATATTAAAGGCGCTTGCGGGCAATTAGCCGGAGAATTAAGGGAAAATAAATAACACCTATATAGACACCGTTTAATATTTAATTTAGTAATTTTATGAAAAAAAGCTATATTTTAATCGCGATTGTTGTTTTACTGGTTTTAGCCGGCGCTTTATTATTTATCCGTGGCAGCGAGGACACCTGGATTTGCGTTAGCGGCGAGTGGGTTAAACATGGCCACCCTGATGCCAGTCAACCGACTACGCCTTGCCCGGGGGCAACAGCCGACCAAAACACTAATATTGATACTAATACTAACGCTGGCTTGGCTAATCCCGCCTCAGTTTACTGCAAAGATCATGGCGGCAATTCGCAGATCGTGACTGCTGATGATGGCAGCCAATCCGGAGTCTGCGTTTTTGCCGATGGTAGTAAATGCGACGAATGGGCCTATTTTCGCGGCGAATGCCAAAAAAGCCAAAGGGCAAAAACTGAAGTTACCTGCGTCGAAACGCCTTGCGGTCCGACTCCGGAAGGCGGCAACTCCTGCGGTACCAACCCGCCGTCAACCGTTACTTACCAAACCTGCACGGCTGATAGCGATTGCTCAGCGGGTAAAACCTGCCAGGCGGTCAATTGCTTTAGCGGCGATGCCGGGGTAAATTATCATGTCTGTAAATAACAATTATAAACTTATGAAAAAAATCAAAATCTTGCTCACCGTCGCGTCTATCCCATTGCTGCTGGCCGGCTGCGGCTCAGTCGCAACGCCGCCCGCAGCCAATACCAATACGCCGGCAGGAAATGCAAACGCCAATACCAATATCGCGCCGAAGCAAGTTGAAGTTAATATCACTAATTTTTCCTTTCAGCCGCAAACAATTGAAATCAACGCCGGCGATACGGTTCAATGGACTAATTCCGACCAGACTGCCCATGCGGTTACGATTGATAACCGGATTGATACCGGCGATATTGATCCCGGCAAAACCGCCAAGATTAAATTCAACGACAAAGAAACGATTAACTATCACTGCCGACTTCATCCTTCAATGACTGGCACCGTAATTGTCAAATAACCCTATGCTCAGACAAATCGCTTTCTATCCGATTTTAGGCAAACCGCTGATTATGTATGGCGGTTTCGTTACTCTTTTACTTTTTATCACCGTGGCGATACTGGGAATGCTGATTTTAAAAGGCAAAAAAATTCCGCTTAAAGCTCATATTTGGCTGGCGCGGATTTCCATTATCGTCGGGTTGGCTCACGCGATTTTAGGCCTCTCGCTTTATTTTTAAAAATATGAAACTAAACTACCTGCTCATTCCCTTGGCGGTTTTTGCCGTTGGCGCCTGGGGCAGTTTTATCACTAATGGCGGCCTGGGATGGTATAGCAAAATCAAGCTCCCCAGCTACACGCCGGCCGGATCAGTCATTGGCACGGTTTGGACCGTCATTTTTATCTTGACCATGATTTCCGTTTTAATCGTCTGGAACCGGCATTTCGACCAAAAAAATTTCTGGCTGATAATTATTTTGTTCGCTATTAACGGCGGCCTAAATATTTTCTGGAGTTATTTATTTTTCGGCTTACACCTGCTCGGCCCGGCTGCTTTTGAAGCCGGACTTTTGGGACTATCCGTCATCGCTTTGGTTATTTTAATCTGGCCGTTTTCGCTCGCCGCCGCCATTTTGCTTTTACCTTATGCCGGCTGGGTCAGCTTTGCCGCTTATCTAACCTATACAATTTGGAACCTGAACCGCTAAAATACACCGTCTGGCGGAAACCAACATTTGCGCTAGCGCCAAGGCTAATATTACAAAAACAAGTTTTGTTCACCTCGCTTAACGTGAGTCGAAGCGGGCTCGCCTCGATTCAACCGCCCGCTTAACGTGAGTCGAAGCGGGTTCTCCGCCAACCAAGCTGGAGACCAACACTTGTGTTGACCGCCGAGCCGACTTACTGGCGGTTTTTTTGTATTAGCCTGATAGCCAAAAAAACTGCAATTTCGATTGTAAATCAATATTTTCATAAAAAAAGAAGAGGGGTATTTCGCACATGATAGCGATCCACCCCTCGAGAAAACAGAAAGAACGATGTTAGACCCGCTTTCTCAACGACGCCGTGCCCCACTTGACAATGGCATATCCGAAAAGGTAGCAGCTAATCGCTGGCCTGACGTCGTCTAGACACAGGTCGGGCACCTCGTTATTGTACCGCGATCCGGGTGCTAACACGTTATGGTGTTCCAATACGTTGTCGTGAATGCCCAACGCAATAGCTTCGGCTACCACGCAACAAATGCGGCCTTGTTGTGTAATGATGGCTTCATCGTCTTTCGACGAGGTTTTGCCATCGCAAAACTGCTTGCCGTTTTCGACATCGATGGCCCACCAGGCAATATCTTTGCGTGAGCCAATCCCGTCGGTGAAATTGTCGTCGGTCAGATGACTGACACCGATCTCATCGCCATGCTTGACCATCGGCATCTGGATGCTGACAGCCAAGGATTCCTTACTGACAACAGCCAGTAGCGGCAAGTGGCCATCAGGAATTGACGCAGCCATAACCGCGTCAACTGCCGCCTCGCGCTTGGATTTCAAGCAGGCGATAATCGCATCAACCTGCTCTTGGGCGACCTTGCCCCTTGCGACGAGTTCGCCGAGCCGCTCGCGCAGACGCGCAATCTGCTTGTCAGCAACCGCTCCGTAGGGATGCCTACGACCTTGTTCAAGGAACCAAGAAGCAATACCTCCTCCGTCCATGCGTTACTCCTTTCAGATTTCAGAAATCCAATTTGCCACTGCTCTCCGTGGCCGAGATTTTTTCCTTTTCAACCATTCAACAGCCAAGCCACCGCAAGCCGGACTTTAGTCCGGCGGCTCAGATCCGGCGCAGCAAGCAACAAATTATTACCTAAAATAACCTATGAAATAATTTCCTGATTCAGATCCAATTTCGTGACTAAAACCAGGATCTAGAACCAGATTGACAAAATTACCTTTCGGTGCTAAGCCTAAAAGACCAGAATTACTGGCGCTCTTTGACTTCGATAAGCCATAACGGCTAAACATGGGAGAGGCAGAAATGAATAAAAATCTGTTAAGTTCCGCGTTAATCGTCATCCTGGCAGCACTGATGAACCTGGGCTGTCCACCGCCCAAAACCTACATGCTCACTTTGAGCGTCAATCCGGCCGACAGTGGTACGGCTCAGGCTAGTCCTAACCAAAGCTTCTACGCTGCCGGCACCGTTGTTACTTTGACGGCGACGGCGCAAGCGGCAACTGATTGGGTTTTTGACCATTGGGAGGGCGAAATTAGTGATAACTACGCCAACCCGACCACCGTCGCGATGACCAAAAACCAAAATGTTATCGCCGTCTTTGTTTCGCAAGAACTGACCGACTTGGCCGTCCAGGAAATCACCTTGCCTTGCGGCCTGACGGCAGTCTTAATCGACGAGGCCGGTAACTTCCGCGAAGACACGGCCATTGCCACGGATAGTCAAGGCAAGGTTCATCTGGTTTACCGGCTATCGGATAACGACGGTTCTTATCTCCGCCACCTGGCCTACGCCACCAACGCTTCCGGCAAATGGCAGATGAAAAAGGATTGGGTCAACTACGCCTTCGGCACTTATAGCGCCATCGCGATAGACAATAACGACAAAGTCCACATCTGCGCCACCGGCGGCAACGGCGCGGGCGAAAACGTCGTCTATGCCACAAATGTTACCGGCCACTGGACCGACCAAGACATTGACCGAAGCCCCAGCTCCGGACTGGAATGCGATATTGCCATTGATGCGGCTAATAAGCCTCATCTGTCTTATTGGCAGTGGAGCGGCGATAACCTGCGCTATGCCACCAATGCCTCCGGTAGTTGGCTCTCGGAAGAAGTCGATGGCGGCAGCGTCTATTGGGTCGGGACGTCA
Organism: Candidatus Buchananbacteria bacterium; assembly: GCA_041664165.1. Lineage (GTDB taxonomy): Bacteria > Patescibacteriota > Patescibacteriia > Buchananbacterales > UBA6539 > JBAYLH01. Next base: position 51,492 of record JBAYLH010000002.1, on the reverse strand, counting down.
ATCATGATTGACTCCGCCGGAAAAACAAACATCGTTTATTCCGGCAACGGCTACGTCCGACTGGCGACAGAAAAACCCGATACCTGGGATATCCAGACGATTGACGCGATTACCAGCTATTCCAAAACTGCTGCCGTCATGGGTTCGCAAGACCAGCTTTACATCCTCCACGACGGAGGACTGGCCTCGCGGATTGGCGGTATCTGGATCGACGACAAGATCTTTGCCGCCATGTTGGAAGGGATTACTTTCACGCCGCGCTTTGACCGCGACGGAATTGTCCTTGACGCCGCCGGCTACCTGCATCTCGCCTTTGAAATCTGCGTTGACAAAAACGACGGCGGCTATGACTACTACCTCTACTATGCCACCAACTTGAACGGCGAATGGCAGGCTGTAAAACTGGATTCCTGGGAAGGCGACGCAATCGGCGAGTTAGGCACTTTTCCGCCCGCCATCACTACGGATGTCTCCGGTAATGCCCACATCGCCTATGTCCGCAGTCAAACCGACAACTACCAAGTTGTTTACTGCCGTTTTGATCCAGCCTGGCTTATTCGGCGGTAATACTGAAATAACGTTCCTTCAAAGGAGGTGAATTAATCATGGACATATTGACATACTTTTTCCTCGGCTTTTTCCAAAACCTCTGGTGGGGTATTCTGGACGGAGGACTGTCAATGTTTGTCAGCGCCGGCAACTTCACCCAGTGGCTGCATGGTGCCTTCGTGAATGCTTGGTTTTGGCCCATCGCGGGTTAGACCGAGCTTAACCCTTTCAAAAGATTTCTAACCGGAAGTCTGGCGAAAGGGCTTTTTTTTATCGCCAAAATTCAGTATAATTAAACCATGCCCCGTAGTGAAATTTTGACTAATTTATCTCCAGTAATAAAGTCCATACGGGAAATATTGATAAAAAATAATAAAGATGCAATTTTAATGTCAAAATTATACTACGGGGTATGCCAAAAGCCAGCTTAACCAAAAATACCACTTATTACACCGCCGCCTTAACCTTCCAGAAAATTCTGGCTTTTATTTATTTTTGGTTTATTTCCAATAGTCTTTTTCCCGGCCAGCTGGGTCAATATGTTTTTGCCTTGTCTTTCACCACGATTTTTTCAATTTTTGTCGATTTGGGCTTATCGCCGGTTTTGACCCGAGAAGCGTCAAAAAGCCAAGCCGAAGCCAATCTTTATTTAAAAAACATCATCGGTTTAAAAATTCCTTTGGCGGTTTTGGCTTTCAGCGCGGCCTTGATTACCATCAGTCTCACCGCCAAATCAGCCGAAAGCATAGTTTTGGTTTTTTTAGCCAGCTTCATCATGGTTTTAGATTCGTTTTCCCTGACTTTTTGGGTAATTTTCCGCGCGCGGCAAATCATGAAGTACGAGAGTATCGCCACGATTTTAGTTCAGCTGATAATTTTTACCTTAGGTTTAATCGCTTTAAAAACCACCGGCCAAGTCCGCTATCTGATAATGGCTTTGCTCGCGGCCAGCTCATTTAATTTTTTGCTTTCTCTAAGTTTATTGAAAATCAAACTCAAATTCTCCCTGGCTCCCAGGTATGACAAAAAAGTCGTTAAGCATTTTTTAAAAATCATCCCGGCTTTTGCCTTGGCCGGCATTTTTATCAAAATTTATAACGCTTCCGATTCGGTTTTGCTCGGCTACCTGAGTTCGGAAGAAGCGGTCGGATTTTATGCCGTACCGGCCAAAGTGGTTTACGCCCTGCAGCAGGTAATTCCGGCGGCTTTTGCCGCGGTAATTTTTCCGGCGTTCAGTTTTTACTACGTTAATTCCAAAGAACTGCTGGCCAAAACTTTTAACAAGGCTTTCAGCTATTTAACCATTGCCAGCTTGCCGCTGGCCGCCGGTATTATCGCTTTGGCTCCAGATATTATTGACACCATTTGGCCCAGCTACCACGATGTCATTCCGACTTTTTTTGCCATGAGCCTGGCGATTCCTTTTATTTTCTTGGCTTTTCCCACCGGCTATCTGCTCAATGCCTGCGACCGGCAGAAAGTTACGACGATTAACCGCGGAATTATTACCACCTTGGCCGTAGTTTTAAATATTATTTTAATTCCGGTTTTAAGCTACCTCGGCGCGGGGATTACTTTTTTTATCACTAATTTCATTTTGCTTTTTATGGACTTATGGTGGGTGAGAAAAGTTATTCCGCTAAATGACTGGCATTTGTCCAAGATAGTTTTTAAATCAACGCTGGCGTGCCTGGTTATGATCGCCGCCATCTTGGCAATCAAACCCTATTTTAATCTGCTAATTTCCGTGCCTTTCGGCGCGATTGTCTATTTCGCCAGCCTTTATTTATTCAAAGGTTTTACCTGGGAAGAATTTACCGAGTTAGCCAAAAAAGGCCTGAAAAAATAATATGGCTTCAGAAATCAAAAAAAGCTTATTAATCACCTTGGACTTTCCGCCCCGATTCGGCGGCGTGGCGAGCTATTATTACAATGTCTGCAAAAACCTCCCAGCCGATAAAATCGTGGTTTTGGCGCCAAACCAGCCCGGCGCCGAGGCTTTTGACCGCCAGCAAAATTTTCCCATTATCCGCAAAAAACTAATTACCAATTTTCCCCAAGTCTGGCCGGCTAGTTTATTTGGCATTTTTAAATTAGCCGCCAGCATCAAGTGGCTGTCGATTATCCGGTATATGGCTAAAATCGCCAAGACCCACAACATCGAAATAATCCAAGTCGGCCAGGTTCTGCCGATTGGCACCGTCGCCTTGGCCTACCAAAAAAGAAAAAAAATCCCTTATCTTTTTTATGCCCACGGCCTTGATCTTACTTTACCCCAAAAATTTTTACGGAAAAAAACTTTGTTGAAAAAAATCATTGCTGGTGCCAGCGCCATTATCGCCAATAGCCACTGGACTAACGACGAATTAGTCAGGCTTGGCGCCGATGCCAAAAAAATTACCGTGGTTTATCCGGGTCCGGAAATTACGCCGGCAGCCAGCTCCAGTTGGAAAGCCGATGAAATTTTTCACCGCTACCATTTTGATGGCAAAAAAATTATTTTAAGCGTCGGCCGGCTGGTCGAAAGAAAAGGCCACGACTTGGTGATTAAAGCTTTACCCCAGATAATTAAACAGCTGCCAGCGGTAATGTACGTCATTATCGGCGATGGACCATACCGGCAAACTTTGGAAAATTTAGTCAATCAATACCAGTTGCGCGATTATATGACTTTTTTAGGCGCCAAAAAGAAAGAAGAAACCGCCGCTTTCTACCAAAATTGCGATGTTTTCGCCATGCCTTCAAGACAGCTGCCTAACGGCGACGTTGAAGGCTTTGGCATTGTTTTTTTGGAAGCCAATTCATTCGGCAAACCGGTGATCGGCGGCAAAAGCGGGGGAGTACCAGAAGCGGTCTTGGATGGCCAAACCGGTATTTTAATTGACCCGGCCAGCATCGATGAAATGGCCCAAGCGGCAATCAAAATTTTGTCTGACCGTTCCTACGCTGAAAGATTGGGACTCCAAGGCCTAGAAAGAGTTACCAGCCAATTCGACTGGCCGACCCAAGTGGAAAAAATTAAACAAGTTTTAAAATAATAAAAATTCTTAATTTATTTTGTGCCCGAAATCAGCATCGTCATTCCGATTTATAACGCCAAAAAAACTCTCGAAAAATGCCTGGAGAGTATTTTTAACCAAACCTGGAAAAATTTTGAAATTATCGCCGTCAACGACGGTTCAACCGACTCCAGCTTGGAAATTTTAAAAAATTACCAGGATAAAATTACCGTTATTAACCAACCCAACCTCGGCGCCGCCGCGGCTCGCAACCACGGCGCTAAAATCGCCAAATCGCCGTTTCTCATTTTCTGCGATGCCGATATTACCATGAAGCCGAAAATGCTGGCAACAATGTTTGACGCTTTGAAAAAAAATCCCGGCGCGATGTACGCTTATTCATCATTTAGATTCGGCGCTAAAATTTTTAAACTTTTCCCTTTTTCGGCCGCTAAACTAAAAAAAATGCCTTATATCCATACCACGTCATTAATTCGCCAAGAACGCTTCCCGGGTTTTGACGAAAAATTAAAGCGGTTTCAGGATTGGGATTTATGGCTAACAATGCTTGAAAGGGGAGACACCGGCGTTTTTATTCCTGAACTTTTATTCACGGCTAAAGCCGGCGGCACGATGTCGAGCTGGCTGCCAAAATTCTTTTATCGTTTTCCCTGGTCGAAAAAAGTCAAAGCCTACCAAGCGGCTGAAAAAATTATTAAACAAAAACATGACTTATCATAAAATTATTCAAAGCCGATTTAATGTATCTTTGAAAGCGATAATTCGAAACCAACAAAATCAGCTTTTGGTCTTAAAAACAATTTCAGCCAACCCGCGCTTTCACGACACGCTGGATTTGCCCGGCGGCTCAATCAACAATGATGAAATTAATACTGATTTTCATAAAATAATCCGGCGCGAAATAACCGAAGAGTGCGGTTCGCTGAAATACCGTTTGCGGCTTGATCCGGTGGCTTTGTCGAAATACCGATTTAATAACGAGCATGAAAGATTATACATTTTATTCGAAGCAAGATTCCAATCGGGTAAAATAAAAATTTCCGAAGAGCATAGTGACTATAGTTGGGTGCCGCTTGACCGAAAAATTTTTAAGCTTAACTTTCAGCCTTCATTGAAGCAATTAATCAAAAATTACGTGAAATGGAATAATCTAAAATTGTAATTATGTACCAAAAGCCCCAACAATTCATGATTTCCTTAAAAATTTTATTAAAAAATAAAAAAAATGAGTGTTTGATAATGGAATCGCCCGATTTTGCTTCGCGTTTTAAGCAAAAATATGTTCTGCCCGGCGGCCAAATTAATGATAATGAAGTAGAAATGCCGTTTCACCAACTAGTGGATCGAGAGATCAAGGAAGAAGCCGGCGCTAAAATTAAATATAAACTGCGCCAAGATCCGGTGGCTTTAAATAAATACCGCTTTAAAGATGGCCGCTGTATTTTATATATCCTCTTTGAAGCCAAATATTTAGGTGGCGAGATTAAAATATCAGAAGAGCATGCTTCCTATAAATGGCAAAAAATTAGCCTACAAAATGTTAAAAAAATATTTCACCCAAAACTAGCCGAGTTAATAAAAAATTATTTTTCCTGGAACAACCTCTAACCTCCTAACCCCTAATACCTAGCACCTATTACCTAATACCTAACTACCTAACCCCTAATCCCTAACCCATGATGCGACTCCAAAAATTTCTCGCTGCCGCCGGAATAACTTCCCGCCGCAAAGCCGAAGAACTAATTACTAGCGGCAAAATAAAAATCAACGGCGAAGTTGTAACTCAGCTTGGCACTACTATCGATGAAACCGCTGACGAGGTTGAATATAACGGCAGAATCGTCAAAACTGAAAATCATAAAATTTACCTGGCTTTGAATAAGCCGATCGGTTATATCAGCACCACGACCGAAAGCCAGGGCCAATCCGTTTTAAAACTGGTTAAAACCAAAGAGCGGGTTTACCCGGTCGGCCGGCTGGACAAAGATTCCAGCGGACTTTTGCTTTTGACTAACGACGGCGAATTTGCCAATCAGCTGACTCATCCCCGCTATGGCGGCCAAAAAGAATACTTCGTGGTTTTGGATACGGATTTAAAAGCCGAAGACGCGAAAAAACTGGCCAAAGGAATGGTAATTGACGGCAAAAGACTGAAACCGGCCAAAATTATCGCCGTCAAAAACAAATCCGTCCGGCTGGAAATCAAAGAGGGCATTAACCGGCAAATCCGGAGAATGCTGGGAAAACTGGGCTACACCGTGGTAAAATTAAAAAGAATCCGAATCGACAAGCTGGAGCTGGGCGATTTGAAGGAAGGCAGCTGGAAAAAAATTAAAAAACAAGACGTCATCTAAATCGGTACTAGGTATTAAAAAGTTAGTCCTAGAACCTAAAACCTAATTACTAAAATAAAATGCCAAGTCCGGAACTATCAATCATCATCGTTTCCTGGAACGTCAAGGATCTGCTGAAAAAATGCCTGGAATCAATCATCAAATATCGGGGCGATTTAACCTTCGAAATTATTGTCGTTGACAACGCTTCCGGCGACGGCACGGTGGAAATGATTAAAAAAGAATTCCCCCGGGTGGTTTTAATTCCCAATACGACTAACCTCGGTTTCGGCACGGCCAATAACCAGGGAATTTTAAAAAGCCGGGGCGATTTTATTTTGGTTTTAAACCCCGACACCGTCATCCTTAAAGACTGCCTGCCTAGAATGGTTGATTTTATGAAAAGCAATTACCAAGTCGGCATTGCCGGCTGCAAACATCTAAACCCGGACTGGACGCTTCAGTTTTCAGTTCGGCGGTTTCCCAGCTTTTGGCCGATATTTTTAATCATCACTAAAATCGCCAAAATTTTTCCCAATCTCCCGGCTTTATCTTCTTATCTCGCCAAAGATTTTAATTACAAAATCGCCCAGCCGGTTGACCAGGTCGCCGGTTCGTTTTTTCTGCTGCGGAAAAAAACCCTGGACGAAATCGGCTTGTTCGATGAAAATTTTTTTACCTGGTTTGAGGAAGTCGATCTTTGCCGCCGCGCCGTTGCCAGTGGCTGGCAGGTTTGGTTTACGCCCGACGGCGAAATTATTCATTATGGCGGCCAAAGTTTCGTCCAACAGCTAGGCGTCAAAAAACAAAAAGTCTTTTTCCAAAGCGCTCTATACTATTTTCAAAAGCACGGTTTGAACAAAAATTGATTTGAAATTTAATATGGCTATACGTCGCCATTGGCGGCAAAAATGACTCCTGGATTTTGCATCAAGTCCGTCGTCAATAAAAACCAGTGCAAAATGACAAAAAAATATTGATTTATCGTTTTTTTCGTTTTACAATAAATACAGCTTCTAACGCGGCCTGCTACTTTCAGGCAGGAGGGTAGAGTCATGAAAAGATTCAGAGTTTTGACCGCCGGAAGGGAGGTGATCCATTATCTCCCGTAGCAATACGGGTTTTGAGCCGTTTTTACGGCCAGAAAGCGAGGTGATGGAGTTAGAGTCTGGAGCCCCCAATCAAAGTCTCGCTGACAATGAACAAGGGCTCTTTTTATAAACTCAAAAAAAATACCCACAGCCCCCCCTTGATTTTTTGAATAAATGGTTTATAATACAAGCAGCTCAGAGGAAGAGTACTAACAATTTGGTACGCTTTTTTCTGTAAACAAGTAGAGTGAAAAGAAAAGAAAGGAGGCTAACTCTGCTTGCCAATTAGGTTGGGGCAATGACGTGCAACACAAACCGCACCCATAACAAGGGTGCAAAAAGGAGAACACTGTTATGCGAAAGACTCTGGCACCACTGATTATCGTCATCTCGATTACGGCGATCGCGCTGACACTGATGACGAGTCCGGCCAAAATGTACGCGGCCGATGCGAATGAAGCTTTGGCACTCGCCACCCCGACCCCGGCGGCGTTCATGCTGAAGAGCACACAGGATAGCAACATCGAAGGCGGCACGAGCCTGGCATTCAGCGACGCGCTGATCGTCACGGCGATGGGAACGAAGGAAGCGGACGTACTGGTGGCAAAGGCGATGGCGGACAAGCCGACGCTGACCTATAAGGACGCCAATTTGGCGAAGCTAAGCGCAGTGGCGCCCGGTTACACGTTGGCCGCTGACTTCGACGGCGTAAACGGGCTGACGATGACCCTCGCGGGCGGCGCCGTACCATCGGCCGGAAACTGCAACTTCCGCGCCGGAATTCCCGTCGGCTCGGCTCATGTCCTGATCGTCTAGAACAGCGAAGACAATTCGTTCGACGAATCACGGCAAAGCCGAGTTCCCAACCCCAAAACCTTGGCCACTGGCTCTCAAACGAGAAGACCGGCGGCCAAGGTCTTTTTTTTGAAAAAAATATTGATTTTTAACCTAAAATGAGCTAAGTTAGTAATAGCAAAACTTTCAATTTACCCCGTAACAAAATGACTTTAGCTAAAATTTTCGGCAAATTATTTTTCTGGACAATTTTATTTTTAATCATTGCCGATTCAGTTTCTTTTGCCGGCTACTTGATACCGCCGGCGGGTCAAGCGGCTTTTTTTGTAGTTTTACTCGCCGTTTTGGCGGCTTCGCTGGTTAAGCTTGAGTATGGCCTTTACCTTTTGCTGGCGGAAATTTTTACCGGCGGTTTCGGCCAGCTATTTAGCTTGAATCTTGGCGGTTTCTCGCTATCAATTCGCCTTGGCATCTTTTTAGTCGTTTTGGCCGTCTGGCTGGCCAAAAAAATCACCCGCCGCCAGAAATTACTTTTACCTAATACCTATTACCTAATACCTAATACTTACCACCTACTTCCTTACCTCCTCCTAGCCTCAGCCATTGCCATTGGCTTGATCAACGGCCTTTGGCATAACGAATTCTCCAAAGTCTTTTTTGACGCCAATGCCTGGGCTTGGTTTATTCTGATTTTTGTTTTTTGGGAAGCCATTAAAGCAGAAAAAGTTATTGAAAATATTTTACAAATTCTAACCGGCGCCACGGCTTATTTGGCCTTAAAAACCGTGGGCATTTTGCTTTTATTCTCCCATAATTTTACCGGCCTGGGCGGCGTTTTTTACAAATGGCTGCGCGATACCGGTGTTGGCGAAATCACTTATATTTCCGGCACTCTTTTTCGGGTTTTTTTGCAATCGCAGCTTTATTGCTTAATCGGCTTTTTGATTATTTTGACGATTTTAATCTCCCAATTTCGGCTCAAGGCTTGGAAAAATTATTTGGTACCGGCGATTTATTTATATTTAACCGGCTTAGCTGTCATCATCAGCCAGTCGCGCAGCTATTGGGTCGGGGGAGTGGCCGCGATTTTTGGGCTGATCGTTTTGAGCTGGCTTTATTTCGGCTTCCGGTTCAAAAAAACTGCCTGGCTGCTGCTGGCCTTGGTTGTTATTTTCACTTCCCAGCTGTATCTGGTTCAACTAATCAGCGGCAATTTTTCCGGCAACGTCATTGCCGACCGCTTCAAAAACCTGCCCGGCGAAGCTGCCGGTATCAGCCGGCTCAATGAGCTTCAGCCGTTAAGCCAGGCAATTTTTCAGCATTTAATTTTCGGCTCCGGTTTCGGCAAAGAGTTAACTTACCAAAGCAATGACCCGCGGATTTTAAAAGCTTATCCCGGCGGGATTTACACCACCGCTGCTTTTGAATGGGGCTATTTGGATATTATGCTCAAGCTCGGCTTAGCGGGTTTAGCTATTTATCTCGGATTAATCGGCCAAATATTTTATCAAGGAATCAAACGGCTCAGAAATCAGAGAGCAGAAAGCAGAAAACAAAGCAACCTACAACCTACAAGCTATAAGCTACAAGCTGGTTTACTCCTCGGCCTAGCCGCGCTTTGTGTGACTAACATCTTTTCGCCTTATCTTAATCATCCGCTGGGAATTACTTACATTATATTGGTATCGGTAATTTGTAATAACTATGATTAAAATCACTTATTTTGTTCACGGCACCACGACTGACAACGAAAAGGGATTGGCCACCGGCTGGCTGGCCGGGGAATTATCGAAACTCGGAATCCAGCAGTCAAAAGAATTGGCCGGCCAAGTCGCTGACCAAAAGTTTGATGTAATTTTTTGTTCCGACCTCAAACGCGCCGTTGATTCGGCGAAATTAGCTTTTGGCGATAAATATGAAATTATTCCCGATCAAAGATTGCGCGAGATAAACTATGGCGGCTTCAACGGCCAGCCCGATTCATTCAAAACTAATCTGAAACAATTTATCAAAACCCCTTTTCCTGGCGGCGAAAGTTTTTCTGAGGTTGAAAACCGGCTGGCTGACTTTGTAGAATTTTTAAAAACCAATTATGGCGGCAAGCATATTGCCATCGTTGCTCATCAAGCACCGCAGCTGGCCCTTGAAGTCTTGCTTAACAAAAAAACCTGGGAACAGGCGATTGACGAAGATTGGCGCAACCAAAAAGCCTGGCAACCAGGCTGGAAATACATTATAAAATAAATTTATAATTAATAATTTCTAATTTATTTTAAAACCTTACTTATTAAATCTTTTTGCCCGCGTAAAAATTCAATGCCGGGCATTTCTTTTTTACCGGCCGGCTGCACGGTTTTTAGCTCAACTGCCCCTTGGCCGCAGCTGACTGCCAGCTCGCCTTGAGGCCCGAAAAATATCGCCCCCGGTACCAATTTAGCGCTAAAATTGCCCTCTAAAACGCTCAAATTTGCGATTTTAAGGCGCTGGCCAGAGATTTGGGTAAATACCCCTGGCCAAGGATAAAAAGCCCGAAATTGCCGCTGGATTTCCGCGGCGGTTTTTTGCCAATTGATTTGGCCGTCTTCCCGACTGATCATGGCCGTAAAGGTCGCCTTGGATTCGTCCTGGGGTTTGGGCAAAATTCTTCCGGCCAAATAGTTCGCTAAAATTTCTATTAACAGCTCAGCGCCGAGTTCGGCTAACTTTTTACTTAAAGTTTCGGCGTTATCAGTCTCCGCTATCGCCATGGTTTTTTGGGCAATAATTGGCCCGGCGTCAACTTGGGAAACCAATTGGATAATGGAAACGCCGGTTTCTTTTTCGCCGTTTAAAATCGCTGTCTGAATCGGCGATGACCCGCGATATTTCGGCAAAAGCGACGGATGGATATTTAAAAAACCGCCGCGCGGCTGGTTTAAGCAGTCTTTAGGGATAATTGAACCATAAGCGACCAAAACGCAGAGATCCGGCCGATACTGTAAAAAAATTTCCGCCAAATCATTTTTAGCCGGTGGCTGCAAAACTAAAATCTCGTTTTGTAAAGCCGCTTGCTTAATCGGCGGGGGAGTCAATTCTTGTTTTCGGCCGGCGGGTTTATCCGGTTGAGTGATGGCTAAAACCGGTTTAAAACCATTGGCGATTAAAGCCAAAAGACTGGGGACGGCAAACTCCGGCGTGCCCAAAAAAATTATTTTTGGTTTAAGCTCTTGCATAAAGAAAAATTATTTTTTTTCCAGACCGGCTAATTTGTCTTTACCCTTAACAATTTCTTTCGCCTTGTCAATAAATAAAATTCCGTCCAAATGATCGACTTCGTGCTGGATGACGCGGGCAAATAAGCCGCTAGCTTTGAACTTTATTTTTTTGCCAGTTCGGTCTAAAGCAACTAATTTAATTTTGAGCGAACGCTTCACCAAACCAAAAATTTCCGGAAAGCTCAAGCAGCCTTCTTCTTGAATTTCCGTTCGCCAGGATTTCCTTAAAATCTTCGGATTAATTAAAACCAAAGAACCGTCAGCCGTGCTAATCACCACGATTCGGAGATTTTTGCCGACTTGCGGCGCGGCCAGGCCGATGCCGTCTTTTTCAACCATCGTCTTTTCCATATCTGAAATCAGCTGCTTAATTTCTTTATTCCCCAGCTCCTCGGTTTTTAAAACCTGTGATTTTTGGCGCAAACCCGGACAAGGATAAATTTTGATTGGCAATATTTTAGGCATAATTTAAAGATGACCTATCGATATTATAACATAATATTGATTAAGTTTATAATTTCTTTTCCAGTTCCAAAATCTTTTCTTCCAGCTGCGAGTAAGTCACATTATCGCTTTTTTGGTAAGCTTCCAACTGCCGGGTCAGATAAAATCTCAGTTCGCTGACGATTGAGTCAAAATTTTGTTTCATTAATTTTTGTTTTAATTTGTTAATATTATTGAAGAAATTAAAATCCCCAAAAAATTGAAAAAGTTTTGTGGGGAAAAATATATTCTAACCTTTCAAAAAGATAGTGTCAAGGGATTTGTGGGGATAAATTATTATTTTTTGAAAAAAATTGACTTTCAAACCTCAATTGACTAAAATTTAACTAGTCTGAAAGGAGCATCCAACTTTGGAGGAAAAACCAATGATCCTTGAAACCATAGCGGTAGTTATTGCGATTATGGCCGCGCTGGTAGTTGTGGTAGCTATCGGCTTACGCTTCGTCCAAGTCTTAACCGACATTCGAGCGGACGAAGAAGTACCTGCTAAACGCCAGAAGCAATTCCCTGGTCACTACGAACTATAACCAGAAAGAAAGGAGGCTAACTATGGTTAGCTGGGTCTGGCTGGCAGCATCAATTGTTGGCTCGATTTTCCTGGCGGCCTATTTCAGTACCAATGCCTACCTGGTCGCTGAAGAAATCAAAAGGCATGCCGCAAAAAGAATCAAAAGCCCAACTGGCTTGCAGCTAGTCATTACTTTACTCTTTGGCGTCATCGTGTTTATTTGTCAGCAGATTGACGACGCCCTTGGCTAAGAGTTTTGGCTGGCTTTTTTTTATTGCTTTAATCTGCTATAGTCTAAATATTATGACAATTGACTTGGGTCCGCAAAATTTCAAAGACATTATGGCGAAAAAAAAGACCATCAAACCGCCGGCTTATCCCTGGCAGGATTTTGCTTTGAAAATAATCGATGATTTGGCTATTCCGACTTTTAAAAGAAACTCCGTTTTCAAAATCTGCAAAGAAAACACCAAAGATTTTGTCGAAAAATGCCTCAATGAGACTAAAGAGCTTTGCCAAACCGGCGAAAAATGGAAATACTTTTTCAAATTGATAACTAAAAAATAGCTGGCACCCAAGCCAGCCGCCGCCTAAAAAACTTACCAACTTACAAACTTATAAACTTAGTAACTTACCAACTTAAAAACTTACAAACTTACCAACTCACCTACACTAACTTAAAATTGCAGACTAAATAACCGACGCCAAACGGCCCTTCGTAAGACAGCACCTCCGGCTTGACGTTCAAATCATCCAAAATTCCCAGCAAAGTAACCACTGACCGCAAGCCGCATTCGCCGGCTTGTTTTACTAATTCCTGATCGAGATTCAAAATACCTTGCGTATCTTTCTTTTTTATCAAATCAACCAGCTTTTTATCAAATTTTTTGCCCTCGGCCGAAAATCCGCCCGGAGCGTCTTTGGTCAGCCGATGAGACAAGTCGCCCGAAGCGATAATGGCGAAACGTTTGTTGATTTTCGCCAGCTGCCGATGCAAAAACTGGCCGAAAGCGAAATGCTGCTGATAATTCAAGCCGGAATAAGTCAGCGGAATGATCGGAATATTTTTCAAATGGCTCGTCAAAAAATAAAGGGGGATGGAAAAACCGTGATCAATTTCTTTTTCGCTGGTTAAAACTATCGGCACGGCCTGGTTGGTTTCATCGGCGGCTCGAATTTCCTGAATCGACATGTAATCGCTTTTGAATTTTAATTCCAGGCCGAAATCGCCGAATTCCTTAAAGTTCGCCGCGTAATCGGAATTCAAGTTGATGCTGAAAGAATCAGGCAAAATTTTTCCGTGGGGCGAAATTATCACCACGCTTTCCGGTTTTGAGGCGTAAAAATCCTGCTCCAGTTTCTTGAACGCCTGCAGGGTTTTATCGATTTTTTTTACGTTATCCTTGCCGATTTCCGGAATTAAAACCGGCGGATGGGGCGTAATCGCCGCAAAAACTATAGGCATAAATTTATTTATTCAATATCGGCTCCCAGCGGCTGAAGTTCAACCGCGGCTTGAGTCGTCGTAATTATATTATCCCATTTATAGCCAAATTTAGCAAATGCTTTTTCGCTTTTAACCCAGCGCCGATAACCGCCGGAAATTACGTAAACTCGGGAGTCGGTCGCAGAACGGATTAATTCACCGTCTCGGAATTTGACCGGATCGCCAGTTTGATACTTATCAAGCTCTTCTTGGCTAACCGGCGTTAAAACTTTCTGTTTAAAATTAGCCGCTAAAATTTCTTTGGCGATAATCGGCATTTTGATGCCATTTTCAATATAATACACGCCGCCGGTTTTTTTATTTTGCAAAAGCGCGCCGGTGGGATAAACGCTGCTGACCGTAATTTCCGAACCATAGCTGTAACCCGCTAAATCTTTGACATCGGCCGGCATGACTTCCTCCCAGTTAAAGCCGATGGTTTTGAAAACTTCCGGCGTCGCAATGTGATGCAAAACATCATCAACCAAAAGATAAATGCTACCATCGGGCAAGCCAAGCAAAGAGTAATTATAAAACTTCATCGACGGCCCGGTTTCGTATTTTTCCAAGTCAGTTTTGGAAACTATCAAAATCTTTTTCGGGTCAAAACGGGAAAGCAAAATGCCGTATGACGTAATCAGTCTTTTGGTTCCGTATTGCAAAAGCCAAACTGCCGGGCTGCCGTCGGCTTTAAGCAGCGAGCCGTCGGGAAAATCCCGGCCCCAGTAGTCTTGCCAAATCTGCCAGAAGTGCCGGTTGCCGGAATAATGAGGCGTATAATTATACAAAGCCGCGGTCGCTTGATTGACCGGGGTGATCAGATAGCCATCGATATCAAAAAGTTGGCCGGCTTGAAAAGTCCAGTTAAAAGGGTTATCAAGATACTGCCGAAACTGCCAGGCCGCGCCATCAACCTGTTTGCCAAACCCCGCCGCTTTGGGGTTGCAGCCACCGCTATCCGGACAGCGGTAGCCCATGGCTTTATCGAGCTGATTTTGGCTGGGCGAAGGATCTCCAATCAAACTTTGCTCTTTTTGCAAAGTCGCCAATAAAAGCTTAGGGCTAATTTTGCTTTCCAAAGCCGCCTGCCAGATTATTTCTGATGCCCGTTTGTTGACTCCCTGATAATCCAAAAAATACCGGCTGGCCAAAGCGCTGCCCTGGCTTTCCAAAAATTGCTGAATCCCGCCCAAAGACAGACATTGATAATCGCTGATTTCCTCGTCGCTGATAATATAATGGGGATTAAAATAAAAATCCGCTTGCGCCAATTGCGGCATGGCAATGGCGGCTAAAGCGCTGAAAACGATAATTTTTTTTAAAATTTTTTTCATGGCTAGATATTTCCAATATAAACGTGCAAAAGCCCGGCTTTTTCACCGATCGCCTTCGCCTTAAAAATAGTTTCCCGATTCATAGGCGGCAAATTGTCCAGCCGGTAAGTCGGAAAAAAAGCAGTAACGTGCCAGGGAGTATTACAACCTAGTTTATCTTTTATAAACTTTGCAATCAAGCCCAGCTCCTCGTCGCTGTCATTCAAAGTCGGAATAATCAAAGTGGTTACTTCCAGCCAGATGTTATTTTTCTTATACCAGACTAAATTGTCCAAAACCGGCTGCAGTTTCGCCCCGCAAATTTTTTGGTAGGTAGCTTCTTTAAAAAATTTCAAATCAATATTAACCGCGTCCAAATAGGGCTTCGCCATTTCCAGGGCCGGGGAGCCAGTGTAACCATTGGAAACCCAGATATTTTTTAGCTTATTTTCTGCCGCCAATTTCATGCAGTCAAGGGCGAATTCAAAAAAAATCGTCGGCTCGGTGTAGGTATAAGAAATACTGGGACAACTAAATTTTTTGGCTTGCTCAACGACTTGCCGGGGAGTCATATCTGTTCCCGGGATTTCTTTTTTTTCAAAAAAATAGCCCTCTTTAGAAGCCTGGGAAATATCGGCATTTTGGCAGTGAGCACAGCGGAAATTACAACCCACTGTCGCCAAAGAATAAGTTTGGGTTTTGGGCAAAAAATGGTAAAGCGGTTTTTTTTCGATCGGGTCAATATGAGCGGCAATGACTTTGCCGTAAACCAAAGTCTGCAAAATTCCGTTTTGATTTTCCCTTACGCCGCATAAACCGCGCTGGCCGGCGGCAATTTGGCAAAACTGATGGCATAATTCGCACTTCACCTGATTTTCTGCCGATTTTTTATAAAATAATGCCTCGGTCATAGCTTGATTATACCATTATTAGATGATATAATTCAATTATGAAAAAGCGAGTTTTTATCGCGATTAATTTGTCAGAAGAAGTAAAAACCCAGCTAGCTGAATTTTTGTCTTTAACCAAAAAAATTAATTCCAATCCGGTCATCCGTTACGTTAAAACCAAAGGGCTCCACTTAACCTTACATTTTTTAGGCTATCTGACCGAAGAGCAAATCAGTCAAGTTAAAGAAATTATAAAAAATCAAGCTAAAAATTTTGCCCAAACCGGTTTAATTACTGAAAAGATTGATGCTTTCCCAAACTTAGAAAAACCCAGGATCATTTTTTTGGCCGCCAGGCAAACCCGGGGAGAAAATTTGGCGAACTTGCAGCTTAATTTGGGCCGAGCCATTGAAAAAATCGGCCTCGAACTTGACCACCGGCTCTGGCACGCCCATTTAACATTAGCCAGAATTGTCAGTCCTTGCCAATTTAAAACTAAAAATTTAATCGTGCCAAAAATTGAAATTCCAGTCAAAAGCATTGAATTGATGGAAAGCCAGCTTTTAGGCAGCGGCGCGGAATACAAAATATTAGCCAGCTACACTTTAGCTCCTAACACCTAATCCCTAGCACCTAACCTATGAGAGACCATTCATCGAGAAATTACAACAAGAGCAAAGTTACCCGCTACCGGACCAAGAGCCGCTACCGAGCTGACGGGCCGCAAGAAGTCGAGCGGTTCAGATTCAGCCAGCCGCTGCCCCGACCGAAGAAATTTTTATAAACTCTATGAAAGTCGAAATTTTGGGAGTAAAAATTGATAATTTGTCACTGCAGGAAGTTTTGGAAAAAATCAGCCAATTTTTAGATTCAAAAAATCAGCATTATCTTGTTACCCCCAATCCGGAATTTTTAGTCGCTGCCCAAAAAGACAAAAGCTTCAAAGAAATTTTAAACTATGCCGATATTGCCGTGGCTGACGGCATCGGCTTGACCAAAGCGGCTAAATTTTTAGGCCAAAGACTGCAGCGGGTTACCGGCGTTGATCTAGTCTGGTCGGTGAGCGAACTGGCTGAACAAAAAGAGTGTTCAGTCTATTTTCTCGGCGCCGGGCAAAATATTGCCGGGGCGGCGGCGGAAGTAATAAAACAATACTTTCCTAATTTAAAAATTGCCGGATCAAAAAGCGGGGGAGAGGTTACTAACCCCCAAGCTGCCAATTTGGATTTAATTGCTGAAATTAATGCCGCTGAACCGAAAATTATTTTTATTGCTTTCGGCCAGGTCAAACAAGAAAAATGGATTTTTTACCATCTTGATAAAATGCCTTCGGTCAAAGTCGCCATCGGCGTCGGCGGCGCTTTTGATTATATCTCCGGCGCGGTCAAACGGGCGCCGGTTTGGCTTCAGCGCCTTGGCTTAGAATGGTTGTACCGCTTAATTTTACAACCGCAGCGCTGGCAAAGGATCGTTAAAGCCGTTATTGTCTTTCCTTATTTAGTTATTAAGAATAAATATCTGGTAAAAAACTAATATGCCAAAAACCGTCAAAACCCGTTTTGCTCCCAGCCCGACTGGCTTTTTTCACGTCGGCAGTTTGCGGACGTCTTTATACGTTTATCTTTTTGCCAAACACTTTGGTGGTGATTTTTTATTAAGAATTGAAGATACCGATCAGACCAGAAAAGTCGAGGGAGCGGTCGAAAATCTCAAAAAAATGCTAAAATTTTTCGGCTTAAATTGGGATAATAAAAAGGTGATGGTCCAGTCGGAGCGGCTGGCAATTTATCAAAAATTTGCCCAAGATTTAGTCAAAAATGACAAAGCTTACTACTGCTTTTGCACCCCGGAAAGACTGGAGCAAGTCAGGCAAACCCAGCAGCAAAAAAAACTGCCGCCGATGTATGACGGCTGCTGCTGCCGCTTAAGCCAAACGGAAATTGATGACTCGCTTAAGGCCGGAAAATCTCGCGTCATCCGCTTTAAAATGCCTAAAACCGGCGTTACTGAATTTAACGATTTAATCCGAGGCAAAGTCAGTTTCAGCAACCAAACTCTTGATGACCAAATAATTTTAAAATCCGACGGTTTTCCCACTTACCATTTAGCTTCCGTCGTTGATGACCGTGAAATGGAAATAACTCACGTCATTAGAGGCGAAGAGTGGCTTTCCTCAACGCCAAAACACGTTTTGCTTTACCAGGCTTTCGGCTGGCAAGCGCCGGAATTTGCCCATCTGCCGCTTTTGCTGAATCCCGACCGCTCAAAACTTTCCAAACGGCAAGGCGATGTCGCCGTTGAAGATTATCTAAAAAACGGCTACTTACCGGAAGCCTTGTTAAATTTTGTTTTACTTTTGGGCTGGAACCCGGGAACGGCTGAAGAAATTTTTGATCTGAAGGCAATGATCAAAATTTTTGATTTGGCTAAAGTCAATAAAGCCGGCGCAATTTTTGACACCCAAAAACTGGATTGGCTTAACGGCCAGTATATCCGGCAAAAAAATACAGCCGAATTAGCTAAGCTTTGTCAACCATTTTTTGAGGCAGCCGGAATTAAGCCTGACCAAAAATATTTAGAAAAAGTCATTTCAACCGAGCAGGAAAGGATTAAAAAGTTAAGCGAAATTGTCGCGGCGACTGAATTTTTCTTTAAGGAGCCGACTTATGACAACGGGCTTTTACTCTGGAAAAAACTGACTAAAGAAAAAACTGCCGAAAACCTTCAAACTTTAATCGATGAACTGGAAAAAATAAAAACGGGAAAATGGACCGAAGCTGACTTGGAAAAAAGCGTAACTGATTTTATCAAGGAAAAAAATCTGGGAGTAGGGGATTTACTTTGGCCAATGCGGGTCGCTTTATCCGGCCGGAAAGCTTCCCCGGGACCGTTTGCGATTGCCGCCATTTTAGGCCGGGAAAAATCCATTGCCCGGCTTAAAAAGGCGATTAACCTCTTACAAAATTAAGGCAATTTTTGTATAATAGGTAATAATGACCCAAAATAAAAAACCAAAAATAAACCGGGCGAAAATATTAGTAACCAGCCTAATCCTCAGCTTTATAATCGCTGGTTTTTCGGTTTTGCCAAAAATTATTTCCGCCGCGGCAATTGATGGTTCGGCTACGGTAGAAAATAAACCTGATGACATCGCCGAACTAAACAACAAAATCGAAGACCGGCGCAAACAAATTGATATTTTACAAAAAGAAGTTGACGCTTACGCCGACCAGATTAAAAGCAAACAGCAGGAAGCCAAAGGCCTGCAAAATCAAATTGCGATTTTAGAAAATGAAGTGGCTAAAGTTAATTTGGATATTGAGACAACCGAGATGAAAATCGAACAAACTAATTTAGAAATCCAAAAATTGAATTTGCAGATTAAAGAGATTGAAGATAAAATTGCCGACAACAAGCAAAAAATCGCCGGCTATATCCGCTTAATCAACCGTAACGACCAAGTCGGCTATTTAAAAATACTTTTGGTCAACGACTCTTTCTCTGATTTTTTTGACCAAATAAAATACACCCAAGAAATTCATACCAACTTGAAAAATACCGTTGATAAATTGAAAGGCAACCAAAAAGATTTACAAACCGAAAAAGCCAGCTGGGAAATCAAAGCAAAACTTGAAGAAGATTTAAAAACCCAGCTCCAGGAACAAAAATCAGAATTAACCGAAAAAAATAATGCCAAACAAATCCTTTTTTCCCAAGCTAAACTGACTGAAAGACAATACCAAAAATATACCTACCAATTACAGCTAGAACAGCAGCAAATCAATGCTGATATTGCCACGCTCGAAAAAACCGTTCGGAAAAAATTGGAAGAACAGGAACAAAACCAAAGATTCCAGGATTTCGGTCCGGCCCGGCTAGGCTGGCCGGTTTCACCAGGCCGGGGAATTTCCGCTTATTTCCATGACCCCGATTACCCCTTTCGCTATATTTTTGAACATCCGGCCATTGACATCCGGGCCGGCCAAGGCACGCCGATTAAAGCCCCGGAAAACGGCTACGTCGCGCGAATTCAATTTAAAGGCGACAAAAGCTATGCTTATATTATGTTAATCCATAACGACGGCCTTTCCACTGTTTTTGGCCATGTCTCGGCAGTTTACGTTAAAGGAGATGCTTACGTAACCAAAGGCCAGGTAATCGGCTTATCAGGCGGTTTACCCGGCAGTCCGGGCGCCGGACCGTTAACAACCGGGCCTCATCTTCATTTTGAAGTCCGATTAAACGGCATTCCGGTTAATCCCTTGGAATATTTGCCGGCCTTGTAACTAACCAACTAAAATGGCAAAAAAATACAAATCAGACGATTTTAGTGATTTAATGGCAGTTTCGCTAATTGCCGTAGTTTCGCTTTTAGCCTACAACGATCAAAAAGCGATAAGCCAGACCAAAAGCGCCGTCAGTTTCATCTTTTTTATGTTCATGCTGATGGTTCTTTTAATCTTTGCTTTGATTCTATTTTTAAATTCAAGAAAATCGGAAACTGACAGCAAAGAATCGTTGCGCCTTGGCGGTATTCAAATGGTTAATCTTTCCCAAAACCAAGCCTTGAAACATGACTTATTGTTATATTCAATGCCGATTATCGTTTTGTTTATTCCGCTAGCCGGCGGTGAAAAAATAGTTTTTAATGACATTTTGCAGGTCATTGTCGCTTTTCTCGCCTTAGCTTACCTAAAGATTATTTACTGGGGAAAAATATTTTAATTTTATGTGGATCGTAATCCTGACAACCGCTACCACCATTATCCTAATTGCCGCCGGAACGATAATTTTTGTCAAAAATAAAATCAGAATTAGACGCGCTCTAGCCGCCGGGGGAAACAGCGCTTTACCGATTGAATTAAATTGGACCAAAGGTTTAAGGCATACGATTACGATGTATTTAGCGCCGGTAATAATTTTGGCCTTGCCTTTTGTTTCCGGCCATAAACCGACGATTAATGACTTTTTTCAAGCTGCCACGATTTATTTGGCCATCAATTATTTAAAAATGATTTATTGGAAATAAACCGATTGTGGATAAATTAATTTGACGGCCTTATTTTTTTGTTATACTATTTAGATACTTGTCTAAATATCTAAATAAAAATCGCCTAATTTATCCAAGAAAGGGAAGCTATGACTCTTAATAACACTTTTACCGCCTTATCTGATCCGACCCGGAGAAAAATCCTGCAATTGCTTAAAAAAAAGGATTTGCCAGTCAATGAAATCGCCGTTAATTTTGAGATTACTTTGCCCTCACTCTCACATCATTTAACCACGTTAAAAAATGCCAATTTAGTCTCAACTCAGAGGATGGGGCAGCAGATAATTTATTCGCTGAATTTGAGCGTTTTTGAAGAAATCGCCGAAGAATTATATAATTTTTTTAATAAAAATAAAGCTAAAAAATTATGAGCAGTCCGATAAAACCAACTTTAAAAACCGAATTTATCCCAGTGATTTTAATTATTCTAAGTGTGTTTGCCAGCTTTTATTTTTATGCTAATTTTCCCGAAAAAGTTCCGACTCACTGGAATTACCGGGGTCAAATCGATGGCTGGTCAGGCAAGGGATTTGCCGCTTTCTTTTTCCCCGGCTTAATTTTCGGCCTTTATCTCTTATTTTTAGGTTTACCTTATCTTGATCCTAAAAAAGAGCATTATCTTGAATTTGCCAAAGTCTACCATATTTTTAAAAACTTTTTTATTGGTTTTATGGTCGCAATTTATTTTTATACCGGTTTAGCCGGGTTGGGCTACGAGCTGCCAGTTAACGTTGTTGTCCCGACAATTGTTGGCCTGTTATTTTTAATTCTGGGCAACTACATGGGTAAGATTAAGTCTAATTGGTTTATGGGCATTCGGACCCCCTGGACTTTGTCTAATGAACAAGTCTGGAATAAAACCCACCGCTTGGGCGGAAAATTATTCATGCTGATGGGTTTATTTATGATTTTCGGCTCATTTCTGCCCGCTGAATTATTTTGGTATTCTTTCATTGCTGGAATTACCATTGTCTCGTTATTCCCAATGATTTACTCATACCTTTTATACAAAAAAATCAATAAATAAAATTCTTCATAACTATAGATAAAAAGAAAAGGCTCGGAGGAAAAAACCGCCGAGCCTTTATTGCTATTGGGGAAGGTTGGCCGAAGCCTGATCGACTGAAACATTCAGCACGTGAATGACTTTTACAGTCAATTCAATCAGTCCGGCGGCAACCTCGGGGAGAAATAACTTAAGCACAATTAGAGTCAGCGCCAGAGTTAGCGCTCCCGACAAAGCCTTCAACATACGTTTGAGCTTAATAATTAGCGGAGAGGCTAACAAACCAGGTGACGATTCTGGCTCATGCAAGTTATTTCTCGCAAATTGCCCTCCTTTAGCTGCAGGTAAAACAGGTTATACCGGCAGGTAGGGAAGGGCAATTAACAACGATTTCAAAGGACGGCTTAATATTTTATAATTTAAAAATAATTCTGTCAATAATTAAGACGAGTTTTGATTAAATATATTACATAACCACTAAAAAAATCCCGGATTCATAACTTCACCAAATCAAGGGGGATAGCACAATAGTATTAACAAACTGAGTAATCTAGAGTCGCACAATATACCTTAAACGACACATAGGACCCATGATTTAACTAAAGCTATAGTAAAGCTCTAAGTTGACCAATTTGGCATACTGGCTGATAAAACTACCTAATTTAGACCTTAGCAACCTTGGCGGATTAAAAAAATTAAGCTAACTGAAACTAAAATTTACAAATAATTATCCCGTAGAATATCGTCATACCAAAATAGACAAATTTTGAAATAAATTTACCCAATTGATTAGAATCCGAACCTAGCACTAATATCGCAAAAAGTGCCCTTTTGAGGCACTTGATATTATTTCTTAATCTCACCAAACCCTGGTTGAGATTAAATTTTGCTCTCCTCTACTTTAAGCTGCCCCTATCGCCTACTCTAAATATTTTGCGACGCATCATATTTGTTTTGATGCTGAAAACAAAAAAACTAATTCAAAAAAACTTTATCGCCGTATCTCAAATCAATATACTTGAGTTTGCTTCGGTCTTTAACTTTTTCATTCAAAACCAGAGACAGCCGATCAGCTTGTTTTTGGGCGGCTTCAGTCGTATTGAAATAAACTTCCCAGCCTTGCCTAGTTATCATTTTAATCTCTTTGGCACTTGAGCTGACTAAGCCATAACTCAAAACTTCAAAACCGGCATTATCTTTTAATTTCTGGTTTAAACTAATAACGAAATCAACTAATGACTGATTAAGCACTTGCTGGCCGGGTTCAATCGGCTGGTTGCTTTCATCGGCAACTAACGGATAATTGCCAATGCTGGCTGGCTGGCGGATGACTTGAGTTGTCCCGGCGCCGGCGGCAACGACTAAATTGTCATTTTCAATTTTTCTAATAACTTTGCCGGTTAAATCCAAGTAATACTGGCTGCTACCGGTTAACCAAATCAAGCCGGAAGTTTTTTCTTTGAGCGTAATGACAATGGTGTCAAAATATTGTTTTTTAATTTTGAGCTGTTCAAAAAGATATTTTTTTTGAAGCTCTTTGGCGGCCTGGCGCCGGCTGAAAAACAAAATATTATTTTGGCTGAAAAAGAAAAAGCGTTTTTTGGCCAGCTGAGTGGCGATGACTCCTTTTATTTCGACTTGACTGATATATTCATTGCCAAAAACCTTAATCTCTTTTATCTGCAGCCGGCTGACATTACTGGCAATCGCAAACAGGATTACGACAATAAAAATAAGAAAAAAAACGGATTTAAAACCAAATTTTTTTTTCTGATTTTTATTTTTTGGGAAAAAAGGGTTTTTAAAATTGTTCCTTTGATAATCTCTTTTATGACGCATAATTTATTTATACCAATCTTGTTTTGGCTGATACGACGTGGCTAGACTATTTTTCTCCCGGTGCCGTTGAAGCGCTAAATTAATCAGCCGATCCAATAAAACTTGATATGACAAACCCGAAGCCTGCCAAAGCTTGGGATACATCGAAAAAGAGGTAAAGCCGGGAATCGTATTAACTTCATTAAGATAAATCCGGTGGCGTTTTTTGGTGACCAAAAAGTCAACCCGAGCCATGCCTGATAAATCCAGCGTTTTAAAGGCGGTAACAGCAATGGCTTGAATTTGTTTGGCCACTTTGGCCGGCAAGCTGGCGGGAATTATCGCTTTTGACTTGCCGTCAACGTATTTAGCGTCATAATCGTAAAATTCGTTGGAAGCGACAATCTCGCCGCAAACTGAAGCTTTTGGATTGTCATTGCCTAAAACTGCCACTTCAATTTCGCAAAGGTCTTCAATCCCCTGCTCAACGATTACTTTTCGGTCATACAAAATCGCATCCTTAATTCCTAAAATTAATTCCCGGCGATCATGGCATTTGTTAATCCCAACGCTTGACCCGGAATTAGCTGGCTTGGTAAACATCGGGTATTTTAACTTTTTTTTAAGCCGGGCTAAAATTTTTGGCTGGTTAAAGCGCCACTCGCTATTTGAAAACCAATCGTAATCAACGATGCCTAAACCGGCCTGAGCAAATAACTGCTTTTGCACAATTTTATCCATACCCAAAGCCGAACCTAAAACACCGGCTCCGACATACGGCAGATTGGCTAGCTCCAGTAAACCCTGAGTCGTGCCGTCTTCGCCAAAAGTGCCATGCAAAACCGGAAAAATCACGTCTAATTTAGTGGCAATATTTTTGGCGCCAATTGCCGGCGCTAATTTTTTTTCTTTAACCGAAATTAAACCTTTTTCGGTCGGATCCGGCATTAAGACCGATTTAAAAGGTAATTTTTCAATACCGGCCTTGAGAAACTTTACGGCTTCGGATCCGGCTACCCAGCTGCCTTCCTTGGTAATGCCGATCGGGATAACTTCGTATTTAGCCTTATCCAAAGCCTTAATCACTGACTGAGCCGAAACGATTGAAACTTCGTGCTCGCCCGACCGGCCGCCGAAAATTACGCCAATTTTTAGTTTCTTTTTCGCCATATATTATTTTAGATAAAATCTCGGTAAAAGCGGATTAACCCTGGTCACGACTTCGTAATTAATTGTGCCAATTTTATCTGCCAATTCGTCAGCTGTTACTCCCCCACCTAAAAGCGTTACCTCATCGTCGGCTTTGACATCTTTAACTAAACTAACATCAACCATCGTCAAGTTCATACAGACTCGCCCGATAACCGGGCATTTTTTATTTTTAATTATCACTTCGCCAATATTAGACAAATGCCGGTCATAGCCTTCCCAATAGCCAACCGCTAAAACGGCTAATTTAGTTTTCTTTTTAGTCTTAAAGGTACAACCATATCCCACGTAAGTGCCAGCCGGAACTTCCTTAACCTGAATTACTTTGGTTTTCCAAGCCAGCGCCGGAATTAATTTTAACCAAGGATACTTTTTTTGAGCGATTTTTTGGGTCTGCTTTGAAGGCCATAAGCCATAAAGACCTAAACCTAAACGAATTAGATTAAAATAAGCTTTGTCTTCAGTTAAAGTCGCCGCACTACAAACAAAATGCCGATAAGGAATGCAAATTTTAAACCGACTCAATTCTGCTAATATCTTATTAAACTTGTCCAACTGAAACTTTGAATATTTTTGATTTTCTTCGGCCGCGGCAAAATGGCTGTAGATGCCGTTAATTTTTAAATTCGGCAATTTAGCCAATTCTAGAATAAACTCTATTGCGTCAGCGGCTAAAACTCCGACTCTTGAAGCTCCCGTATCAATTTTAACGTGAATCAAGGCAGTTTTTCTCAGCCTCGCTGCCTTTTGCGATATTAATTTTGCATAAGCCAAATCATAAACCGGCAGTTCGATATTCTGTTTTATCCCTGGTTCTAAATAGCGGCTTTGAGCGTAACTTAAAACAAAAATCTTATTTTTAATGCCATTTTGCCGCAAATTTAAGGCTTCGCCCAGGCTGACAACACCAAGCCATTTTACTTTCGGACTGACAATTTTGGCTACTTCAACTAGACCATGGCCATAGGCGTTGCTTTTGACAATCGGCATAATCTCAACAGTTTTACCGACAATCCGCTGATATTGGGCTAAGTTATGCAAAATCGCTGATTTGGATATTTCTAGCCAGGAATTATACATTTAAACTTAATTAAGCTTTTTTACCTACAAACCCAAACGCCGTTTTGCTGAACCTGGTTATACCCGCTAAAACAGCTAGAAGCATTACAGCTACTCCATTGATTAGCGGTATCACTCCAAGATTTAACACCGTATCCATTCGCGACAGTACAGGGAGTAACATCAATTACGCAGACTCCGTTTTCTAAATGTTGATCTGAACTGCATACATTGGGAACACATGAGAAATTTTTTTCATAATAGCCGCTATTGCAACTATCAACTTCGCAACCGGTCCAATTTATGAAATCCCAAATCCGATGTCCTGTTCCATTGCTAATTATGCAGACCTCATAATTATCCTTACATATTCCATTTTCTAAATGCTTATCGGAATCACATGTACTAGCGGCACACAAACCGTCTTTTACCTGATATCCGCTGTTGCAAGTACTCGCCACGCAATTAGACCACCCATCTGAGCTCCAATTTTGATAACCGGCTCCATTACCTACTGAACACGGCTTAGAATCAGCAACACAGACATTACCTTCGCGGTGAGTGGCGGAATCGCAAACACTAACTTGATATTTATTCAAGACATCTAACGTGACATTATACATTTTTTTTAGCCCTAATTGTTTCAATTCAGCAATGGAACTAATATATCGAACATTTCCATTATCTAATAGATAAATTTTTCCACTATCAAGTCTTAGCAGGGATCCGTCTGTATAATCCGATTGCGTCAGATCAGGATAAGCGTTTATTGTTTCATAAGTTGCGTTGACAAGCTTAATAAACCCAAATGATTTTAATTCTGTCAGCGTGGTAATGTGACGCTTTTTTTGATTCTCAACTA
Source organism: Candidatus Buchananbacteria bacterium (assembly GCA_041664165.1). GTDB lineage: Bacteria > Patescibacteriota > Patescibacteriia > Buchananbacterales > UBA6539 > JBAYLH01. Next base: position 24,745 of record JBAYLH010000002.1, on the reverse strand, counting down.
AATAAATTTTGCCATCTGGACTTTTCAAAAATGATCTGGCATTATTACCGACTATCGAACTTGTATAGTTGGCGAAGCTATCAATTACTCCGTCACTTACATTGTACAATTTGATCTTGCCATACAACCCTAGCTCTGCCGGCGAACTGATATAAAATTTCTTCTGCTCTTTAATTAAATAAATTTTTCCGCTAGCAGCCCTGATAAACACACCATCCGCGTATTTTGTCGCGGCATTTGTTTCAGCGGCACTCAAAACAATAATCGCGCTAACTGCAATAGCTAAAGTAAAAATTGAAATTATTCTTTTCATATTTTCAAAGTTATAAATTAGTTTAATTAATTTTTGCAGCTGCGGGACACAATTATGGACTCTCAGCTTTACCTTTCTACTTGCTCTTTATTACATCAAATCCGCAATATTTTTTCAACACTTTTGGAATTTTAACATTGCCCGCTTTATCCTGAAACTGTTCCAAAATTGCCGGTAACAGCCGGCTCGTGGCCAAACCCGAAGCATTCAGCGTATGGACAAATTCATTTTTACCGCCGGCCTGGCTTTTAAAACGGACATTGCCGCGCCGGGCTTGGTAATCTAAGGCATTGGAAACACTGCTGACTTCCTTATAAATTCCCATACTGGGAATCCAAACTTCAATGTCAATCGTTTTAGCCATCGCGGCCGAAGCATCGCCGGCGGCCAGCTGGACTGATTGATAGTGCAAACCCAAACCCTCGACTAATTTTTCGGCGTTAGCCACTAGCTCTTTAAACGAATTCCAAGACTGATCCGGCTTGGTATAATGAAACATTTCAATTTTATTGAATTGATGCCCCCGAATCATCCCCCGCTCTTCTTTGCGGTAGCTGCCGGCTTCCCGGCGGAAACAAGCCGAGTAAGCGCAATATTTAAGCGGCAATTCCGCTGCCGTTAAAATTTCATCGCGATGATAATTGCCCAGCATCATTTCGGAAGTGGCATTTAAACAAAGCTTATCCTGCGTCCAAAACAAATCATCGCGGAATTTCAGCAAATGGCCGGAAGTATAAGCGGACTGTTCCGTCAGCAAAAACGGCGGGATCATAAAAACATAATTATTTTTTTGGTGAAAATCGATAAAATAACTTAATAATGCCCATTCAAGCAATGCCCCGGCTCCTTTATAAACCCAAAAACCGTTGCCGGCAATTTTGACTCCCCGCTCGTAATCAATCAAGCCGAGTTCGGTCGCCAACTGGACATGATCTTTGGGCTCAAATTTGAATTCCGGTTTTTTACCGAAAGTCTTAATCACCTGATTATTTTCTTTGCCGCCGGAAACGACGTCATCGGCCGGCAGATTAGGCAGCTCGGCCAATTTTTGGTTAAGCTCATTTTCAACTGTTTTGACTTCTTCATCAAGTTTTTTGATTTCTTCGCCGGTCGCTTTCATTTGACTGATAATTTCCGGGTCGGGTTTGGTCTTGGAATATTTGTTCCGTTCCGCTTTCAAATTTTCCACCTGCTGCAGTAGTTTTTTTCTTTCATCGTCGAGTTTTAAAATCGCCTCAAAATCAATGGTATCAACGGCCATTCTTTTGGCCAGCGCCATTTTGACGGCTTCTTTTTCGGTTCTAATTTTATTGATGTCTAACATACTTTAGAAATTAGGAAGTTAGGTTTTAGGTTATTAGGCAGCTTGATTTCAGCGACCATGATTCATAATTCTTAATTCCTGATTCATTTTTGATGATTTGTAGATAGTCGGTTTATAAGATTTCAACCTGGTAACTTTAACTTTTGAAAAACTACTCTTCAAATTTTGGCAAAAGCTATTCTGGTCATAGCCGAGACAAATAATTTCCGGCTTAAATTTTTTAATCACGGCGTAAGGATTTTTAATTTCGCCTAAAATGACTTTATCCCCTATTCCCGCCGCCTTGACGTTAACTAGCCTTTTTTTCTCATCCAATTTCGGCAAATGGCCTTTAATTTTCTTAACATTGCTATTGCGGGCAACAATAATTATTAAATAATCACCTTGAGTTTTGGCCTGCTGAAAAAAATTTAAATGCCCAGCGTGCAAACCGTCGAAAGTACCAAAAACCATGACTTTTTTCATATTCGCTAAATCCCAACCTCGGCGGCGATTTCTTTGACGGCTTTCAAGCTTAATTCGATAAAATCGTCCAAACCGATTCCGGCCAGCTCGCATTCCTTAATTATTTCCCGATTAACATTGGCGGCAAAAGATTTATCCTTCATTTTCTTTTTAACCGAGCTGACTTCGACGGCGGCTAATTTTTTATCCGGCCGAACCAAAGCGGTGGCATAAATCAAACCGGTAATCGTTTCCGCCGCCGCCAATAAATGCTGGATTTTACTTTCCCTGGCTTTATCGGCCAAGTCGCCCAAAGCCGCAAAACCATAGCCGTGAGAAACTATTGTTTCAATGAAATCATCATCAAACCCGGATTTTTGTAAAATTTCCCGGCATTTATGGCAATGAGTGCTTTCGCCGTATTCCCAGTCAATATCATGCAGTAGCCCCAAATTTCCCCAGTATTCCTCCGCTTCGCCGAAATGGCGCGCCAAAGCCGCCATAATGACTTCGGCCTCGCGGCTGTGATTCAAATTCGCCTGATTTTTCACGTGCTGCTGCAAAAGTTCCAGGGCTTTATCATGTTTCATATCATCATTAATTATTTTTTTTCGTTTCCATTTTATCCCTGATCCGGTCGCTATTTAAACCGTATAGAACTGACAAAGAAATCAGGGTCGTAAAAATCGCGGCAAAATAAAAACCCAAACCAATCGCCAAGCCAATCGCGGAAATCACCCAAATGGTCGCGGCCGTGGTAATGCCGTGAACCATCTCTTCGTCTTCTTTCTGACCCTGGCCCCGGATAATCACGCCGGCACCCAAAAAACCGATGCCGGTCAAAACCCCGGCCGCAATTCTGGTCGGATCGCCGTTATCTAAACTAGCGACGTAAATTGACATCAGCATCACCAAAGTTGAACCGACCCCGACTAAAATATTAGTCCGCAAACCGGCCGGCTTATGGCGGTATTCCCGCTCCAAACCGATTAAACCGGTTAGGACGGCAGACAAAAGTAAACGAAAAATAATTTGACCCGTTGTTAGCATCATAGTTTTTATTTTTTATCCGGACGCAGCAAGGGAAACAAAACCACGTCCCTTAAATTATCTTGTTGAGTTAACAAAGTAATAATCCGATCGATACCCAGACCCAAGCCGGAAACCGGCGGCGCGCCGTGTTCCAAGGCTTTAACATAATCATCGTCTTTGCCGTGGGCTTCAGCGTCGCCTAAATCTTTAGCTTTGGCCTGCTGGGTAAAGCGCTGAGCTTGGTCAATCGGATCAATTAATTCCGAATAAGCATTGACAATTTCCCAGCTATTAATCACCAGCTGAAAGCGGTCAACCACGGCTGGATTTTTGTCATTACGCCGCGCCAAAGGCGAAAGCTCGAGCGGATGATTAATTATAAAAGTCGGCTGGATAATTTTATCGCGGCAGACGGCTTTGAACAAATTATCGATTAAATTGCCGAGCTGTAATTTATTAATATCTTCGATAACTATTTTTTTGGCGACAATTTCTTTTTTCAGCTTGTCAACCGTGTCAAATTTATCAACGTCAATGCCGCAAGATTTTTTTATCAGTTCGTTAAAATTAATAACCGGATAAGGCGGGGTAAAATCAATTTTTACTGGCTGACCGCTGCGATTTTTGATTTCAACCTGCAAACTGCCCAAAAGTTTTTTCAATAAATGGCAAAGCATCTTTTCGGTAAATTTCATATTGTCGGCATAATTCCAGTAGGCGGCGTAATGCTCCGCCATGGTAAAATCCTGAAGGTGCGACGGATCCATGCCTTCGTTGCGGAAACACCGGCCGATTTCAAAAACTTTTTCAAAGCCGCCGACTAGGCATTCCTTCAAATAAGTCTCCGGCGCAATTCTCAAGTAAACGTCCAAATCCAAAGCGTTGTAATGCGTCTTGAACGGTTTGGCAATCGCGCCTGAAGCGGTATTGGTCAAAATCGGGGTTTCCACTTCGATAAAACCTTGCTGCCAATAAAACTCCCGCAAAGCCTTGATAAATTCGCTGCGGAATAAAAAGCGCTGGTAAGTTTCAGGATTGGAAATTAAGTCCAGATAACGCTGGCGGTATTTTAATTCCTGGTCTTTGAGTCCGTGCCATTTTTCCGGCAGCGGCCGCAACGATTTGCTCAGCATCACGTACCGGCTGACTAAAATCGACAATTCCCCTTTTTGCGTTTTAAACAGCTCCCCTTCCACGCCGATGAAATCAGCCGGATCAAACAGCTTGGCAAATGACTTAAATAAATCATTACCCAATAAATCCTGTTTGAAAACCAGCTGGATTTTGCCGGAACCGTCAAGTAAATGGCAAAAACAAATTTTTCCCATCTCGCGTAAAGTTAAAAGCCGGCCGGCGGTTTTAACTTTTGCCCCCAGCCCTAACTTTAAAATCTCAGCGACTGACTGAGTTTTTTCAAATTTTTCAGCGTAAGGAATAATCTTGGCCGCTTTGATTTTTTCGAGTTTGGCTAAGCGGCTTTTGTACTCGTCATTGAGGTCTGACATATTAAAAATAGTTACTTTGGCTAAAAAACCATACCACTATTTTACTAAAATTATGGGCTTTGGTCAACTTATGCGCAACCAGGGTCTGGGAGCAATAAATTGGTCGCCCGACTTTACGTTTAAGCCGACTGAGTCGGGTTGCCATCAAATTAATAATTATGAAAAAAACGCAAAATTAATTGCGTTATAGCCATGAACGACGAATAAAGCTACCCCAGTCCCAACCGAGAGTCATCAAGTTTAATGGCAAGACTTCTGGATTCCGCATCAGCCTGTCATTAATAGACCGGTGCGGAATGACAAATTGAAGCGTTTTAGCGATTTTTAGACAATCTCCAAAATCTCACACTCCATTACCCCTTTGGGCACGATTACTTGAATTTTGTCGCCTAATTTTCTGGTCAAAAACGCCCGACCCAGCGGCGATTCGTTGGAAATCAAGCCTTTGGTCGGATCCGCTTCATTGGAACCGACAATCGTATATTGATAATGATTACCTTCACATTTTACTTTGATAGTCGAACCGACCGTTACCATTTCCTTGCTGCCGTTTTCTTTGATAATTTCGGATTTGTTGATTAAATTTTCCAATTCAACAATCCGGCCGGCGATAAATCCCTGCTCGTCTTTGGCATCTTGATACTCGGCGTTTTCCGAGAGATCACCCAGCTCTTTGGCGCGGGCGATTCTTTCGATTACTTCCGGCATTTTTTTCTTTTTTAGATACTCCAGCTCTTCCCGCAGCTTTTCCAAGCCGTTTTGGGTAATGTAATTTCGGCCCATAAGTTTTGATTTATACTTTGATTTAAAAATTAAAAAAATGTTTGTTTGCCGCTGCCGATAATGATATTAAAAAAATAGCGGCCGGCGCTAAAAGCTAAAACTTAGTATAAATGACCATTTACAAAATGTCAAATATTTGGCCTAACTTATCCACAAAAGCCAAATAATTGGGTTTATTGTGGCTTGGCTAAAAAGCAAAGTAATTTAACCAATTGCATAAAAAAAATAGACCCGCGCCAGTCTATGAAACCAACGCGAGTCGATGAGATGCAAGTCCAAGGTCGCCTCAAGCGATCAAGCCCTTATGTCTAAAGGGTATATTTACTTGTAGCGTGAAGCGAGCCGCCGGATAGTTATCGCCGAAACAACCGGCACCAAGTCTGCGCCATTCGACCACAACCTGAGATCTGACCTCACGGAGATGCGGGACGCGGATGAAGCCATGACAATCCTGCACAACCGCCTTCCAGAGAAAGACTTCTTTATCTCTAAAAAACTTCCGGAAAACGGCAATGCCTCTTCCCCGAATCGCTTCGCCGTCTTGGAGATTCAGGCACGTAGGAAGCATGCCGTTGTCTCGCAGGTGATAATAGACAAATTTGGAGTTGACTACATCGCCATTCTTCTGTCCGTCATGGAGCCACAGCGCGACATCCGTTTTGAGATTGAATTCGTCAGGACCTGTGTTCTCCAATTCCGGATGGAGAACCTCTTTCACCCAATCCGGGTAGACAGGTTTGACCAAACGGTCAACCCTGACGACAAATGGCGACGTAGCAAGCCCGGCCAGATACTCCTGCAATCCCTCCGGAAAATCAAACCAGTCTTGCGCCACTCCTCCGGGCATGGCAGGAAGGCATGTTAGTAAACGTCCTCCAAAAGCCGATGTCTGCGGATCTAACAGTCCATCTTTATTCATGGCGTGTTCTCCTTTCAAGAGTTTTTCGCCAATTTCGAGTTTATGCCAGCGGACTACACAGCGTAGCCATAGCCAGAAAACACCAAAGGTTGTTATCCCAAACGAAGGTCGCTTCTGGACAAGTTCATTGCGACCGGATTCAAAGGATATTAGAGATTCTTCGGTCGTCCTTCCTGTCAGATAATTATGGACTCCCTCAGAATGACAAAACTATTGGTAACTTTTGGCTATGGCTACTATTTTTGCAAGTAACTATTGCTCTAAAATCTGTCAAAGAACTAACAAGATAGTAAAGCATATATTGCAGTTTATGTCAAATAAAATTTAAAAAATTAGCTCATTATTGCCGGTTTTTGGCCCACCAATCTAAGACCTCTTTGGCTATCGGCAAGCCAACTGTACTGCCTTCACCGCCCTCTTCGACTAAAACCGTCACGACAATTTTAGGACTTTCATAGGGCGCATAAGCGGTAAACCAGGCCTGGGGACTTTTCGTCGTTGACCACTGAGCCGTGCCGGTTTTGGCCGCCGAAGTAATGGGCAAGCTTTGCAGGCTTTTAGCACTACCGCTCAAAACCGCTTGCCTTAAACCCTGGCTGACAATATCAATATTTTTTGGACTGATGAAACCTTGATTCAAAATTTTAGGTTTGACTTCGGTTACGGGCTTATTTTCCGAATCCAAAATAGCTTTAACGACGTGCGGCTGGTATAGAATGCCGCCATTGGCAAAAACTGAAGTCCAGGCGGCAATTTGCAGCGGCGTTACCGTTACGTCGCCTTGGCCGATCGCCAAATGGTAAGTATCGCCGATATACCAAAGCTCATTTTTGGTTTTTTCTTTCCAATCTTCGCTGGGCAAAAAGCCAGTGCCCTCGTTAGGCAAATCAATTCCCAACTCCTTGCCTAAACCGAACATTTCCGCATATTTTTTAATTTTTTCCACGCCTAAGCCCTTAAAATCATTGTACCCGCCGCCGATAATATAAAAAAAGGTATTAATCGATTCAGCTAAGGCTTTAGTAACATTGGTCCAGCCATGGCCGCCGGCTTTCCAATCCGGAAAAAACCACTGGTTGACGCGAATGCCGCCGACGCTCTGAAAACTGGTATTTGAGTCGATTATCCCCTCCTGCAAAGCCGCGGCGCTGATAATCAGCTTAAAAGTCGAACCGGGCGGATATTCCCCGCTGATCGCTCGAAAAAACAAAGGCTGGTCCGGATTATTAAATAAATTATCGGAATCTTGCTGGCTTAAAGCCTTGCTGAATAAATTGTTGTCAAAAGAAGGCAGGCTGACTAAAGCCAAAACCTCCCCGGAATTGGGGTCTAAGGCGATTACAACCCCTTTCTGCTTATGATTAGCCGCCAGAGTTTTGGCCAAGCTAGTTTCCGCGACTTTTTGCAAATCAGCATCAATGGTTAAAACTAAATTTTTTCCCGAGACCGGCTTTTGCTGGGCTAAAATTTCTTTCGCCTGGCCGGTCGCATCGACTTCAACCTGCTCTTTGCCGTTTACACCCTTGAGTTCCGTCTCATAAGTCAATTCAACGCCGGCTTTACCGACATAATCATCAAAAGAATAGCCTTGATTTAAATAGGCATCGAGCTTATTTTCCTCAATTTTGCCCTCATAGCCTAAAACGTGGGAAAGACCGGGATTATCTTGGGCCATCAGATAATGGCGGCTTTCGTTGGCCTGCAAAACGACGCTGGAAAAATGACTGCTCAAAACCCGCGCCAAAATCGCCTCGTCTTGGGTCAGATTTTCTTTTAAAATTACCGGCTGGTAGGAATAAATTTTTTGACCGCCGATTAATTTATTAATATCCGGCTCCGACTGGCCGGAAAGTTTGGCCAGCTCTTTGATTAATTTATTTTTTTCGGCTTCGGTTTTCGGCAAATCAACCGGAATCACGGCCAAAGAAAAAACCGGAAAATTTTCGACCAATAATTTGTTAAACCGGTCATAAATTACTCCCCGCGTGGCTTTGATGTCGGCGATCCTGATCCGGTTGCCTTCGGCGACGCTGCTAAAATATGAGCTGCGGTAAAGCTGCAAATAAGCAACCCGGACGACTAGGATAAAAATACAAAAAATAACAAACCAAAGCCATAGATTAATAATTTTTTCATCAATATAAAAACCAACCGATCCGTTGCCGGTTCGATTTTTTCGGTCCGTAAAAGAATCAACCTCAAACCATCTGCCTTTGGGCCGGCTCCTGACTTGGTAGCTGTTGAGCTTGGAATTTCCGGCCGTAAGGGAAAATGGATCGGCGTTCAGCTTCAGTTTCATATTAATTGGCAGGGAATAAAAATAGATTTTTTAATCGGCCGGTTGAGAGATAATAAGCAAAGAAAATAACCATCAAAACCAAAACGTTGAAAACCGGCTGCCAAAAAAACTGCGACCAAAAATCAAAGAATAAAAAATAGACATTCTGCTTCAACAAGACGCCGATGAAGTTTAAGCTTAAAATTAGCAAATTGTAAATCACACTGCCGAAAAAGCCTAAAATTACCAAAGAATAAAGCGATCGGTTGGTGAAAAAATTATTAAACAAAAAATTAACTCCCAAAACCGTCATAATCAGGCTCAAGGTCGTAATGCCAAACATCGCGCCGGAATAAAGCTCCAAAAAAAGTCCGGCGCCAAGCGCCCACCACAAGCCTTTCTGATAATTAATCATCACCGTCAAAAAAATCACCAGGCTTAAAACTAAATTCAAGCTGCTGACCGGCAGCGGCCAAGTCGTTAAAAAACTAATCTGAACGATGCCTAAAATCAGCAGGGAAATTATGCCAAACAAAATATTAATCATAATTTTGATTTTTCAGAATTGAAACCACGGTTAAATCGTCGAGCTTAATCATTGACTGCAGCCAGGCCGTTTGGAAAAAACTGTTTGGTTCGTTAACCAGCCGGCTGATTTTGCCGATAATCAAGCCGCGGGGAATCGTCGGTTCCAAACCCGAAGTAACGACAATATCGCCGACTTTAACCGCTTCATTTTGCGGAATCATTTCAATTTTCAAGCTTAAGCCGTGCTCGCCGACTACCGCCCCTTTGCTGTTTTTTTCATTTTGCACCATCGCCGCAATTCGGCTGCGGGAATCATTGACCAAAATGGCTTCGGAACTGTTGCTTTTAACCCGAAAAATTTTGCCGATAACCAAGCCATTGCCGGTAATCAGCGGCAAATCAACGGCCACGCCGTCGTTACTGCCTTTATCCAATATAATTGCCTGGTAATTCGGCTCGGGATTTTTACCAATCACTTTGGCGGTAATGGCGGAAATATTAGCCTGAACCAAAAAATCATTTTGGATTTTCAATTGCTGAAAATCTCCTAGCTGGGTTTTTAGCTGGGAATTTTCAACCGCCAGCCGGTCATTATCTTTCTGCAATTTTTTGTTTTCCGTTTTCAAATCTTTACTGGCGGAAAAACCCGTATAAAAACTGTTAATCTTGGCGCCGGCGGAATAGACTGACGACTGGATCGGCGACAAAATTCTAATCAGCAAATTCTCGACTGGTACTAAGATTCCAAGATAATGCAAAAAAATTAGCAGAACTGCCACTGCTAATAAAACCAAAGATAAACGGCTTGATCGGACGAATTTAACCATATTTTTTTAACGAGAATTTTTTTCTTCCTGGGTCGAAGAAGGAATCGCCACTTCTTTGAGCAGATTTTCATCTTCCAAAATCAAGCCCATGCCCCGCACCGCGCAAGTGATGGGATCTTCAATAACTTTAATCGGAATTTTGGTGGCCTTGGCGATCGCCTGATCCAACCCGGCGAGCAGCGCGCCGCCGCCGGCCAAAACCATGCCCCGCTGATAAATGTCGGCCACTAATTCCGGCGGCGTGATTTCCAAAGTGCTTTTAATCCCTTCGATAATGGTCAAAACGGAACGCTGCAAAGCGGCTTTGACTTGTTCGGCATTAATAATCACTTCTTTCGGCAAACCGGTCAGCAAATCTCGGCCCCGCATTTTTAATTCAATCGGTTCGCCCGATTCGATAATCTTGGCCGCTTTGATTTTAATATCTTCCGCTACGCCTTCGCCGATTAAGAGGTTAAATTCGCTGCGGGCAAACTGCATCACGTCCTGGTTGAGTTTGTTGCCAGCCGTGCGCAAAGATTTCCAAGCGACAACGCCGGAAAGCGAAATCACGGCAATTTCGGTTACGCCGCCGCCCAAATCAACAATCATATTGCCGGACGGATCCTGAATCGGCAGCCGCGCGCCAATGGCGGTGGCAATGACATTTTCCACCAAATAAACTTCCCGCGCCCCGGCGGATAAGACGACGTCTTCAACGGCTTTTTTTTCCACTTCGGTTACATCGAGTGGCACGCCGATAACAACCCGCGGCCGCGGCGACAAGCCGAAACTTTCCTGATAAATCCGATCAATGAAATATTTGAGCATTTTTTCCGTTACTTCGAAATCCGAAATAATGCCGTCAACCAGCGGCCGGGAAATCGTAATGTGCGGCGGGGTTTTGCCCACCATCCGGGCGGCTTCTTCGCCCACGGCTAAAATTTGATCCGTGCGGTTATTCAACGCCACGATGGAAGATTCTTTGACCACAATCCCGCGTTCTTTAACGTAAATTAAAGTATTGGCGGTGCCTAAGTCAATCCCGACATCTTTGGAGAATTTTTTGAATAAGCGGTTAAATATGGCCATAGAAAAGTAAATTAAGCTAGTAAGCAAATTAAGCCAGTAAGCTTGATTTACTTAAGTTTCTAATACGACTTTAGTTTTCAATTTTTCTGACTAATTCCGCCAAACTGACTAAAACTGATTCTTTTTCACTCCGTTTTTTGAATTCAATCTTATCGCCGGTCTTAGCCGAAACTACCAGTCGATTAGGAATACCGATTAAATCGGCATCAGCGAATTTCTGGCCGGCCGTCGCGTCTGGCCGGTCATCAAACAAGACTTCAATCTTTTGCTTAAGTAATTCATTATAGACCACCTGAGCCTTTTTTTCAATAGCCTCGTCTTGGCCAATTTGCAGCAAATGAACTTTAAACGGCGCAATGCTTTCCGGCCAAACAATTCCTTTGTCATCGTGAAAAATTTCCACCACTGCCCCCATCACCCGGCTCGGCCCGATACCGTAACAACCCATTATCACCGGTTTTCTTTTGCCGTTTTCATCGACATATTCCAATTTAAACGGTTCTGAATACTTAGTCTTGAGCTGGAAAATATTGCCGACTTCAATCGCCTTGCCTTCTTTAATTTTTTCGGTTTGGCATTTCGGACATTTATGGCCGGCTTTAATTTCCGTAATTTCTTTATTTTGGGCGTAACCGCAATTGGGGCAATAAAAAATCGTGTCTTCGCCGTAATTCGTTAAGACTTGAAATTCATGGGAATATTTTGAAAATGAGCCGCCGGAAGCTTCCGTAATTAGCGCGTCTAAGCCGCAGCGGGAAAAAACTTTTTGGTAAGCCGCCAGAGCCTGCTCGTAATAAGCCGCCAAATCTTTTTCATCGCGATGAAAACTGTATAAATCTTTCATTGAAAATTCAATGCCGCGCATTAGCCCGGATTTGGCCCGCGGCTCGCTTCTGAATTTATCCTGGATTTGGTAAAGGTACACCGGCAAGTCTTTGTAGGAACTGACAAATTTTTTCACCAGCGGCGTGACGACTTCTTCGTGCGTCCAGCCTAAGCCGAACTCTTTGTCACTTCGGCCTTTGAACTGAAACATCACTTCTTTGCCCGGATCGGTCCAGCGGCCGGTGGTTTGCCAAATTTCTTTGGGCTGAATGGCCGGCATTAAAATTTCCTGGCCGGAAATCGCATCCATTTCCTCCCGAACAATTTGCTTGACCTTATTCAAAACCCGCAGGCCGAGCGGCAAATAAGTATAAACGCCGGCGGTTAATTTATCGACAAAGCCGCCCCGAGTCAAAAATATGGCGTTAATGCTGACTTCGTCTTTCGGCGGTTCTTTGAGGGTTTTACCAAATAATTTTGATTGCAACATAAAAATTAAAAAATTAGTCTTGCTTAAATATTTTTTGCCAAAAACTTTTCTTTTCCTCGGCAACTGGCTTTACGGACTGACTCTGATTATCCATCTCATTTTTTACTAAGCCTGAAAGCCTGGCTCCTTCGCGTTCTACCACTGCCCCGTCATATTCGGCATTGTGGGCGGAATAACCCTTGTAAGAAGCTTTTTTTTGGTCTAAGTGCAAGTTGAGAAAAGTCTGGCCGTCAGTGCTTTCGGCATAAATATGAAACCGAGGATAAAAATCGCGGGTAAATCTTTTGGTATAGCTGGTCTTGCCGGTATTGGGATCGTTGAATTCAGCATAACCGGCTCGGCGCAGAAAAACCGGCAGGTTCAAATTGAAATCAAAGGGTAAAAATATTCTCATTGGTTTGGTTAAAATAATCTGGTCAGATTTTGCCACCAGGTCAAAAACCCCGAAGACAGCCGGGCAATATCGCGGAAAGTTACCACCACAAATAAAATCATCAATAAGGCAAAGCCGAGATTATGCAGGGCATTTTCAAATTTCTGGTTCACCGGCCGGCCGCGAACCGCTTCGATTAATAAAAACAAAACCCGGCCGCCATCCAAAGCCGGAAACGGCAAAAAATTAATCACCGCGATAATAATCGATAAAACCGCGGTAAACTGAACCAGGTACAAAAAGCCCATCCGGGCGGCATCCCCGACTAGCGTCGCAATGCCAATCGGCCCGTAAACATCGCCGATCATTTGATGGCTGAACAGCAAATTTTTAATAATCAAATAAAAGCCGGAAATTACTCCCCAGACCATGGTCAAAGTTTCAGTGATGCCGTACCACCAGGCGATATACCAGGGATAAGAAACAAAAGCCGTCTGGACTAAAGCCACGCCCATTCCCCCTTTTTGAGTTTCGGTTAAAACCTGGGGCGTTATTTCTTTGGTTAAAAATTCGCTCTCACGCTGGACTTCCAATTTGATTGGCTGATTGATTTTACCATTAATATAATTTTGCAATTCGTCAATTTTTACAAAAGTCTGGCCATCAATGGTTAAAATCGTATCGCTAACTTTTAAATCGGCCTTAGCCGCCGGTGAATCGGGCAAAACTTCAACAACTCTGATTTTGACGTCGCTGACTCGGGCTAAATTGGAAATTTTCTTTTGATCGATAAACTGCGGCGAACCGACGGCAAAAATAATGGTTAACAAAACTGCCGCTAAAATCAGGTTCATCAAGACCCCGGCTGAAACGATCCAAATCCGGCGCCAAACGCCTTTATGGGCAAAGCTGTCTTCGTCAGTGGCCGATTGGCCTTCTTCGCCTTTGATTTTGACAAACCCGCCGAGCGGAATCCAGTTTAAAGAATAAATCGTTCCCGGTTTCAAATCGCTGTCATTTTTCGGCTCCGCTTGATTACCCCAGACAAATTGCCACTTTTTTATTTTTTTAACTCGATCGATTTCCGTAACTTTGTCAGTAATGACTTCTTTGATGACAGAATCGCTTTTTTCAATATCGATACTAATGTCTTCGGTTTGGGCGATTTTTTCCAGTTTTTCGCCGGCCAAGACTTTAACGCCAAAAACTCTGGGCGGCAGGCCGAAGCCAAATTCATCCACTCTAACTCCACCTCGGCGGGCGGCAAAAAAATGACCCAGCTCGTGGGCAATGACTAAAACCCCTAAAACCGCAAAAAAGGTGATCACTGTCAAAAACATAATTTATAGTCAGTTATTAATTTAAATTGATTAAAACCCGAGTAAACCTATCCATGCAATTGCGTCGTTGAATTCAAGTGGACACAAGTGTTCATTTATCCCTCACTAGCAATTATAAAGTCATTATCTCCTGCTCTTTTTTCGCGCCGATTTCTTTAATCTGATCGTTGTAATCTTTAATAATTTCGTCTAACTTCTTCTGAAAATCATATTTATCGTCTTCCGTGATTTCTTTATTTTTTTCCTGTTTAACTGCCTCTTCTCTGGCTTTATCCCGCAATTGCCTGATAATAATTCTGGTTTTTTCCATTTTTTCGCCGACCGACCTGGTCAATTCTTTCCGGCTTTCCTCGGTCAGCTGAGGTACGGTTAAACGAATCTGCTGGCCTTCATTAACCGGATTAATCCCGATATCGGCAATTATAATCGCTTTTTCGATATCCTTGGCAATTGCCTTGTCCCAGGGCTGGATCAAAATCGTTCTGGCTTCCGGCACCGCGATTGAGGCCAGCTGTTTCAGCGGGGTTTTAACGCCATAAGCCTCGACAAAAATATTTTCGACAATCATCGGATTGGCCCGGCCGACCCGCAAAGTCGCCAAGTCGGCCTTGAGATTTTCCAAAGATTTATCAAAGTCTGATTTGTAATTATCAAGTAGGGTTGCCATATTTTTTATTTTCTATTTAAGTTAGCTAATCCCAGATAAATTATATTTTGGTCATTGGGGTCAATAATCAAATAAGTTGCCACCGCCGCGGTCGGCAATCTTTTGGTTACCCAATTTTTTCCGCCGTCAACGGTTTTATAAAAAGTCGAGGCGGTCGCATAATAAATTTCCAAGTTATTTTTAGGATTTATCGCCACTGAATAAATATCGGTAGTCGACGGCGGCGTAATTAATTTAATCGCTTCCCAATTTTTTCCGCCGTCATTGGTTTTAATCAAACCGTATTTGGAGACCAAAAGCAAAGAATTGTCCTGGTTGGGATCAAAAATCAAATTTTTGTACTCCAGGGCGGCCGAATATTGCTTTAAACCGCCGTTAACATCCGTCCAGCTGCTGCCGCTGTCAGTCGTTTTAAAAATTCCTTGGTTTTTTGTGGCCACATAAATAGTTCTGGTATCTTTTTTGTCAATTAGGATTTTGGCCGCTGGATTATTCAGCCGGTCAATCACCTGCCAATTGCTGCCGCCGTCAACGCTTTTGAAAATATCTCCCGCTGAATTACCGGCGTAAATTATCAAACTGTCATAAGAATCAATGGCTAGAGCCGTCACGGCTTTGTCGGCCCGGGTATCGATATAAACTTCTTTCCAGCTCCGATTGCAGTCAATGCTTTTCAAAATCGTATTGGCCGAGGTTGCGTAAATTACGCATTTATTCTTCGGATCAATAGCGACTGACTCAACCCGGCCATTGCCGACCGCATCCGCCTTGCGCCAGCTGTCGCCGCCGTCGTAGCTGTAAAGCAGACCCGAACCGTCGGAATTGAGATAAATCGCCCGATTATCCTGCGGATCAAAGGTTAACCCCAAAACATTAACGCCGGCAATGCTGCCGCTGCCGCCGGAATGCAAAAATAAATTTTTTTCCTGCCAAGTACCGCTTTTGTCGAAAGATTTAAAAACCCCAGCAATAACGGTGGTATTGGCGCCGCCGCCAAAATTAATCGAGCAGCCGGAAATAAAAATTCCGGTTAAAAGGAGAGAAAATAAAATTTTTATTTTTTTCATAAATTTTTATTAAAAATTTAAAACTAAGTTTTCCAAAGCTAATTTAGGATTGACATTGGCCGCCAGATAGCGCTTGATAAAATTTACTTCTTTCACCAGCCTGACTAAATCATAGTTACTGTAATTTCCCGCCAACTGGGTTAGCTCGCCGGTTAAATTCAGATTGCTGATCAGATTCGGCGAAAAATTTTTAATTAAAATTAAATCCCGTAAAATTTTGAGCCAAATTAATAATGTTGCCTCAACCTCATCCGAATCGTTAAAATTCATAATTTCGGGTAAAATTTTAAAGCGGCTGACCAGATCAGCTTTGGCTAACGAAATAAACTGTCTGATTTGCTCCTGAAAATCGGCATAATTATTCGGGGCTTCGGCGTAATTGATGGCGGTACCCGGCCGGCCGAAAGCCAGCGCGGCCAAAACTTTAGCTTTTTTTCTTTCAACCGCCAAAGTAAGTAAATGGTCAAAAATTTCTTTTTGGTTAACCGGCCTAAACCTTAAAACCTGGCAGCGGGAAATAATGGTCGGTAGCACGGCGGCCAGATTAGTCGCCAGTAAAATCAAAACGGTTTTTGGCGCCGGCTCTTCCAAAGATTTCAGCAATGAATTCGCCGCTTCCTGGCTCAAAGTTTCCGCCCCGCCGATAACGGCAACTTTGTAAGAATTTAAAAAAGAATGGAGATTGAGCCGGCTTTGCAATTCTCTGATTTGTTCAATACTGATATTTTTTTTGAGCTTTTCATTTTTTTCGTTTTCTTCCCGCTCAACCCATAAGACATCAGGATGGATTTTATTGGCCACCTGCCGGCAGCAATCGCATTCGCCGCAGGGAACTAAACCGTTACCGGCCGGCAAATTCTTGCAGACCAGGGAATAAACAAAATTTTTCGCCACTTCGGTTTTGCCGACATGCTCCGGGCCGACGAACAGATAAGCATGGGAAATTTTATCGTTTAAAAGACCGTTTTGGAGATAACTAACAACATGCTGATGACCGACGATCGGCCACTGAAAACGCTGATTTTCCTGCTTAGACATAAATATATTTTAGCATAAAGCCGAGTTTTGGCAAGCCCAAATCTTAATCAAAATAAGCCGAAATTATGACATAAAAATGGTAAAAATACAAAAATCCTGGCAAACAGGATTTAATTGTCTTGATAATACCCGACTATGGCCACAACTTTTCTGCTTCTTGCCAAATCTCGGGGTGGCCTTTCTCTTTCAGCCAATACCAATATTCCACTCCCCAAAGATAGACTTCCGAAAAACCAGCCCGGGTAACATAATTTACGTTATCTTTGAAGCGCTTTAAGTCAAAAGACTTTTGCTGGTCAGCTAAACTCAATTCTGCCATTGGTTTTCCCATGGTCCACGGTTCCATCTGCAATTCAGTAACAATTACCGCTTTGAGATTTTTATGAAAAAATTTGGTAATCTCGGCTTTATAGTGGTAAAACGCCGGCGGAACGAAAAAGTAATCCCAAAAACCAGAATAAGGATTCCAAACAATCCGATACAGAGTAGTTCCTAAAATATCGGCTAAGCCGCCGGCCGCCTGCCAGCTGCTTAATTCACCGCTGTCAGTGATAATAATCGGCCGCGAATCCAAAGATTTTGCCAAATTAATTTCCTGCTCCAAAAAGGCTCGGGAAGGTTTCGGGCACTCGCCAAACCAGCGAAGCAAAGGTTCATTTTCAATCTGCCAAAATTTTATCGCCGAATTGCCTTTGTACCTTTCAATTACCGTTTTAACGAAATTCAGCTCGTGTTCGGAAACGGCGAGCGGCGCTAAATTCTTAAGCCAAACCGGATCATGGCATTCCGGCCAGCGCGGCACCCGGCGGCCGACCGCCAAAGTAATCGCTGTACCCCGCGAAGCCGCTTGATTAATTTGCCAGTCTAAATCGGTAAAATTAAAATTATCGATACTGCCTTCGATTTGATCCCAATAAGCGACTAGCCTTAAATTTTTAACTTTTAAATCATCCAAAATCGCCAGATAAGTTTTTTGCCAGTCAAGGCCGAGTTCGTTGGCATATTTTTGGCTGAAAGTGACGCCGTAAATCGTTTTTTGGCGATGGCTAAAATCCAACAAAAATAACGACAGCCAAAAAATAGCAGCCAAGCTGATAAAAATTAAAATGACAAAAGCTTTTTTGAATTTAGGAGAAACTGGCATAATGCTATGGTTGCAAAATATCTTCGGTCCGGCCGTCAATTGAAATAATAACTTCTTTGACGGAAGAAAATTGTTTCAAGGTATCGCTAATCTGGGCCCGAATGGCTGAGATCCGGCAGGAGCCGCCGACTTGATATTCCAGCTCTTGACTGAAATCAGCTTTGGCGACGCCGTTTTCAATGGTTAATTTTTGAAGTTTAACGCCGGTGTTAATCGTAGTTGAAAAGCCCTGAGCAATTTCCGATTCAGTCGGCCCCTTCAATAATTCCGCCAAAGCCGCTTTGCCCAAAGCCAAAGTCTTAGGGATAGTCCGGCCGACCGCCGCTGTTTTCTGGCAATTAAAGTCAGGATTGTTGCCGGTTTCTTTAGTCGTTAAAAAAATTTTAACGGAAGCTGTCTCTCCAAAAAAAGCCAAAGGCAACCGAAGTTCATCATCATTTTCGGGCAAACCGGAAGGATTATCTTTTTGTAAAATTAATTCGCCGGTTTTGGCAGCCATGGGATTAAATTCCAAAGTGGCTTTGAAAGGCACGAAGTCGTTGGTCATCCAATCGCTTTGAGCCTGAGCAATACCGGTAGCTAAAATGTTACCGCCGGCATCAACTAGCTTAATCGGAAAAGAGGCTTCAAAAAACCAATAGCCCCGCGCCTGGCCGGTAATTTCTAAAGGCGAAGTAACGGCTTGATTCGGCCGCGGATTGTCAATTTTAATCAAATTCTGCTTTTCCAATTCATTACCGATATTTTCGGCAAAAGTCAGGCCCTGAGGCGTTTTGCACTGCCGCGGATAACTTTCCAAAATCGGATAACCAGCGGCGAGGCACTCCGTAAAATTAGTTACCGCCGTTTCCTGGTTTACCGGCTGGTTAGAGTTTGCCGGATTGGTTTTGTTAATTAAACAGCCCGTCAGCATTGAAATACTCAAAATTGCCAAGATAAAAAATCGGTTTTTCATATTTTTGTCAATTAATTATAGCTTAATTATACCAAATTTGCCAAAAAAAAACAGGGGAAAAGAAAAAACCCTCGCTGCCAATAAGACATCGAGGGCTGAAATAGAAAAACAAAGAACAGTAATTAGCTGCTTTGCCGTAGCTAATTCCTGACTGCCGAGACAGCCGTTAAGGCATCAGGAATTGCCGGAATTTCCAGACAAACTTCGGGCCAGCAGTCAGGCGGGTCAGTGACTTGCGGCAAGAGGAATGTCTTAATCTCGGTTGCATAGACATCGCTTGGAGCAGTGACAACCTGACAACTGAAGCTGCCATCAGCGGCAATGGCACAAGCAACATCAACGTTCGGCTTGGGATACCAAACTCCAGCCACTTTAACATAAACCATCACCTTGTGCTTGGGCGGATCAACTCCGCTTACTTTGCCCTGCAAAATCCCGCTGCTTTGGGCATCGCCGTAAACTGGCATTGAGGTAAACTCAATAAGCGGCAAAGCCGTTGACGGCTGGTTTGGCGGATCAATCGGCAATGTCACCACCGCCAAAGGCGAACTAGCAACAGCCAAGGCTTGCGGCACTAGCGGCTGGGTCAAACACGGTTCGGGCCAGCAAGCCGGAACAATCGTCCCTTTCGGTATTAGATACGCCAAAACTTTTCTGGCGTAAATGTCATTTGGATCAGTAACTATTAACTGCGACCAGGTGCCATCCGGATTTATTGCCGCCTTGATACCGGTACTGGGCTTGGGATAATAGACATTATCTTGACCTAAAATCAAAACCCAAACTTCGTAGCCAGCCGGATTAACGCCGCTTGTCGTGCCGTGAACCTGGCTGCCGCTATTGGCATCGCCATAGACTGGCAGCGAGGTGAAATTGATCGCCGCATCTGTTACCGGCGAATCTACGGGCGGAATAACTGGCGGATCAATCGGCGGGCTGACAGGATCATTAGTAACCGGCAAATCATTTTCCGCCACCACGACTTCAACCATTGCTAAGGCTTGAGGAATGTCGGGAATTTCCAGGCAAACCTCTGGCCAGCAATTCGGCAGATTAACACCCTGGGGCAAAAGGTAAGCCCGGATCTTAGCTGCCTGCCAGTCATTAACATGAGTTATCAAAAGCACCTGCCAAGTACCGTCAGGATTAATTTCACTCAGCGCGTCAATGTCGGGTTTTGGATACCAAACCGAGGCGAATTGAATGTAAACCATCACCCGGCACTGGGCGGGATCGGCATTTTCCACTGTCCCTTTAACTTCCTGACTGCCAAGTTGGCGGCGATAATCAGGCAGTGAGGTAAGCTTAATCATCGGCTTGGGCGGACAAACGACGAAAGTATTGACCGCCGCGTTGTTGTCTTTTCGGCTTTCACTAATTTCATTAAGCGGATCAGCTACGGCACAAAGCTCGTACTGCCCCAGAGGCAAAACGCCGAAATCAAACTCCTGTTCCCAGACTTCACCTGCCTTGAGACCGGGCACGATGACTGAAACCGCCAGCGCGTCATTGAGATAAGCTTCCAGGCGCGACGACGGACAGATGCTATTACTGTTATTTTGCACCTGAATTTTGGCGATTGCCGGCTGGCCGTCAGTTACTTCTGCTAGCGGAATCGGAAAGGCGGCCGCCAAATCAACAAAGGGTACGATCGGCATGAGACAATCAATTGACCGATCAATATGCCGGGAGCGGCTGAAATTGCAGTCAAACTGGCTGTAAACGAAAACGCCAGCTTGAGTTGCCGCCGGGAAGGAATTGCCGGTCCGAAAACGGACAGTGCAAAGCCGGCCGCGGCTGCGCGGGGGAAAAGAGCCAGGATCGGCAAACGTTGCCGATTCCAAAACCAGCCAGTCGGAATTGGTCTGAACTATCCGATAAGTGAAGCCGTAAACCGGGTTATCGGTGTTATTGATGACATCAAAATCCACCGCGTAATCGCCATTAGGCTCCAAGATAGCCGGATAATTTGTGGGCACAAACCAGATGTTTTGATCCGTGTCAACCGATTTGCTGTCTTGGGCTAAAACCGTGCCGTCGCGCGCCACGGCTTTGACGGTAATTCTGTAAACCTGGCCGGAAACGATGTTACCGATGATGCAGCGAGTTTCCTCGGCCGAACACGACCGATTGAGACTGTCATTGACATAAACGTCGTAATGAATCGCGGCCGGCGCAACATTCCAGATTGCCTCGATTTCCGTCGCTGCCGCCGAGAGTGCCAGTCCTAAGTTGCCGACTGGCAATGGCGGCGTACTATTAGTGGTAAGCGTTAATAGGTTTGATTCGGTAATGACAGTTTCATCAACAGTCGAGGCAACAACCTTGAACGCGTATGCCGTTTCGGGATTCAAACCAGTGGCTGTCAGCTCGAAATTCGTCATCTCACCAAGCCAGTTACTGCCCTGCCAAACATCGTAATGCGCCGCACCAATGTCGTTAACGGTCAGGTAAATACTGGTTTCGCCAAGCGACCAGCCCCGCAAAGTCAAAACTCCGTTCTGCCCGGGGACAATGGCAAGATGAAAATCACCGCCGCCGCCGGCACCAGCCATGACAACTATCTCGTTGCCTTGCCGCCACATCAGCGACGTGTCAAAAGCAAAGTCTTGCCGGACATAAGTTACCATCGGCTGGCTAGTTTCAAACGCCCCGTTCCTGTACGGATAGTACGAGTAGGGGTATTCGTTTGAAGTCGGCTCACCCAGTTCTTTGATGCCGTCAACTGACGTCATGTAGTAATATCTAAACCCGCCTTTCAGCAAAAATGCCTGCTGGAGTTCCGGGTTGTAGATAATGGCATAGCACAGCCCAGTGGTGTTGTCTTTGAAATCTTGAATTACAACATGGGCTGATTCATCCTGGCTATGCCAGTCGTGGACATAGACCCCGCCGCCGTTGCTATATGGTTCGCCGACAATTGAACGAAACTGGGTGTAGCAAGCCATGATTTGTGGCTGGAGGATGCCGTTAGACCAGTGGCCGACTGCCAAATTATTTGGATTAGAAACGATGATAAGAATTTCATCGTTTCCGCCACCGGCGTTTTCTAAAGCACTCACAAACTGGCTATTTGTAATATGCTTATACTGAATGCTGTGGTATCCCGGATCATGGATTACAACAGATGTAGCATCATAGCTGTAAGCTAATGCCCAATGAGAAGTAACCGAACAATTGTAATACTCTTTTGGACTCACATGACAAATCACCAAACACTTCTGGTCAATTGCCTGCTTAATCTTTTCAAGCGTCACATTTGAGCCGGTCACAAGTTCAGTCGACAAACCGACAAAGTTTAACACTTTTACCATTCTGTCGCTGCCGTTATATTCCATGTCTGTGTTGGTATATCCTCCAGCAAGCCCATTAGCTTCGCAATAAAGCCAACGAGCTTCTGTCATACACCTCATCCCTTGAGCGTTTTGAGGAGAGCTATACAGTGCCGTGCTGATGTCTTTACCGAAAAAACATCCAATGACCATGGCATTACATGCCGGGCCACAGTTATTGTTGGTTGTGTAACCAGCATCAATCCATGTTTGATATGGTTCAAGCTGGTACTTCTACGGCGGCAAAAGCTCGGACGACCATGCAAGACTGACACAAATCAACCACATCGCAACCATTGCTACCCAATTCTTTTTCATCATATACCTCTCTTTCGTTTTCGATGTTTTCCTATCCAAATTACAGTTTACTAAAACCACATCACCTTAGTATTCAAATGCAGTTTTTACCACAATAATCTCCTTTCATCTTTTTTTAATTTTTTTATGTCAAAGTACATTCCCTTTTGCATTAACAAAAGGAGAACTACCACATAATAGTTCTCCTTGAATATTCATCAACAATAGAATAGCCCAGGAGAGCTATCAGATGTGCTATGTTGATTATTCAATATTTATTTTGCTACAATTCCGTTTTTTGGTGATATTTTTTTATTCCAAAATAAATTTAACTTTTTTTCCAATAAACCGATCGATAATTGCGACTATCTCACATTTTTTTTGTTCATCACCGGCATATTTCTCATGTGGAACACTAACCTTTAAACACATATCACCAGCTCCCGAGGACGGATTGATTCCAATTTGCCAAATTATGTAATCTCCGATTATTTTCTTTAAATAAACCGAACAACCAGCTTCACAAACATTCCAATATAATAATTCTTTTTCCGTGATATTCTCTATATTTTTAGTGACATACCATCTTGCAATTTCTTTTTTACTGAGTTGATCGTTCAAAAATATTGATATTTTATATTGACTTTTTTCTTTTTTAATAAAATCGTTATATAAATCAACTGATTTTTTGATTATTTCTTTGTCATCATTGGAAAAAAGTTCAGTCAAATATTGATAATCGTATTTAACAAAAAAGTTGTCATTTGATTTCTCAGTTTCAAAAATTAAATTGTCTTTTTTTATTATATTGCCACCAAAATATTTAGTGCAGTACTCATTTAATTCTGACAAAGGTAAATTATAATTAGTAAAATCTTTACAATTTATTTCTGGAAAGGCTAATCTTAATTTTAATTCCGGTATACTATAAATAATATTGGTCGAGGTCGCGATATTAGCATTCTGACTTTGATTTACGTTGGCATTAACCACCGAAATTGGCTTTTTGCCACAGCCGAACAAACCCAAAGTTAAAATTAAGGCTAAACTTCCCAAGACAAGTGCTTTTTTGTTAAATTTTTTCATAAATTTTCCAAATTAAAAACGCCCAAAAAAATGCGCGCTATATTGACTTAATTAATTTATGCTATTATTTTATCAAGCTAAAAAATTAAGGTCAAGCTGAGTTATCCACTACTCAATTGTCAGGTCATCAGACCATATAGCTGTTACCGCGCTAGTCGGGCCACAAGCATTATGGATCCAAAAGACATTTTGATCCATATCCAACACTTGGTGCCTTTCTTTAATTTTCAAGGAGCAAATTCTCCTCGTTTTTTCGGCATATAACCAAAAAGCCCTCTTTTTTTAGAGGGCTTTTCTGAAAAATCAACAAGTCTAAATTATCCAGAGAAACTCTCTAAGATGGCGCCATGTTGAACCTATATAAAATTTTATTTAAGAAATTTAAAAGTTAAAATTATATTTATAAGAATATTTAAATCACCTTTATTTTGAGCAAATAACTCTATCCTGTTACAATTTTTCAAATTATCATCACACTTGGTCCAATTAGTAATTTCATCTAAAAAATTATAAACAATTAAAAACTTGCCATTATTTAAATTCCATTGTCTAAATTTTACCAACGCATTAGACACCAAAGAATCTTTTATTAACGGATTTTCATATGGTAACCCTAGATCAAGTTCACCGTTTGGTAGAATAGCCAATCTCGATTCTCCTTTTAAAACAAATAATTCATTGGTTTGAAAAAATTTTTCTTGAATTTTCCAATCCTCCGGATACTTAAACTCAAACCCATACTCCTCATTTCGATAAGTCTTCCAATCCGAAATGTCAATTTCTTCCGTCGTGGTGGCAATGTTAGTGTTTAAATTCTGGTTGACAGCCTGATTTACATCTAAATTTGTATTTGCCACCGGCACTGGTTTTTTACCACAAGCTGAAACAGCCAGACTTAGGCTGGCTAAAAGAGTAATAACTGCTAATTTTTGGCTGGTTTTGATCATAAATGTAAATTAAATTTCTAATTTCTAATTTCTAATTTCTAAACAAATTTTAAATCATAAATTACAAATTGTAAACTACTTGGTTTTTTCAATAATTGCACCAAAAATTTTCATTAATTCCAACGACTCGTCAATGAGACGGCCCCTGCTTTTTCCTAAC
>JBAYLH010000001.1:0-153962 GCA_041664165.1 Candidatus Buchananbacteria bacterium | reverse complement strand
GGCCGCCAGATTTGTCTTAATTCACCCGCTAAATAAAGCGAGCCGGTAATTAGAATTAAATCTTTTTTTGTAGCTAGTTTTAAAGCCTGGTCATAGGCCATTTTAGCGTCAAGAAATATTTTTACTGGTTTTTCGGTGGCCAATTTTTTGGCTAGCTTTTTTGGCGGATAGCTGCGCTTGGCATTAGTCTGAAACCGGGTGACAAAAATTTCATCGGCCAATAATTTGATTTCACCAAAGATTTTTTGCGGATTTCGGTCATTAGTTAAGGCAATAATAAGATATAATTTCCGATATGTCAACCCCTCGGCTCCGCTCCCCTCGGCTCCGCTCCCCTCGGCTCCGCTCCCCTCGGCTCCGCTCCCCTCGGCTCCGCTCCCCTCGGCTCCGCTCGGGGCAAGATTTTTGATAAATTCAACCGTGGTTTTAATTTTGGATTGATTGTGAGCACCGGCCAAAATTACGAGGGGATTTTTGGCGACAATTTCTAAGCGGCAAGGCAGTTTTACCTTCTGTAACCCACGTTTAATCACTGAGTCTTTAATCCCTAATTTTTGGCCAACTGCCGCGGCGATGGCGGCATTGGCCTTTTGGTGGCGGCCTGGCAGATTGGTTTGGTATTGGTAATCAGCTTTAGTAATCAAATTAAATTCCGCTTGGTTTTTTCGACAGGCCGTTTTTAGAATTTTTAAAACCCGTCGGTTTTGTTGAGGCGTAAAAAAAATCGTTTTTGGTTTGATGATGGCGGCTTTTTCAGTTGTAATTTTTTTTAGGGTTTTACCTAAAACATCGGTGTGGTCGTAATCAACTAAATTAATGACGGTAATTTTGGCCGGCGGAATGACATTAGTGGCGTCGTAGCGGCCGCCCAGACCGACTTCCAAAATCGCGTAGTCGCATTTTTTTTGTTTGAAATAAACCAAAGCGATGGCGGTAAAAATTTCAAAGTATGACGGCCGGCCGTAAGGCGATTTTTGGCAGCATAAGTCAATGGCCGGTTTCAGGCTTTCGACAATTTCAGCCAATTCATCCGGGCTGATTAGTAAATTGCCAACCTTAATTTTTTCAATCGAGGTGGTGCAAAAAGGGGAGGTAAATAAGCCGGCATTATAGCCAGCGGCGGTTAGAATCGAATGGATCATCGCCGCGACTGAGCCTTTGCCGGAAGTGCCGCCGATGTGAATGTACTTTAAATCTTTTTGAGGGTTGCCGATTAGTTTTAAAAAATACTCCAGCCGCTTCAAAAAAATTTTTCGGCCTTGCTTTTTGGTAAAATAATCGTCTTGAGCTAAGCGATTTAATGATTCAAGGTATTGAACGGCCGCAAAATATTTTTGAAAATTATTTTTCATCTTTTAACCATTTGACCCCTAAATAACAAAAGGGAGTTTGAATTATCGAAAATAAAACTTTGAAAATCCAATAAGGGATAATCAGAGAAACTATATAAACCGCGTTGAATTTTGGGCTTAAACCGTAAAAAGCGATAAACATAAAAACCGTGGAATCAATAAATTCGGAAGCAAAATTTGAGGCGTTATTCCGCAGCCAAAGCCATTTGCCTTTGGTTTTTTCCCGCCAAAAATTAAATGCCCAGACATCGTGTTTTTGAGCCAAAATAAAAGCGACGATTGAAGCGATGGTCATTCGCAGTGAAACGCCGAAAATATTAGTGTAAGCGTCTTGGGAAAAATATTGCCTGGTCGGATCAGCTGGCAGCCAAACTGAAATTACGGTGATGACTAAAACTATCAGCATCACGATTAAGGCGAGGTTAATTAATTTATGAGCCACTGTTTTTCCGACGACTTCCGAAATTATGTCATTAACTAAAAACATAATTGGCACGGTTAAAATTCCGACCGAGACGTGGATGACGTCGAAAAAATTATAAATTAAAAACGGCTGGCCAAAAATGGTATAGCCGGGTATGACCGACGCGATTAGATTGATTAGAAAAATCAGCGGCCAAAAGGTTAAATTTAGAATTACGGCGATTACTGTCGGTACGGCAAAAGCCGTAATTTTAGCGCCCAAGAAATTGGCTGAAAGCAAAGCGCCGATAAAGATGCCGAAAAGTAAGTAGATTTTATCTGGTTGGGATAATTTCTTCATTCTATAATTTTAAGATATTAGAATTTATTTGTAGTAATGAATTTAAAACAGCATCAGCATTAGTTAAGTCTTGAGGTGGGGTATAAGGGTTTTTTATTGCCAAGCATTTACAACCAGCTGTTTTAGCGGCTTTAATGCCGTTAGTGGCGTCTTCTAATACTAAACATTGAGGCGGGTCTAGATTTAATTTTTTGGCCGCGAGCGTAAATGTTTCCGGATTTGGTTTGCCATTTTTAACATCATCACCAGAGATAATCACATTAAAAAAATTAATTAAATTAAATTTATTTAAAACAATATTGATATATCTGGTTGTTCCTGACGACGCGACTGCTAATTTTAGGTTATGTTTTTTAAATAAGTTAAGTGATTCTAGCAGCCCTGGCATGGCTTCCAATTCATTTTTTATCAAATCTAAAAAAATTGTTTCTCGCTCGGTTTTTAGAGTTTCTAAATCAACCTTCAGGTTTAAATTTTTAATGAAGGTTTCTAAAATATCAATAACTCTCATGCCAACAAATTTATTATATAAATCTTTTGGCAGTTTATTAAAATCAGAGTTATATTTTTTTAAGACTTTTTGATTAGCTTTTTGATGAAAGCCGATTGAATTAACCATCAGATCATCAAGATCGTAAATTACGCCTTTGATCATATTTATCTTGCTTTAATGTAACTTTGGTTGCCTAAATTTTTAACCATGCCTTTCATTTCCATCAGGCTCAATGTCGAATTAATAACACTAATATCCAGTCTAGCGCTTTGGACTAATTTGTCAACGTGAACGGAGCCGTCAGCCAATAAGTTTAAGATAATTTTTTCCGCCTCGGTCTCCGGCATAATTTCTTTGGCCGATCTGAATTCATTAACCTGGCCTAGGCTTAAGGCCTCTATAATATCGCTGGCATTGCTGGCTAATTTCGCCCCCATTTTTAGTAAGGAGTTCGGCCCCTGGCAGCCGTTTTGGTAGATACTGCCGGGCACGGCAAAAATTTCCCGGTTTTGTTCCAAGGTAAACTGAGCCGTGATCAAGGCGCCGGATTTAATTCCGGCTTCCGTTACCAGCGTGCCCAAGCTTAAACCGGAAATAATTCGGTTGCGCTGGGGGAAGTTATGTTTTAGCGGCGGCATTTCGGGCGGGAATTCGGAAACAACAGCTCCGTTATTGGCAATAATTTTTCCGGCCAGCTGGCGGTTAGTCGCCGGATAAATTTGGTTTAGACCCGAACCCAAAACAGCAATGGTTTTGCCGTTATTTTTCAGCGTTGCTTCGTGGGCGCAGGCGTCAATACCCAAGGCCAAGCCGGAAACAATGGTCAGTCCGGCAGTGACTAAACCGCTAACAATTTTTTCCGTAACCAGCCGGCCGTAGTCGCTGATTTTTCTCGTGCCGACGACAGCCAAAGGAAAATCATTATTTAATTCAAAGTTGCCGAAATAATAAAGCAGCGGCGGGGGAGCATAAACTTCCTTAAGCAGCTTCGGATAGCCATCGTCAAGAATGGTAATTATTTTTCCCCTTAGTCTTTTTAATTTTTCCAATTCCCGGTCGGGATTAATTTTTTGCCGGTTGGCAATCAGTTCTTCGGCAATTCTAAATTCCAAACCGGCTCGTAAAAATTCGTTCAAGTTTGCCTGCCAGGCAATTTTTAGGCTGGGAAAATAAGCGGAAAGTTTTTGCCAGCGCCGGGGGCCGATCGCACTGACTTGGCTGAAAGCCAGCCAATACTTTAATTCATCTTCGGGCAGTTTAGTTGGCATATTTTTTATTTATAATTAATTAAATGCTTGGTTTAAATCGGGGATGGTTGATGGTTTAGGTAGAAATTATTGGTTTTTAAGCTATCTGGCATCCTGAGAAACCGCCATACGTGTGTGCACATTACCGCAGATCCTTGACAATTTTAAATAAAAGTGCTAGGATAATTTATTCATTGAAAAGTAGCTTTCAGAATCCTGTTTGCCAGCGGCGAACGCGAGATTTACCCTCCAAATCTGGCAAGTAGCCAAAAGCTGAGTTGTCTGCTGTTTATTCAGTAGCCGACTTGCGCTGGCCGGCAGGACTCTGGGAGTTATTTTTTTTTGTATAAAAAAAGCACATTTCTGCGCTGTATTGATTGGATTTGATTGTTTTATTATTAATTAAACTCGTTCATTGCTTCGGGAATGCCGCTGGCTAAGCCAATTTCAATTGCCGCTAGTATTTCCTTGATCGTCTCATTAATTAAAACCATACTCTTCTCGTCGATTTTTTGCAAGACATATTTTTCCGTCGGCAGGGTAACCGGGGGGATTTGGTTAATTCCAAGCCGAAACCGGACAAATTTTTGGCTGCCGATTTCGTCAATAATTGATTGGACTCCTTTGTGGCCGGCCGCCGAAGCATTATGGGAAATTCTGAGTTTGCCAAGTGGCAAATCGATATCGTCATTAATTACCCACAAATCATCGGGTTTAATTTTATAGAAATTTGCCATTGCTCTAACTGTTTCGCCGGACTGATTCATGAAAGTCTGGGGTTTGGCTAAAATTATTTTTTCCCCGGCGCCATTGCCTTCGCAAATTTCCGCTTTGAATTTATCGCTATTTTTAAATTTTAAAAATTCATCCGGCTTGGAATTTTGAATCTGGTCAATTACCAAAAAGCCTAAGTTGTGCCAGGTTTGGGCGTATTTTTTGCCGGGATTGCCCAGGCCGACGATGAGTTTCATAGTTAATTAGTCGGTGAGTTTGTAAGCTGTCAGGCAGGTAAGTAATTTGGCCGCGGGTAAATTTATCGAATTGCGTACTTGTCAGCTTGCTTCACTTTAATTTTAACCGGAATTCCGGTGAAACCAAAGTTCTCCCGGATCTGATTTTCGACAAAACGGAGGTAGGAAAAATGAATATTTTGTTTCGGTCCGATGTAAACGGTGAATTCCGGCGGGTTGGTTTTGGTCTGAACCAATGAATAAAGTTTGGGCCGGTTTTGGCCGGAAGCTTGAGCCGGATATTGTTTTTTAACGATGGTTTTCAAAACCTCGCTGAGTTTTTCCGGCGGCACTTCTTTAATTCTCTCTTGCCAGATCGTCAAAATCAAATCCAGAATTTTATCGACATTGCGGCCGGTAAGAGCGGAGATAAATATCAGCGGGGCATAGCTTAAATAAGAAAAGTTTGACTGATAATGCCTTTTTATCTGGGTATCGATTTTTTCATCTTTGTCGGTTAATAAATCCCATTTATTGCCAATGACAATGATGCCGGCGCGCGACTCTTTAATTAAACCGGCTAAAAAGTTATCTTGCTTGGTTAAAGATCGGTCAACTTCGGTTAAAAATAAAACAATATCGGCTGAATGAATTATGCCTAAAGACCGCCGCGTGGCCAGTTTTTCAATGCCCGGTTCGATTCTGGCTTTTTTGCGCAGGCCGGCGGTGTCGATTAAAAGTATTTTTTTGCCCTTATAGCTGATTTCGGTATCCTGGGGTTCGCGGGTAGTTTGGGGGATTGGGGAAACAATTACTCTTTTTTCGCCTAAAATTTGGTTAACCAAAGATGACTTGCCGACGTTGGGTTTGCCGACAATCGCCACCCGGATGCTTTTAGTAATTTCTTTTTTCGCCGGCCGGCCGGCCGGCCATTTTATCTTTTTAATTAATTCATCCAAAAAATCGCCGACGCCGGAGCCGTTAACCGCCGAGACCGGCCAGGGTTTGCCCAAGCCGAGCTTGAAGAAATCATTGAGCTGTAATAGCCATTTTTGGTTATCGACTTTATTACTGACTAAAATTACCGGTTTTTTTAATTTTTTTAAAACTAAAGCCAATTCCTTATCCGCCGGTAAAAGTCCGGATTTGCCGTCGGTAACCATGATAATCAAATCAGCTTTATTGAGCGCTTCTTTGGTTTGCTGGATGATTTCGGTTTCAATTGCGTCGATTTTTTGTAATTTTTTTGGAGTTTTAGCTGACAGTAACGACTGGATGCTGTTTTTTAAATTATCAATATTAACACCGCCGGTATCAATAAGGTTGAAGTTTTTTTTCCGCCAGGCCACTTGGCCAAGATTGTAATCGCGAGTCGTCCCGGGGATAGGTGAAATTAAAGCCCGGCCGGTTTCCGTCAGGCAGTTAAAAAATGAAGACTTGCCGACATTGATTCGGCCGACTAAAACCACGGTTGGCAGCTTTTTTTCAGGCATATTTTTTAGAGGTCTTTATGATCTTGGCCCAAGATAATTAAAATATCACTTTCTTTGTTAACAAATCTCGTGGTGGTTGAGGTTGTCCAGTCGGGCAAAGCACTGGCAACTTCGGCGCCTAATAGTTTGGCGATTTTATCGACTGCGGAATCGCTTTCCTGATTGTTGAGTTTATAAATGACGGTTGTTTGATAATCTTGAGTGGGAGCATTTCGGGCTTGCGAAATATGGTAGCCCAAGTTTTCCAAGGCTTGCGCGGTTCGACCGGCTAGGCCGACAATTTTAGTGCCATTTTGGACCTCGATCATTTTTGGTTTAACGGTTGGTTTAATTTCAGCGGTCGTAGTGCCGGTACTAAAGACCTCTTGGGCGATCAGCTTGAGTTCAGAAAAATCGCCCGCTTTCGGCCGCAAGACAAAAGCGCCGCCTTCCGTCATTGCCGCATACAACGAGCCGTTTGGACTATCGTCTAAAACCCGGCGAGTAATATTTTGTTCGGTGATGTCCCGGCCTAAATTGAAAAATTTGATGATTTCCCAGACTTGCATATTGGTTGCGAGGTGCTGGCTCAGGGTGTCCATTAATTTACCGACTTTGTAGGGGTTGGCTAAAACGCCGAAAGACAAGGCTTTTTCTTTAATCGCCATTAAAACTTTTTGCTGTCTTTTGCTCCGGGCAAAATCTGAACCTTCAATGCCTCGGCCTTCGCGGGAGCGGACAAATTTTAAGGCCAGTTCGCCGTCCATATTTTTTACTCCCGGCTTAATATATAAGTGCTCATAGCGCTCGGTAGTGGTGGCGGTTTCTTTGCCCTTGATCGGATAATTTGGGTCGTCTAAAAGATTTTCCACGTCAACCGTAATGCCGCCCAAGTCATCAACGATTTGTTTAAACCCGGCAAAATCAATCCGGACATAGTAATGAATTGGAACGCCAAAAACTTGGCTGACAATTTCGGCGGTTTTTTCTCCGCCTCGGCCGGGGTTTTTTACCTCGCCGTAAGCATCGGCATGGTTTATTTTCTGCCAGCCATAGCCGGGGATGGGGACTAATAAATCGCGGGGAATGGAAACCAAAGAGACTTGTTTGGTTGACGGTTTAAAGCTGGCTAAAATGGAGGTGTCGGTTAAATACGGTCCGTCATGATTTTCGCCGCCGATGCCCAAAAGTAAAACATTAATCCGATCTTCTTTTTCGCCGTTCAAATTTTTATCATTACTGCCGATTAAGTGCTGAATTTGTCCCCATAAGCCGACATTGCCCAAGGTTTTGGCGAGATTTTCTCCGGAGGTAATCATTTCTACGCCGAAGAAAATAAAAATTATAACAAAAATTATCAGTGAATAAATGATTATTTTACTGATAAGTTTGAGCTTTTTCTTCGGCTGATGGATTATTTTGTCCGCTTCGTTTAAAAAATCGATATCAGTTCTCATCATAAGCTAATTTTGCCATAAAAATTAGAAATTAGCAATATTATCATATATAATGAAGCAGTTTACAAAAACTATATTTCGTGTTATGCTTTTTTAAGTCAATCGTCTTTCTGGGCATACCCGGTAGTGATCCCTTACCAATCCCAAAATATAAAAATTTACCGGATTTATTTATAAGTTTATTTTTAGTTTTGTAGTAGTTACTCCAATTACCTTAAGGTAAGGGACTACTACCGGGCATACACCATAAGCGTATTATTTTAGGTGTACCGTGAACCCAAACGCTTTCTTTTTTTACCCACGCACCAGAATGCCACTGGCATAATCCTGTGAAGGAGTGTTTACTTAAAGCATTCGGTGCGGGGTTTCGCGCGCTATTGGAATCATGTCATGGTTGATGCCATAAGTAAGCGCTTCACTTAAACTTGGGAAAGAACAGTCTTGTCCCGCCGTTTTGGGCACTTGGCTCAATGGTTAGAGCGCTTCGTTCACATCGAAGAGGTTACAGGTTCGATTCCTGTAGTGCCCATTTAAGATATGTTAGTTGGGGAGCGTCGCGTTCACATCGCGAAGGTCGCTGGCCTGCCTGCCGGCAGGCAGGTTCGAGTCCAGCATTGTCCATGGCGATGGCAGGCGGGTCGAAGAGGTTGCTGGTTCTCCGCCACAAACAGAAATAAAAAAAGGCTTTGGCAGAGAGTCCTACATTGTCCGCCAGTTAAATTTTAAACAGTTTTAATAATGCTAAAAATCGGCCACCGGGGTGCGAAAGCTTATGCTCCGGAAAATACGCTGTGTTCTTTCAGAAAAGCGCTAGAGTGCGGCGTTGATATGGTTGAGTTTGACGTTAGAATTACCAAGGATAAATACGCGATTGTCATTCATGATAAATTTTTGGGTCGGCTGGCCAAAAAAAAATTTCACCGCGTCAGCCAGCTGACTTTGGAGGAAATTAAGGAGCTAAGAGTGGAAGAAACGGAAGAAATTCCGACTTTGGGCGAAGTTTTGGAAGTGATCGGCAATAAAGTCGGTTTGGACATTGAGCTAAAAGAAAAAGACAGCGCTCAAGTTGTCGTTCAAACTTTGCGCGATTACAAAATTGATTTAGCTCAAGTAATGATCTGCTCAAACTTTCCTTCGGAAATCCGAATGGTTGAAACTTTGGAGCCGAAGATTATCACCGCTTTAGTCTTTCGGTCAACTAATGTGTTTAGCGGTTGGCTGATTTTGGACTTTTTGGCGATTTTGTTTTTGCCGCTGACTAAATATTATATTTCCTGGGTGGTAAAAAGTTCCCACGCCGATTACCTTAATATCAATTATCATTTATTAAATAAAAAAAAGGTTGAGTTATTTAAAAAACGAGGCATCAGAGTTTGTGCCTGGACTGTCAATAACCCGAAAAAAATCGAGTATCTCAAAGGTTTGGGCATTGACGGCATAATTACTAATTATCCTGATCGTTTATGAGCATCTTCAACAAAAATAAGTATCCGGCGCACGTCGATGATAATTTATCGGCGGGCAAACAGCTTTTGATTTTTACCTGGGAGATTTTTAAAGTGGTGGTAATTTCCCTGGCGATTATTATTCCGGTTCGTTATTTTTTAATCAAGCCGTTTTATGTCAAAGGGGCGTCAATGGAGCCGAATTTTTACGACCATGAGTATTTAATCATTGACGAAATCAGCTACCGGCTGGGTAATCCTAGCCGCGGCGATATTGTGGTTTTTCGCTATCCTTTTGATACCAGCCAGTATTTTATTAAGCGGGTAGTCGGTTTGCCGGGCGAAACGATTAAAATTGCCGATGGTGGAATCACCGTCTCTAATGCTAAAAATCCGGGTGGGGTAGTTTTGAAAGAAATTTATCTGTCGCCGGGAACTCAGACTTTAGGGGAAGCGGAAGTAACTTTAGGCAGCGACGAATATTATTTATTCGGCGATAACCGCATGGCTAGCTTAGATTCCCGTGCTTTCGGTCCGGTCAAACGCAGCTATATTATTGGCAGAACCCTTTGGCGCGGCTGGCCTTTAAATCGAATCGGTTTGCTTAATGATCATTTAGAGTACGGTTTATAACTAGTTAATTTTTCTAAAAATATGCCAAAAATTAAAGAACCAAAATTAGGAAAAAGCCAAACGGCCAAAACTGTTCAGCTGCTGCGGGGATTTAAAGACATTTTGCCGGCCGATCAGCCTTATTGGCAATTCATCAGGGATGCGGTTGAAAGTTTTGCCAAAGGCTACGGTTTTGCCAAAATTGATCCGCCAATTTTGGAAGAAGTTAATTTATTTACCCGGTCAATTGGTAAACAGACTGATATCGTGGAAAAAGAAATGTTTAGTTTTACCGATCAGGGCGAAGGCAATGTCGTTTTACGGCCGGAAGCCACCGCTTCCATCGCCCGTGCCTATATCAACCACGGCATGGTTAATTTGCCGCAGCCGGTCAAGCTTTACTATTGGGGGCCGATGTTTCGCCGTGAGCGGCCGCAGTCAGGTCGGCAGCGCCAGTTTCATCAGTTTGGCTTTGAAATTTTAGGTGATGGCAGCCCGGTGATTGACGCCCAGATTATCGCGATTATCAGTAATTTTTATCAGCAAATCGGCTTTAGCCAGATTAGCATCCATATTAATAGTATCGGCTGCCCGCAATGCCGCAAAGTTTATCTTTCGGAATTAACCGCTTATTACCGGAGCAAGCGCAAACTTTTATGCGAAGATTGCAAAAAGCGGCTGGTTAAAAATCCGCTGCGATTGCTTGATTGTAAAAATCCCTCCTGCCAGTTCGTCAAAAATGAAGCGCCCCAGATTGTTGATTGGCTCGATGACGAGTGCAAAAGCCATTTTATGAAAGTGGTCGAATATCTCGACGAGCTGAATATTTCTTACAAGCTTAATCCGCATTTAGTTCGCGGGCTGGATTATTATACTAAAACGGTTTTTGAAGTTTTCCCCAGCGACAAAGAAGAAAGTTCGCAGAGCGCTTTGGGCGGCGGCGGCCGTTACGATGGTTTAGTGGAAATTTTGGGCGGCCGACCGACGCCGGCAGTCGGCGTCGCGGTGGGAATTGAAAGAACGATTTCGCAGCTGCGGCAGAAAGAAATCAAAGTCCCCGACACTTCCTCGCCCCAGATCTTTTTAGCCCAAATCGGCGACCAGGCCAAAATTAAAGCCTTGAATCTGTTTGAACAGCTGCGGAAGGAAAATATCGTGGTGGCCGAGAATTTATCGAAAGATAGTCTAAAATCCCAGCTGGAATTGGCGGATAAGCTAAAAGTCAAATACGCTTTAATTTTGGGCCAAAAAGAAGTAATGGATGGCACGATTTTGATCCGGGATATGGAAAGCGGGGTTCAGGAAATCATTGATTTCAAAAAGACCACCCATGAATTAAAGAAGAAACTGAACAATCAATTGAACAGCGTTATTCAAAGTTGACTTATCGGAAATAAAGTGTTATTGTAAAGTTAATAATTGAGATAAAGTTTAATTAAAATTTTAAGTAATTAAAATTCACTAAGGGAGGTGAATTCAGTGTGGCAGAAGTTAAAAGAAAGAAAAGTGAAACTTTTGAAAGTTTACTTCGAAGATTTCACAAAAAACTCCAGCAAAGCGGCAAATTAATCCAGTCGCGGAAGATTCGGTTTCACGAAAAGCCAAAAAATAAAACCAAGCTCCGGAAAGACGC
Organism: Candidatus Buchananbacteria bacterium; assembly: GCA_041664165.1. Classification (GTDB taxonomy): domain Bacteria; phylum Patescibacteriota; class Patescibacteriia; order Buchananbacterales; family UBA6539; genus JBAYLH01. Next base: position 142,538 of record JBAYLH010000001.1, on the reverse strand, counting down.
TTTGCGGCGAAAGCAAATTAGGGAAAAGCGCGATTATCTCAAAAAAATCGGCAAGCTTAAAGAAGAAAATACGCCTAGTTCCTATCGCTAAGTAAAAATGGAAATTTTAGAACAGATCGAGAAAGATTATAACCAGGCATTTAAAGAAAAAAATGAGCTGGCGGTTTTAACGTTGCGGCAGTTAAAAACGGTATTGACTAATGCGTCAATTGCCAAAAATCGGGAACCGCTGGCCGAAGCCGAGGTGATTAAAATTTTGCGGACAGAGGTAAAAAAACGCAAAGAATCAGCGGAGCTCTACCGCCAAGGCGGCCGACCGGAAGCAGCCGAAAAAGAAAAACAGGAAATCGGCATTGTCAGCCGATATTTGCCGGTTGATCTTGATGAAAATACGATTAAACAAAAAATCGCTGAGGTGATTGCCAAAACCGGCGCGGCAACTCCGGCCGATATGGGTAAAGTCATCGGTGCGGTGGTCAAAGAATTAGGCAGCCAAGCTGACGGCAGCGTCGTCAGCCGGCTGGTCAAGGAAGCGCTGAGCAAATTAAGTTAGTCAAGTTGATAAGTAGCCCGCCTTCGTTTCCGATTAAAGTCGGGACTACGGCGAGGCAAGTAAGTTAGTCAAGCTAGTAAGTTGAGACGAAAGGAGAATTTTTTAAAAAGTAGGGGAACTTATTTATATTTAAATAATTTTATTTTATAAAATTAACGAATAAAATTATGAATACTTCCAAAAAAATTAGCGGTTTCCGAAAGCGGCTATTGGGATTTAAAACTACCTTTGTTTTTATGGCACTGGTAGTTTTATTTTTCGGCGCGGCGTTGCCGGTTTTAGCTTTAGACACCGGCGTTCAATACGGTACCGCCAGCGGTTTGGGCACCCAGGATCTGCGGATAACCATCATGAAAATCATCCGGATTTTTCTGGGCTTTGTCGGGGTGATTGCCATTGTGATTAATGTTTATGCCGGTTATTTATGGATGGCTTCGGCGGGCAATGCCGAGCAGATTGACAAGGCAAAAAGGATTTTGCGCAATGCCGTCATTGGCTTAGTGATTATTTTTTCGGCCTTCGGCATTGTCAGTTTTATCATCAGCGCTTTAGAAGGAGCGACTAATGTCGGCCAAACGCCAGGCGGCGGGCCACCCGCGGGCGCCTGTGATAATTGCGGCCATTTAGGCAATGGCATTATTGAAAGCGTTTATCCGATTCCGTTTGCCAAAAATGTGGCTAGAAATACCAGCATTATGGTGACTTTTAAAGTGGCAATGAAACCGGAAACGATTGTTAAAGGCTGCACGGCATTGCCTTGTGCGGATAAAGAGTTAGTCTCTAATAATGTCAGAATTTATGAAAATAATAAGCCGGAAGCCAGCCGGCTGGGTGACGGCGATGTTTTGGCCAGCAGTACTGACGGCAAAACTTTTGTGTTCAAACCGAAGAATTATTTAGGCGACGGAACCAATAATATCTGGTATGCCGTTAAGCTGACTAGTGGCATTCAAAAAGGCAACGGCGAATCGGCTTTTCCGGGCGCGGCCGGCTATTTTACTTGGCGATTTGAAGTCGGAACTTTTCTTGATTTGGATCCGGTGGAAGCTGGCAATGTTTTTCCCGAGCCTGATAACCAAGCTGATAATTATACGACAGCGGCCGCCGGCCAGGCCGCCGGCAAAATTAAAGTCTTAGCGGCTAATTTCCCGCCAAGGGTCAATCAGGCCGCTTCAGTTGCCGTAGTCAAATTAGGCGGCACGACGGCCGATGCGGCCTCGACCGGCACTTACAACAGTGATTTTTCCGGCCAAATTAAAGTGACCGTCAACAGCTCATCGCTGACAGCCAATGTTTTTTGGGCTAATAATAATCCTAACAATAAAACTAATGCGCCGATTACTAGCGACAATATTAATCTCGGCGGCGGCTTAACTTTAAGACTTGGTTCTGGTTATGCCGCGGGTAATCAGTGGGGGCTAAATGTGATTCCCAATCAATCAGCCGATACTTTGGCGGTTGATAATAAGCTTTACACTTTTGCTTTAACTCCGCCTGCTTTAACGGTCAATCAAATTGAACGGGGTACCGATGCCGCCGATCAGGCGCAAAAAATCGCCGCTAAAATTAATGCGGATAATTTGAGCGTTACAGCGACGGCGACCGGGGCTGAAGTTTCCTTGCAGGCTAAAATGGCGGGCAAAACCGGCAATATCATTTCGCTTTCCGCCAGCGGTAATTGGGCTAGTCTCTGCAATATCGATGCGACGCCGGTTTGCGATGCCAGTCGGATAACGTTATCCGGCGGCGTTGACGCGGTTTTTACGGCCACTAAGCGGAGCGCGGCCGACAAACCCCGGAATGCGACGATTGCCATTGATTTTAACGAAGCGATTAGTCCGGCGCAGGTTAATAAAGATACTATAATCATCGAATATTCCACCGATCCCAATGGCGTCGGCGGCTGGACTCCGGTTAATGGCGTTTATTTAATCAGTAATCAATATAAGACAGTGGAATTTTTATCCGGCGTCCCTTGCGATAACGGCGCCGGCGGCACGGTTACTAATTCTTGCGGTGATAAAATTTATTGTTTGCCGACTAACGATACTAATCCCTATCGGCCAACCCATTATCGGGTAACCGTCAAAGCCGGACTGCTGAAAGAATGTACCGCTACCGACTGCACCGATCCTAATTTTAAAGTCTGCATTCCAACGGCTGGCGGTAACGGTTCGGCCTGCCAAGGCGATGCGGGCGGAACGACGGGTGTATTTTATCCGGAAGTCAGATCCGCTCCCGCGGGCATTATTGATGCCGCCGCCAATTCCTTTAATGGCAACGAAAATACCTATACGCTCAATAGCCGGATTTTCGGCCAAGCGGAAGGGCCGCAAACTCAAAGCGGTCAGCCGCCTTATGAATTAAACAAAGTCTGTTCCAATAATCATACTAATTATTGCCTCAATGATTCTGACTGCGGTGCCGGCAATACTTGCCTTCGCTTATCCGATGAACAAGGCGATGATTTAATCTGGTCATTTTATATTAACCGAAGCCTTGATTTGTCGCCGTCAGTGATTAAAGCCGTTGGCCCGGTCATCGGCGGCAATGGCACGAGTCTAACCGCGCCGGTTGATTCCGCCTTTAATGAAGTAATGATGTCGGCCAGTCTGAAACCGGGGAGCAATTATCAGGATGGCTATTGCCAATGCGCTACTAATGACGATTGCAATTATGATACGACGGGTCAGATTTGTGAAAATTTTCGCTGCAAAAACCAGTCCGGCGATCAATTATTCTGCTTGGAAAATAAGGAATGCAAAAATAACGGCGTTTGCCATAATCGTAAATATATCAGCTTGATTGATAAGGCTACCCAGCCGGTTGGCTGGTGGGCCAGCAAGGTTGATTTGGACATAGTCTTGCCCAAAGACGGCTATGCCGATGAAACTATGGTTGAACTTAATCATACGAAGTTTTTGGAAGTGACTAATTACGGCCTGGAACTCGGTTCCGGGATTAAAGATATTTATCAGAATTGCTATTTGCCCTCCGGCGGTCCGAAAGGCAATAGCGCGGACAATCATTGTAATATCACTACGGCGACCGCATGCAGCGGTGATAATGAGTGTCCTACCGGCGAACGCTGTATTTCAGTCTGTAATCCCGGCGATCCGAATTGCTGCCAAGGCAGCCCTTACTGTTGCAACGGCCAGCCGATGGATGTTGCAGCCTGGGAGGCTTCGCCTTGTTATACCGGTTATTAGTTAGCTTTTAGCTGATAGCTTTTAGCTTATAGTTAAGACGGGATTTAACTTCTAACTCTCGGTTAAAGTGAAACAAAGTTTTCAGAAAAAAATAATTTGGCAGTTTCTGCCAATCCTCATTTTACTGGCTGGCAGCTTTTTGGCTGCTTCGGCCGCCTTGGCTTTGGATGTCGGTTTGAATTACGGCACGGCTACCGGTTTAGGCACTCAGGATTTACGAGTAACGATCATGCGGATTATCCAGGCGATTTTAGGCTTTTTAGGCATTATCGCTTTAGTTTTGGTTTTATACGGCGGCTGGGTTTGGATGACGGCCGGCGGTAATGCCGAAAAAATCAGCTTAGCTAAAAAGATTTTAGTTAATGCCGCTATCGGTTTGGTGATTATTTTTTCCGCCTTCGGTATTGCCAGCTTTGTCATCAACCAGTTAATTGTTGCCACTGGCGCCGGACCGGGCGGTTCTTGCGATGCTGCCCATGCCGGCCAAACGGACGGCTGTTATCGCTGTAATCTAGTCACGCCGCCGAGTACTTACCAATGGCAGATTGATTTAACAATTTCCGGCTGCGACCCAACCGCGGTCCATGAATGCCACGTTGCCAGTATTTCTCCGGTCAGCCCGCCGAACCGGCCGCTTAACAGTGTTATTCGGGTCAGGTTTAATTATGCCGGCATTACTAATCCTGATCAGATCGAAGTGGTTAACCGCGCGACGGGAAACCCGGTGGCAGTTGACCGGATAGTCAGCGGCAGTTTAGTTGAATTGACACCGCAGGCTTTTTGCCCGGCGCCGCAGGATACTTTGCATTGTTTTGACGCCAATACCCAATATGATATTCGCCTTAGTACTGGCACTCTGACTTGCGGCAGTTATGCTCTGACTTGCGGCGGGGCGGGCCATAACACCTGTACTAATACTTTCACGACCGGTGATTTTTTGGATACCCAGCCGCCGACCGTCGATATTATTGCCACGCAAATTTGCCAATCGACTGCCAATAATCTTCAGGCTTTGGTCAACGATGATTACGGCATTGCTTATGTTAATTTTAATGATGGTAATTTTTTAAACGCCAATGACAGCGAGGTCTCGGTGCCGCCGGCGGATTTTGCCTCGGTTAATTGGGATACTCATGCTTATGGCATGCTGCCTAGTATTACCGTGACGGCAACGGCGGTGGATTTGGATACTCATAGTACGGTTGATACCCAGAATTTCAGTATTCGAGCCGATCATTGCTGTAATAGTCTAAAAGATTCCGACGAAGTCGACGCTGACTGCGGCGGCGCTGACTGCGAAGCTTGCGTGCCGGTGATTGAATGGGTTTCACCGCTGGACGGCGCCGAGGGCAATTTGATTACGATTCACGGCCGCCATTTCAATACTGCTTCCGGCCAGGTTTTATTTACCGGCGTCTCCGGCCAGCCGGAGGTTATTGCTTCGTTAGCCAGCGCGGCCAATCCGGCCTGTACTGATGTGTGGAATGATCGGGAAATTATCGTAACTATTCCAACCGGAGCCAAAGACGGCGCTATCAAAGTCGTCAGAGCCGATGGCTTAGCTGATCAGACTGATGACAATGTCGGCAGCCGGCTCGGTAACTTTGTCATTAATGAAACAGTCCGGCCCGGTCTTTGCACGCTCAATCCAACTTTTGGCATTATTGATACTTCAGTAACTTTTGAAGGCATTCGGTTTGCGGCTGGCCAAAGTTCGGTATATTTTGGTGCCATGCTTGCCGGTGGTACGCCGGTTATTAGCGCCGCTGAGATTACCAATGCCAAAGTGCCGGCTTTTGGCACGACTAATCGCGATGGTATTTTTGTACCCCTGGCTCAGTCGATTAATATCGGCAACCGAGTCAAGGTTAATGCCGAATTCAGTAATCCTAAATCTTTTCGGGTTGATCCGGAAAGCGGGCCGACGGCTTTTGAATGCAGCAGCAATGCTAACAGTTGTTCCGTCGACCAAACCAAATGTTCAGCGGATCATTTCTGCAACAGCCAATGCAAGTGCGAACCGCGCCAGGCTTGCGACAGCGACAATAGTCCGGCTCAATGCAACAGTCCGACCCAGGCAAAATGTCCGGCGGGCTGGTATTGCTACGATACGACTTTGCATACGCCTGATTCAACTAAGCTGCCTTGTTATTGTTATCAAACAGCTTCTTGCGATAATCCGACTTCGTCAGCCGATGCCGATAATCCGTCTTGTCGGCCGGATAATGCCAAATGTCCGACCGGTTATGTCTGCGATCCGCAAAGCAACTGTACTTGCCAGCAAACCGGCGGCGTTTTGACGGAATCAACTTATAACTGGTCGTTTCAGACCGGCAAACAACCCGGGGCTTGCAGTACCGAAGCCGGGGTCTGCAAACCGGATAACACTCTTTGCGGCATCAATCAAATTTGCGATCCCGCTACTTGTGATTGTAAACAAATAACGGCTTATACTTGTACGACTGATCCGACTCATCAGTCTTGTACGCCGGTGCAAAATTGTCCGCAAGGCCAATTCTGCAATGACGGTTGCCAGTGCCAGCCGTTAATTGCCTGCGATGCCGATGGGACTAATAATATCTGCGATCCTTTGCAAAGCATGTGCAGCGTCGGCAAATGCAGTACTTCCGGCAATGTCTGCCGGCTCAACTGGGGCAGCTGCAGCCAAAGCGGCCAGCCTTGTAGTTTAACCGCCTCGCCGTCAACTTGTCCGGCTAGCGAAACTTGCCAATCGGATTGTCCGGGAACGGAAACTTGCAATTCGGCTAACCTTAATTATTATTGTTATAACAGCAAGCTGGGGGATGCCGGTTACGATCCCAATAAACTTTCCTGCTATTGCTATCCGGGAATTGTCTGCGACGGCAATGTCGCCACGCCGGCTTGCGAACCGAACCAGTCAATTTGCGATCCTTTGGGTTACGCTTGCGATAACGAGACTTGCTTGTGCCAGCCTAAACTCGGGATTGCCACGGAATCAACTTTTACCTGGTTATTTACGACGGAATCTTTCGGGCCAAGAGTCGTGGAAAATTGTAATCGGACGGCGACTTGCGATTTTTTAAGCTTGGCCAGTCCGACGCCGTTTAACCGCCGGGGAACCGAACAAGCCGGCTATCGGGTTAGCTATATTCGAACCGACGACAGCGAAGTAAAAATCGATGCCACAGTCAAAGCGCTGTTTAATTCGCCGATGTATCTGCCTTCTTTAACCGATGCCACGGTCAAAGTTTATCAATGTGCTGACCCGGCAAACTGCAATACCGACGTAACCAATGCTTTTACGATTATCGCGGCCAATAACGGCTGGTATAACGATCAAAATACCGGTCAGCTAACCTTGGTGCCTAATAGTTTATTGGCAAAAAATACTTATTACAAAGTTGATTTGGACTCAGCCAAAATATTCGGCCGAAACGGCGTCCGGCTAGCGGCTAACGATATCGGCTTAAGCCATTATGCCTGGCTTTTTAAAACTAAAGACAGCGACGAATTAAGCACGGTCGGCTGCGTGGCCGTCAGTCCGGCGACTGCCTATTTATATTATGCCGGTGCGATTCGCGATGATTATTTTGCTCAGCCGGTTTCGGAAGATAATTATTGCGTTGATATTCGGCCGGAAAGCTGTACGGCCGGCTGGGGCTGGGGAACGGATAAACCAGCCAAAGTTTCAGTTGAACAAAAAGCCATTGCCAATACCGCCAAGGCCACGGCTTTGGGCGAAACCATCAACGACGCGCCTAATCCTTTTGCCAAAGTTGAAGCGGAATGTAAACTTACGCCCCTGCCTTCAGTTTTTGGCCATGGCAATTTGTATATTGATTTTTCCTCGCCTTACGTTATTGATCATTTCCCAAACTGCGGTACGGCTTGTTTGAACGCCAAAATCGGGGCGACTTTCAGCAAGGCCATGGATGAAACCGCCGGCTTTTCAGTCAAAGACAAAATGAAGCTTTATATCTGTTACGACGATCCAAGCTGCAATTTGAGTGCGGCCGAAGTCGTTGCCAGTTTTACCAATTCCGTGATATTGGATCCGGCGGAAGCGGCCAACACTTATACCGGCTACGTGCCTTGCTATGATTTTAATAACGACGGCAAGGACGATTATTGCTTAGTGCCTAATACTTATTATCGAGTCGTTATTGACAGCCAGGTTAGAAGTCAAAACGAACATAAGCCTTTGGCCGGATTAAATTTTGATCAAAATAATGATTTGATAAAAGATTCATATTCCTGGATTTTCAAAACCCAGACTGATTACGGTTTGTGTCTGCCGGGAAAAATTGACGTCGCGCCGGCGGAGAAACACGCTGATATCGGGGTTAATATTTTTTATGCCGCCAGGCCGCGGACGGCGCCGGACAGCTGCGATCCGGTTTTCGGCCAAAGACTTAATCCTTATACTTGGGACTTCGACTGGCAGTCAAGCCAGCCGACCGTGGCTGATTTAGTCACGCCGCTACGGGACGGCTGCGGTAATGGCGTCATTGAAACCGGCGAAGACTGCGACGACGGTAATTTGAATAACGGCGATGGGTGCAATAATAATTGTTTAGATGAAAATGATGCTGATTTAGGCAACAGCAACCAATTTGATGTCTGCGGCAACGGCTTAATTGAAAGAACCGAAGAGTGCGACTCATCCGGCGCCGGCTGCTCCGCTACTTGTTTATATACCGGTTCGGTTTTGGGCAGTTCCCGCTGCGGTGACGGCCAGATCGGCTTAGGCGAGGAATGCGACGGCAGTGAATTGGTTTTAGGGGGAAAGCCGGTTGACGGCGACGGCTGCAGCAGCAGTTGTTTAATTGAAGACCGCAGCCACGGTTTCTGCCGTTCTGAAAAAACTAATTTATTCGACTTTAGGCTAGGGGAATGCGCTGGCAGCGGGAGCTGTCCGGCCAATTATGATTGTCTGCCTTTAAACTCGGTGCCGGGCAATAATAATTCCGGCTCGGTTTGCGGCAATGGTTTGGTTGAAACCGGCGAAGAGTGTGACTTGGGCGGTATTTGCAGCGACAATGGCGATTACTGCACCACTAAGTCGCTTTATAATTGCGCTGATCCCTGGACGGCCACTTGTAGGCCACAAAATCAGTTTGGCTGCACTGACAAATGCATCAACGCCGGTTCCTATTTGGATACGCCATTGAATAATCCGCCGACGGTTGGGCCGTATCAATTAGTGATGACTTTGGCCGACGGCGAAACTCATATCCAGTCATGGTTAAAAAATTATACCCCGGCTACTGGCGGGCCATTGGGTCAGGGCCATTTAACCGTCGGTAACTTTTTGCCCGACGGCGCTTTCGGCTTGGTTGAGAAATGGCCGGACTGCAACTGGGCTTGTATTAATGCGGCGATTGGCGGCCGGTTTAATAAATACGCCGATGCTCTTACTTTAAACCCTGATAATATTTTTCTTTACGACTGCGGCAGCGACGAAATCTGCGATATCGCGGGCAAAACGCCGATTGCCATTACCGTTACCACCCGGATTATTATTCCTCATTCTAATCCGGCCGATTCGGCGCCCGATACTTTTGATCTTAGCTTGCCCCAAACTTACAACCCGATTGATAACGACCAAAATCCGTTAACGCCGATGATTCCGACTTTAATTCCCAATACGGTTTATCGGGTGGTAGTCAGAAACGGAGTGGCGACGGCTGACGGCAAGCAGCAGCTTGATTATTTGAATTTTGAAGATTTTACCGCGCCCAGTTATGTCGCCGGGACGCAAAATGCCTATTCCTGGGTATTTAAAACCAAACCGGAAAATAATTTATGCGCCCTAGATCATGTTCAGGTGATTCCGGAAAAATTAACTCTGCCGGAAGGCGAAATTAAATACCGGTATTTCTCCCAGCCTTGGTCAATATCGGATCAGTGCGACGCGCGGGGCCAGCGTTTAAATCCTTATTCTTATGATTGGCGCTGGGACAAACGGGATTTGGATGGCGTCACGGCGGCTAATTTTGTTACGCCATTCAAAGACGGCTGCGGCAACGGCGTGGTGGAAAAAGGCGAAGACTGCGATCCGGGCTGGCTGTCGGTGCCCGACTGCGATTCGCTGACTTGCAAATGGGCCGGCAAAAATACTTGTTTAGTTGCGACCGGCAGCAATTGCTGTGGCAATAGCCGGATTGAACCGGGCGAGGAATGCGAATTTAATAAAACCGGCTTAATCGGCTGGTATCCATTGGAAAGCAATGCCAATGATTTAATTAATCAAAATAATGGCGCCGGTTTCGGCGGCCTTAGCTTTGTCGGCGGTAAAATCGGCCAAGGAATTAGTTTTAACGGCACCACCGGCTACGTTGAAGTTAATGATAATCAAAATTTACAGCTGGCAGTCAGAGGTTTTTCCCTGGCCTTTTGGGTCAACGGAATCGACAGCGCGGCCGGTCAGCTGCTTTTAGGCAAGGGCGCGGAAAATGGTGCCGAATCCGGGTTTAAAATTGTCAGCGACAGCGATAAAAAAATTCATTTGGCAATTGGCGACGGCAGCCGGATGGTCAATTCGGCTCAGGTTGATTTAGCGATTTCTGGCTGGCATTTCGTCGCTTTTACCGTTAACCGCGACAGCGGCCGCGGCTTAAAAGCTTATTTAGATGGCCGGTTGGTCGGCGAGACTGACCCGACATCTTTGCGGGGCGGCGATATTTCAGCCGTCGGCAAAAAATTGACTTTTGGCGGCCGGCAAACCGGCGCTAATCTAGCCGGGGCTTTGGATGAAATCAGAATTTACAGCCGAGCTTTGTCGCCATCGGAAATAATGAAGCTGTCAACAAATTATTATTGTAATGAGCGGTGTTTGCTAATTGGCAATACCAATTATAATCAGGAAGTCTGCGGCAACGGCATTGTCGAAACCGGCGAAGAATGCGATACCGGCACCGAGCCTAACGGCGATGATACGGATGGCTGCACGGATATTTGTACTTTTGCCGGTTCAATTGCCGGCGTTAACGCGCTTTGCGGCGATAATCTGATCGGTTTGGGCGAAGAATGTGATAACGGCGATTTGGCTCGCGGCGGCCAGCCCGCTTCCGGCGATGGCTGCACGGGAATTAATTATAGTCCGGCTGGAACAGTTAACCAGGTTGATTGCCAAAGAATCGATTTTTCGAACTTAGCCAATTGCCATACCGGCCTCTGCTACTGGACTGGCAATCAATGCGGCACCCGGCCTTGTCTTTTAGAGAATCGAAATCTTAATATCTGCCGCAATGTTCAAACTAATGTTTTTGATTTTACCAACGGCGCTAACCCTCTCAGCTGTCCCGTCGGCTACGAACCTCGATCGTTGAACGGTGTAATTGGCAATGACAATTGGGGCTTATCGGTTTGCGGCAACGGCTTTAAAGAAACCGGCGAAAAATGCGATGATGGGGGATTATGCCAAAATAGCGCTGACCAATGGGTCGGCTGTACCAGTTTAAATTATTCACAATGCAAGGCCGGCTCAGGTTGTACTACTTACGAAGGCTTTTGTTCTGCCGATAATAATCCTTGTAATAGCATCGGCAGTCCTTGCGGTACTGGCGGCCAGTGTATTTCCGACGGCTGCAGCCGAAATTGCACCGTTAACAGCTCCACGGTTGCCGATAACCGCTTGGATCCTTATCAAATTGTTCAAACGATTGACCGGCTACCGACCCGCTTGAGTCAAGCCAGGGAAGAAATTTTAGCCTGGAGCGCGCTACAGCCCCAAACTGCCGGTGTTGGTGAATTGACCGTGGTGGCCGGATCGGAAGTGCCATTTTATGTTATCGGCCATCAACCGAAAATTAACGCGGCCAATCAATGCCGCAACGTTGCCATTTGGGCGGTATTTTCCAAAACTTTAAAGCCAAGTACGATTTTAGATAGTTTAAAAGTCTGCAAAAATTCCTGCGGGACTAATCCCAATTTAGTAAAGTCTTATTTGTATGAAACCGTGGCCGGCCAGTGCGTCAGAAATAGTTGTGTTTATCCGCTGGCTGATGCCGGGCTTTTGACCAACAGCCGCTGTCAGGCCGATAATGATTGTTTGGGCAGCCGGCTGACGGTTACCGGCTTAACTTCCGGGTTTTTAGAGTCTAATGCCACTTACCAAGTTGACGTCAGCGGCGTTAAAGATATTATTAGCGATGCTGACTCATTGCCTCAAACCGGAGACTATACTTCGGTTTGGACTTTTGGCACCAGCGAAGATTTCTGCCAATGCGACTATGTCGGGGTTTTGGTCAAACCGACTTCGGCCGGCAATCTGACAATTAATGATTTATTCGCCTGCGCCGGCAATTTTTGCGGCAAGAATTCGCCAACCAATCTGCTTGACGATGACTTTGATTACGCTTTGGCCGGCAATCAGCATTTATACCAGGCTCAGTGCTATGATTTGACCACCATCGTCGGGGCGATAACGCCGATCAGTCCGTCGGGTGTTGGTTTTCAGTGGTCCGAGATTGATCCGGCTAATGATCAAAAAGGAATTATTTATTTAAGCGATTACGCGGACAAAGTTTGTTCGGTTGATAATTCAAAAAAATGCAATCTTGATTCGGAGTGCTCCGGCGGTATTTGCGCTGTTGATAATTATAATTATCAAAATTTGGTTACGCCAGGGCAAGACCATGACGCTAACGGCAACTTAGTCGCGCCGCCGGTAACTAAGGGAATAAATGGCGAAGCGGTTGTCCGGGTTTTCGGCGGCCAGTACCGTTGCAGCGATACTAACGAATTCTGCAATCCGCAGCTGGCTAATCAGTGCGCGGCCACGGCCCAGTGCCGATTGACGTCGGAATCTTCTCAGGATGCTAATGTTACTAATTTTATCTGCAATAACCCCTGGCCTTCGCTAGCTGATGTTTATCGGGATAACCAAGGCAACTGCACTTCCGGCATCTGCAGAGATACTCATTTTAAATTGTACTATTGCCGCGATGCCGGCCAAGAAAATACTACGGATGACGATTTGCCGGCCTTGTCGGTTAATCCCACGGTTTTAGGTACCCGGCTTGGCATCTTAAAAGACTTTATTTTCCCAGTCGGCGAGAGCAACCAGACCCCGGCCGGCAGTAAAAATGGCAATGAATATTCCGTCGGCACTAGCTGTCCCAACCCAACGCCCAGCCCGGCGACGCTTGGAAATTTTTCTTATTGTTTGGGCGACGGCAACAATAATCTTCCGGTTTGGAGCTACAATTTTGCGGCGGTAACGGCCGGCGATTATTCTTTGGAAATTAAAACCCATAACTTCGGCAATGACTTAACCAGCATTGCCTATTGTGATGAAAATAATGACGGTATCCTAAGAGCCGGTGAAAAAACAGTTTGCAATCCGGGTGCGGCTAATGCTTGCGGCACCGGGACTTGTCTGGCTTCGGTCAGCCAGCGGCTGGAAATTAAAGTTGATAATGTCGCCAAAGGTAATATCGATAATTTAGCTTCAACGGCGAGCCAAACCGGAACCTTATTTCTCGGTAAATTAGCCAGCGGCAGTCATACAGTTACTATTACCTGGAGAAACGACTGGTCTGATCCTTCACTGACTCCGGTGCCAGATTCGAATTTATTAATTGAAAACTTGAGGCTGTTAAAAGTGGAAGGTGCGCCGACCGGCGACGCTTTAGGCATCCGGATTTTGTCCAACCCTTTGCACTTGTCGCCGAAAACCTGGTATCAGTCGGGTTTGTGCGGCGGCCAGGGTGATTTCGATCAGCTTTGCTTCAAAGATACGGATTGTAAAAATAATAACCTGTTCGCCAATGGCAATTTTGAGCAAGACACTCCGGCCACTTGGTCTTGGAATTTGCAGCTTAGCGGTAATTTTGCCGCCGGTTTGACGGCGGTTTCTGACGCCGGCCGGACTGGCCGAGCCGCTCGGCTAGCCGTAACTAGCGGTACTACCGGCTGGGGACAATTACGCAATGATCCGGTTAAATCCGCTTTGACTCTTTCGGCCGGCAGTTACTCTTATACGGCTTATGTCAAATCAGAAGCCGAAGTTGTTGTCGGCGCCGAAAAGGAAGTTACGGCCGGGAATTGGCAGAGCCTCTGCGACAATACGCCTAATTGTTTGATTTCCGGAAAAACCGGCGCTAAATGTGCCAGCGGCAATACGCCAGCTACCTGGCAGCCGGTTGCTTGCAATTTTACTTTAACCACGCCGACGAAGGTTCAGTTTTATGTCCGGCTGCGCCAGGCCGGCAGCAGCACGGTTGATATTGATGACTTGCAGCTTTACGGGCGCTGCCAGATGAATGTTCCGACAGTCGGCTCGCCGCAGGAAATTAAAACCGACGGCTACCAGGCGATTCGTGACGGCCGGACGATTTATGTCGGTGCCACGAATTTGGACCGAGGTGTCAGCGCGACTACTCTTTACTCTAATATTTATTTACTTTCTTACAGCCAAAACGCCAGCAGCCAAACGCAGGAAATCTTTAATCGGCTTTTGGATCCGACCGGCCAAAACGGCGTTTGGTCATTTAATACCAATGTCAGCAATTATCGGGTTTGCGATGATTATGGCCGTTATGCCGAGACCGACTTTGTCTGCGGTCCGGCCGCGGCAACCGGCAGCATTGAAATCGGCACGTCTAACCATTCCCAATGCGTTACGTACCAAACTATCAGCGCCTGCGAAGACAAACTTAAAGAACTCGGCTGTTTCTGGTCGGAAGTGACTAATTCCTGCCAGGCTAAAATTTGCCAGCCGATTTATTGCGCCAATAATTTTGACTGCCCGAATTTAAGCTGTGACGCCGAAAAAGAGCAGGTCGTTCGCGACAGTAAACGCTATGCTGATTTGCGGGAGATGCAATTGGTTTTCAAAAATTATTTCCCAACCAAAGGCCGTTATCCGGTTTTATCGGCGGGCAGCTATATTTCCGGTACGACATTTTCGGTCTGGCCGTCTTGGCAGCAGACTTTAGCGGCGGAAACCGGCAAAGCTTTATTTATCGATCCGCTTAACCGGTTTATCGGCTGTACGGCTTATTATTGCGATAGCAACGGTAACGGTAAAATTGAAAGCGACGAAACAACGGCTTGCGTTTTAGGCAATTTAACGGCCTGCGGCAACCAGCCGATACTCTGCCAGCCGGCGGATCCGGATCAGGAAAAAACCTGCTGGGATGAAATCAGCAAAACTTTCGCCTGTCCGCAGCAGATGTTTGTTTATGCTTACGGTTCGGCTAATAGCGGCTTGGATTACGGATTATATAGTAATTTTGAATACACTAACCCAGGCACTTGGGCGACCGGCCAATACCCGTTGCCGGCGGCTTGTCAAAGATTAAATTTTGAAATCCACCAGACGAATTTGAATCCAGCGGCTAATGTCGTTGACTGCAGCGCTCAGGGCGGCGACACCGATAGCGATGGCGTTTGCGACGGCATCGGCTCGGGAATAATCGCCGGCAAAGATAATTGTCCGGGTCGGTTATGCGGCAATCCGGCAAATTGTTATAACCCTGATCAGCAAGACAGTAATGGCAACGGGACAGGCAATGTCTGTGATACCGGTTGTTCGGGTGATTCCGATTACGACGGCATTTGCGACCAACAAGATAATTGTCCGACGGTTGCTAATCGCGACCAGGCCGATTCCGACAGCGATCATCTCGGCGATGTTTGCGACCCCTGCACTGATTTGGATAGCGATGGTTTTTGGGATATTGATACCGGCGCTAACGATATTAATGTCTGCCCCAAAGACAACTGCCCGCCGTTTACCAATTATCAAACCAGCGGTCTGGCTACCTGGATTTCCTCTGACCATAATTTTTATTGTAAAGATGCCAATGGCAAGCCAGCTGCCAGCAAGCCTTGCCGGAGCGGGGGAGTTAACAGCAGTGCTGATCGGAATTGCAACGACACCGGTTATTGCGGCAACGGTTTTGGCGATTTTGCCAGCTACAATCCTTACCAGGAAGATTACGACAATGATAATATCGGTTATATCTGCGATCAATGTTTGGATTTTGATAAAGACGGTTTGGGCGATTATTCTTTTTATACCAATACTTCCACTCCAGTCAGCACGGCCAACTTAACGCTCGGCCAAAAAGAGCATTTTCAGGGCTGCCAGGGCAATGCCGGCAGTTTTGAAGAGTTTGATTACGCGATTGCTAACGTCTCGGTCAATCAAACCTATCAGAACCCAGGCGCCTTAGGCGGGGATCATAATTTTACCGTCAGTATCGCCGGTGAGTATTTTGTTAAAGTTAAAACCTACAATGCCGTCGGTTTCGGCACGGGCGCTGATTTGGCCAGCCGAATTGAATTAGATCCGACCAGATTTGACGCGGAGAAAAATTATAATGGCTTTAAAATTCAAGTTGAAATTGACGGCCAAGCCAGGTCGGATAAAATTATTAATTATCCTTTTGATATTAGTCATCCTCAGGAGGGGATAATATCTTTAGGCCAGTTGGCCGCCGGCTCTCATGCCATTAAGTTTAATTGGTTAAACGATTGGTGCCGATGTAGTACTGGCTGTCCGGTTCCCGGCTCCTTTACGGTTAACTGCGATGCCAATGTCGGTTTTGTCGGTTTTGAAATCCGGCCGAAAATTACGGATTTAGACAACTGTCCGGGCGGGCCTTACGGACCGGTTTGCAAGGACAATTTTGGCATCCAGATTTCCTGCAGCAATTCCAGCCAGACTGATTATAACCATAATAACATCGGCGATATCTGCGATCAGCCGGCTCGCTGCGGCGACGGCCTGGTTATCGCTTCGGAAGTCTGCGATGCCGGCGATAATGCTTCGCTGGTCAAGCGGCCCTGGTCGACCAAAAATAACGAGCGGTGCAATCCGACCCAAAGCGATGACCCTAACACTTTAGCTTCATGCCAATGGTGCGCCAATAATTGTTCAAAAGTGGTAACGGAAACCGGCGGGGCTTGCGGCAACGGGATTATTGAAAAAGGGCCGGATGATAATCAGCCTTGGGAAAACTGCGATTGCAAAAGTGCTGTCTATAGAGGGACTAATCCGATTGACAGTACCAACCCGGCCGGCGTATGCGTTGGTGCGGCGTCAAACGGCGTGCCTTGCAACCCGGCTTATAACGGCAGCTGCCAGTATTGCGATAATACCTGCAAAATTGTAACCGTGGGCGGCTTATATTGCGGCAATTGCCAAATTGATACTGGCGGCGGTTCGGCGGAAGAATGCGATTATGGAACTGACAATTTTGGCGCGGAGTGTACGGCTAATTGCAAGTGGCAATGTACGGCCAGTAATTACACCGGCCATGGCGGGGTAACCCTGGCCAATCTTTCTTTTCCTCCGGCTCAAACCAGCACTTTGACTTCGCCGCTTTGCCAGATTTCGGAAAATAAAGTCAAAGCGCATTTAAATATTAGACGATCCGATGCGGCACCGGAAACCGCGGTTGTTTTGGTAACTGATTTGTCAGTCAGTATGAATGAGGCCTGCAATGGCATCAACTCCAGCGAGCCTCAAAGCTGTGACCCCAACCTTGCCTTGCTAACTGCTTTACGGATGGCAGTGACTAATCTGCTCTCTAATTCTGATTATAATATTAAAGTTGGCCTGGTGAGCTTTGGTTTAACTTATGATGCTATCGGCCGTACAAATTCAATTGTAAATTCTTATAACTTTAGCCGGAACGAAGGGAACTTGCACGGGGTTATTAATAGTTATGCAACTATTGGCGGCACCAATACTAGCGCCGCGGTTATAAAGGCAACTCAGATGCTAACAGGCTCAGGCTCGCCTAATAAAATTATGATAGTGATGAGTGATGGCGAAGCTGACACCAAACTTAATTATTGCGAAAGTGCTATTCCTAATGGTTGTCACACTACAGCTCAAACATGCAATTTTGGTGGTTGGCAGCTTTGCTGGCCTTGTGGTGAGGATAGATATGATTTTTCCTGCTCTGCTGTTTATCCGAACAATACACCAGCGATAGACAGCGATGCCGATTTGGCTAAAAATAATGGCATTACCATTTATTCAGCCGCTTTCGGTACGGTCAACGAAATGAATTTATTATCTTCCAATACGACTTTAACCCCGGTTCCTGGCTGTGATAATGCTCATTATTGTTATCTCAAGCCGGATGATAATTCAAGCAATTTGCCACTCTTATATACTGATATTATTAATAAAATTAAGCAGGCCTTGGACGTGAAATTCACGGTTGATATTAGCGGTACGCTGACTACGCCGGAGCAAGGCTTAAATTTTGATTATGACAGTATCAGAGCCGGCGGTGCCTCGGGTGCTGATTTTACAGTGGATCTCAATTTGCCGACTAATTTTTGTGCCGCTGCGGCTCATGGTTTTGCCGTCAGAGATTTACCCGCCGGGGTGGTCGTAACCTTTAATAGTTTTGAATTTAACTACTGTTCTTCTTTCCCTTCGGTTCCGCCTTCCTGCACGCCGATACCGCCGCCGAGAGTGGCCGCGCCAACCAATTTAGTCCAGGATAGTAATGGGATTAAGGGAATCTTTTCATTTTTAAAAACCACAATTGCCAGGCTGGCAAATTTTTTCAACCAGCCGCTTAGCCAGCCGGTCAAATTAGCCAAAGAAACCAAGCCGGCTGATTTTACCGTGGCGATGACGCCAAAAATTTTAGGTTCGCCGACCTGGATTGACCAGTATTGCACGGCTTCAACGGCGGCGCCGGCTTGTACTGCCGGAGCCAAACGGGATTGCTCTAACCAGCAGGGAGTTTGCGCCGGAGCCAAAGAAACTTGTTCTATCTTGGGTCAATGGCCGGGCTGTGACTACTCAACTATTTCCGGCCATTATGTTTCGGAAGCCGGCCATTGCTTAGATGGTTTGGATAATGACTGCGACGGCCAAACTGACGCCTTAGACAGCGACTGCGCTGTTACCTGTACGCCTAATGGCTGTAACGGTAATTGTCCGGCCGGCTGTGCGGCCAGTGATGATCCCGACTGCGGCTGTCAGTCCGGGAATAGCTGCTGCGGTCTCGGCTGTAATAACGCCACTGACAGCGACTGTCCGGCCGCGGTTGAAATTTGTAATACGCCTGGCGACGAAGACGGCAATGGCTTTGCTGACTGTGCGGACTTCGCCTGTAAAGGCCAAACCGGCCCGGCTGGCTCTAAATGCTGCTGGGACGGCAGTTTTAATTCTGATGCCGATAGCGCGGCTTATTGCAACACTTGCGAGCGCTGTTTGGCGCCGGCTGATTTTGGTTCGGCTTTGCCTAATGATTACCAGTGCCGGCCTCGGGTTTCCGACGAAGGAGTCGGCTGCACCGGCTCGTGCAGTTCCTGCGTGGTCGGCGGCGTTTGCGGCGCTCGAGCGGTTAACGATGATACGGAGTGTACCGCCGCCTGTCATGTCTGTAGCGGCACGGCTAACGACACCTGTTCAATTTTAAATCATTATACCGATGAAGATACTTCCGGCCCGGGTCAATGTCTGCCCCCGAATTTTTGCAATGCTTCGGGCAGCTGTGTTCCGCCCGGAGCCGATACCGCGCCTGATGCTTTTACCTTCACTGACCAAACCAATGTCGCTCTCAGTACCGTTATGACTTCCAACGCCATAACCGTTTCCGGCATCAACGCGCCATCGCCAATCAGCATCACGGGCGGGCAATACCAGGTTGGCGCGGGCAGCTGGACAACGGCGGCGGGCAGTATTAATAACGGCGACACAGTCAAAGTTCGTCAGACTTCTGCCGCTGCTTACAGTACCCAGACCAATACGGTTTTAATTATTGGCGGGGTTTTTGATACTTTCACCAGCACGACCGGAGTGCAGCCGACCTTTACTTTGACGGTAACGCCGCCGACTGGCAGTAATTCAATTACTTCCAGCGATGCTCCTCAGACCATTGATTGCGGCAGCACTTGTTCTCACGCTTATCCGGCCGGAACCAGTATTGTTTTAACGGCTTATCCGGCGGCTGGCTTTATTTTTACCGGCTGGTCCGGAGCGTGCGCTGGCACCGGCGTTTGCAACGTTACTTTGGATGCGGTTAAAACCGTGGCCGCGACTTTTGTGGCTGCCGATACCGCGCCTGATGCTTTTACCTTCACTGACCAAACCAATGTCGCTCTCAGCACCGTCATGACCTCCAACGCCATAACCGTTTCCGGCATCAACGCGCCAGCGCCAATTAGCATCACGGGCGGGCAATACCAGGTTGGCGCGGGCAGCTGGACAACGGTGGCGGGCAGTATTAATAACGGCGACACAGTCAAAGTCCGCCAGACTTCTGCCGCTGCTTACAGTACCCAGACCAATACGGTTTTAACCATCGGCGGGGTTTCCGATACTTTCACCAGCACGACCGGAGTGCAGCCGACCTTTACTTTGACGGTAACTAATCCGCTAGCCGCCGGCCAGGTTTTGATTTTGGGCGGATTAATCAATTGCGGCCAGGGCAACACGGTTTGCAGCCAAAGTAATATTACCTCCGGAACTCATATCAATTTAACGGCGATCGCCAGTACTGGCTACAGCTTTAGCAGCTGGGTCGGCGGCGGCTGTACTACGGCCAATCCTTGCGATATTGTAATTACCGGTAATACGACGGTAACGGCCAATTTTTCAACTCTGAGTACGCCTTTGAATATTTATAAAACTGGCACGGGTACCGGGACAGTTACTTCCGCCGATACTCATCTTAATTGCGGCAGCACTTGTTCTTATGCTTATAACTACGGGGATAATGTTACTTTACACGCGGCTGCCGCCATTGCCGATTCCAAGTTTACCGGCTGGTATGTTACTACTTTTGCCGGCGTGCCAACGGGAATTTGCGCCGGTACCACTAATGACTGCAGTTTGCCGATGACGACTATCGGCGGCCTGAAAGTGACGGCTAATTTTAATATCGATTGCAATAAAAGCTGCGCTAATCCGGTTTGTGCCGGTCAGCCCGGGTCAGGCGGAACCTGCTGCCAAAACGCCAACGATTGTTCTTTGCCGGGCGTTTGTGCCATTGCCACTTGTTCGGCCAGTAAGATTTGCCAATATACTCCCGATAATAATGTCTGCGGCAGCTGCGGTTTGTGCAACGGCACGACTTATGCCTGCCAGTCCGGCGGCAGCTGTGGTTCGTGTGCGACTTGTAGCCAGCAGGGGAATGTTTATAACTGCGTCGTACCGTCAACCGATCCTTGTCCGAAATGTCAGCAATGTACGGCTTTGAGCGGCACGAATTATCAATGTAACCAAATTACCGGTTTTCAGCCGGATACTAATGGCGCTGATCAGTGCCGCGATGATAATGTCGGTTGTACCGGCAATAGCTGTGTCTGCGACAATTCCGGCGTTTGCGTTTCCTGCGCCAATGCGGACAAAGACGGCTTGTGCGACAATATGGATTTTTGCCCTTATGATCCGGATAATGATTTTGACGGCGATAATATTTGCGCCGTTGGCTGTACCTCCGGTTCTTCGCATACCGGCAGTAAAACCAATGGTTGGATTTGTGGCACCGGTAGCACCGTAACCTATGATACCTGCCAGGGCGGCAGCTGTAATGCTACCAACAGTTGTTTGGCGATTTTCGGTGCTCAAGATTATTTTAATGTTTATATCAACGGCCGCTTGGTAACGGGTAATTTATATTTGCCGACCGATCCGGCCTATAATCCGACGGCGGTGCCGATTACTCCGGATCAGACTTTGGCTTCCCAAAATCAGCCCAATCAAAGCGATTCAAGCAAAGGCGGCGTTTTGTTTAATCTTAATGATTATCTCTTGTCCGGCCAAAACGTCATTGCCATTGAAGCTTATCACCGCATGGCGCCGAGCACGACTCGGGAAGTTCGAGGGGCGATTGCTAATTTTTTGGACAGCGGCCTTTGTACTGCTATTTCCGGACCCAATCGGACTCTTTCGTCGTTCGGCCATAGCGCCTCTGATTTGCCGTTTCCGGTTACTTGCTGGTTAATTGAAAATTCCGATATTAGCGCCGAACCGCTGGGCATAGGGGATTGGAAAGGAGTTGGTTTTGACGACAGTTCCTGGGGGATAAGTTATGCCGCCGGCGCCACTCAGCAGATTTTTAACCGATTATACTTGCCAAAATATTCCAATGTCGGCTGGCAGCCCAGAACAATTTGGGCCGGTCCGGTTACTCCGGGATATACTAGCAGCCATACGTTTTGCCGTTATAAATTTACCCATTAATTAAAATAATTTAGAAATCTATGTTTGATCAAAAACCAGCTAACGCGGGATTACCGCCGCAAAATTTGCCAACGGGCAGTCCGGTTTCGCCGATTAACGATCCAGTGCCGTTAAAGCCAAGCGAACCCGAAGATATTTTAGCTGATTTGGAAAAAATCGAACCGGCTTTCCGGGGTCCGGCCGAGCCAAAAGCGGCGCCGGTTTTAGGCGCGCAAATTCCAGTCCCGCCGGCGATTAAACCGGCCGCCAAAGCTGTTAGTAAAGAGCCGTTTTTCAAGCAGTATAAAAAAGTTATTGTTTTAGTTTTGCTGGTTTTGCTGATTGGCGGCGCGGTTAGCGCGGCCGGGTTTTATGGCTATAAATTAATGACTCAGCCGAAAGCGGCAACGCCGTCCGGCCAAACCGCGGGCAATCAAAATCAGCCGGCGGGAAATAGCAATCCAGTTAATACTAACCAGCCAGCTAGTGGCAATTCCGGAACCGATATCAATCAGCCAGTTGCGGCCGTGGATTCTGATTATGACGGTCTGACCGACGAAGAAGAAAGAATGTATGGCACCAACCCCAATGAAGTTGATACGGATAAAGACGGCTTAACCGACCGGGATGAAGTCAAAGTTTTTGAAACTGACCCGAATAATCCCGACACTGACGGCGATGGCTTTAAAGACGGCGATGAAGTGAGGAACGGCTATGATCCCAAAGGTCCGGGTAAATTTTTGAAAGTTCCGTAATTGGTGCTAAACTAATTAGGCGCAATTGACTAAAGCAACCGGTTTTTATGTTTAAAGAAAAAAAACAAAAATTAAATAAAAATTTTACCGCCGATCCTGAATTAATCAAACAGATTCACGTCATGCCGGAACGGTTTTATGTGGCGCCGAAAAAGAAAAACTCCGGCTTAATCATCATTATCATTATCGGCATTTTAGTCATTGGCGGTTTGGCCGTCGCGGCTTTTTATCTAAATGAAAATTTGAAGAAAAACCGGCTCCAGCCGATGGTTAATGCCAACTCAGAAAATCAAAACGCCAATAGCAACACCAATAATCCGCCCCTTAACGAAAATTTAAACAGTAACGCCAACCTGAATACCAATGAGGCAGCCAATGCTAATACTAACGAAACCCCCAGCACTACTGCCAATTTGAACAGTAACGCCAATCTTAATACCAATTATTCCCGGCCTCAGCCGCTGCCGACCGCTTTGGATAGCGACAACGACGGTTTAACCGCCGCTGAAGAAAGCTTATATGGTACCAATTCGGCCGTCGCGGATACTGACGGCGACGGTTATGCCGACGGTTCGGAACTTTTGAATGGCTACGATCCGACTAAAATTGCCGGCAGCTTAGCCGCCTCAAATTTATTTTCGGCTTACAGCCACCAGTTTTACTCAATTGTTTATCCGGTAAACTGGACGGTTCGGGAGCAAGACCCTCAAAAAAGCGAAGTTTTATTTGTGTCGGCTACCGGGGAGTTCATTGAAGTTTTAGTCATTTCTAATTCAGAAAATCTCGCCTCAATTGATTGGTATAAAAAGCAATTTCCGGAAATTGATCCGGCTACTGTTACTAACATCAGGGTTAATGATGCTTCAGGCTTGCGCAGCCCCGATAATTTGAGTTATTATCTGATGAAAGACGGCGATAATAGCCGAGTTTACATCCTGACTTATAATACCGGCAGCTTTACGGAGACAAATTTCTTTACGACTTTTCAGATTATGGTAAAAAGTTTTAGATTAACGCCTTAAGCGATGATTAATTTTTTGGTCAATCAGAAAATCGGCAAGGGGATTAAAAATTGCTTCTGGCGGCAGTGGTTTAAAAAAATTGAGAAATCTTTAAAAATCAAAAAACGGCTGGAGCTTTCCGTCGGCTTAGTCGGCCGGTCAGAAATGAAAAAGCTTAATTTGATTTACCGCAAAATTAATAAAGTTACCGACGTCTTGAGTTTCGGCGAAAAAGACAGCCGCGACAAATTTAATTTCGGCGATGACAGCTATTTAGGGGAAATCATTATTTGCCTGCCTCAGGCTCAAATTCAGGCGCGGCAAGCCGGCCAGGCTTTGGAAAAGGAGCTGCAACTTTTGGTCACCCATGGTTTTTTGCACCTTTTGGGCTATAATCACGAAAAGCCCAAGGAAAGTGAGGTAATGAGGCAGCTGGAGAGTAAAATCCTAAGCATTAAATCCTAAATCATAAACAAATTACAATTTCCAAAATCACAAATCCTAAACCGTTTGGAAAATTGGAATTTATGATTTAGAATTTGTTTAGGATTTAGGTATTAGAATTTAGGACTTGATCGAGGTGGTTGTCGGTTTGCCGCTTTTATGTTAAAATATTTAGTAAGTAATAGTTTAGTGAATAGTTTTACTAGGGAGTTTATCCTCCTGTAAACTAATAGCTAATAACTAAAAACTACAAGCTAACTTTATGGCAGAACAAGAATTAATCACCGGTTTAGATATCGGCTCAAATACGATTCGGCTGGCTGTCGGCCAAAGCGTCGGCGATTTGGAAAAAATCCATATTATCGCCGCGGCCGAAGTGCCGGCCGACGGCATTAGCAAAGGCATCATCAGCAGCATTGAAGATGCGGTTTCTTCGATTTCAGCCTGTCTGGAAAAAGCCGAAAGAATGGTCGGCGTTCCGGTTCAAAATGCCTGGGTCGGAATTTCCGGCAGTCATATCATTTCTCAGGAAAGCCGGGGCGTGATTGCCGTTGCCCGCTCGGACGGAGAAATTTCCGAAGATGACATTGAGCGTTCAATTGAAGCTGCCCGAACCGTGGCCACGCCGCCTAATTATGAAATTTTACACGTTATTCCAAAAAGTTTTACCGTTGACGGGCAAATCGGCATTAAAGATCCGCTAGGGATGACCGGCGTCAGACTGGAAGTCGATACCCAGATTATTCAGGGCTTAAGTTCCCAGATTAAAAATTTAACCAAAGCGATTTACCGCACCAGCGTCAATATTGAAGATTTGGTTTTATCGGTTTTAGCCACGTCAGAAGCCGTGGTAACTAACCGGCAAAAAGAGCTCGGCGTTGCGGTGATTAATATCGGCGGTTCAACCACCAGCCTGGCGGTTTTTGAAGAAGGAGATATTTTACACACGGCAGTTTTGCCGGTCGGTTCCGACCATATTACGTCAGACATCGCTATTGGTTTAAGAATTCCTATCGACACGGCGGAAAAAATAAAATTGGAATACGGCACGGCTTTTTCCCAAAATATCGGCAAAAAAGACGAAATTGATATCGGCGAATTGGAAGGCTCGGAGAGCAATTTTGTCTCCCGGAAATATGTCGCCGAAATCACGGAAGCCCGGGTGGAAGAAATTTTTGAAAAGATCGATGCTGAATTGAAAAAGGTTGATAAAAGTGGTAAGCTACCCGCAGGCGTAGTCCTAACCGGCGGCGGCGCCAAGCTCAATAATTTAACCGAAGCCGCCAAAAGCAAATTGCGGCTGCCAGCCAGCATCGGCCGGCCGTTGAATATCACCAGTGCGATTGATAAAGTTAATGATCCGTCTTTTTCGACGGCCATTGGCTTGGTCATTTGGGGCAGCCAGCTCCAAAGCAGCCGGGGAAAGAAAGGCTTTGGCAAACTATTAAATTATTTTTCTAATTTTAAAGGCGTTACTAAACAAACTAAGAAGTGGTTTAAAAAGATAATTCCTTAATCTATGGCCGAAATTAAACCAGAAATAGAAACTTTTGCTAAAATTAAAGTGGTTGGCGTTGGCGGCTCCGGCGGCTCGGCGATTAATCGGATGGTCCGCTCAAAAATTAAGGGCGTTGATTTTCTAGCCATTAATACTGACGTTCAGGCCTTGCATCATTCTCAGGCCAACACTAAATTGCATATTGGCAAAACGACCACCCGCGGCTTAGGCGCAGGTATGGATCCGGAAGTCGGCGCCAAATCCGCCGAAGAAAATCAAAATGAAATCAGGGATTTGATTAAAGGCGCTGACATGGTTTTTGTTACTTGCGGCTTAGGCGGCGGAACCGGGACTGGCGCCGCGCCGATTGTCGCTCAGCTGGGCAAAGAAATGGGCGCGCTAACCGTGGCGGTCGTGACCAAGCCTTTTACTTTTGAAGGCGCTCAGCGCCGGGAAATTGCCGAAGCCGGTTTGCGCGAACTTAAAGATAAAGTCGATGCGATTATTACTATTCCTAACGACCGGCTGCTGCAAATTATTGATAAAAAAACTTCGCTTTTGGAAGCTTTTAAAATTTGTGATGACGTTTTACGCCAGGGAGTCCAGGGGATTGCTGAAATTATTACGGTTCCCGGCTTGATTAATGTTGATTTTGCCGATGTTAAGGCGATTATGAAAGAAACCGGTTCGGCTTTGATGGGTATTGGCCAAGGCAGCGGCGATAACCGGGCGACCCAGGCGGCCAAACAGGCGATTTCTAGCCCCTTGCTTGAGCTTTCTATCGACGGAGCCAAGGGAATTTTGTTTACCATTGTCGGCGGACCGTCTTTAGGGATGCATGAAGTCAACGAAGCCGCCAAAATCATTACCCAATCCGCCGATTCCGGCGCTAAAATAATTTTTGGAGCAGTGATTGATGATGAGATGAAAGATGAGGTTAAAATTACCGTGATTGCGACCGGCTTTTCGGAGCGGGAAAATAAAGTGGCTTCTGATGTCGTGAGAAACCGCGAGTCAGCCTATGTTCCCAGCGACTTTATCGAAACTCAGACTCAGAAAGAAGAGCTAAGCGATGTTGCCCGAATTTCGAAAAAACCGGTTCGAAAGCTTTTTGTCAAAGAGCCGGAAAAATCCGCGGAAGAAGAGGAATTGGAAATTCCCGCCTTCATTCGGAAAAAGATGAAGTAATTGAAGTTTTAGTGGATTTCGGCGCGGTAAGCCCGCCTTCATTCGGAAAAAGATGAAGTAAGTGAAGTTTAGTGGATTTCGGCGGGGCAGGCCCGCCTTCATTCGGAAAAAGATGAAATAGCGGCCGAAATAGAGGAGTCAAGGCAAGAAATTAGACAAAAATAAAATTTAAAAGTAAAATATAAAAGCCAAATAAAAAGCCCGCCTACCGGCGGAAAAAATAAAAGCGGAAAAAATAAAAAGAGGCGGCTGGTTTTAAAATTTTAAATAAGGCAAGACTATGTCTTATTTTTTGTTCGCTTAAAAAGCGGTTAAAATATTGAATTTTTATGATTTTAGGCATTGGTGAACCAAAATTAAAATTAACTAAAAATGCTTTAAAAGTGCTGGAAAGCCGTTATCTTTTGAAAGATGACGAAGGCAAGGTGGTGGAAAAGCCGATGGAGATGTTCAAGCGGGTTTCCGGTTACATTATTAAAGCTGAGGATAAATACACTAGCGTTTCTAAAGAGAAAAAAGAGGAATTAGAGCGGGCTTTTTTGGAAATCATGGTAAATTTGGAGTTTTTGCCCAACAGCCCGACGTTTTCCGGCGCCGGCACCAAACTCGGCCAGCTTTCCGCCTGCTTTGTTTTGCCGGTTGACGACTCAATGGAAGGAATTTTCGGCGCGATTAAAAATACGGCTTTGATTCATAAATCCGGCGGCGGCACGGGTTTTTCTTTTTCCCGGCTCCGGCCGGCGAAAGACCCGGTGCGGTCAACCAGCGGCTTAGCTTCCGGTCCGATTTCTTTCATGACGGTTTTTGACGCCGCCACGGAAACGATTAAGCAGGGCGGAACTCGCCGCGGGGCCAACATGGGAATTTTACGGGTTGATCATCCCGATATTTTAGCTTTTATTTCCGCCAAAGAGCAAAGCGATAAGCTTAATAATTTCAATTTGTCCGTGGCCATCACTGATAAATTCATGCAGGCTTTGGATAAAGACGATGAATATGAATTGATTAATCCGCATGACGGCCAGGTGGCGAAAAAATTGAAAGCTAAGGAAGTTTGGGATAAAATCGTCAACCATGCCTGGAAAAATGGCGATCCCGGCGTGGTTTTTATTGATTCGATTAACAAGCTTAATCCAACGCCTCATGTCGGCGCCATTGAAAGCACCAATCCTTGCGGTGAACAGCCGCTGTTACCGTATGAATCCTGCAATTTAGGCTCGATTAATCTGGCCAAATTCATTAACGAAGGAAAAATTGACTGGGAGAGGCTCGGCGAAGTGGTTAAAACCGCTGTTCGGTTCCTCGATGATGTCATCGACATGAATCAGTACCCGATCAAAGAGATTGCCGACATGACTCGCAGCAACCGCAAAATCGGGCTGGGCGTGATGGGCTGGGCCGACCTGCTGGTTGATTTGGGTATTGCTTACAATTCTTCCGAAGCGATCAATTTGGCGGAAAAAGTGATGAAATTTATCAAAGACACCGCTGACGTTACTTCCATTGCTTTAGCCAAAGAAAAAGGCGTTTTTCCCAATTTTGAAGGCAGTATTTACGATACGCCGGAAAGCCAGGGAATTAGAAACGCGACCCGGACGACCATTGCGCCAACCGGCACTTTAAGCATTATTGCTTCTTGTTCTTCCGGCATCGAGCCGCTTTTTGCCCTAGCCTATATCCGCAAGTCTCATATCGGCCGCAAAGGTGACGACTGGGTTGAATTAATGGAAGTTAATCCTTATTTTGAAGCTATTGCCAAAGAAAGGGGTTTTTATTCCAAAGAATTGATGGAAAAAATTTCTAAAGCCGGTTCGATCAATGAATTTTCCGAAGTGCCCGACGAAGTCAAAAGAATTTTTGTGACGGCTCATGATATCAGCCCGGAATGGCATATCCGGATGCAGAGTATTTTTCAAAAATATATCGATAACGCGGTTTCGAAAACCATTAATTTTCCGCACAGCGCGACGGTGGAAGATATTGCCAAGGCTTACCTTTTGGCTTATGAAACCGGCTGCAAGGGGATAACGATTTATCGCGACGGCAGCCGCGACGTTCAAGTTTTAACCGCCGGCACCGCGGCCAAGCCCAAAGAAGAAGCCGCGGCCAAGCCTTTTTATAAGCGGGAACGGCCAATGGCGATGCGAGGCACGACTTATAAGATCAATACTTCTTACGGCGATTTATACGTTACGATTAATGACGATGAAACCGGTCGGCCGTTTGAGGTTTTTGCCACCATCGGTAAAGCGGGCGGATTTTTCTCGGCCAAATCGGAAGCGGTCTGCCGCTTAATTTCTTTGGCTTTGCGGGCCGGAATTCCGCCGGAAGAGGTTATCAAACAAATCAAAGGCATTCGCGGGCCGATGCCGTCGTGGAGCGAAGGCGGCATGATTTTATCGCTGCCTGACGCGATTGCCCAGATTTTAGAACGCCATATCACGCAAAACCAGCCGGCCTTAGGCTTGGAATTTCATAACGGCAGCCATGTTTCCAAAGATTCAATGAATAAAGCGGTGCCAGCCGCCAAAAATGGCAACGGCTTGAATATTAAGCGCACCATTGCTGATTACGGCGAAGCGCCGGAATGCCCGGAATGTGGCAATATCCTAGAGATTGCGGAAGGCTGTCTCAAGTGCCGGTCTTGCGGTTTTTCTAAATGCGGCTAATCCTAGTTTTAGGATAAGAATTAATTAACAAAGAGACAAATCCTTCTAGGCGGGGATTTGTTTTCTTATTGTTTAAAAAAAACAGGGGTGCTAGCTTATGCCAAAGCACCCCTTTAATTTAATACTGATGGTTCTACTAGGTTTGCACGCCAACCTTGAGAGTACTCATGAACCCTTCGCCTTGAGCCTCGAGGTCGCGTTTACCGGCAGTAACGATTTGCCAGCCGGTTTCGGCATCCACGTAGTTGACGTAGATTACTCCGGCGGGTTCAGGCTGCCAAAAATCCAGGCTCTCTGGATCAGGGTGGATCCGTTGATTGATTTTGGCTCCGGCAGCAATTTCCAAAGTCCGTTCCTGGAAATCAGGTATACCCAACGTTCTTTCATTGAAGGACGAAAGGAAGCCTCGCATCGCGCCGCCGCCTAAATAACCGTAGGCGTCAGCTACCACTGGCTGCGGCTTTGGTTCCTTGCTGAGGAAAAAGGCGATGCCGATGGCAAAAACTCTCTCACTGCCGAGGATTTGGGCCGCAACTCCACGGAGTGTCTCTTCGGTGAAGTAAAACTGCCTGGTCTCTCCGTCCTTGGCCCGAAAGCCATCCAACCAGAAGTAGCCATTGGATTGAGCATTGCCGGCCAGATAGTTCTGGGCTTCCCATTTGTATCCGCACTTCTCACAGAAGCGTTCGTGTCCGAACGGAATCTGGTGTACCGGGCAATTGTCTCGGTACTGCTCAAGGTACATGTCGCTGGTCGGCTGGCCGGTGATGGCGTTGACTCCCTGAATCGAGATCACTGCCGCCACGTGGTGGCTGTGATCTTTGTTGTCGTTGAAATCTAGCCACAGACCGTGATCGGCTAAAACCGGCACGAAGTAGCTGGCTTCTTTGGCTGAACCGCGCATCCAGTTGTCGGGACAAGCCGGGTATTCGTCGACTACGAAAGCCGCTCGCCGATTGCGTTCCGGCAAACTTTGAGCAACTTCCCGCTGATCCGCGCTGAATCGTTGTTGTAGTCGGCGCGGCATATTCAGCGTACAGGCCAAGTCATTGATTCTCATTATGGGGTTGCCACTAAACCCCGTAAATGGGTCGTTTGTGTTCATCGCAGAACTCCTTTCAGTTGGCAGGGGAGAGGACGAAGAATAAACTCGTCCCCCCCCTGCCGGTTGTGGCCGTCCCTTAGAATATCCGGTTCCTGTGGGTAAACGGCTGATTTGCTGCACTACTACCGCTGCTACCGGTCCGGGCAAGCTTGAGCGATGGCAGGTTGCCAATCGCTTTCAGCTCGTCGTACTTGACCGACGCTTTAGGAAAGTGCTGGCGAATCTTATCCGCGGCGTTGTCGCCGGTTGCCAGATCCAAAACCGCATTGGCTTCCATCACACCCACGGAATTGAGTTCGTTCGTCTCGGTGCGCGCCAAGTAGATCAAGGCACGCACTTCGTCGGGAACGCCAGTCCAACTCCGGTTGGTTTGGTCGCAGTCACCGTTCGGTCGCAACATTCGACCCGGCCAAAGCGGGTTTTCATCCGCCACCTGATCCGGCCGTTCGCCGATGCGAAAGACCTTTTGGGGCCGTCCATCAACGACGAAGGTTTCCCTCGCTGGGAGATTGTCCCGCAGCTCATTCACGAGCTGTGTTGATGCTTCGACGTTGACCGTGCCGTCCGCGTTGAAGACGATGCAGGGCTGGTCTTTCGTTATTTCGGCCAGCCGCTTGCCTACGGGATTGTCCGCCTCACGCGGGTCATAGTGCTCGACCAATTCCGCGACGGGCATGGCTTGAGCCTTATTTACCGTGATCAGCGTTTTCTTACCCTCGCCTTCTTCAGTGCGGAAAACCTTGGCAACCGCTCGCGCCAGCATCTTGGGCAGGCCGCATTCCTGTAAGTCTTCCCAGGTGCAACTGTTTAAGGTTGCCTCGGTTGTGCCGCCCGTCCCTTTCAGCTTGGCCAGGAAACTTTCCCAATCCACTTTGCCTTCGTCGCCGGCACTTTCGTTGTGTTCTGCGACTATCGCTTCTGCTCTCTCGAGCTTCTTTTGGTACGACATAGCCGTACTCCTCTCTCTAAATCTCTCACTCTCTCTCGCAGTCTTTCTCTCTTTGAAACCTTCAAATAGGCGGCGTTATTACCATTTCCTCCTCTCCTGCCGTGATTTTTAGAGAAAAACCCTCAGTATTTCCGATGAAACCAATTTCACCGGCTAAGGGCTTAGTTTCCTGAACTATTCAAGGAATTAAGCCTTAAGTCGGTAAAATTAGCCATTTTATTATCAAAGAACTGATATTAGATAATACAAGTTTTTTATTTTTTTGTCAAGCTTATGTACCTGCATTCTGGTCCGAAGTGCAACATACACATTTTGCACTTTTAGATAAGCCAAATGGCGATGTTAAAAACTAGGTTTTTAGGCGGGGATTTGTTTTCTTATGGCCGTTTGTCTATAATAGGGAGGTATGGTAAAAAAAGAAAAAATTTTAGTCAGTGCCTGCCTTTTGGGTCTTAATTGCGATTACAAAGGCGGCAATCGCTTAAACCAAAAAGTTTTGGTTTTTTTGAAAGGCAAAGGTTTTATTCCGGTTTGTCCGGAAATTTACGGCGGTTTTGCCACGCCGCGGCCGGATGCCGAAATTTTAGGCGGGTTGGGGGAAAAAGTTTTAAGCGGCGAAACAAAGGTAATTGAGCCGGACGGCAGCGACGTTTCTTCAAAATTTATTTCCGGGGCCAAAGAAATTTTAGAAATTGCCAAATTAAGCGGAGCCAAATCGGCAATTTTAAAAGCCAAAAGCCCGTCTTGCGGTTGCGGCAAAACGTATGACGGCACATTCGCCAAAACTTTAGTTAACGGCAACGGTGTTTTGACGGCATTGCTTTTGCAAAATGGGATCAAGGTGATTACCGAAGATGACTTGTAGTTTTTATAAAAAAAATTCGTCCCTCTCTCGGATCGGCCTTTGAAAGACCTGCCCAAGAGATAGAGACGAATTTTATACCTCGCTGCATTCCGTTTAGTAAACGAAGGCATCGAAAGTTTGCATTCTGGTTTGTTTTAACCAGCCCAGCTTGAAAATAAGATCCTTATTAGGAACAAATCCTGGGATATACAAAACAAAGAACGATTAATGCAACTATAGGCTAGCATTCTTGTTAAGAGTTGTCAATTCTCCTTATAGTTAAGATATGAAATCTCAATTAGGCAAAATCCATATTTATACCGGCGACGGCAAGGGCAAAACCACGGCCGCTTTAGGCTTGGCTTTGCGGGCGATTGGCGCCGGTTATCAGGTTTATCTGGTTCAGTTTCTCAAAGCCCAGCAGTATAGTGAGCTGGATAGCTTAAAACGATTACCGGAAGTAACAATTAAGCGCTTTGGCCAAAAGACTTATATTTACCAAAAAGGCACGGCTCAAGATAAAATTTTAGCCAAAAGAGCGCTGAATTGGGCAAAAAAGATATTCAAATCCGGTAAGTTTGACTTGGTGATTTTGGATGAAATTTTTTTGGCGTTATTTTTTAAATTAATTTCGGTTAAAGAAATAGTTCAACTGATGAAAAGTAAGCCGGCTGGCGTTGAATTAGTTTTGACCGGCCGCCGGGCACCAAAAGAATTAATCAAGCTGGCCGACTACGTGACGGAAATGAAAGAAATTAAACACCCGTATCAAGCCGGTTTATTAGCCAGGAAAGGGATAGAGGACTAAAATTCTAAGCACGAAATCCTTCATACCAAAGGTAGGTATTAGGATTTAGAGTTTTTCTATTTATCCACAGTCAGATTTGACATTAAAATTTTTGCCGTCTAAACTTAAGCTACCTTTAACAAAGAGTTTTGATTTTCCGAAGTGAGGTAAATTTAGAGACAAGTGACAAGAAACATGTTACATGTTACTAAACTACTTGTTTCTAACCAATCCTCCGCTGACCCGCAACTGTGAAGTCAAGGCTAGTGCCAAGACTAAGCCAGGTCGCGAAAATCAAAACTGATTAATTCACTAAACTCTTCGAGGCTAAGAGCAGGTGAAAGTCGCTAATTTAGGCAGACTTTATGACCAAACTCTCTCGAAACGGGAGATTTTTTGTTTATATGAAAAACAAAATCATTACTATTTTATTGGCTGCGGCCGTGGTTTTATCGGTTTTTCAGCCGGCCATTGTCTCGGCTGACATCAGCCAAGATTCAATCACTTATTTAAAACAATCAAGCCAGGCGCCTTGGGTGACCATGGCTTTGGTGGCGGCCGGCGCTTCCGACATCGCTTCGGATTACCTCAAATCAACTGACAATACGCCGTTAGACTACGCCAAAACCATTTTGGCCGTTTCGGCGCTGGGTCAAAATCCGGCTGATTTCGGCAATATTGATTACGTTGCCGCCTTGAAAGGCTTTTACCAAAATAGCCAAATTGGCGACAGTCAAATGCTGATGGACGATAGTTTTGGCATTTTAGCTTTATCTTCCGCCGGCCAGAGTTTAACGGGTACGGAAATTGTCGGCGCCAAAAATTATTTGCTGTCAAAACAAAATCCTGACGGCGGCTGGGGCTATAACATCGGCATTGACAGCGATACCAACAGCACCGCTATCGTTACTATCGCTTTGCTGGAAGCCGGCGTTAATGCCAGCAATTCGACTGTTACTAATGCTTTAAGCTATTTAACTTCAGCCCAAAATGCTGACGGCGGTTTTGGCTGGGCGGCTGACAATTCATCCGATGCCAATTCAACCAGCTGGGTGGTTTGGGCGATCCGCAAAGCCGGTCAAAATCCGGAGCAATGGGTCAAAGGAAACAATAATCCGATTAGCTATATTTCCGCCCGGCAAAATGCCGACGGTTCTTTTGGCCGAACCGAAACTAATGCCGGCGCTAATTTGCTGGCGACGCAGGATGCGGTTTTGGCCTTATCGGGCCGGACTTTGCCTTTAGCTCATTTTAACGCTGGTGCTAGCGGCGACAGCCAAGAGCCAACCGGTCAATATCATTTTCGGATCGAAGGCCAGACTGGGGCAATTTGCGATAAGTTTTTAAATGGTTTGACGGCTTATGATTTATTAGTCGCCGGTTCAGTCTCTTGTCATTACAATTTTGCCGGCAACCGGACTTATGGCACTTTTTTTCTTGATTCAATCAATGGCGTGGCGGGCAGTTCGCCGGCTTATTGGATGTATTTGATAAATAATAAGCCTTCGGATTCCGGTTTGGAGCAATATAATCTGCAGGCTAATGACGAAGTTTTAATTTATTATGATGTCGACACCAACGCTCCGGCTTATCCGGATTACGATAAGCCCTTGAGCCTGACTGTCAGCAAAAATCAGACTGACCCGGGAGAAAGCATTACCGTAACGGTAAAATATTTCAGCCAGTCGGACTGGCAGCCGATTTCCGGCGCGATAGTTTTCGGCGGCGATAAAGAATACCAAACTGACGTTTCCGGCCAGGTGGTGATGGCGCTGCCGGCGGGTTATTACACTTTAGCGGCGGAAAAGGAAAATTACATCCGGAGCAATCAGGCAATAATTTCGGTTGGCAGCGGCGTTTCGCAAAATGTCGGTTTGCAAGTCGAAGTTGACCAGGGCGGCCGCGGCCGGATCGGCGGGGAAGCGATCATTTTTGAAGTTACTCCCAGCCAGCTTGATTTCGGCAAAGTCCAGCCGGGAAAAAGTGCCAGCCAAACCATCACTTTAAATAATTTGGGTACGGTTAACTTAAGAATTACTTCGTCAGTTACCGGCGACCCGGTTTTTACTCGAAATGTTTCAATTGGCAGCAGTCTATGGTCCGGCTACTTTTTAAACTTGGCCAGCCAGGAAAGTAAAAACCAGGATGTCGTTTTGGCAGTGCCGGGCAATTACCTGGGTTTTGGCATCAAAACCGGGGAAGTAATTTTTTGGGCCCAGGTTCAATAGTTTACTTTAGGCTATGATTTGGTTCTGCCAAAAATTTGTAGTATTAGCGCTAGCTCTGTTTTTTAGTTTGATGGTCAGCCAGTCGGCGCAAGCCATCGGCATCGGGGTCAAGCCGAATGAGCTTAGTTTCAAAGCCCTGGTAAATTTTTCAACGGAAACGGAAGTTTTGATTTTTAACGTCAGTTCCGAACCGGCGCTGTATCAGGTTTATCCCGACGGCTTGAATTCGGAAATTAAAATCAGTCCGGCTGATTTTCGGCTTGATCCCGACGGCAGCCAGCTGATCAAAGTTATCGTTAACCCGAAACGGCCGGGGATATTTAGCACTAATCTTTCGGTCGTGGCCCGGCCTTTGGCGAGCGGGGGATTAGCAGCGGCTACGGGCGTAAAGATCCCGCTGACGCTTTATGTCTGGGGTTTGCCGCTTTGGGCGGAAATTTTAGCCGGGATAATTGTTTGCTTATTTGCCTTTTTTGCAGTAAAATTATTAATAAGTCGCAATAAAATTAAAGCTAACTAAGATGAAACTGATTGCTAAAATTATATTAGCCCTGGCTATCTTT
This sequence comes from Candidatus Buchananbacteria bacterium, assembly GCA_041664165.1. Taxonomy (GTDB): domain Bacteria; phylum Patescibacteriota; class Patescibacteriia; order Buchananbacterales; family UBA6539; genus JBAYLH01. The sequence continues at coordinate 106,612 of JBAYLH010000001.1, read as the reverse complement.
TTTGCCGGTTTTTATTTTGGCCAGCAGGTTTTGGCTCCGGCCGATGGCTGGATCAATAAACAGCCAAAAAACCAGGCAAACCAAGAAATTAAGGTCAATTTAATGCTTGATTTCGGTAACGGTGAAGTCCAGACTTTCAATAGCATCGCTTTAGCCGAGAATAGTTCGGTTTTTGAGTTGCTAAAAAAAATTACCGCCGAAAATAAGCTGGAGTTTAGCTACAAGGACTATGGCGGCGAACTCGGGGTTTTAGTCGAATCAATCAATAAAATTGCTAACAATAATAAGACTAATCGGTTTTGGCATTATTGGGTCAATAATGTTTATGCGGAGATCGGTGCCAGCAACTATCAATTAAAAGCGGGAGATATTGTCGAGTGGAAATATGTTTCAAACCAATTTAATTTGATAAAACATTAAAATTGTATGGACAAAACAACAAAAATCATTATTTCAATCATTTTGATCGCCCTGGGGGTGGCTTGTCGAATTTTACCTCATCTTGGCAACTTTGCGCCGATTGCCGCCATTGCTATTTTTGCCGGTTTTTATTTGGGTCGGAGCTATGCCGTTTTTTTGCCGATTGCCGCCATGGCTTTAGGCGATCTGTTCATCGGTTTTTATTCGCTGCCTTTGATGCTGGTAGTTTATGGCAGCTACGTTATTACGGGCTTAGTTGCCAGCTTAATCAAAAAACATAAGAATGTTGAAGTGGTGATGGCAGCCAGTATTTTTGCCTCGGTTTTGTTTTTTATCGCCACTAATTTTGCAGTTTGGCAGTTTGCCTCCTGGTACACCAAAGATTTGCTTGGCTTAGTTGACTGTTTCATCGCGGCGATTCCTTTTTTCCGAGCCACTTTGTTGGGGGATTTATTCTATACCGGCATCTTTGTTGGGGCTTATGAAGGAATTAAGTTTTTGGCAAATTTTAGGCAATTAAAGGCTTTAACCGTCAAAAATAGTTAAAATACTCAATAAAATAGGGAAAAGCTGTGGCTAGAGATATCCACAGCTTTTTGTATTTTTACTTTTTTTACTTTTTTTGGTATAATATGGATGAAACAAAAACATTTTTATATATAATTTAATTTAATTAATTTTTTAATCCAAAAAATTATGGAGATTAAGAAACAATTTTCAAAATGGTCATCGTTTCTTAAAAGTGTAATGGTGGTGCTGATCGCATCGCTTTTTGTTATGACGGTTGTTTACGCGGCAACGACTATCGGCAGTAGCATTACTGTCGGTTCGGGCGACATCACTCTTACCAGCGGCAATTTATCAGTTGGCGGCAGCGCGACCACGACTTCTTTGTATGCCAGTAATGATTTGACGGTTATCGGCAACGCTTCATCGACCGGCGGGCTTTACACTCAGGGTGCCGTTAGCGCCGGAGGCAGTCTGACAGTCGGCAGCTATATAAAGGCCGGCGGGACAATTTTTGATTTATCAACGAGTTCTGCTCCGACAACTACGCCGGGAATATTTTCTCGGGATCGGACTAGCTCGACTTCAACAGTCAGTATCGGCGATATTAACGACGGCAGCGCCGCTCCGGTTACTAATGGCTGTTTAGAATTAGCTGCCAGCAACGGTGCTTATTATAATTGTTATATTGATGTTGCCACCCCTAGCTTAGTTTGCTCGGCTGGTCGCTGTAATTAAAAAAGAGAAAATTAATTACCCTTAAACTATAATGTTATGCGGAAAATATTTTTTATAGGAGTCGGGTTGGTAATATTTTCTCTTGCTGTCGGCATCCCAGGTTTGGCTGCCGCGGCGACACTGACGTTTAATGCCGAAACTAATCTTTTACTGCCTAATGGTAAAAATTTAACGATTACCAACGACAGTTTAGCCGAGTCAATTATTATTAATGCAGATTCCACTTTGACTATTAGTTTGGCCAGTGATTCAAATATTACCTTTCAAGCAGCCGACGGCTGGCGAATGAAAGTTTCACCGGAAATTGCCCAAGATGGCTGTTCCGGCACGGCTTCGTCAATCAGTATAACTTCGGGATCAAGTCAAGATGTTACTTTAACTATTAGCGGCGACAAGTGTAGTGCTCCGGGCAGCGGTGGCGGCGGTGGAGGTGGCGGCGGTGCGGCACCGGTAGTAGTTACGCCTACCAATGCTGCGGTAGCAATTGATAGCGGCAACATTCAGACGGAAAGTACCGGTATCACGCTTACTTTATCAGCGACAAACGCCGCTACTATGTTAATTGCCAATAAAGCTGATTTTTCCGATGCCGGCAGCTGGCAAAATTATGCAACTTCAGCCAGCTGGACTTTAGTCTCCGGCTTGGGCGTTAAGACTGTCTATGTTAAGTTTCGGTCAACCGGCGGCGGTGAATCGGCAGCGGTTAGCGACACCATCGAATTAATCGCGCCGGCAGCTAAGATTACCAAAGCCATTACCGGCACCGAAGGGGGTTTAGTTTCTTTAACGGATAATAAAGCGGCGATTACAATCCCAAGCGGCGCTTTCAGCGGCAGCGGGGAAATAACGATTACGCCAACTGCCAGTTATACTGCTCCGGAAAGCGCCAAAGGAGTGGTTGGCAATCAAGTTTATGACTTTTCGGCCACGGTCGGCGGACAGGCAATAACCACCTTTGACAAGTTGTTGACTTTGACTTTTACCTACTCCGACGAAAATATTAAAGGGATTAATGAATCGACTTTAGCGGTCAACTATTGGGACGAAGCGACCAAGAAATGGCTCAGTTTGGGCGGTACTATTGACTCCGCTGGCAATAAAATCACGGCTACAACCGCTCATTTCACTAAGTTTGCGGTCATTGGCGAAAAAATTGCGGCCGGCGGCGATTTAGTCAAGTTAGCTTGTGCTGCCAACGCTGGTGTTAATGATCCCTGCAAGGCAGTCTATTATCTTGGCCAAGATGGCAAACGCTATGTTTTTCCGAATGAAAAAACTTACAAGACTTGGTATAGCGATTTTTCCACCGTTAAAACCATTAGCGCCGCTGATTTAGCCAAGTACCTGATTGGTGGCAACGCGACTTATCGGCCCGGTGTAAAATTAGTTAAAATCAACACGGATCCGAAAGTTTACGCCGTTGCCGGTGATGGCACTTTGAGATGGGTTACCACCGCTGACATCGCCGCTGCTCTTTACGGCGCCAGCTGGGCGACTACCTTAGTAGATGATATTTCCGATGCTTTCTTTGTTAACTATAAAACCGGCAGCCAAATTACGGCCGTTACCGAGTATAGCAAAGATTCAATTAAAAACAGTTCACCCGACATCAATACAGACAAGGGTTTGTAAGGATAAAATAAGCAAAAAAGACTTGGAAACAGGTCTTTTTTGTTTTGCCTTCAACCGATAGAAATTAGGAAATGGCAGCCATTAAGGTGCGGGGTTTGGCTAAATATAGTATAATAATTAAGTATGGCTGACCAAGCTAATAATCCCAAGGCTAATTCGGACCAAAAGGTTGGTGCCGATGTTTTTAGTCAAAAGGAGCTGCAGAAACTTTTAGCGGAAAATCTAAAAATTTCTCGGGAAACTCGGGAAATGGTAATGGAAATTAAGCGCTGGATTTTCTGGAACAAAGTTTGGACGGCGGTTAAATTCTTAATCATTGTCATTCCTTTAATTATTAGCTTGATTTATTTGCCGGCCTTAATTAATAAATTTATTAAGCCTTATATTGACGTGATTAATTTGAACCAGGGTGAATCCGGCGCGACAGTACTTGATCAGGTTAAATCATTGATTAATTCGCCAGCTCAGCAAAATTTAAAAAATAATGCCGGTCATTAGCTAGCAATTAATAGTAATTTCAAAAATATGCTTAAAGTTTCACGTCGGACAATTTTAATTTTTTCAATTTTTATCTTGTTTGTCTTGGCTGCCAGCGCGTATATTTATTTTTATCGCAGTAAAACGGATATTTTATTAAAGCAATATATCGCTAAAATTACCAACTGCGGCAATATCACCAACGAAGATGAATGTTTCAGCCGAGATTTTTGCCAGGGAATTTACGGTCCCAGCTGCCCGACTTGTCAGGATTTGGAGTTTAAAAACTGCCAGCGCATTCCGGTTAAAGTTTTAGGCGAAACCGCCCAGCAAAAAAATATTTGCCTGCAAAGCAACGGCCGCTGGTACCGCAACAAACTCGGTAATTTTTGTCTTTGCGCCGCCGGCGATATTTTTGATAAAACCCGGGGCTGTGTCAGTAAATAATATTAAATAAACAAAAAAAATCTTCCTTTCGGAAGATGGGAAAATAAAGATGTAGTGTGCTGGCAGGATTGCCAACTGTCAGAAAGAGACCCCCTTGATGACAAAGATCAGTATCCAGGCAACCGTAAATATCCAAGCGATTGGAGCCCAAATCTGGGATCCTTTTTCTGGCCCGCCTTCCTGGATTTTGTTGAGAAACCCTACTAGAGAGAGTATGACTAGTGGGATAATAGCCCATTTCCATAAACTCAAGAGTATCGTCGGGATTACTATAGTCATTTACCTTTTTCCTTTCCGGAATATCCTGGTATATCAATACAACCTAGTCAGTAGTTACTGCAATTTAGTGTAATAGTATTGTTAATTAAATAGATTATTTTGTCAATAGTTGATTATGAAAGAATTAATCCAAAAATTAAAAGCGCTGAAACAAAAAATTTCCGCCACGCGGAGGTTACTTTGACTCAGACGGTCTGGCTTTAGAAATAAAAAAATTGGAAAAAGTTATGAACCAGCCGGATTTCTGGCAGGATCAGCTTAAGGCTAAAGAAATTAGTCAGCACAGCGAGAGTATTAAAACGGTTTTTAACTCTTGGGAAAATTTAACCAAAGAAGTTAACGATAATCTGGAATTAGCCGAAGAGGCGGAAAAAGAAAAAAATTCAAATTTAGAAGCGGAATTGAAAAAGGAGTTTGATCGCTTAGAAAAACAATTTAACGATTTAGAATTTTTAGTCTTGTTTTCCGGTGATTACGACAGCGCCAATGCGATTTTAGCGATTCACGCCGGCACCGGCGGCACGGAAGCTCAAGACTGGGCGGAGATGCTTTTGCGGATGTATTTGAGGTATTGCGAAAAAAAAGGTTTTACCGCCAAAGTCGTTGATTCGACCCGCGGCCAGGAAGCGGGGGTTAAAAGCGTGACGGTGGAAATTTTAGGCGCGTATGCCTATGGTAATTTGAAAGCTGAAGCCGGCGTTCACCGCTTGGTCCGGATTTCGCCTTTTGACGCGGAAAAAATGCGCCACACTTCTTTTGCTTTAGTCGAAGTAATGCCCGAATTGCCGCCAACGCAAGAATTGCCGATTAAAGAAAGCGATTTGAAAATTGAAGTTTTTCGAGCCGGCGGCCATGGCGGCCAAAGCGTCAATACAACTGACTCAGCCGTGCGGATTACTCATTTGCCCACGGGAATTGTGGTTAAATGCCAAAACGAAAGATCGCAGCTGCAAAACCGGAAAACAGCTTTGAAGCTTTTACAGGCCAAGTTAGCCAGTTTGCAAGAGTCGGCTAAAGGCAGAGAACTGGCGGAAATTCGGGGCGAAGTCTTAGCGGCTGAATGGGGCAACCAGATCAGGTCGTATGTTTTGCAGCCGTATAAATTGGTTAAAGACCACCGGACTAAGTTTGAAACTGCCGATCCCGGAGCGGTTTTGGACGGCGACCTTGACTCTTTTATCGAAAATTATTTAAGATACATTAATAAGCAAGATAAGCGAGATAAGTATTAAGCGAGATAAGTTGCTTATTTTGCTGCAGACTTAGGTATAAATTTATGCGCATACTCGTTACCGGCGGAGCCGGCTTCATCGGTTCACACCTCTGCCAATTTTTATTAGATAAAGGTAATCAAGTCGTTTGTCTTGATAATTTTTTTACTGGCCAAAAAAGAAATATCCAGCCTTTTTTAAATAATCGGAAATTTACGCTTTTGAAACATGACATTACCGAACCCTTCAAAGTTAAAGTCGATCAGATTTATAACTTAGCTTGTCCGGCATCACCGGTTCATTACCAAAAAACGCCAGTTGAAACGGTTAAAACTAGTGTCTTGGGGGCGATTAATTGTTTAGAGTTATCAAAAAAATTAGGCGGGATTAAGGTTTTGCAGGCTTCGACTTCGGAAGTTTACGGCGACCCGGAAGTTCATCCTCAGCCGGAAAGCTATCATGGTAATGTTAATCCGATCGGTCCGCGAGCCTGTTACGACGAAGGCAAGCGTTGTGCCGAGACTTTATTTTTTGACTACCACCGGGAAGCAAAAATTCCCATTAAAGTCGTCCGGATTTTTAACACTTATGGCCCGAATATGTCTTGGGATGATGGCCGATTAGTTTCTAATTTTATCACCCAGGCTCTCAAGGGGGAGGCGATGACAATTTACGGCGACGGCAAGCAGACCCGGTCTTTTTGCTATGTTTCTGATATGGTTTTAGGCTTATATCAAATGATGAATTCCGATGGTTGGACTGGCCCGGTTAATTTAGGCAATCCCGAAGAATTTACCATGAATGAATTAGCCGAAAAAATATTGACAAAAACCGGCAGTACGAGTAAATTGGTTTATCAGCCTTTGCCGGCCGATGACCCCAAACAGCGTCGGCCAGACATCAGTTTGGCGAAACAAAATTTGACTTGGCAGCCCAGTGTTAAATTAGATGAAGGGTTAGACAAGACAATAGAATATTTTAAACAAGTAATTTGAGCAAGATAAGTTTTAAGTTTTTAGCAAGATAAGTACAAGACCTAACTTATCTCGCTTATCTCGCTGAAAACTTAATTACCAAATTTACCCGCACACCTGTTGGATCAATTAAATGATTATTAGCTAATTATGTTTTATTACTTTAAAATTAGTATATGAGTAAAATTTTGGTAACAGGTGGTGCCGGGTTTATCGGGAGTAATCTTACTGATGCCTTGATTGCCAAAAATCATGAAGTTTTAGTAATTGATAATCTGGCGACTGGATTTAAAGAAAATTTAAACCCCCAAGCTAAATTTTTTAATTTAGATATTACCGATCAAAAATTGGCTGATATTTTTGCGATTGAAAAACCGGAAGTAGTTTTTCATTTTGCCGCCCAAATTGATGTTCGCAAATCGGCGGAAAATCCGGTTTGGGATGCCAACCAAAACATCTTGGGTTCGCTTAATCTTTTAGAAAACTGCAAAAATTTTGGGGTTAAAAAATTTATCTTTGCTTCAACCGGCGGGGCAATTTATGGCGATACAACCGATATCCCGACTAAAGAAAATCACGCCGAACAGCCGCTTTCGCCTTATGGCATTGCGAAACTAGCCATTGAGAAATATTTATATTATTACCAAGAAATTTTTGGCTTGGCTTATGTAATTTTACGCTATGCCAATGTCTATGGTCCGCGGCAAAATGCCAAAGGCGAAGCCGGGGTGGTGGCAATTTTTTGTGATAAATTATTGGCTGGTCAAGTGCCAGTAATTAACGGCGACGGCAAACAAACCCGGGATTATACTTATGTCAGCGATGTGGTTTGGGCCAATCTGCTTGCTTTAGATAAAGCTAGTAATGTCATCTATAATGTCGGTACCGGCATTGAAACCGATGTTAATCAATTGGCTGATTTAATCAAAGGTAATTTTAAAACGGACTTAGAATTTACCCACGGCGAGGCCAAAGCCGTTGAACAGCAAAGAAGCTGTCTTGACTCTGGCAAAATTAAAAAAGAGTTAGGTTGGCAGCCGGAAGTTAAGTTAGAAGAGGGGATTAAAAAGACCGCCGATTGGTTTAAGGGAAAATAATTATGGCCACCAAAAATCAAAATTTAGACGTCAAAAATAATTTATTGATTTTGCAGGAAATTATTGAAACCGCCAGCAACAACTTTGATTTGCGGGAAATTTTGGATAACATCGCTAAAATTATCGGCAAAATTACCAAAGCTGATTCCTGCTTCATTTATTTGATTTCCGGCGAAGAGGTAATTTTGAAAGCGTCCCAAAATCCCCATCACTCTAATCTCTCCCGAGTTAAAATGAAAGTCGGCGAAGGCATTACCGGCTGGGTAGCGGAAACGAAAAAGTCAGTCGCCATTTCCAAAAAAGCTTATGAAGATAAGCGCTTTAAGCTTTTTTCCAGTTTGCCGGAAGACAAATTTGAAGGGTTTTTATCGGTGCCGATAATTTTTCGTAATCATGTCATCGGCGTAATTAATGTTCAGCATAAAAAATCAAAAAGATATCCAAGAAAAGAAATTAATTTTTTAGAAACGATTGCCAAACAAATTGGCGGAATTTTGGAAGTGTCTCGACTGATTTCCGAAACTAATGTTTTGAAAGAAGCGTTGGAAACCCAAAAAATTATCAATAAGGCTAAAGCAATTTTGATTAAAGCCGGCGGCTTAACCGAGCAAGAGGCTCATCGGCTTTTGGTTAAAAAGAGCATGGATAAACGAAAATCGCTCAAAGAAGTAGCCGAAGCCATTATTTTAGCCCAGGATGTTATGGCTTAAATATCCACAGTTGACTTTTTTTTGGTTTGTGCTACACTATGATTAGTACAAAGGCGTACTAAAAAGACTCGACAAAGACGTCCAAAATAATTTTTGACGCCTTTTTTGTTTGATTTTAAACTTAACAAAAAAATTAACTATGAGCAAAGAAACACTTTTAGAAAAGGTAAATAAAGATAACGTTAAGTACATTCATCTGCAGTTTACCGACATCTTGGGTATACCCAAAGATGTTGTAATCCCAACCGAACAATTGTCCGGCGCTTTGGAAAAAGGCATCTGGTTTGACGGTTCCTCGATTGAGGGGTTTGCCAGAATTGCCGAAAGTGATCAGCTACTGATGCCAGATGTAAAAACTTACTGCACTTTGCCTTGGAGTTTAAAAGAAAATAAAGCTGCTAGAATAATTTGTGATGTTTATGGTCCAGACTTAAAACCATTCATCGGCGATCCGCGTTACATTTTAAAACAGATGATGAAAAAAGCCGAAGATAAAGGATTGATTTTGAACGTTGGGGCAGAACTGGAATTTTTTCTTTTGCAAAAAGATAGCAGTATGGCACCTGTTCCCCATGATTATGGCGGCTATTTTGATTTTTCTCCTTTCGATGTCGCCTCAAAAATCAGGGAGGATGTAATCAAAGCTTCATCTGAATTAAATATAAAAATTGAGGCCGGTCATCATGAAGTTGCAGCAGGGCAGCATGAAATTGATTTTCGTTATGCCGATGCCTTAAATACGGCAGATAATATCATAACTCTAAAAACTACCATCAAAGCAATTGCCCAAAGTTATGGTATCAATGCGACATTTATGCCAAAACCATTTGGTGGCATAAACGGATCAGGTATGCACGTGCATTTAAGCCTGTTTGATTTAAAAGGCAATAATTTGTTTTATGAAGACAACAATGGCTATAAGCTGTCAAAAATCGCTTATCAGTTTATTGCTGGTTTACTGCATCATAGCCGAGGTTTTACTGCCTTGACCAATCCGACTACTAATTCTTTTAAGAGACTGATACCTGGCTATGAAGCCCCGGTCAATATCTGCTGGGCTCAAATGAATCGGTCAGCACTGATCCGAATTCCGCGGTTTACGCCGGGCCGTGAGCAATCAACCAGAGTCGAACTCCGATCCCCAGATCCGTCGTGCAATCCTTATTTGGCCTTTGCCGCGATCTTGGCGGCGGGACTCGATGCCATTGAAAAAGATATGCCGTTATCGCCGGCCATCGAGGAAGATATTTATCATTTAGATGATAACAGAAAGCAAGAGCTAAAAATATCCAGTTTGCCGGGTTCACTGCCAGAAGCGATTAGTGAATTAAATAAAGATGAAGTGGTTAAGGGCGCTATTACTCAACATACCCTAGATAGATTTATCAGCGCTAAACAAATTGAAATTGAAGAGCAAAAAACGGAGGTAACGCCTAGAGAACTAAAAAGATATTTAGATTTGTAATATCGAGAATACAAACCAGCCCCGCCGCTTGTGAGCGGCGGGGCTGGTTTTTTTAGCGCCTGGTGCCACAACCATTGATTTTTTTACTAAATTATGCTAAAATAGTATAGATAATAAATACCTAATTAAAAAATATGCGAAAACTGAGTCCGGAAGTAATTCAAGACCCAGAACAAGATGAGAGCAGTTCTCGGGGTATCCTAAAAAAAATTGAAGAAAATTTGGGAGATTGGTCGCCCGATGATCAGAAACGGCGGCGTGCTTTATGGCAAGAAATTGAAAAAAAACAGCAATCAATAACCGGCGATCAAGGCGGTTTTAATCCAGAAGGATGTTCCAGCGTTTTAACGGAGATGCGTTCCAATCGCGATAGTATTAAAAAAATTGCTGATTGGCTGACTTTATCAGCGGTTGGCGTAGAAATGGCAAACCGGTTGGTAAAAGATCCTGGAATGAAACTTGATTCTCGCTATCATCCTGGTTTTTTGGAAGTTCAAGTCAGAGGCGGCAAAATAGTCCGGGGCGAACATACAGAAAAAGTCTTAACTCCTGAAGAATTAAAACAGGATAGAAATCTTCATCTTAGAAATAAAGTGGTCGGGGATGTTGGCGGTAATGCTGCCATCGATTTTCACGTCTTGTCAGGGTTAGAAGAAAGAGATGTTGAGTTGCTTAAATCAGCAGTCGGAGCAGAACAAGAATTAAGTCCTCAAGATCCTGATTATCAGGCCTATTTTCAAAATGTCAGTCTCCGTAAAGGAAGAATACATAGCGACGAGATTGCCGGTCAAGATAGCGAATGGATTAAAGACTCTCGCCATGATGGAACCGTTTATGGGACTAATATTCCTAATTATGTAGTTTTAGTCAGGCAAAATCGGGCAGAAAAAGCCGATAAATTATTTTCAGTAACCGGTTATTGTGTTTTTCCCGATCGTCTAAAGCAAGCAAAGGAAGCCATTGCATTGAAGAGTGAGTTAGAGACAGAAGAAAATCAATAAGTAAAAAAGAAATTCCAAAAATAATTTTAAAAAATCGCCGAATAGGCGATTTTTTGGTGGGGTTGAATTTTTGGCGTTAAACGACTATAATAATTATGTTAATTAAGCAATAATTACAAAATTATGGATAAAGCTTATTTAGACCAAAGAATCAGAAAAATTCCCAATTTTCCCAAAGCTGGGATTTTATTTTATGACGTGACGACGCTTTTTGAAGATGCCGAGTGTTTTAAAAAAATGATTGATGAACTGTGCCAACCTTATGTTGGCCAAAAAATTGATAAAGTTATCGGCATTGACGCTCGGGGGTTTTTACTGGCTTCAACCATGGCTTACAAATTAGGGGCTGGAATTTCGGTGGTCAGAAAGAAAGGCAAGTTGCCGCATAAGACTAAACAAGCCAGCTACGAAAAAGAATACGGGTCGGATATTATTGAAATGCACGAAGACACGATTAAGCCGGGCGAAAAAGTAATTATTGCCGATGATTTGTTAGCCACCGGCGGCACGATGCTAGCCACGATTGATTTAGTCAAGCAGCTGGGTGGTGAAATTGTCGGGATTGATTTCATTATTAATTTGTCATTTTTACCAGGGTTAGTTAAGTTGCAGGAGCAAGGTTTTCCAGTTCACTATTTGATTGATTATAATAACGAAGAAATAAAATAGTTTGTGGGTTTATAGCTTTTAGAAATTTCTAATCGCTATAAGCTAACAGCTAAAAGCTATTTCTATGTCTAACCAAGCAATAAAAATTGGCATTATCGGCGGGTCCGGTCTTGATGATCCGAAATTATTGGATGATTTTGAAGAACTGGAAGTTGATACCCCTTTTGGCAAGCCAACTTCGATTTTAACCGCTGGCAAACTAAAAGGAGTTGATGTTTGTATTATCGCCCGACACGGCCGGGAACATAAGATTCCGCCAACAGCGGTCAATTTCCGGGGTAACATTGCCGCTTTAAAAGATCAAGGTTGTACTCATATTTTAGCGACCACAGCTTGTGGTAGCTTAAAGGAAGAAATTAAGCGGGGTGATTTAATTATTTTGGACCAGTTTATTGATTTTACCCGGCACCGGCCGATTACTTTTTTTGAAGAATTTCCTGGTGGTGCTGGTAATGCTAAACATACGGCCATGGCCGATCCGTTTTCCGCCGGACTAAGAAAGTTATTAATCGAGGCTTGTAAAAATTTGAATCTCAGTCACCACAAAAAGGGGACAGTAGTTACAATTGAAGGGCCGCGGTTTTCCACCCGGGCGGAATCGCACATGTTTCGCGGTTGGGGCGGCGATGTGATTAATATGAGCATCGCGCCGGAAGCGATTTTAGCTAACGAAGTTAATATTCCTTATGCTGCGATTGCGATGTCAACTGATTATGACTGTTGGAAAGAAGATGAAAAACCAGTCACTTGGGAAGAAATTTTAGACATTTTTAGTAAAAATGTTGATAACGTCAAAAAACTTTTGTTAGAAGTCATTCCTAAAATTAAATTTTAAGATCGTAATTGTTAAGGCATAACGACGGAAGTTAAAGTTTAATCCTGGTTTGTCATCCCGCACTTGTCTGGTATAAGCATATTTGATGCGGGATCCAGTAGCTTAATTAATACTCCTAGATTCCCGCTGGAGTTTACCCCGCACCTGATGCGGGGTGGGAATGACAAGAAAAAGCTTATATGGGTATCCAAGTTGAATACAATCCAGACCTGGCCTTAAGAAATATCTCTGAATTTAAAGCTGGAAACAGAAAAGAAGAAGAATGTATTCCGGCGAATCTGGAAGTGGGGAGAATTTATCCTTTTTTAAAGTCCGGTCAGAGAAACTACTGGCTATTTGGTGAAATTCCTTTATTGGCAACAAAGGGAGATAGTGTTTTGTCTCGGACAAAAGCCAGTGTAATTATTTTAGAAGCGAGTCATTTTTTAGACAACGATAAAGCTTACACTAAAGGAAAACATAAAGTAGTTGAAGTTTTTAATGACGATAAAATTCATTTTGAAGGATTTAATAAATTATGATCAAAAAAGTATTAGTTACTGGTAGCATTGCCTATGACCGGATTATGGATTTCCCTGGGCATTTTAAGGATCAGATTTTGCCGGAAAAAATTCATATTTTAAATGTCTCTTTTTTAGTCAAAGAGCTAAAAGAAAGTTTCGGCGGTACCGCCGGTAACATTGCTTACAATTTAGCCTTAGTTGGTTTAAGGCCGACAATCTTGACTAATGTTGGTGCTAAAGACTTCGCTTTATACCAAGCCTGGCTGAAAAAGAATAATATTGATTTGAGCCAAACTAAAATTTTACCCGGCCAACATACGGCCAGCGCTTATATCATCACTGATCAGGCGGATAATCAAATCGCCGGTTTTTATCCCGGCGCCATGTCAACCCCACTCACCAAGCGACTAAAACCTAAAACCTATAACCTAAAAGCTGACATTGCGATTATATCTCCTCAAAATCCGATTGACATGGTCAATTTTCCTAAACTTTTTAAACAGCGAAAAATCCCTTATATCTTTGACCCCGGCCAGCAGACTACTTCGCTTTCGGGCAATCAGCTTAAAAAAGCAATTTTGGGCAGCCAGGTTTTAATCGGCAATGACTATGAAATTAATCTGATCAGTAAAAAAACTGGCTGGATCAATGGTGTATTAGTTAAAAAAACCGGAATTTTAGTTACCACGCTCGGCGAGAAAGGTTCAATCATTAAGCAAGGTGACAAGGTTTATAAAATCCCGCCAGCTAGACCACGGAACACTTCTGACCCGACCGGAGCTGGTGATGCTTATCGGGCTGGCTTAATTTATGGCTGGCTGAAGAATTGGCCGCTAGGAAAAGTTGGCCGCTTTGCTGGTTTAATTTCGGTTTATACGGTCGAAAAATATGGGACGCAGACGCATCGGTTTACCTGGCCGGATTTAAAAAAGCGGTATCGACAAAATTTTGGAGAGCAGCTATAATAAATAAATTAGCATTATCCTTATGAAATACGACGTCAAAAATATAAAACTAGCTCCTGAAGGCAAAAAACGGATTGAATGGGCGGAACACGATATGCCGGTTTTAGGTGAAATTAAAAAACGGTTTGCTAAAAATAAGCCGCTTAAGGGTTTAAAAGTTTCTTGCTGCCTTCACGTAACCTGTGAAACCGCTAATTTAGTCCGAACGCTGAAAGCCGGCGGGGCTGACGTGGTTTTAGTGGCGTCAAATCCTTTATCAACCCAAGATGACGTGGCGGCGGCTTTGGTTAAAGAATATGGTATTTCAGTTTTTGCCAAATGCGGCGAAGATAAAGAAAGTTATTATGGCAATCTGGTAGCGGCGATTAAACATCAGCCGGAAGTGACTATGGACGACGGCGCGGATTTATTGTCGTTGCTTCACACCAAATATAAAAATCAGGCCGCCAAGGTTAAAGGTTCAATGGAAGAAACGACGACGGGTGTGATTCGGCTTAAAGCTTTAGAACGATCGGGCAAACTTTTGGTGCCGATTGTCGCCGTTAATGACGCCAAAACAAAAAATTTATTTGATAACCGTTATGGCACAGGCCAATCAACTTTAGACGGAATTATCCGGGCGACTGACATCTTAGTCGCCGGCAAAAATGTGGTCGTGGCCGGCTACGGCTGGTGCGGCCGGGGTTTTGCCAGCCGGGCGCGCGGCATGGGTGCCAATGTTATTGTTACCGAAGTTGATCCGATTAAGGCCATTGAAGCAATGATGGACGGTTTTCGCGTTTTGCCGATGAGTAAAGCCGCCGCCATTGGTGATTTATTTTGCACTTTAACCGGTGATATCCGGGTTATTAGGAAAGAACATTTTGCTAAAATGAAAGACGGCGCGATGGTCTGCAACTCCGGCCATTTTGACGTCGAAATTGATATTGTGGCCTTGAAAAAAATGGCCAAGAAAATAAAAAAGAATGTCCGAAATTTTGTCGATGAATATACTTTGAGCGGCAGCAAGAGAGTTTATTTGTTAGGCGAAGGCCGCTTGATTAATCTGGCCGCGGCCGAAGGCCACCCGGCGTCAGTAATGGATATGAGTTTTGCTACTCAGGCTTTGGCCACTGAATACGTAGTTAAAAATTATCAGAAGCTGGAAAATAAAGTTTATTATATTCCGGAAGCAATTGAAAATTGGATTGCGGCGGCGAAATTGAAATCAGCCGGTGTCGATATTGATAAGTTAACAAAAGAACAGAAAAAGTATCTGGCGAGCTGGGAAGTCGGCACTTAATTAAAATTTAAATTTAATCAACATAGCGCATCAAAAGTGCGTTTTTATTATTAAATTAAATAGAACGCGGATAAACACGGATGAGATAGATTGGCACGGATTAGATTCGTGCAAATCCGTTTAATTTATTTGATCCGTGTCCCATTACCAATATGAAATATGAACAAGAATCAGAATTAATAATCAGAGCATTCTACAATGTTTATAATGAATTGGGCTATGGATTTCTAGAAAAAGTTTATGAAAATGCAATGGCAATTGAATTATTCAGACTAGGTCTATTATGTCGTAGGCAGGTTCCCATCAAGGTTTATTATCATGAGAATTTAGTAGGTGATTATTTTGCCGATATTGTCGCAGGAGATAAAATTATTTTAGAGCTGAAAGCCGCTGAAAATTTATGCCCAGAACATGAAGCCCAGTTATTGAATTATTTAAAAGCAACCGAGTTTGAAGTAGGATTGTTGTTTAACTTCGGCAAGCAGCCGCAGTTTAAAAGGAAAATTTATGATAATAAAATAAAAAATAATAGAACGCGGATAAACACGGATGAGATAGATTGGCACGGATTAGATTCGTGCAAATCCGTTTAATTTATTTGATCCGTGTCCCATTACCATGTTTAATAGCCAGTCTAAAATTTTTTGTTATTTTCTTCTTTGTTTTATTGCCGGGGTTGGCTTAGCCTCGTTTGTTTTTTTTGATTATTTTTATCTGGGTTTATTTATTCTCTTTTTTTTAATCTTGTTGTCGTTGCTTTGGCCCAGGCAATTTTATCGGTGGATTCTGATCGGTGGCATCATTTTTATTTTTGGTATTTTCCGTTACCAGCTGTCTTTGCCAGTGACTAATGAAACAAAAATTTGGTTTTATAATAGCCAGAAAATTGATTTTACCGGAGTAGTTACCGAAGAGCCGGATATTAGGACTAACCGGATCAGATTGATAATTTCTGTTTTGGAAATAGCAAAAATTAGTGGCAACTCAAAAATTTCCGGCCAAGTTTTGGTAACGGCCAATTTGTATCCCCAATATCAATATGGCGATTTAGTGACGGTCAGCTGCCGCTTGTCCGCGCCCCAGAGCTTTGCTGATTTTGCCTATGACCGCTATTTAGCCAAAGACGGTATCTATAGCGAATGTATTTATCCTAAAATAAAATTAATCGCCGCCGGCAATGGCGACTGGCTTTTAACTGAGATTTTTGGTTTCAAAAATAAACTGCTGCAAATCATTAATTCCAATTTGCCCGAACCCCAGGCCAGCTTGTTTGCTGCCATAATTTTAGGCGCCAGAAGGGGATTACCCCAGGCCTTGATGGATAAATTCAATATCACCGCTACGACGCATCTAATCGCGATTTCCGGCATGAATATCACGATTATTTCCGCCTTGCTGCTTGACTTACTTTTGAATTTTTATATTTCTCGGAAAAAAGCGTTTTGGCTGATTACCTTTGCCCTGATTTTTTATATTATTTTGGTCGGGGCGCCGGCCTCAGCGGTGCGGGCGGCGATTATGGGTTATTTGGCGCTGCTGGCTCGTCATTTGGGTCGGCTGAACCGAGCAGCTAACGCCTTGATTTTTACCGCCGCCGCGATGATTTTTATTAATCCCAAAATTTTGCGCGATGACGTCGGTTTTCAGCTGTCATTTTTAGCGGTCTTGGGTCTGATTTATTTTCTGCCGCTTTTAGAAAATAGGTTTTCTAAGTTTTCCAATTTTTTGGGAGTTAAAGAATCGCTGCAAATGACTTTAGCGGCTCAGCTGTCGACTTTGCCTTTGATTATTTATAACTTCGGCCGGTTGTCATTGATTGGCCCGATTACTAATTTATTCGTGGTAGCACTTTTGCCGTTTTTAACCATTGCCGGTTTTGTGGTTTTATTTTTAAGCTTATTTTTTTCCTATTCGGCGCTGTTTTTCCCGCTTTGGCTGGGCTTAACTTATTTAATTAAAGTCGTGGAATTTTTTGCCGCCATCCCTTTTGCCGCCATTAGCCTATAATTTATGTCTAAGATTAAAAACAGAATTTTAAAGTTTTATCTGGCAGTTATCGCCGGCATTGTTATTTTGGCAGTTTTTTTATTTTTGGCGCTTCAGCCGAGAAATTTGGCAGTTTATTTTTTGGCGGTTGGCCAAGGCGACGCCACTTTAATTATCACCCCGGATCGCCATAATATCTTGGTGGACGGCGGGCCGGATAACGAGGTGATTTACGGATTGGGTAAATATTTGCCCTTTTATGACCGCAAGATTGATCTAATGGTTTTAACCCATCCGCACGCCGATCATGTTGTCGGTTTGATTGAAGTTTTAAAAAGATACCAAGTCAAAAAAATTTTAATCACCGATGTTACAAGCCAGCTTTTTGAGTATCAGCTATTTCTCAATTTGGCTCGGCAAAATAAGATTGAAATTGAAATTTTAAACCGGCGGGGAATTATGCCATTGGGCAGCAAGACAAATTTTTTTATTTTATTTCCCGAGACCAGCTTAAAAACGGAGAAAATTAAAAATTTAAATGACAGCTCAATAGTTTTGAAGTTGGTTTACGGCCAAACCGCGGTTCTTTTGCCGGGGGATTTGGAAATTGAAGAAGACTTAGTCAGAGAAAATCTTGACTTGCGGGCGGAAATTTTAAAAGTCGGCCATCATGGCTCGGGCAATGCCAATAACCCGTTATTTTTGCAGGCGGTAAAGCCAATTTATGCCGTCATTCCTTGCGGCCTGGATAATAAATTTGGCTTGCCCCAGCAAAAAACCATTGATGAACTGCAGTCGATTGGCGCGAAAATTTTTCGAACCGATTTTGACGGCGATTTATATTTTTACAGCACCGGCCAGCAGTTTTATTTTGAAAAAATTACGCCCTTGAAAAAAATCAGAAATCTGCTATAATATTTAGTATATGAGTAATATCAGCGCCAAAATTTTGCTAGTTGAAGATGATGATACCTTGCTAGAGATGTATGCTCTAAAATTTAAAGAAGTTCAGCTTAATTTAATAACGGCGGCTGACGGCTTGGCTGGATTGGACTTGGCCTTGAAAGAATTGCCGCAGGTGATTTTATTGGATATCATGATGCCGAAAATGGATGGCTTTGCGGTTTTAGTCGAATTAAGAAAAAATCCTAAAACCAAAGATACGCCGATTTTGATGCTTTCTAATTTAGGCCAGGAAAGCGATATTGAAAAAGGCAAGCAATTGGGTGCCGACGGCTATATTGTTAAAGCTTCAATGACGCCGGCGCAAATCGTCGATAAAATTAAATCATATTTGGACAAGTAAGGGCTGGGAAGTAGGAAGTAGAACTAATCCTAATTCCTAATTCCTAATTCCTAATTCCTAATTTCTAAAATATGTCAGATCTACAACTAGAAAGAACAATTGTCTTAATTAAACCTGACGGCGTTAAGCGCGGTTTGATTGGCGAAGTTATTTCCCGCTTTGAGAAAATGGGCTTGAAAATAAAAGCTTTAAAATTAGTCTGGGTTGACGAAGTTTTAGCCGGCAAACATTATCCCGAAAGCCGGACGGAATTAATGAAAGGAATCGGCCAAAAAACTTTAGACACTTACGAAAAATACGGCCGGGATCCGAAAGAAGAATTCGGCGATTTAACGGCGGAAGATATCGGCAAAATGGTCAATAAATGGAACGTTGAATTTATCACTTCCGGACCGGTGGTGGCGATTTTGCTCGAAGGCGTTCACGCCATTGATAATGTCCGGACTTTGGCTGGAAATACTCTGCCGGTTTTTGCCACGCCGGGAACAATCAGAGGAGATTTTTCGATTGATTCGCCGGCTTTGGCTAATGTTAAAAAGCGAGCCGTTCATAATATTATGCATGCTTCCGGCAATCCCGAAGAAGCTAAATATGAAGAACAGCTTTGGTTTAAAAATGTTGATATTGTGGATAACTACAAAAGGACCGACGAGGATGTCATGTTTGGCTAGGTGGCTAGTGGTTGAATAGGTTACCAAAAAAATTAGATAAATTGATAAAAAATGGCTTTAATAGGTCATTTTTTATGATAGTTTAAATTCCGGCATACTGGACAATGGTGGACAATGATTAACTTATGCTTGACAATGATGGACAAAATCTTTTACAATTAAACTCATGGAGCCACTAAGCAAAAAACGTGTCTAGCTACCGAATTCTCACCTTGGAAGAGGTTGCCGGGATAATGAAAGTAAGCCTAAAAACGGTTTACCGCTGGGTTTCTTCTAAGCAATTGCGGGCGGCAAAAATCGGCCATAAAACTTATCGCGTATTCGAAAAAGACCTAATTAAGTTTATTCACGATCATATTGAATAAGTTTAGTTAGGTTTTTTAATGAGATAAAAAATGCCATATTTAAGCAAAAATTATCGCTCTAAGCCGAAATCACGAGTCCAAAGTCTGCGTGAAGCCGGTTTGTTTTTGGGTTTTTCCATTCTTTCCATCATGATTTTATTATTTTTTCTCGGCTGGGCGGCTTATGCTTTTCAGGCGCAGGCGGCAACTATCGGTAGTTTAATTAGTTATAATTAGGTCTTGACTGATTTTTGCCGATGGTTTAAGATACTAATATTAAAAATATGACTTCAATCCAGCGCAATATTATTATCGGCATTATCATTAGCCAGCCTTTGGGTGGAAGTCTTAGCAGTATGTAAACTACCAAGTTAGACGATACAAGAGACCTTCCACCCGGAAGGTTTTTTTAATTGTCTTGCTTAGTAGAACAAGGCTTAGCTGAGAGTGGCGTCAGGGAACTGGTCTAGGAGGAGTGATAGTATGAGGCAAGGTAATGGCCGTATTTATGTGAATTGGAAACAAATGCGCGTAACCGGCGGTCAGGAGGGGCAACAATTTGAAGTGGCTGTTTCATGTTCAAGCTCAAAACAAGAATTCATTAGTAGAGACTTAAGTTTGGCTAAAGCAGTACGACTGGCCTTAGTGCAGATTTTGCCGGCTGGTTCAAATTTGCCGGAGGTGGAAGAACATACCTTCAAAGACCAAAGAGCCTCGGTATCATTTGTTGGCGGTGGTCAAGCTATTGGTAACGATCGTAGCGAACCAGTAGCAATCCTTATTGCTCTTTGTATTCGTTACAATGGCCTTCGTCAAAATGGCGAACCGGAGTTGAGGCTTGAAAAGATTCTCGGCTAAGACCGGACTAATCAAGTTATTAGTTGGGGTCAACTGCTTTTGTTAGTTGACTCCTCTTTTTTTTAAGGTTTTTAGTGGTCGGTTTGACATATTTTTTAAGTCTGTTAAACTGGATTTATGAAATCTATAGCTTGCCAAATTTTAGACGGCAGAACCGTATTGGTAGCTGGTCAAAAGACTGGGTAGTTTGGCTTAAACAATAGCAATTAGCAGCAATTACCTAGTCTAAAATGACTAGTTTTTGTTTTTTGGTTCATTGTCATTATTAAGTCTGGAGATTGGCCGTAATTAGAAGGAGGGTCAAAAGCGATGGGAGCATTGTTGGAATCAGCCAAGGGGATCACTGGTCATACGCCGCTGGCCGCTGGCAGGCTGGCAAGTGAAGATTTTGTCACAATTGAGGCTCAGCCAGTCGTTGGTGAACCGGATTCCATTGCCGGTTGGACGCGGGGTTTTGGCTCGCGACCACGGTGGCTAAACGAGTGCCAGTTTCGGGATCATCCGCTTTTTGGCCGCTACAGGCAGATGGCATTTTTGCGCCAGTCGCCAGTTAGTCAGTGTCATTTTTTGGCCGTTGCCGATAGCGGCAAAGTTCACGGTCAGACCTTTGACCAGCAGGCCGAGCAGCTGCCGGAGAATTTTCAGCCGATTTCGGCCGTTGAAGCCATTGCTGCGATCTTTGCCTATCAGCGCCAAGACCCGGAGGGTAAGTATCCTGACTTTGGCTGGGGTTATTTCTGGTGCAGAGATGTCGTCAAACTGCAAGATTGGCCCGAGTGGTATTGCCAGTTTCGTGGTATTACCACTGACCATCGGATTGCCTTGCGCGTTGATCCTGAGGCCGGGATTATCATTGTCGATTTTCCGGTCAGTTGCTGTAAAAGCTGGGTTGACTGGGCTACGCCCGATCTTAACGATTTTGCAACGATTGCCATTGGCGCTACGACTGTAGCTTGAAACGGAGGATACTTTCATGACAGGCACTGGTAGTGAAAAAGTCTTGCCGAATGTTTTATGCCTGAAATGGCGGCTAAGATGGCATATCACGGAGATGTTTGGGCTAATAGGCAAATTGAGAAAAACATCTCAATCCGGCAGCGAAAAAAACGGCCGAAGAGAAGCCAGACTGGCTGATCTGCGCGATCGTTGCGTTCCGGCTGTTATCCGGGCGCTTAAGGAAAACCATGGCGTTGAGCCTGACGCCAGGACGTTGGAGGATTTGGCCAATTGCGGCGTTAAGCTCTGATTTCGACCCGTAGTCGTCTTGACTGCGGGTTTTTTCTTTTAGTCCAAACCGGCAATTTGACCCGGTAGTGATCCCTCACTTCATCAAATAAAATAAAAATAATTATTTTTATTTTATTTGTAATAATAGATGTTCAAGCATTTTCTCTATCTGAAAGTGAGGGACTACTACCGGGTTGACAATTTTTTCGGGATACAATAAGCTGAAATCACTATGAAATTAACCTTTACCCAAACCAATTTATTGTTAGGTTTGTTGTTGCTCCAGCCTCAGGGTGGAAGGTTTAGCCATAGTTAATTAGTCAGCCAAAAAGCAAGCTGACAAGTCAAACAAGGCCTTCCACCCGGAAGGTTGTTTTAATTAGCGGCGAAGTTTTTTTGACAACTTAGACCCGAATGGGTAAAAGGAGGGAGTGCAATGAGGATCAAACTTTTTTTTCCAAAGATAGGGGAAGTAACCGAGGATAACATTGGGTCTTTGCCGCCAGAGTGCCGGGAGGTAGTTAAGTTCTTGTGGCAGATACCCTTTCCTCAAGATGTTTGGCATGAGGCAACATTTGGGACTAATGGGAATGATAGTTTTGTTCTCCATTTTTCGGGATCAAGCTCAACTGGCGGCCAGTACAGCGTGAGGTTTGCCTTGGGGGGTAGTTTTGCCGGTGAATTTCGCCAGTTTCTAAACCAACAAACAGAAGATGCAAAATTGATTCTCGAAAAGAAGTTGGATGGTCTTAGAACTATGGCCGCCTTCTTAGATGAGGGAGTTCTTTCGGCCTAGATTGACCTTTGTGAAGACTGGATTTACACCCAGTCTTTTTTTTATTATGTTTCTCAATTAAGCATAATTTTAGTTTTACACTCAAGGGTGATAATGGTATAATTTTTGTAAGTTAGGAAATGCAAACTATGATTGATGTTGCAAATTTAACCAAAAAATTCGGTAATTTTACGGCCGTGGACAATATCTCCTTCAATGTGGAAAAAGGGGGTATTTTTGCTTTTTTGGGGCCAAACGGCGCGGGCAAAACCACGACGATCAAGATGCTGACGACTTTGCTTTCGCCGACTGATGGCAAAATTTCAGTTAACGGTTATGATCCGGTAACGGCTCAGGATGCGGTTCGGCATTCTTTTGGCATTGTGTTTCAGGATCAAAGTTTGGACGATGAATTAACGGCCTGGGAAAATTTGGAATTTCACGGCGTACTTTATGGCGTGCCAAAAAAAGTCAGGCGCGAGCGGATTGAAGAGATGCTGAAATTCGTCGAACTTTGGGATCGTAAAAATGAACTAGTTAAAAAGTTTTCCGGCGGGATGAAAAGAAGGTTAGAAATCGCCCGCGGCCTAATTCATCACCCTAAAATTTTATTTTTAGACGAGCCGACTTTGGGACTTGATCCGCAGACGCGAAATCATATTTGGAATTACATTAAAAAATTAAATAAAGACGAAGGCATGACGGTGTTTTTTACGACTCATTACATGGAAGAAGCGGATCGCGCTGCCGGCCAGGTCGCCATTATTGACCATGGTAAAATCATTGCCGCCGGCAGTCCGGCTGAATTAAAGCAAAAAACTAGCACTCAAACTTTGGAAGATGCCTTTTTGAATCTAACCGGCAAAGTAATCCGCGACGAAGAAGCCGGCGCGGCGGAAAGGATGCGCGGTCACCGCAGGGCTTGGCGCCACTAACCCCTAATCCCTAGTCCCTAACCCCTATGAAAGTTATTTATATTTTGTGGCTAAGACAACTTAAAAGGTACTCAAGGTCTAAAGCTCGAATGATCGGTTCGCTCGGCCAGCCGCTATTATTTTTAGTCGCGCTGGGTTTTGGTTTCGGGCCGATTTACCAAAAAGCCGGTGGCGGCAGCTATATTCAATTTTTGGCGCCGGGCGTGATTGCGATGGCGATTATTTTTACCGCCATTTTTACGGGTATTGAAATTATCTGGGATCGGCAATTCGGTTTTTTGAAAGAAACTTTGGTCGCGCCGTCTTCCCGGTTTAACATTATGATCGGCCGGACTTTGGGCGGCGCCACCGTAGCCACCATTCAGGGTATTGTGGTTTTTTTGATGACTTTAGTGGTTGGTTTTCGGCCAACTAGTATTTTGCTTTTGCCTTTGGCTTTGGTTTTTATGGTTTTAATTGCTTTGGTTTTTACCGCTTTTGGTACGGCCATTGCTTCCCGGATGCAAGATATGCAGGCCTTTCCGATCATTATTAATTTTTTAATTATGCCGATATTTTTCCTGTCTGGCGCCTTATTTCCTATTGACGGTTTTCCGGCACCGGTGGTGGCGGCGATGCACTTGAATCCTTTGCTTTATGGCGTTGACGGCTTGCGCGGAGCCTTGATTAATGGCGCTCATGTCGGGCTTTTGACTGATCTCGGGGTTTTGGCAATAGTAACTTTAGTCTTATTAGCCATCGGCAGCTATTTATTTTCAAAGATTGAAGTTTAGGGTTTATCCGTGCGTAATTTTTTGTCATTGCGAGGAGGAGGTTACTAGAGGTGACCGACGACGAAGCAATCCAATTCGCCTCTCTTGACATTCTTAAACCAATAGTATAATCTAAATTTATCCTATGACAAGACATATCACTAACCCCTCGACTTCGCTCGGGGGAAACAATTGGTTTTTTGGTTATTATTTCTTTACTGACCGGGTAGGTTAGTTGGCTTAGTTTGACCAAATCATAGGCAAAAAAAGCAAGCAACTGATCTGCCACAAGGGGTCAGTTTTTTGATTATTATTCAATTTTTGGTTTTTGCGGTTATGGCCAGAAATTGGGTAGTAATGGAAATCAAATGGAGAAGGCAGGTTCCTTGACACAATAGATAAGGAGGAAAGGCGATGTTGTCTACTATTCAGATTGGCCAAAATGGCAAAGAAATTGCTAGTGATTCCGACGGCACGAATGAGGTGCCGAAGATAACCTGTGACTGGAAAGCTGCCATTCGTTGCTTGTGGCAGTTGCTTGAGATTTTATCTGATGAGAATGTCGGCTGGAGCTTTATGGCAATTCTTCCAGATGAAAAAACTTTAGTAGTCCAGTGTGGCTACTTGAAGTTTAAGGTAGTGGCTAAAGACGGTTCAGGAAGGGAATATCTGGCCGAAATCTTTTTTGCCCCGCAGGTGGAGAGTGAGAACAGAAAAATGATCCAGGAGCAACTTCGGGGGCAACTTGAGGGTTGCTTCGTTGCTGAGGAAGTGAAATTGGAAGCAGAACCGGCCGAAATATCAGCGTAAGCTGAGAAGAGGAGATAAGATGTTAAGGCTTGGTTATCTCGGACCCGAGGGAACATTTTCCGCTCAAGCAGCAATCGTTTGGAGCTGCAACAAATTTGAGCTGATTGGGTTTGCTTCAATTACTCAGTTACTCGAGGCTTTTATTCAAGGCAAGCTTGATCGGGCGATTGTTCCGATAGAAAACGTCTTGGGCGATGTTGTCCATGACACTGTCGATTTTTTGATGGCTCATGTCTGGACCAATCCGAATCTGCGGATTACTCAAGAAGTGTTGATACCGATCCGACAGATGCTTTTAGGCCAGTCTCAAACCGATTTGTCTTTGGTGACTAAGGTCTTGTCGCATTCGCAAGGTCTGGCTCAATGTTCAAGATTTTTACAAGATCGCAATTGGAAACAGACACCGGTTAGCAGCACGGCACTGGCGGCTGAGTTAGTTTCTCAGTCTGAAGTGGCTACGGTTGTGGCGATTGGTTCTAAGCAAGCCGCCGAGCAGCATGGTTTACAGGTGTTAGCTGCCGACATCGGCGATTCACAACATAATGTGACCCGCTTCGTTGTCTTGGGCGGACCCAAGACAGCGGCCAATGGCCAAAGTAAGACAACCCTGTTTTTCTCCACTAAAAACGAAGCCGGGGCACTGTATAATGCATTGGGTGTATTCTACTATCAGGGTCTTAACCTGAGTCGGATTACCTCTTACACTACTAAGCTGGTATTGGGAGAGTGTAATTTCTGGATTGATGTTGACGGTCATGAAAGTGATCCGGTTTTCGCGGCGGCAATAGGGCAGCTAAGAGAACGATTCACGGATAAGGTGATGGTGGTTGGCTCTTATCCGAAAGCAAAACCAATCGCCATAACAGATGAGGAGTAAGTTATGTTTGTTTGCATGCGTCCAAACGCGACGTCAGATCATGTCAAGCGGGTCCAAGCTGAAGTTTTGGCCGCCGGGTTCAACAAGGCAATCGTAACCGCTGGCACCGAAGTCAGCGTTGTCAATTGCCTGGGTACAGTTTCTCATGAACAAAAGCTTCGGCTCAAAGATTTTTTTCTGAGCTTGCCTGGTGTGACTGATGTTGAACTTGCCAAAACGCCGTTTCGGCTAACTGCTCGCCAAGCTCATCCGGATGAATTCACTGTACAGATTAATGGTATTTCTATTGGTGGCAATCAGCCGCTGGTAGTGATGGCCGGTCCTTGTGCGGTTGAGTCATTGGAACAAATTACGGCTTCAGCGAACGCCGTTAAACAAGCCGGCGCCGTGGTTTTGCGTGGTGGCGCCTATAAGCCGCGGACCTCGCCCCATCTCTTTCAGGGGTTAGAAGAAAGGGGCTTACGGTTTTTAGCCCAAGCGCGCCAGGAAACCGGTTTGCCGATTGTGACGGAGGTGACGTCGTTGGAAAATGTGGCTTTAGTTGCCGAGCATGCTGATATTTTGCAGATTGGTACTCGCAATATGCAAAATTTCGGGCTGCTGAGGGCGGTGGGTAGAATTGATAAGCCGGTGATTCTTAAGCGGGGGATGGCTGCTACAATTGATGAGTGGCTCCAAGCCGCTGAGTACATCGTTTCTGAAGGTAATCAGCGGGTGATTCTTTGCGCTCGCGGCATCCGTACTTTCGATAATGGCCATACTCGCAATTCCGCGGACATCGATGCGATTCCGGTTGTTAAAGGATTGACCCATCATCCGGTGATATTTGATCCGTCGCACACCGCCGGCAATCGCGATTTGGTGCCAGATATTGCTTTAGCCGCAGTGGCTGCTGGTGCGGATGGTTTGTTAATCGAAGTCCATCCCGATCCAGACTCGGCTCTCTGTGACGGCGCCCAGTCGTTGAATCCTCAGCAGTTTGCCGGGCTGATGATCAAGGTCAAAGCGGTAGCCAATGCTATCGGCCGGGCAGCCTAAGTGACCAGTTCTTTGTTTCGATTATCAAGCCTGAGAGATTATTTTCTCGGGCTTCTTTTTTTACCGCTAAATTTCATCCGTCCGGAAGCGAGTTTTTATAGTTAATGAAGATAATTTGTTAATTTTAAAAAAAACGCTTCGGTCAAGCTGAAGCATTTTTTTGGACTAGAAATTTTGGTCGGGGTAGCGGGACTCGAACCCGCGGTCTCATGCACCCCATGCATGCGCGATAGCCAACTTCGCTATACCCCGACCAAAATTTCTAAGTTTAATTTTAATTGCACCTTTACCCTGATGGTATAATTATACTCATTTTTTGATTTTCGTCCACTGGTCAATTTCGCGCCCAAAAAAATCAGGATGGCTTTTGCCCGGTCTTTCAATAATGTTATAATATAAACACAAGGATTTTTTCGGTTTTATGGCTGAAATTAACACTAAAAATCCAAAATCGGGATTGGGAATTAATAAAGCCAGATATGGATATTGAATACGAAGCCACTTTTTGTAATATTAATAAAGCGGAAATGGCCCAGCGCTTGCTTGACGCCGGCGCGGTTTTAGTGAAAAAAGAATTTTTACAGCGCCGGACGGTTTTTTTACTGCCGGTGGGAAATGATATTCCCGGTGCTTGGCTGCGGGTGAGAGACGAAGGCGATAAAATTACCATGAGTTTAAAAGCCGTTTTGGGCGATAAAATTACCGATCAAAAAGAAATTTGTCTGACGGTTAATGATTATAACCAAGCGGTAAAATTTTTAGCCAGTATCGGCTGCGTGCAAAAATCTTACCAGGAAAATCGGCGGGAAATTTGGCGCTTGGGTCAAGCCGAAGTTACGATTGACGAGTGGCCGTTTTTGGAACCGTTCGTCGAAATCGAAGCCGCCGCGGAAAATTTGGTCAAAGCCGCGGCCGTTAGTTTGGGTTTTGATTATACCCAAGCGATTTTTGGTTCAACCGATTTGCTTTATCAAAAGCGTTATGGTGTGGCTTTGGATGTTATTAATAATCAGACGCCGCGGATCGTTTTTGACCAGCCAAATCCCTTTTTAAATGGTAAAAATAATTTTTAGAGGCAAGTGACAATAATTTTTTCAATAAAAAAACTAAGTAACTTTCCTATCAGCTAAAAGCTAACTTGTTACTTAGTTTTTTTCTTTGATAGAGTTTTTAGGCAACTGGTACAAATCGTCATTTTTTTGCCATCAATTTTTTTGGCCTGCAAATTTAGTTTCTGCCGGCGAATCGTTTTGATGTTGGAATGGCTTATCCAGTTGGCCTTCAGCGGTTGTCGGCCGCAAATGTCGCAAGTTTTCATAGAATCTGACTTAATTTAGTAATGTTGGTAGCATATCAGATTGGTTTTAAAAAATCAAGGCTTTGTGTTATGATTAAGACATTATGGATAATTTAGACGCGGTTAAAACAATAGTTCAAATCGTGGCCTTTATTTTTTCGGTCATCTTCCACGAGATTGCCCATGGCTTGGTGGCTTATCGTTTTGGCGATGACACGGCCAAAATTTCCGGCCGGCTGTCTTTAAATCCCTTGGTTCATATTGATCCGATCGGTTCAATTCTCGTGCCAGGGCTGCTTTTTTTATCCGGAACCAATTTTTTGTTCGGCTGGGCCAAGCCGGTGCCGGTTAATCCTTACCGTTTGAAGGGGGGAGTCAGCGCTTACCGCTGGGTGTCTTTGGCCGGGGTTTTGACTAATTTTGTTTTAGCTGTAATCGCCGCCTTAGTCATAAAAATTACGGTTCAATTTCTCGGGTTTGATTTTAATAATTTAGGCGTGATTTTATTCGTGGCCTTTTTGCAGATTAATATTGTTTTGGCGGTTTTTAATTTCTTGCCCTTGCCGGGTTTTGACGGCTTTAATTTTTTGACGACTTTTAAGCCAATTGCCCAAGTATTCAGCAAAAGTCCGCTGGCTAATCCCTTTTTTATGGCGCGCTACGGCCTGGTTTTATCAATTGCAATTCTGTTTGTTTTTATGCCATTTATTAATCTGATTTTTAATTTTATTTTTAATTTATTCATCAATTTTTTTGGGCTTTAAACCAATCTCTTGACTTCTTTTTGATTATTCGTTAGGATATCTCTATGTTAACTGCCTTAAAGGCAGGTTTTTAAGACTTGAAAACAGGAAAATGCCAACAATCAATCAATTAATCAAGCGAAAGCGCAAATCGCAGAAGAAAAAATCAAAGACACCGGCTCTGATGCTGGTTTCTAATACTTTGCGCCGGAAAAAACGGGAATTAGCCAAAGGTGCCGGTTTTAAGCGGGGCGTTTGCGTTAAAGTTACGACCATGACGCCAAAAAAGCCTAACTCGGCTTTAAGAAAAATTGCCAGGGTTCGGCTATCAAACGGCATGGAAGTAACCGCCTATATTCCGGGCGAAGGCCATAATCTGCAGGAACACTCCGTGGTTTTGATCCGCGGCGGCCGGGTTAAAGATTTGCCTGGCGTCCGGTATCACATTGTCCGCGGGGTTTATGATACCGTCGGCGTTGATGGCCGCCGGCAGGGCCGGAGCTTATACGGCTCAAAAACGGGTACTGAAGCTAAATCGAAATAATTTTAATACTACTTATTATGCGAGGCAAGACTCCAAAACGAGAAATTATCCCTGATCCTAGATATCAAAGCGTTAATATTGCTAAATTTATCACCCAAATCATGGAACGGGGCAAAAAAGCCACTGCCCAGCGCATAGTTTATGATTGCTTTGATTTTATTAAAGAAAAAACCAATAAAGACCCGTTAGAAATTTTTGACGGAGCGATTAAAAACGTTGGTCCGGAAGTCGAAGTCAGATCAAAAAGAATCGGCGGCGGTAATTATCAAATTCCCGTGCCGGTGCCTCCCTCTCGCCGGAAAGCCTTAGCTTATCGCTGGATTATCACCGCGGCCAAGGCGAAAAAAGGCATGCCGATGAGCCAAAAATTAGCGGAAGAATTCATGGCCGCTTATAACCGGGAAGGGGCAGCGATTAAAAAACGCCAAGATACTTACAAAATGGCCGAAGCCAACCGGGCTTTTGCGCATTTCATTAGATAAAATTCGAAGCCCGAAACTCGAAATTCTAAACAAATTCCAATTTATTAAATTATAAATTTTAAAATATCTGGAAAATTAGAATTTATAGTTTGTAATTTATTTCGAATTTTGAAATTAGAAATTAGAATTTAAATTTTTTATGCCAAGAGAATCTTCTTTAGAAAAAACTAGAAATATCGGAATTATCGCTCACATTGACGCGGGAAAAACCACTGTATCTGAGCGAATTTTGTTTTATACCGGCAAAAAACATAAAATCGGCGAAGTTCACGAAGGCGAAGCCGAAATGGACTGGATGGAGCAGGAACGGGAAAGAGGCATTACGATTACTTCCGCCGCGACGACCTGTTTTTGGGCGCCACGAGGCGAAGAAGAAAATGCCTGCCGGCTCAATTTAATCGATACTCCCGGTCATATTGATTTTACCGCCGAAGTTCAGCGTTCGTTGCGGGTTTTGGACGGCGGGGTAGTGGTTTTTGATGGCGTGGCCGGCGTTGAGCCGCAGTCCGAAACCGTTTATCACCAGGCGGAAAAATTTCGGGTGCCATTGCTTGGTTTTATTAATAAACTCGACCGCACCGGTGCCGATTTCTACAGTGATCTAGATAGTATTAGAGAAAGGCTAACCAAAAACGCTTATCCGATTCAGCTGCCGATCGGCACTGAAGGCGGCTTCAGTGGCATTGTTGATTTGTTGGTCGAAAAAGCCTTTATTTACAAAGACGATTTGGGCAAAGACATGGAAGAATCGGAAATTCCGGCAGATTTGAAAGAGTTGGCGGAAAAATACCGCCATGAATTAATCGAAGCCATTGTCCAGCATGATGAAAATTTATTAAACAAATATTTAAACGGCGAGGCGATTGCTTTAGCCGATTTGAAAAAAGTTTTGAGAAAAGCGACGATCAATAACGAAATTATGCCGGTTTTGTGCGGTTCCGCTTTGAAAAATAAAGGCGTTCAATATCTTTTGGACGCGGTCTGCGATTTTTTGCCCAGCCCGTTAGACATCCCGCCGGTTAAAGGTTTTCATCCCAAAAATAAAGAAACCGAAGAAGTTCGTTCAGCGGCCGATGACCAGCCTTTTACCGCTTTAGCTTTTAAAATCGCCGCCGATCCGTTTGTCGGCAAACTTTGTTTTTTTCGCGTTTATGCCGGTACTTTAAGCGCCGGTTCGTATATTATAAACTCTTCAAACGGCAACAAAGAAAGAATCGGCCGAATCGTTAGGATGCACGCCAATCACCGGGAAGAAGTCAAAGAAGTCTTTGCCGGCGAAATCGCCGCCGCCGTCGGTTTAAAAAGTACCTTTACCGGCCATACTTTATGCGACGAAAATCATCCGATTGTTTTGGAATCAATTGTCTTTCCGGAAACGGTTATTTCTGTGGCGATTGAGCCGAAAACCAAAGCCGACCAGGAAAAAATGGGTATGGCTTTGGCTAAATTGGCCGAAGAAGACCCGACCTTTAAAGTTCACGGCGACGAAGAAACCATGCAGACGATTATTGCCGGTATGGGCGAACTTCATTTGGAAGTTTTAGTCGAAAGAATGAAGCGGGAATTCAAAGTGGAAGCCAATGTCGGCCGGCCGCAAGTGGCTTACAAAGAAACGATCAAAGGCACGGCTGAAGCCGAAGGCAAATACATCCGGCAGTCCGGCGGCCGCGGCCAATACGGCCATTGCTGGATTAGAGTGGCGCCTCGGGCTCGCGGCGAAGGCTTTGTCTTTAACGATGAAATTAAAGGCGGACTGATCCCGAGAGAATATATCCCGGCGATTCAAAAAGGCATCAAAGAAGCGTTGGACAGGGGAGTGGTTGCCGGTTATACGATTATTGACATTGAAGCCACGGTTTACGACGGGTCTTTTCATGAAGTTGACTCTTCGGAAGCGGCTTTCAAAATTGCCGGTTCGATGGCTTTTCAGGAAGCGGCCAGGCGCGCCAGTCCGATTTTACTTGAGCCGATTATGAGAGTTGAAGTGATTACTCCGGAACAATATATGGGCGATATTATTGGTAATATTAATTCCAAACGCGGTCAAATTGACGAAATGCGGGATCGGGGACAAACGAAAGTAATTGACGCCCAAGTGCCGTTAGCCGAAATGTTCGGTTATGCCACGGAAATCCGGTCAATGACTCAAGGCCGCGCTTCCTACAATATGGAATTTGACCATTATGCCGAGGTGCCTAATAACGTTGCCGAACAGATAAAAACCAAAGATACAAAAGTTAGAAAATAACCACGCTGAAGTAATAAAAGTTTAGATAACTACTATGTCTAATGCCTTAGAAAAGATCATTGAGCTGGCGAAAAAGACTGGGGATAACTGCATAGTTTTGGATCACAAAGGCGAGCCGACTTATGTTGTTGTCAGTTTTGCCAGCTATGAAAGTATGATTTTAGGCAAGTCAGAAGTGGCTGGGTTGACCGAAAATGAGCTGCTGGAAAAGATTAATCGGGATATTGCCAACTGGAAAGCGACTCAGCAGCAGGATAATTTGGATAATTGGGATGTGATTGAAAGTGCGATTGAAGATGTTAAGCGAGTTAAGGTTAGTCCGGTTATTGAAGAAAAATCGCTTAAACAAGCCAATAATTTTGCAGTTTCCGAAGCGGCTGACGAGAAATACTACTTTGAACCAATTGACTAGCGTTGCTTTTGAGAATTTTTAACTTTAATTTATTTTTTCAAAATGTTACTAAAGATAGCGAAAAAATCAGGCAAAAAGGATGTGGGGTTGACAACTGCTGACGATTTGTTATATACTCAACAGTGCTTTTATTTTTAATTTTTTAATAAGTAATTAATGCGATCCGTCGGGCTATCCTTCGCCTGACTGGCTCACAAAAGATCGCAAAGAAGGAAGAAGTTAAAATTATGGCTGATAAATTTGAACGAACAAAGCCGCACTTAAACATTGGCACCATCGGTCACGTCGATCATGGTAAAACCACCTTAACGGCGGCAATTTTAGCCTACTTAAATAAAAAAGGCAACAAAGCGCAGAGCAAAAGTGTTGATCAAATTGATAACGCTCCCGAAGAAAGAGAGCGCGGTATTACGATTGCCACGGCTCACGTTGAGTATGAAACCGACAAACGGCACTATGCCCATATTGACTGCCCAGGTCATGCTGACTACGTCAAAAATATGGTTACCGGCGCCGCTCAGATGGATGGTGCGATTTTAGTCGTTGCCGCCACTGACGGTCCGATGCCTCAGACTCGGGAACACATTTTGTTAGCCCGCCAGGTCGGCGTGCCGGCAATGGTCGTCTTTTTGAACAAAATTGATCAGGTCAAAGACCCGGAACTAATCGACTTAGTCGAAGAAGAAGTCCGCGACTTGCTTAAAAAATATGAATTCCCCGGCGATAAAATCCCAGTTATTCGTGGTTCAGCTGTCAAGGCTTTGGAAAACCCGAGCGATCCGGAAGCCACCAAATGTTTGGAAGAATTAATGAAAGCGGTTGATGAATATATTCCGGAACCAATCCGCGATATTGAAAAGCCATTTTTATTGCCGATTGAAGATATCTTTTCCATTGAAGGCCGAGGCACGGTTGTTACCGGCAGAATTGAAAGAGGGATTGTCAAATTAAACGATAACGTTGAAATTGTCGGTTTAAACCCGACCCAAACCACGGTTGTCACGGGAATTGAAATGTTTAATAAGTCACTTGACGAAGGCCGAGCCGGTGATAATGCCGGTATCTTACTGCGCGGTGTTAAAAAAGAAGATGTTGAACGCGGTCAGGTTTTAGCTAAACCTGGTAGCGTTACTCCACATACTGAATACGAAGGTAAGACATATATTTTAACCAAAGAAGAAGGCGGCCGCCATAGCCCATTTCTTAAAGGCTATAAGCCGCAATTCTACATTGGCACGGCCGATGTTACCGGTGAAGTGATTTTGCCGGAAGGCGCCGAAATGGTGATGCCGGGAGATACGGTTGAATTGAAGATTGTTTTGATCAAACCGGTGGCTTTGGAAGAAAAGCAAAGATTCTCTTTACGTGAAGGTGGTCGAACGATTGGAGCTGGAACGATTTCTAAGATATTAAAATAATAAAGATAATCAATCCCCCCACTTTTTTTAAAAAAGTGGGGGGGATAAGTTCTTTAGACTAACATGGTTGCCATTAAAAGAGTACCGGTTTCTTCTCATAAGCCCGAGGATGAAATCGAGGAAAGTAAGCAAAAAATTAGGATTAAAATTCGGGCTTATGATCATAAGATTATCGACCAATCGACGAAGACGATCATGGATACGGTTGAGCGAACGGGAGCAAGGATTTTGGGCCCCATACCTTTGCCGACGGAAAAGAAGAAATATACCGTTTTGAAGTCATCGTTTGTCCATAAAGACGCGCGGGAACAGTACGAAATGCGGATTCATAAACGATTGCTAGATATTTTAGATCCTACCCCAAAAACGGTTGATTCGCTGACCAGTTTGAATTTACCCGCCGGAGTTGACGTTGAGATAAAAATGGTTTAAGTGTATATCAGTTTGATATATTGCGTAATCTTTGAGAATATAGAGAAAGCTTTCTAAATTTAGAAAAAACCTCTATAAATTCAAACGATTATTTCAAGGAGATTAAAAACTTATAAAATTAGGCTTACAACTTGCCAGCAGGATTATTTATATCTGGCTTTTTGAGGCAGATTTTTATTTTAACCCGATACGAGTATTTGTAAATTAGTATTCATTCGCTCGCCTCGCTGGAGCGAGAGAGCGAAGCGGGTAGATTAGTATTATATCCTTATGAAATTCATTTTGGCCCAAAAACAAGAAATGACCCAGAAATTCGCGGAAGACGGATCCGTTATTCCGGTTACCCGGGTAGTGGCTGGTCCTTGTGTCGTGACTCAGGTAAAAACCGATAAAACCGACGGCTACACTTCCGTTCAGTTGGGTTTTGGCTCAAAAAAGAATTTAAGCAAGCCAGTCAAAAAGCATTTGAAAGACCTTGGTAATTTCGCTTATCTTAAAGAATTCCGGATCACCGAAGCTGAAGCTAATAAATTGCCAGTCGGCACCAAAATTACCGCTAAGGTTTTTTCAATCGGCGACGTGATTAAAGCGACGGGTGTGTCAAAAGGAAAAGGTTTCCAAGGGGTAGTAAAACGGCATGGTTTTCACGGCAGTCCTGCCACTCATGGCCACAAAGATCAGTTGCGCATGCCCGGTTCAATCGGCGCCGGCGGTCCGCAGCATGTTTTTAAAGGCACCAGAATGGGCGGCAGAATGGGCGGGGAAATTGTTACGGTCACAAATTTAAAAATAGTGGAAGTTAACCCGCAAAATAACGAAATTTTTATCAAAGGCGCTTTGCCCGGAGCTAAAAGCAATTTGCTTTTGCTTGCCGGTGTTGGCGATTTAATCATTGAAGTCGAAGAAATTAAAGAGCAAAAATCGGCTGAGACCGCTGAGACCGTCGAAGCGGCAACAGCCAAAACCGAAGTCGCGGCGGAAATTCCAGCCCCCGAGAAAGAAACGGTAAAACCGTAATTTTATGATCAAGGCTAATGTTTACAATACCTCCGGCGAAGTCGTCAAAGAACTGGAATTAAACCCAGCCATCTTTGAAGTTAAAGTCAAGCCGGAATTAGTTACTCAAGCAATCATTACCTTGCAGGCCAACAGCCGCCAGGTTTTAGCCCATACCAAAGACAAAAGCGAAGTCCGCGGCGGCGGTAAAAAACCTTGGAAACAAAAAGGCACCGGCCGGGCGAGACACGGTTCAATCCGTTCACCTTTATGGCGCGGCGGCGGCATCACTTTTGGGCCGACCAAAGAAAGAAATTTTTCGATTAAAATGAACAAAAAAGCCAACCGGAAGGCGATTTTAATGGGTCTTTCGGACAAAGCCGCTAATGATAGAATAATTTTAGTTGATAAAATTGAATTGACAGCGGTTAAGACCAAAAAGTTTTTTGAGATTTTAAGGAATTTGAATTTGCGGTCAAAAAAGAAATTGAATAAAAAAGACGATAAAATAAAAATTGATGCCAAGGATAAGAAAAAGAAAGAGTCGGAAAAAAGTATCTTGGTGGTAATGCCGAAAAAAGACCAAAACATTTGGCGAGCCGCTAAAAATATCAGCAAGCTTAATTTGATTTTAGCCGATAGTTTAAATGTTTTAGACATTGTCAAATACCAGTATATCCTGATGTCGGTTGATTCAATCGCGGAAATTGAAAAAACTTTTATTAAGTAATTTTATATGGGAATTTTTAATACATTTAAATCCAAACCGCAAGCTGGGCAAGATGAAATGAAAGCCAAGCCGGTTTCGGATAAACCAGTTAAAAAGGAAGAGCCGAAAGAAAAACAGACGGCGGAAAAAAAGGAAGAAAAGGCGGTTGTGGCAGCTGGCGCCAAAGAAACCAAGCTCGCTGGCAAAACTAAATTAGCCCATTTGATTTTAGTTAAGCCGTTAGTAACCGAAAAAGCCAGCCATTTGGCGGCATTGAATAAGTATGTTTTTGTGGTTAATTCGAAAATGAATAAAGTGGAAATAAAAAAGGCGATTCGAACCGTTTATAAAGTTAATCCGATATTTGTCAACATCTGCAATTTTTCCGGCAAAAGCATCCGCTACGGCAAAATGACCGGTGCGAAAAAAGGCTGGAAAAAAGCGATTGTGACCTTAAAACCAGGCGATAAAATTGAAGTTTACGAAGGAGTTTAATAAATTATGCCGATCAGAATTTACAAACCAACCACCCCAGGCCGACGCCAGACATCCGTTGATACTTTTAGCGATGTTACCAAAATGGTACCGGAAAAGAGCCTGATTCGCATCAAGAAAAAAACCGGCGGTCGCAACGCGTCCGGTAAAATTACCGTTCGACATCGGGGCGGCGGCGCCAAGCAATACTATCGCTTAATTGATTACAAGCGGAATAAGTTTGATATGCCGGCCAAAGTCATGGCGATTGAATATGACCCAAACCGCCGGGCTCGGTTAGCTTTATTGCAATATGCCGACGGGACTAAAAGTTATATTATTGCGCCGATTGACGTTAAGACCGGCGATGAATTAATGTCTTCAACCAAGCGGACGGAAATCAGAACCGGCAACCGGATGCCGCTTGAGCATATTCCTTTGGGTTCAATGATTTATGATATTGAAATTACGCCTAACGGCGGCGGCAAGCTCGTTCGCACCGCCGGGTCAGCTGCCAAATTAATGGCCGTGGAAGGCGAATACGCTACGATTAAAATGCCTTCAACGGAAGTCAGGCTGATTAACCGCAAAGCCATGGCAACGATTGGCCAGGTCTCTAACCCAGATGCGATGCATATTCGGATCGGTAAAGCCGGCCGGAATCGCCATTTGGGCTGGCGGCCGTCGGTTCGCGGTAAAGTGATGAATCCGGTTGATCACCCGCATGGCGGCGGTGAAGGCCATAATCCGATCGGGATGAAAGCGCCAAAAACTCCTTGGGGTAAAAAAGCTTTAGGCGTAATTACCCGCAAGCATAAAAAGTATTCCAACAAGTTTATTGTTACTCGCCGCAAAAATAAGCGGAAGAAATAATTTTAATTTAATTTTATGTCCAGAAGTTTAAAAAAAGGTCCATACATCAACGAAAGGCTGCTGAAAAAGTTGCACAACCTTAAGCCGGGCGATAAAACCGTGGTTAAGACTTGGGATCGAGCCTGTTCAATTACCCCGGAAATGATCGGTTTTACCATCGGCGTTCATAACGGCCGGGTTCATACTCCGGTTTTGATTGTTGAAAATATGATTGGCCATAAGCTAGGCGAATTTTCGCCAACGAGAAAATTTGTTACTCATGGCGGGAAAATGGCAAAAGAAGAGGCCAAGGCCGCTGCCGTTAAAGAAGCCGAGTCAAGAGTTAAGGCTCAGGCGGCGGCGGAAAAAAAATAATTTAAGCTATGGAAAAAGTTACTAAAAAAATTGAAGATAAAACAGCCAAACCAAGCCAGCCGGTCAAGGTTCAGCCTAAGTCAGATAAAGAAAAGACTAAAGAGGTGACGGAAATCAAGGCTTCGGCTAACTATTTACGGCTGTCAGCCAAAAAGACCCGTTTAGTAATTGAACGCGTAAAAGGTTTGGAAGCGGAGAAAGCTTTGGATTATTTGAGATTTGTCAACAAAGGATCCGTTTTGCCGATTACCAAGCTGATTAAATCAGCGATTGCCAATGCGGAAAATAATTTTACTTTAGACAAAAAAGATTTATATGTTAAAAGTTTTGTAGCTAATACTGGCCCGGTATTGAAACGCTGGCGGCCAAGAGCTCATGGCCGTGCCGGAGCCATCAGAAAACAGACCGCGCATCTGGAATTGATTTTAGGAGTTAGACCGGGTGCTAAAAAAGGTAAGATTACAAAATCAGAGTCTAAAGAGGAAGAAGTTAAAGTTGTTAAACCTAACGAGGTCAAAAAAGAAGCGCTCAAAAACAATTCCCGGAAAGGTCCAGATGGCCAGAATAAAGATCAAAAAGGCTTTATGAAAGGAATGTTTCAGAGAAAGACCGGATAATTCTTAAGATAATATTAGCAATTTGCCAACTCACTAACTAAAATATGGGACACAAAGTACATCCAAAAATATTTCGCATCGGCTATTTATATGGCTGGAATTCAAAATGGTTTTCCCGCCGGGATTATATTAAGTTTTTGCAGCAGGATATTTTAATTAAGAAGTTTTTAAAAAAAGAACTTAAGGATGCTTCAATCGCTCAAATTGATATTGAACGATCAGCCACGGTTACCACTGTAATTATCCATTCTGCCAAACCCGGAATTATTATCGGCCGCGGCGGTCAGGGAGTTGAAGAATTGAAAAAGAAAGTTAAAAAGAATTTTTTGGACTACAAAAGCAGCTTGAATATCAATATTAAAGAAGTGACTAATCCCAATACTTCGTCTGAATTGATCTGCCAAGCGATTATTGCTGATTTGGAAAAACGGATTCCTTTCCGGCGAGCGATGAAGCAAGCCATAATGAAAGTGCAAAGAACCGATGCCAAAGGCGTTAAGATTATTGTTTCCGGCCGGTTAAATGGCGCGGAAATTGCCCGAACCGAAACTTTAATTCATGGCAATCTGCCGTTACATACTTTGAGAGCGGATATTGACTATGCCCGCGGCGTGGCTCGGACGACTTACGGCGCGATTGGGGTTAAAGTCTGGATTTATAAGGGTGAAATTTTCAATAACAACGATAAAGAAAATAATAATCAAACTAAAAAATAAGATATGTTGTCGCCAAGAAAAGTAAAACATCGAAAATGGCATAAGGGAGTTTTAAAAGGCAAAGCTTCGGCCGGAACAGAAATTAATTTCGGCCAGTATGCTTTGAAAGCTCTGGGCAGCTGCTGGTTAACGGCGAGACAGATTGAAGCCGCCCGGCGCGCCATGACTCGCTTTGTTAAACGGGGCGGAAAAATTTGGATTCGGGTTTTTCCCGACAAGCCAGTAACCCAAAAAGGAGAGCAATCAACAATGGGTTCCGGCAAAGGCCCGGTTGACCATTATGTGGCCGTGATTAAGCCAGGGATGATTTTATTTGAAATTGACGGCGTACCCCAAGACAAGGCGAAAGAAGCCATGAGATTGGCTTCCCATAAATTACCGGTTAAAACTATTTTTATTGAAGACTAATTTATGAAATACAAAGAATTAAAAAGCAAACCGGAAACCGAGCTCCAAAAACTTTTGACTGATTCCCGGGAAAAATTAAGGGAGCTAAAGTTCAAAGTTGCTTCAAATCAATTAAAGAATGTCCGCGAGATCAGATCTTTAAGAAAAACAATTGCTCAGTTATTGTTTGCTTTAAAAGGTAATAAAAGTCTTACTAAGACTAAATAATTAGAATATGACTAAAGTTGAAAAAAAGATTATCAAGAAAAAATTTGAAGGGATTGTTGTCTCGGATAAGCTGGAAAAGACCATTATTGTCAAAACCAGCAGCACCAAGCTTCATCCTAAATATTTTAAGCGTTATATCACCAGTAAAAAATATAAGGTTCATGACCCCAGTAATGAATATAAAAAAGGCGAAAAGGTAGCGTTTACTGAATGCCGGCCGATTAGCAAAGATAAGAGATGGCGGGTCATGCCTAAAGCTAAAAAAAGTTCTTAATTTGTTTTTATATGATTCAATTGCGAACAATGTTAAAAGTGGCCGATAATACTGGTGCGAAAAAGCTTCAGTGCATTAGAGTCTTGGGTGGATTTCAGAAGCGCTATGCCCGGGTTGGCGATATTATTACGGTAGTTGTTAAAGAAGCGGTTCCCCACAGTATGGTCAAAAAAAGCGATGTTTTACATGCGGTGGTTGTTCGGACTAAAAAGGAAATCAGGCGGCCTGACGGTTCTTACGTCAGATTTGATGATAATGCCGCTGTAATCGTTGATAAAGAAAATAAAGAACCGAAAGGCACCCGGATTTTTGGACCCGTCGCCAGAGAATTAAGAAACGGCGGTTTTTCCAAAATAATTTCCTTAGCCCCGGAGGTATTATAAAAATTATGAATATCAAGAAAGGTGACAAAGTCAAAATTTTAGCGGGAAAAGACAAAGGCAAAACCGGCAAGGTATTGCAGATTTTTAGCGAGCGCAAAAAAGTTTCAATTGAAGGAATAAATTTATTATTTAAAAACATGAGGCCGAAAAAACAAAATGAAAAAGGCCAGCGGATTCAGTTTCCCGCGCCGGTCGCTGCCAGTAATATTGCTTTAGTCTGCCCGCAATGCAGCCAGGTTTCCCGAGTCGGCCATAAAATTTTGGAGAATAAAAAAAAGGTGAGAATTTGTAAAAAATGTAAGGAAATAATCGCCTAAATTTATGGATAACTATAAAGCAAAATACAAAAAGGTTGTCGCGCCAGCCATGCAAGCTCAGTTTGGCTATAAAAATGCCTTAGCCATGCCTAAAATTGAAAAGGTAGTTTTAAATATCGGCACCGGCCAGGGATTGAAGGATGCAAAGTTCAATGACGTTGTCGCTGATACGCTGCAGCGGATCACCGGTCAGCGGCCGATTAGAACCAGAGCCAAACAATCAATCTCTAATTTTAAAATCAGAGAAGGCTTGGTGGTGGGAGTGATGGTAACCTTGCGCGGCAAGAAAATGGAAGATTTTATTGATAAATTAATCAATATTACTTTTCCCCGGATTCGGGATTTTCGCGGAATTTCGACCAAAACTGTTGATCAAAAAGGTAATTTAAATATTGGTTTTAAAGAACACATTTCTTTTCCGGAAATTAAATCTGACGAAATCGAAAAAATCCATGGCTTGCAGATTTCGGTAGTTACAACCGCCAAAACCAGACCGGAAGGTTTAGAATTATTAAAACTGGTCGGTTTTCCTTTCCAGAAAGAAGAATAAAAATATGTCCGGTAGTAGTCCCTCACTTAATAATTTAAGAGATTACCGCCGGCTAGAGTTAAAAGATAATTAATAAAAATATTTGTCCTTCACTTTTGTAAAATAAGTGGGGGATCACTACCGGATATGGCAACAGAAGCAAAAATTGCAAAATCAAAGAAAAGGCCGAAATATTCATCGCGAATTGTTAGACGCTGTTGGCGGTGCGGCCGCTCGCGCAGTTATATGCGGGACTTCAACTTGTGCCGAATTTGCTTTCGGGAATTAGCCAATAACGGCCAAATTCCGGGAATAAGAAAATCAAGCTGGTAAATTATTAATTTCAATTTTTATATGATTGATCCAATCGCAGATATGCTTACAAGAATTCGCAACGCCATGGCGGTAAGAAAGCCAGAGGTGGTTTTGCCTTTTTCTAAAATTAAATTGACAATTGCGGAAATTTTACTGAAACGCAATTATATTAAAAAGGTTGAAAAAATCAGCAAAGGCACGAATGGCAAAAATTTTGATGAAATAAAAATAGTTTTGAAGTATTTAGGCAAAGAGCCGGCGATTACCAATTTAAAGCGGATTAGCAAGCCCGGCCGCCGAGTCTATAAAACTAAAGATGAATTGCCCGTAGTTTTGAATAATTTAGGCATTGCCATTGTTTCGACTTCTCACGGCGTAATGACTAATTTTGAAGCCAAAAAGAAAAATCTGGGCGGTGAATTAATTTGTGAAATATACTAATTATGAGCAGAATCGGCAAAAAACCAATTGTTATCCCGGCTGGCGTTGAGATTAAAATCGAGTCCGGGTTAATCATAGTCAAGGGGCCAAAGGGTGAATTAAGCCAAAAGCTTCATCCGCAGGTTTTAGTTGAAAAAAAAGATAATGAATTAATAATTTCGGTTAAAAATCAGGATGAGAAAAATCAAAAGTCACTTTGGGGGCTTTTCCGCCAGTTAATTGCCAATATGGTAACCGGAGTTACTGATGGTTTTTCCAAACAATTAGAAATTAACGGCGTCGGCTATCGAGCCGTTAGCGCCGGCGGTAAACTGAATTTGCAGCTCGGCTATTCCCATCCGATTGAATACGATTTTCCAAAAGGAATCGATATTAAAGTTGAAAAAAACCTGATTACGGTTACCGGCGCGGATAAAAGCGTAGTCGGCCAAACGGCCGCTGAAATCAGGTCTTTAAGAAAGCCAGAACCTTATAAAGGCAAGGGTATCAAATATACGACTGAAGTTATTCGCCGAAAGGCCGGTAAAACGGCCGCCAAAGGAGCAGCTTAACCGCAATTAAATTAAATTAATATGGCAAAAAAAGAAGTTAATAAAAAAATACTTAAGGCAAGAAGAAAAAAACGCGTCCGAGCCAAAATTTTTGGTACGGCTAAAAAACCGAGAATCAGTGTTTTTCGTTCCGCCCGGCATTTGTTTATCCAGTTGATTGATGATCAAAAAGGAGTAACTGTCGTTTCGGCAAAAGATACGGAAATTAAAGCCGGTAAAGACAAAAAAACCGATTTAGCTTTTAAAACTGGAGAATTATTGGGGGCGAAAGCTCAAAAATTAGGAATTACCGAAGCGGTTTTTGATAAATCTTCTTATCAATATCACGGCCGAGTTAAAGCGGTTGCCGATGGCGCCAGAAAAGCCGGCTTAAAATTTTAATATATTTTTATGGAAAAAGATAACAATAAGAGAAATAATCGAAGTACCGGCGGCCGCCGCGGTCCAGCCAGGCCGGCGGAGAAGGAATTTGATCAGGTAATTATTGATATTGCCCGGGTGACTAGGGTTATGGCCGGCGGCAAAAGGATGCGATTTCGAGCCTGCGTCGTGATTGGCGACCGGCATGGCCGGATCGGTTCAGCCGTAGCTAAAGCGGCCGACGTTACCGCCGCGGTCAACAAAGCCGTGACTAAAGCCAGAAAAGACATGGTTAATGTTTTAATCACCAATGAAACTATTCCTCATCGGGTTAATGTCAAATATGGCGCGGCTCGGGTGATGTTAAAACCCGCTCCGAAAGGAACTGGTATTATTGCCGGTGGGGCGGTGAGATCGGTTTTGGATCTGACCGGTGTTACTAACGTCGTGGCAAAAATTTTAGGCACTAATAATAAAATTAATAACGTTAAAGCAACGATTATCGCTTTAAAAATGTTGAAGCGGGTTAAGCCAAATAAGGAAGATAAAACTGAAAATCAGGAAATTACTAAGGAGAATAAATAATTATGGCGCAATTATCTTTACACAATTTGAAAATCAATAAATCAGCCAAAAAAAAGGCCAAGCGGGTCGGCCGGGGCAATGCTTCCGGTCATGGCACTTATAGCGGCCGGGGGTTAAAGGGTCAGCGCTCCCGTTCCGGCGGCAAAGGCGGCCTAAAGCTTCGCGGCTTGAAGCAGCTTTTGCGCAATAAGCCAAAAATCGGCGGTTTTCGAAGTTTGCGGCCGAAAATGGTAATTGTTAATTTGGCCGATTTGGAAAAATCTTTTAGCAGTGGCGAATTAGTTACCCCGAAGAAATTAGTGGCAAAAAATTTAATCAAAGACTATAAAACCGGCGTTAAAGTTTTAGGCGAAGGCAAGCTAGTCAAAAAATTAACCATTGTTGCCAACTCATTTTCGGAAACGGCAAAAAAGGCTATAATGGAAGCAGGCGGAAAAATGGTAGTTGTCAGACGATAAAAAATAATAAAAGAAGCAACTGGCGTTTATGTGGTGGAAAAAACTGGTTCAAATTTGGAAGATTAAAGATTTGCGAAACAGCATTTTATTCGTAGCGGCGATGCTGGTTATTTTTCGGATTGCCGGCCATATTCCCATTCCCGGCATTAACACCCAAGCCTTGAAAGATTTTTTTAATGCCAATCAGCTGTTAGGAATAATGAATATTTTGTCCGGCGGCGGCATGATGAATTTTTCCGTGGTGGCGATGGGTGTTGCCCCTTATATCACCGCTTCCATTATTTTTCAGCTTTTAGTAATGATTATCCCCAAGCTTGAGGAATTATCCAAAGAAGGGGAACAAGGCCAACATAAAATTAATCAATGGACTCGGATGCTTTCCGTGCCGTTGGCAGCGATGCAGGGGTATGCCTTGATTGCTTTATTGAATAAATCAGCCAATGGAATTTTTACTGATTTAAGTTCTTGGCGGATATTTACTATGGTGGTAACCGTAACCGCCGGGACGGTATTTTTAATGTGGATTGGTGAATTAATTTCCGAAAAACATATTGGTAACGGGATTTCCCTTTTGATTTTTGCCGGTATTGTTTCTGAAGTGCCAGGAGCAATTCAGCAAACAATTTTAGTTTTTGATAAAACTCAGATCTTAACCTTTTTACTTTTTATTGCTATTGCCATTATTACCATTGCCGGCGTGGTTATTATCTCCGAAGGCCAGCGCAATGTGCCGGTTTCTTACGCCCGGCGGGTGCGGGGAATGAAAATGTATGGCGGTGTCAACACTCATTTGCCGTTGCGAGTTAACATGGCCGGCGTGATTCCGATTATTTTCGCCATCTCAATCATTTTATTCCCGCCGATGATCGCCCAGTTTTTCTTAACGGCTAAAACTCAGCTTTTAGTGGCAATTGCCGAA
Source organism: Candidatus Buchananbacteria bacterium (assembly GCA_041664165.1). Taxonomy (GTDB): domain Bacteria; phylum Patescibacteriota; class Patescibacteriia; order Buchananbacterales; family UBA6539; genus JBAYLH01. The sequence continues at coordinate 61,759 of JBAYLH010000001.1, read as the reverse complement.
AAAGTCATTGCTTTATTTGAAAATCAGCTTTTCTACGGGGTAATGTATTTTATTTTGGTTTTTGGCTTTACTTATTTTTATACTGAAGTGGTTTTTCATCCCGATCAAGTGGCGGAAAATTTACAAAAACAGGGCGGCTTTATTCCCGGGATTCGACCCGGCCGCCATACGGCAGAATATTTAAAAAATACGACTAGCCGAATAATTTTAGCCGGTGCCTTATTTCTGGGCATAATTGCGGTTTTACCTTTAGCTTTAAGAGGCTTTACCGGCGTTACCACTTTGGTTATCGGCGGCACGAGCTTGTTGATTGTTGTTTCAGTGGTAATTGAAACTTTCAAGCAGATTGAATCACAGTTGACGATGCGCGATTACGAAGGACTTTAGAAGCTTTTAGCTTTCAGCATTTAGCTTTTAGAATTATGCGTCTAATTATTTTTGGTCCCCAGGGTTCAGGTAAGGGAACGCAAGCAGAATCAATTGCCCGCCGGCACGGCTGGCCGTATATTTCTACCGGCGATATATTTCGTTATAATTTAAAAAACCAAACTGAAATCGGCAAACAGGTTGCGGCGGCCATTAATGCCGGCCATTTAGTTCCGGACAATTTAACCAATCAGATCGTTTCCGATAGAATCCACCAACCCGATTGCGCGGTTGGTTTTGTGTTAGACGGGTATCCGAGAAATAAAAGTCAGCTAGAGTTCATTAGGGGCATTACTAAAATTGATTTGGCCATTGCCATTGATTTGACCGATCAGCAGGCAATTGACCGGCTGACCGGCCGCTTGGCTTGTAAATGCGGTTTAAGCTATCACGTTAATTATTGTCCGCCCAAGGTCAGCGGCATTTGCGATAAATGCGGGGATAAACTTTTTCGGCGGGATGACGACGAGCCGGAAGCAATTAAAAAACGGCTGGAAATTTACCATCAAGAAACCGAGCCATTGGTAAAGGTTTATAAAGAATTAGGAATTTTTTACCGAGTTGATGGCGCGAAATCAATTGAAGAGGTCTATCAGCAGATTGATCAAATCATTAATCAAGCCAGTAAGATATAACTATGATTACGATAAAAAAAGCCGAGGAAATTGCAGCGATTAAAACCGGCGGTAAAATTTTAGCGGAAATTTTATCCGAATTAGTCAAAGCGGCTAAAATTGGCATTAAAACCATTGAACTCGACGAATTGGCAGAGAAATTAATTTTAGCTCGGGGCGGGGTTCCGGCTTTTAAAAATTATAAAGAAGGTGTTAATGAAATTCCTTTTCCCGGCACCATTTGCGCTTCGGTCAATAACGAGTTGGTTCATGGGGCACCCGGCAATTACCAGCTGCAAAACGGTGATATTTTAAGTATTGACATCGGCATGAAATATCCAGCGACCGGGACTGGCTATTTTACCGATATGGCGGTAACGATTCCGATCGGCAAAATTTCTGCCGCCACCCGCAAATTAATCAAAGTGACGGAAAAATCTTTAGCCATCGGCATCAGTCAAATTAAAGAAGGCAATTATATTTCCGATATCGGTTCAGCCATTCAAAAATATGTTGAGGCTGAAGGCTTTTCCATTGTCCGCCAATTAGTCGGCCATGGCGTCGGTTATGCGGTTCACGAGGATCCGAGAATTCCGAATTATTTTGACGCCAAGCAGAAACCGGTTAGACTGGAAGCCGGCATGGTTTTAGCGATTGAACCGATGGTCAATGTCGGGAAACCGGCCGTGATTTTTTCGCCTAACAGCTGGGCAGTTTTTACGGCTGACGGCCAGCTTTGCGCTCATTTTGAACACACAGTCGCGGTGACTAAAGGTGGGGTTGAGATTCTAACCAAAATCTAATATACTCTTTCATAAATTATAATTTTTAATTTTTAATGAATTTTAAATATTAGAATATTGAAATATTGAATTGAAATTCTAATTTTAAAATTAAAAATTTAATGTATGGCTATTTTAGGCATTGATTACGGCGCGAAAAAAATCGGCTTGGCTAAATCAGATGAAGCTAATAAATTTGCCTTGCCGCTGGAAATTTTAACCGGCAAAAGCCAGCCGGAAATTTTAGCCCGTTTAAACGAAGTTTGCCAGGAGCACCAGATTGAAAAAATTATCGTTGGTGTTCCGGTCAGCATGCGAGCTAAAGGAAACGGGGAGTTATTTCGCGAGGTTGATTTGCAGAATAAGCAGATGCAAGAAGTTTTAAATTTTGTTGCCTGGCTTAAAGAAAATATTGATTTACCGGTTGAAACTGAGGATGAGCGGTTAAGCACTAAAATGGCGAATGGCTTGCGCCGGGACTTAGTTAAAAAAGGCCCCGATGATGCCGTCGCGGCCATGTTGATACTCCAAAGCTATTTAGACAAATTGAATCATTAGTTGATTTTTGTTTTAGCTGACGGCAAGAAAGGCTATGGCGACTTATCAAGTCAAAGGAATAATTTTGAAAAAGACTGATCGCGGCGAAGCGGATCAGCTTTTTAGTATTTATACGGACAAAAAAGGAAAAATTTTCGCCCTAGGCAAGGGAACAAAAAAAATCAAAAGCAAATTGAATTCGCATCTGCAACAGCTGGCAGTTGTTGATTTAATGGTGGCTTTGGGTAAAAATCATGATCACGTTGCCGGCGCGCAAATCTTTAAAAAGTTTTCCGGCATTGCCGGTGATTTCAAAAAAACGATTTTAGCCAGCTACGCTTTAGAATTGGTAGAAAAAATGACCAAAACCGGCGAGCCGGACCCTAAAATTTTTGTTTTATTGGTTAAATATTTAGCCGTGATTAATGGCAATTCTTTGGCGAATCAGGATTGGCCGGTAATCAAACAAGCCTTCGTGATTAAACTTTTGTCAATCCTGGGCATGGCGCCGCCGGCTGACATTGCCGGTGACCGGAAAAAGCTTGAGATTTTTTTGAACCAGCACCTGGAATTTCCGCTGCAAACGGAAAAGTTTTTGGTCAAAATGGGAAGAATGCGGCCTTGACTGATGTGCTAAACTCTGATAATATTTCTTGAAGGAGGTTGTTATTTGACAACCAAAGATTAACGGCGCGGGCCGTTATTTTTTTGTGCCATTTTGTCTCAACTTAGCCTATTTTAGGAGGAGGAGTGATATGATAGTAGCGACGACAGCAACAGTCCAAGAGCTAATTCGGCTGGCACCTGGCCGAACCGACAAAGGAGTCAACGACGGCATCTATGCCGCCGACCTGCTTTGTCCGGGAATTGCCAAATTGGTTAGGCCTGGCCAATTTGTAACCGTGGCGGCCAGTCAAACTTCGGTTTTGCGGCGGCCGTTCACAGTTTACTCAACGGACGGCCAGACTATCCGGCTGGTCTTTCGGACAGTCGGTCCGAACACAGAGCGATATGCTCGGTGGAAAGAGGGAGTGGAAGTTTCACTGCTTGGTCCTTGCGGCCAGGCAATGGCAATTAAGCCAGACGCGGAGTGCCTGATTTTTTTAGGCGGTGGCTGCGGCTTAGCTTCGTTTGGCTATCCGGTTGCTTGGGCGAAAAAACAGACCCAAGCTCGGATCATTGTCGCGGCTGGTTTTCGCGATAATCGGTATGTCTTTGGACTGGAAGATTTCCGGAAACTGGGAGTCGAGCTGAAATTTGCGACTCAGCAGGAAGCTGGAAAAACGGCAGTTGATCTCTGCCGGGAAATCTTTCGCGACGAAAGTCTGCCTGATTGGAGTAAAATCCAGCTGTTCACTTGCGGACCGAAGCCGATGATGGCTGAAGTTGCGGGTATCTGTCGGGCAGCAGGAATTGACTGCTCAGTTTTTCTGGAAGAGGTGATGGGTTGCGCCTTGGGCGTTTGCAAAGGCTGCGTTGTCAAAATGACTAGCGGTGAAACTCGTTACGTCTGCGAAGATGGGCCGATTTTTGACGCTTCGGAGGTGGATTGGAATGGTTGATTTAACTGTGGGATTAGCTGGAATCAGGATGGATAATCCGGTAGTTCCGGCTTCGGGCACTTGGGGGATTGAAAGCCAGAAAATTCTCCTTGAGGCGGGTCGGTTTCGACCCGGAGCTTTGGTGACTAAAAGCGTTACCATTGAGCCAAGGCCGGGCAATCCGCCGCCACGGCTTCGTGAGACTGCGAGCGGTCTAATCAATTGGATTGGCTTAGCTGGTCCTGGTATTGATAGATTCTTGGCGGACGAGTTATCGGTCTGGCTGTCCTTTGGCCAGCCGGTCATCGTCAGTATTGCCGGCAAGACGCCACAGGAATACGTGCATTTGGCGCAATGTCTTGGGGACACCAGAATCAGTGGCATTGAACTTAATATCTCTTGTCCCAATGTCGGCGGCACAATCATCGGTACTGACCCTCAGCTCACCGCTGAGATCGTCCGTGCTACGAGGTTGGCAACTGGCCTGCCTTTGATCGTCAAGTTGACACCGAACGTAACTGACATTGCCGCCATTGCCAAAGCGGCCGAACGAGAAGGAGCTAATGCGATTGTGGCGGTCAACACGTTTACTGCCATGCGCATTAATCCCAATACGGGTCAAGTTATTATCAGTGGTGGTTTGTCGGGTCCGGCGATAATGCCGCAAGCCCTGCGAAAGGTTTGGGAAGTTTGCCGGGCGGTAAAAATCCCGGTGATTGGCATGGGTGGTATTGCCTCGGCTAGCGACGCCCTGGAGTTTCTTTGGGCCGGCGCTAGCGCGGTGGCAGTCGGGACAGCCAATTTTGGCAATCCCTTGGTGATGGCAGAAATCATTGAGGGAATTGCAGGTTGGTTGGAGCAGAATGGGTTTGGTAGCTTGGAAGAGTTCAGGCAGAAAAAGGCAGAATGTAGATGAAGGAGGTAGGGAAATTATGAAACATTGTATTGGAATAAACTTATTGACACGAGATGAAATTCTCGCTGTTGTGGTGCGGGCGCTGCGTTTGGTGCCTTACTACTACCGTAATCAGTTGCCACCTCCCGAATTGCGACTGGAATTCAGCGACGGATGGTTAGTACCTCAGGTTGGATTTTTGTTTGAGGAACCATCTTCGCGGACGATTGGGACTCTAAGAGAAGCCGCTGTCCGGGCTGGTTTTCGTTGTTCAAATCCGATTACGCCAGAGACTAGTAGCTTAAAGAAGGGTGAACCGCCAACGCGTGCAACCATTACGGCGATTCAACAGCAGAATCGGATGATGTGCTATCGTACAACAGTTGAAGGTTATGCGACGCAGGCGGCATTGTATCTTGAGCGGGAATCTAGTCGTTTTCCTGAATGGTTTCGGGAGACGCCAATTATCAATGGCGGCGACGGGCGGCAAAATCATCCGACGCAAGTGCTGCTTGATATGGTAACGATTGTTGCTCATGCCCTGGGAATGACGTCCAATAATGAAATTGGCGTAGCGCGGTTGGAATCTAGTCTGACACAGCTCACAGATGATGATTTGGCGGAGTTTATTACCAATCACTTTGATAATCTGAAAATTGCACTGGTCGGTGATTTGCGTAATAGCCGGGTAACTAACAGCTGGCTTGATTTAGGCCGGCACTTCAAGATTCAATATCTGTTGGTTGCACCTGACTCTTTTCAGGTTGAAGCTTGGCGATGTCAGGGTCTTCGCGTTGCAGTGTCTGATAAGCTCGACGATGCTGTGGCTTATAATGTTGTCTATACTATTCGAACGCAAATCGAACGGTTGGGCAATGTTATGACTATCGCTGATGCTGAGGCTATTCTTTCGGCCATTCAGGTTAATAGGCGATTTATTGATAAGTCTGAGGCATTGATTATGGATGCTCAACCGCTTGATGTCTTGCGGCCGATGATTGATCCGGCAATATGGAACGAATCTCAGGTTATTATGGATATACAAGCAATAATGGGTTCGCCAACTCGTACGGCGGTTTTCCAGATGTGTTGGGGGCACCGAAAACAGCATATGGACTTGCTGACCATTCCAAAATCGTTTCCCTATGATGTTTTGGCGTCAGAGGAGATTCATAGCCACTGGCAGAAAATGCAGGAACGATGGCAAGCGGAACAGCGTGCTATTAATCCTTTAGACAAGGGAATGGTGCTTGATCGGATTACGGCTGGTTTTGGGTTGATGGTTGATGCCGTTATTAACCGTGCCGGTGTGCATGGAGGACTTGGCAGCTCAAGTATTATTGCTCAGCGCCAGAGGTCAACTGAAATGGGTAGAAAGGATATTGTCTTTTTGCCCGATGCGTTTGTGTCAGAGGATGTGTTGGCGGCGCTGACACTCTTGGTCGGTAGTTTGCGGGTTATTGAATTGAAGGAAAGTCTGTATCGCAAGCTGATGTTTCGTCCGCCAACCGCAGTTGCGAGGATCTTTATATGCCCCAACGAAGCTTGTGTGACCCGAATTGACCCGGAAGCTGAAAGTTTTCTTCATGTCAATTCGTATGATGGTAAGACCAGTTTCGACTGTGCTTACTGTCGGCATCGCTTCAGTACTGGGCAAATTGTCTCGGCTATTCATGCTTGAAAAGCCAAAAACCGCTTCTACTCCTGCAGGGAATGGGAGCGGCTTTTTTTATAAAAAAAAGAGAGGACGTTTTTGGCGTTCTCTCGGAGAGGGGGGGCCTGTGTTATTAGTCGGCCAATGCGAGAGGATGAGGTGTACGTATCTCAAAAACCTCGCCGGCCGGCATAGTGACCTGGTTTTTCCAGCGCTGGTCGGGCTGGGGTGCGTCTTTGATTCCATGATGGGCTCCTTCCTCCAGGGTTAAGGCTCTGAACTTATCTTCTTCGAATGCCGCTAGAATCAAGTGTCCGCTGGCGTCATGGCAGGCCTGGAGTAGATCACGGAGAATCTGGTCGGGTGTCGCAATTGCAGTAGCCACGTTATCACCTCCTTTACGGGGCAGCAGTTAATCGGTTGCGTTTACCACAGATTTGAGACAAAGGAACATAGTAATAGATTTCTATACTACCGTCTTTTTTTCGTTTTGTCAAGAGTTGCGAAAAAAGCCAAAAGATAGTATGATATTAGTGTTAATTTATAACATTTTTGTTCACTGCGAAGTACTAATTTGGACGAATATACGAATTTAGGTATTTGTATATTCGTATTTATTCGTAATTAGTAGAAATATGACAAAAACAGTAATTGCGGAGGTGGTTAAAAAGGCCGGAGAAAAGGTCAGAATTTGCGGCTGGGTTCATACTCGGCGCGACCACGGTAAGATAATTTTCATTGATTTGCGCGACCGAAGCGGGGTTTTGCAGGTGGTTTTTGAGCCCAAATTCGCCGAGGCGCATAATTTAGCCATGTCATTGCGGTCGGAATTCGTAATTTGCATTGAAGGTACTATCAATTTACGGCCGGAAAAAATGATTAATGACAAGATTCCGACCGGCACCGTGGAAATGACCGGCGAAAAATTGGAAATTTTAAACGAAGCCAAAACGCCGCCATTTGAATTAGATAAAGACTCAAGCCAAGTTAACGAAGAAATCAGGCTGAAATACCGTTATTTGGATTTGCGCACCGAGAGAATGAAAAATAATTTAACGATGCGGCACCGGGTAGTTAAATTTATTCGTGATTATTTGGACCAAGAGGGATTTTTGGAAGTGGAAACGCCGATTTTAACCAAAGGCACGCCGGAAGGCGCCCGAGAATTTTTAGTCCCGTCGCGGCTTTGGCCGGGTCAGTTTTACGTTTTACCGCAGTCGCCCCAGCAATTTAAGCAGCTTTTGATGGTGGCCGGCGTGGAAAAATATTTTCAGATTGCCCGCTGTTTCCGCGATGAAGATACCCGCGGCGACCGCCAGGCGGAATTTACCCAGCTTGATTTGGAAATGAGTTTTGTCGACCAGGAAGACCTTTTTGCGTTAATTGAGCCGATGATGATCAAATTAGTAGAAACTCTGTATCCGGATAAAAAAATAATGACCAAACCTTTCCCGCGGCTGACTTACGCCGAATGTCTGGAAAAATATGGTACTGATAAGCCGGATTTAAGGAAAAATAAAGAAGATTCAAATGAATTGGCTTTTATGTGGTTAATTGATCCGCCGATGTTTAAGTATTCGGAAACGGAAAAGAAACTCGTGGCCAGCCATCATCCTTTTACCATGCCTAACTCGGAAGATATGCAAAAATATCCCGACGAGCCGAGAAAATGGCGGGCTTATGGCTATGATTTGGTTTTAAATGGTTTTGAGATTTCTGGCGGTTCAATCAGAATTCATCAGCGCGAAGTCCAGCAAAAAGTCTTTGAACTTTTAGGGTTGAAAGAAGAAGAAATCCAGGCTCGGTTCGGCCACATGTTGGAAGCTTTTACTTTTGGCGCCCCGCCGCATGGCGGTATTGCGTCGGGGATTGATCGGATTATGGCAATTTTACAAAATGAACTAAATATCCGCGAAGTGATTGTTTTTCCGAAAACCGGCGACAGCCGCGATTTAATGATGGGCGCGCCCAGTCCGGCCAGCCAGAAGGCTTTAAAAGATGCCAATATTGCTTTAGCCAAAGGCGTGGAGGCCGAAGAAGGCTTTGATACCGCCATGGCCGATTAAATTAAAATTCTAAACCCCTAACAACCTAACACCTAGCACCTAAAGTACCTAGTACCTAACTTCCTAAATTCCTATGAAATTAACCTTAGACATCGTTAAAAATGATAAAAAGATTAAAAATTTTATCGGCCAAACGGAAAAGTATTTAAATGCCTTGGGTTATACCGACCATGGTTTGCGCCATATCAATATCGTGGCCGACCGGGCGCGCAGCATCGCCAAAAAACTTGGTTTAAAAGAGCGCGATCAGGAATTATCGTCAATTGCCGGCTACTGCCATGACTTGGGAAATTTTTTGGGTCGAACCCAGCATCATTATTGGGCCGCTTTGCTTTTTTCCCAGGTTTTTTTGAATCAAGTTGATAATCCCGATGATGTTTCAACGATTATGCAGGCGATTGTCAGCCATGATAAAGATGAATTAAAAATTGTTGATGTCGTCACGGCGGTTTTAATTTTAGCCGATAAATCCGATGTTCATCGGTCGCGGGTTAAACAATCTAAGGGTTATAATTTTGAAAAAGACATTCATGACCGGGTTAATTATGCCATCATTGATAATGATTTAGTGGTTGATCCGAAAAGGAAATTAATCAGTTTACGGCTTAAATTGGACACCAAATTTTCCGCGCCGCTGGAATACTTCGAAATTTTTACCGAACGCATGGCGTTTTGCCGCATTGCCGCCGAGTATTTAGGCTATAAATTCGGGCTGGAAATTAATAACTTCAAGTTGTTATAAGTTCGCCAGCTGGCAAGTCAACAAGTAAATCAAGCGGCTTGTTAGCTTGCAAACTTGATTTACTGAAACTATGAAACTTTCCGTTCTCCAAAAATACATCCTAAAGCAGTGTGTCCAAACGAAAGACAAAATAATTTCTAAAGCAACTTTGGAACATTTTTATAGTAACAAATCTAAATTGCCAAAAGCCAAAGATGCGATTAATATCATCACCAAAAGTGTAGAGCGGCTGATTAAAAAAGAGCTGATAATCGGTTACGGCTGGAAAACGTCGCATAAGTGGTTTATCAAACAGGTTAAATTAACCCCTAAAGGCAGCAAGTTAGCCAAAAGTCTATTTGGCTTTCAGCAAAAACTGCCATTTAAAAATATTAAAAAATGAGCTCTAATTTTTAATTTTAAAAAAAATATGGAGACACAAACTCAAGAACAATTTAAAGGCAAAGGGGCTTTAGACGCCTTTTTGAATCTGCTAAGCTTGATTACGGTTGGCTGGATGTCAATTGCCATTGGCATGATTTTATTTCAGATCGTCAACAAATTTTTTACTGCCAAAGCCATTGATTATGTCGCTGTTTTTTCTCAGGGTCCGCTTAAATTCGGCATTGCTTCGGCCATAATTTTGACGCCGGTCTATTTGGCAATTTCCGGCTGGCTGCATCATAATTATAAAATTGGCAAGCTTAGCCATCAAAGCGGCGTTCATCGCTGGCTGACTTATTTAATGCTTTTAGTTTCGGCTTTAACCATCATCGGCCGGTTGATTTACCAGCTTTTCCGCTTTCTAGACGGCGATTATGCGATGGCGGTCGTTTTAAAAACCCTGGTAATTTTTGTAATTGCCGGCGGGATTTTCGGCTATTATCTTTATGATTTAACCAGAAAAGATTTTAGCCAGAAAAGCCTAGTTTCCAAATTGGCCATGATTATAGTTGTTATTATTGCTTTAGCCTCAGTAATTGGTGGGTTTATGATTATCGATTCGCCAGCCCAGGCTCGACTCATTAAATTTGATCAGCAGCGAATTAGCGATTTGTATAATCTTGACGGAATGATTAATGATGATTATGCCCAAAATAAAAAATTGCCCGCTGATTTGACGGCCGCAAAATTTGCTCAGTTTAAAGATCCGGAAAACGAGAAACCTTATGGTTACAAAATTTTAGGCGATAAAAACTACGAACTTTGCGCGACTTTTTCTTTGGCCGTAGACTCAAACAATCGGGATTATACTTATGGCGGCAACAAAGATTGGTCTTATCACCAGGCAGGCTATCAGTGTTTTAATTCAACGGTTACTGATTCCTTAAATGGCAAAATAATACCTGCCCCCGTACCCCAGGCAGCGCCAGTTAACTAGATGAAAATCAATAATCAATAATCAATAATTTATAATTTATAATTATCTAATCTATGCCAATCCCTAAACACATCAAAACTTATCTCGATAAAAATTTGGCCAAATACGATGCCATTACCCATAAAACCGTTTATACCGCTTATGACGCGGCGCAGACTTTGCAAAAAGAGCTCAAGGAAATTGCCAAGAATTTATTAGTTGCCACGGACAAAGCTTATATTATCGCCGTGGTGCCGGCGCACATGAGAATTGATTTAGCCAAGCTCAAACAGGCACTGAAGGTAAAAAAAGTTTCTATTCCCGACGAGAAAATGATGCTCAAGGTTTTTAAAGTTAAGCCCGGAACCATGACAGCTTTCGGCGGTTTGCACAAAGTCGAAGTCTGGGTGGATAAAAGTCTGCTCAAAACCAAAGACGTGATTTTGACTGCCGGCAGTTTTACCGATTCGATTCGAATGAAAGCCAAGGATTTTATTGAATTAGAACAGGCCAAACTGGCAAATTTTGCCAAAACGGGCGGTTATAAGCTGCAGGTTAGGTCAAAAAAGAAAGTTAAAAAAAGTGGTAAGAAGAAGGTAGCTAAAAAATCATCTAAAAAACCAAAAAGAAAATTAACCAAGAAGGCCACAGGAAAAAGACGCAAGTAATGATGAATAGAAAGTTAGTGAATTCAGTAAATCAAGTAAGGTAAGCTTGCCAACTTGATTTGCTTGCCAACTTGATTTGCTTTTATGATGCATAAAGTCAAAGTCCAACAGTTTGAAGGGCCGCTCGATTTGTTGCTTCAGCTAATCGAAGAACAAAAATTAGAGATTACCAAAGTTTCTTTGGCCCAGGTAACTGAGCAATATATTCAGATTCTAAATCAATCAACCCAAAGCGCGGTTTCAGCCGAGGAGTTGGCTGATTTTTTAGTGATTGCGGCCAGATTGCTTTTGATCAAATCCAAAGCGCTCTTGCCGTTTTTGGAATGGGGCGAAGAAGAAGAGGGCGAAGAGCTGACCAAGCAGCTTAAAATTTACAAAGAATACCTGGAAGCGTGCAAGGTGGTTTCGGGAATGATTGGCAAAAAACGATTCAGTTTTTCCCGCGAAAAACTTTTAGTCGCCGAAGAAATCGGTTTTGCCCCGCCGGAAAAATTAACCAAAAATAAATTAGCCCAAGTTTTTGAAGAGATTATCCGCGGTTTGGCGCCGATTTTGAATTTGCCCACGGAAGTCGTCAGAAAAACCATCAGTATCCAGGAAAAAATCGCCCAGATCCGGGAAAAAATTTACCGCCAGGCTTCGGCTAATTTTTCTGAAATTTTGCGGGAGGCTAAGGATCGAACCGAAGTGATTGTCAGTTTTTTGGCGCTTTTGGAATTAATTAAGCAAAGAGTAGTCGTTGCCAGGCAGACGAAAACTTTTGATGATATTACGATTGAGAAATTGAATTAAATTTAAAAAATATGAGAACCAAAGGACCAGAGGGAGCAAGAGAAAGTCAAGATTCGTCAGAACGGCGAGCAGCTTACCAAGTGGCGATTTTTGGCACCGGCGGCGAGACAACCAAAGAAGATAAAATTGCTATCGAAAACGCCAGTCAAGTTGCGACTCGGCTGGTTGAAAATGGCTTTAGTCTTGGCACCGGCGGCTATGGCGGGGTGATGAAAGCGGCCAGCGAAGCCGGCGTCGAAAAAGCCGAAGCGCTCGGACTGAAACCAAAAGCAATGGTTAAAGCTTTTACTTTTGAAGCGGAAAAATTAAGATCAAGAGAGGCCAAGAAAGCCGGAGTTATCCGGTCTGAAACTTTGCCGCAGCGGTTGGGCCATTTAGTTGATGAGTCTAGCGCCTATGTCGTTTTAGGCGGGGGACAGGGAACCGTGGTTGAATTATTTACGGCGTTGGAAAGCGAGCGGATTGGTCAGCGAATCGGCGAAGAAGAAAAACCAGTCCGGCCGGTGATTATTTTGGATCCAACTTTAAAACATACTGACCTTTTAACTTTGCAAGCCAGGAAAGAAAAAAAGCTTAATGACCCGAAAATATTGGATAATGTTTATGTTTTGGGCAATGAGCCGCAAGGCGCGGAATTAACGGAAAAAATTGTTGAGAGTTATTATTGGCAAAGTTTAGGCGTGCCGGTCGATGAAGAAACTCAAGAGCAGCTTCGCCGTTATAATCTGGGTGAGTTTATGAGAAATCAGGAAGAATTTGAAGACGGAGGCGGAATATAATTTATGTTTGATGAATTCGTTGAAAAAGAAGATTTGCCTTTTTATACCAGTGGCGCTTGTTTTGTTTTAGGGTCGATTTATTTTCAGGAAGGAATGAAAGATTTATGGGTAACTTACGACGTGTTTGTCCGCGACTTGCCGGAAAATAGAAATTATTTGGTGTTTTCCGGCCTGGAAAACATTATTCATTATTTGCTTGATTATAAATTGACCAAGGATCAGCTAAGCTATTTGAAAAAAAGTTATGGTTTTCCGCCGGCCGTAATGAAATATTATCGACAGCTGCGGTTTTCGGGAAATGTTTGGGCGATGCCGGAGGGGAGTTTGTTTTTTGCCAATGAGCCGGTAATGACAATTTCGGCGCCGATTATCGAAGCCCAGCTGATTGAAAGATTTATTATCAATCGGGTAATGGTTTATACGGTTTTAGCCTCAAAAATTTCCCGGTTTGTCATCGCCGCCGGTCAGGTCAGCTGCGGCCTTAATTACACGCGAGCTCAAGGGATTGAGGCTTCAAATATTTCCCTGCGTTCGGCTAAAATTGTCGGGGCTAAAATGGCAAGTATCCCTTATATCAGCCAGAAACACAAATTAAAACCAGACAGCGGCGGGACAACGCACGCTTATATTTCTTCTTTTCCGACCGAAGAAGCGGCCTTGAGGACTTATGCCAAATATTGCCGGGGCAAGGGGCTTTGGCTGCTTGATACTTATGACGCCAAAAAAGGCCTTGATATTTTTATCAAAGTTGCTTCGGAATTAAAAAAGAAAAAAAAGTTTTATCCGCCGTATGTTTTGTTTGACAGCGGCGATTTGGTCAAGCAAAGCAAAGTTGCCAGAAAATTGCTTGACCGGACGAATTTAAAAGACGTGAAAATAATGTTACTGTCGAATTTGAACGAACACCGGGTTAAAAAAATGAATCAGCAGGGAGCAGCAGCTGATTATTATGTTGCCGGCGAGGAATTGACCACTTCGCCCGACGCGCCCAAGCTAAGCGTGGTTTATAAATTGAGCGAAGTTATTAAAAACGGCCAGCCGATTCCCAAAATGAAATTGTCAGTCGGTAAAGTTTCTTTGCCTGGGAAAAAACAGGTATTTCGGCAGATTAAAAATGGCCGGTATTCTAAAGACATTGTCGGACTGGAAGCGGAAAAAATTAAAGGCCAGCGGCTGCTTTTGCCGATGATTGAAAAAGGAAAATTAAGGTATAATTTGCCGACGCCGGAAGAGATTAACCGCCGCTACGAAAAGGAGCGGAAAAAATTTTTCAGCAATCTTTTTTCCATTAGCCATAAAACAAGTTATCAGGTAAAAATCAGTCCGGAGTTAGCCAAATTGACTCAAAAAACCAAAAAGACGATTTATAAAGTCCATTATGATTTATAAATAAATAATTAATTATGTTTAATGAATTTATTACCCAAGAGGAATTGTCGCTTTTTACCAGCGGCGGGTTCATTGCCACGGGTGGAATGATGGTTTCTGAAGGAATGCAGAATCTTTGGGGCACTCATGATATTTTTGTCCGCGAAATGCCGGCTTGCCGCAATTATCTAGTTTTTGCCGGGCTGGAGCCGGTGGTTGATTATTTACTCAATTTGAAATTTGATCAAGCCCAGCTTGAATATCTGAAAAAAGGCTATAATTTTTCCGATGAAGTAATGGAATATTACCGTAATTTTCGGTTTACCGGCGATTTATACGCGATGCCGGAAGGCTCACTATTTTTTCCTTACCAACCAGTTATGCGAATCTGTGCGCCTTTAATCGAAGCTCAGATTATTGAGCGCTATGTTTTAAATGCGGTGATGGCTTATTCGGTTCTGACTACCAAAATGTCGCGGTTTGTCCATTCGGTTAAACCGGGAATAACGACCGGCGTTAATTTTATCCGCGCCCACGGCCCGCAAGCTTCCGCGATCGCTTTAAGAGCGGCTAAGTCGGTCGGGGTTGACCTGGCGGCTATGCCGATATTTGGTTTGCGCAATAATTTGGAAGTTGAAAAAGGCGCTGTTACTCATTCTTTTATTTCTTCTTTTGCCACCGAAGAGCAGGCCTTAAGGGTTTTTTCTAAATATTGCCGGGGTCGGGGACTTTGGCTACTTGATACTTATGATTCAATGAAAGGTTTGGCTATTTTCATCAAAGTCGCCAAAGAATTGAAGAAGCAAAAAAAACCGTTTCCGAATATGATTCAATTCGATAGCGGCGATTTGGTCAAACAAAGCAAAATTGCCAGAAAAAAATTAGATCAGGCGGGCTTGAAAGAAGTTAAGATAATTTTAATCTCAAACTTAGATGAATATAAAATTACCAAGATGTATAAACAAGGCATGATTGCCGATGTGGTCGTGGGCGGGGAAGAGCTGACCACCTCGCCGGATGCGCCGAAATTAGGCTTTGTCAGCAAGCTAAGCGAAATGATTGACGGGTCAGCCGTAATTCCCAAAATGAAACTTTCCGAAGGCAAATTATCTTATCCGGGGAAAAAGCAGGTCTTTCGCCAAACTAAGGACGGAAAATATTTTAGAGATATCGTCGGACTGGATGAGGAAAAAATTAGCGGTAAAAAATTGCTGATGCCGATTATTAAAAAAGGCAAGCTGGTTTGTAAACTGCCGGCTTTGCAAAAAATAAATCAGCATTATCAAGCCGAGTGCAAAAAATTCAGCCCGGCTTTATTCGCGGTTAATCAGCGGGTAAAATATTCGTCTGAGATTAGTCCGGCTTTAAAGTCGCTGGCTCAAAAGACAAAGCTAGCCATTGCCAAAGCCCATTACGAATTGTAAATATGCTAAAAATTCCGTCGGCGCAAAATTGGCGAAAAATTGTAGCTCGGGGCAAGTATCCCACCCTTTTAATTTATGAACTGAATCAAGGACTCTTAAGGACTCACCGAGTCGGCAATTTTAAGTCTCGGATAAAGACTTATTGCCGGATCAGCGGCGGTTCTTATTTATCAGAGTCGGAGTCGCAGGCATTAATTAAGGAACTTAGAAGTATTTTAAGTCGCCGGCCAGAGCAGGCTTTTCAATGGTTTCGGCGATATTTTTTAGAATCAAAAAAGCTTTCCAACTGGGTTCGCCGCCTTCAACCGCGTCTTGAAAAAGAAGAATTCAGCGAGCAGCAATTAAAAAAATTGTATCTTGAGTTTGAACGGCAGATTAATATAATTTGGCATTGGTGCTATTTGCCGTTTTTATTAGGCGATGCCATTGAATTTGAAATCAGGGATTTATTTAATGAACTAAAAATTTCGCCGCATGATTTTTCCCGTTTATTTAAAATTTTAGGCCAATCGCCGAAAAAGACTTTACATAATCAGGAGCATGTTGCATTATTGAAATTGGCGGCAAAAATTAAAAACGATGGCCTAAAAAAACACGAAAGAGACATCTTGAAGCACCGTAATTATTGGGGTTGGAAAAATTCCTGGTTGTATCAGCAGCATCCGTTGACGATTCAACAGCTGAAAAAAGAATTGCTACCATTACTTAGAAAAAATCCAGCGGCTTTGCTGCGAGTAGCTGAACGCGACCGGCTGAAATTGATTTCTCAGCGTCGGCAAATTTTATCGCACTGGCCCAGCCAGCGGCTGAAAAAAATGGCTGATATTTTAGCCGAAGCAACTCATTGGCATTCGGTTAAAATTGAGGAAGCAACCCGGATTTATTATTTGGTTCGGCCATTGTTTGAAAAATTAGCCAAAACACTTGACTTGTCTTATGAACAATTTATTGAATTGACCCCGCCGGAAGTAATTTCCGGCAAAATCAATAAGCGAGAAATTGCCCGCCGGTTTAAAGACAACGGGGTATTAATGCTTCATGGCCGCTGGCAGGTTTTAACGACGGCGGAAATTAAAAGAATCCGAAAAATTTTAGAGCCAACCATAGCTAAGTCTTTAAAGGTCTCTGGCTTTGCCGCCTATAACGGCAAGGTAACGGGTCGAGTGATGCTGATTCAAACGGGAGTTGATTTTTCTAAAGTTAAATTTAAAAAAGGCAGCATTTTAGTAACCCAAATGACGACAACGAATATGGTGTCATTAGTCAAACAAGCCGCCGCGGTGGTAACTGACGAAGGGGGAGTACTGAGCCATGCGGCGATAATATCTCGGGAATTTAAAAAGCCGTGCATTATTGGGACTAAGTTTGCAACTAAGATTTTTAAAACCGGTGATTTAGTCGAAGTTGATGCAGATAAGGGGCTGGCAACAAAATTGAAATAGTTAGAATGCTTAAAAAAAAGAAAAGGCACCAGACTCAATTGGCCTGGTGCCTGTTTGTTTTTGCCGGTGCGGCTTAAACTGCCGCGCCTTTGTCGTCGCCGAGGTTGACGCCGGTAACTTTCAATTCGACTTCGATCGAATCGGGGTCGCCGGGGGTAAAACGGATGGTATACAACGCCCCGCTTTGGCAACATTGGTCGGTCAGCGCCATACCGAGCCGGATGAGAACCGGTCGGCCGGAACAGATGACAGCACCGTCCGGTAAGCCAGTGATCGCCTGGAAAATCGCCGACTGCAAATGCATGGTTGACAGGTAGTGTTCCCAGTCAATTAGTCGGCCGTTTGGCAGCATTATCAAAGACTTGCCACCGCGCCTGGTCTCTGTTTCCGGTCCTCCCCAAACTGCGGAGTAAAAGGGGCTGTGTTCTTCCAGTCCCAGAGCATCGGCCACTTCCTGTTGTCGCTTGCCCAGTCCGATATGAACTTGGGAAGGCCCGTTGGGCAGAAATTCGGCCAGTGGTTTGCGCAGTGACTCGACGCGCTTCATACCTTGCGGCGTCATCCCTGGATCTGGACAATCCTCCTTTTCGCCGTGTGTTACCAGGAAGGCGAAATGGTTTTTTGGTGTTGTATCCAATGCAGAATCCTCCTTCTTTTTGTGTTGTTTTGTTCTAACAGATTCAACCTTCTAACCGGCAGGATTAAAAGGATAATTCAATGAGCAATAGCAGCTAATCTTAGCATAAATTACTATTTTTGTCAAGGTTAAAAAAATTTGATATAATATAGTTAGCCTAAAACTCGGAGTATTATTTAAGTTTTGGGCTTTAAATTTCAAGATTTATGCCCAGTCTAAAATCAAAAATTGAAAGCCTGCTTTTTGTTTCTAATCAGCCCTTGGGTGTTAAGCGCTTAGTGGATTTAACCAAGGCCGAAAAAGATAAAGTTGAGCAAGGAATTAAGGAATTGATGGCTGATTACAACCAGCCAGACAAAGGAATTCAGGTCCAGCGAATCGGCGACAAAGTCCAAATGGTAACTTTGGCCGACAACGGCAAAATGGTTAAAGATTTTATCAAAGAAGAAACTACCGGCGAATTAACCCGGCCGGCTTTGGAGACATTGACCATTATCGCTTATCGCGGACCAGTTACCCGGGCGGAACTGGAGCAAATCCGGGGAGTCAACTGTGCCATAATTTTACGCAATCTTTTGATTCGGGGCTTAGTGGAAAGCCATGATGATAAAAAGAAAATGCAAACCACTTACAGCATCACTTTTGACTTTCTCAACTTTTTAGGAATTAATGAACCGTCGCAGCTGCCTGATTATGACAAATTGAATTCCAGCGAAAGTTTGGAAAAAATATTAAGCCCGGAGAATAGAGAGCAGATGGCAGAGAGCAGATAGCAGAAATCAGAAAACAGAGAGCAGTAAATAGAAGCAGATTTAGATATTAATCAACATAGCGCCAACTAATTATTAATATAATAAATTATGGCGCAAATTAGAACGTTTAAAGATTTAATTGTTTGGCAGAAGTCTCATAATCTTGCTTTGCATGTTTATGAGATTACTAAATTTTTTCCGGCTGAAGAAAAATTCGGTCTAGTTTCTCAGATGAGACGGGCGGTTGTATCATTAGCCTGTAATATTGTTGAAGGATTCCGTAGAAAAACAGTAAAAGATAGTCTTAATTTTTATAATATTGCCCAGGGTTCACTTGAAGAATTAAAATATCAATTGATGCTAAGTTTTGACCTAAAATTATTAGATCAAAAAGAATATAACCAAATAGCTCAAGAAACAGAAGAGACTAGTAAAATACTTTATGGCTGGATTAATAGCAATAAACAAAAATTAAAATAAATTAATCTAAACTTATCTCTGATCTCTTATTTCTGTTTTCTGATATCTGATATTTAAACTATGTTTAATTTTCTTGCCAGCCTAATTTTTGCCAGCCTGCTAATTCCTAGCGGCTTTAATTTTTTAATTGCCAAGCCGGCTGATAATTCTTATGCCTTTGCCGCCGCTTCTAAAGTTTTGCCGCAAAGAGTTGCCAATAACAGTTTCGGCTTGCAGACAACGGCCAAAAGTATTTTGGTTATTGATAACGCCACTGGCACCGTTTTATACAGCAAAAGTCCCGACTTAATTTTACCGATTGCCAGCATCACCAAACTAATGAATGCCTTGGTGGTTTTAGACGCCAAACCGGACTGGAATAAAAAAGTGATGATTACTAAAGATGACCAGCGCGAAGGGGGATTGGTCAATCTTTTGCCCGGCGAAGAAGTGACGGTCAAAGATTTGTTTTATTTGATGCTGGTATCGTCAACTAACGAAGCCGCCGTGGCTTTGGCTAAAAGTATTGGCTTGCCGGATTTTGCCGCGGCGATGAACCATAAGGCCAAAGAATTAGGGATGGCGGATACTTATTTTATTGACCCCAGCGGCGTGGAGCCGGGCAATGTTTCTTCACCCGCTGATTTGGCGAAACTAGCCCAGGCCGCTTTCGCCCGGCCGGAAATTGCCCAAGCGGTAACGAGCGAGGAACATCCGTTTTTAGTTTTAAATAATCAGCGCCAGAGCCGGGCAGTTAACACCGACCGCTTGCTGGGCAGTTTTTTAAATCAAGGCGAATATCAAATTTTAGGCGCTAAAACCGGCTATCTTAACGAGGCCGGCTATTGCTTGCTTTTGCAGCTGAAAAAAAATAATGGTCCTGATTTAACGTTAGTGATACTCGGGGCGGCCAGCATTACTGATCGTTGGCAGGAAGCCAAGGGGTTAGTTGATTGGGTGTTTAGAAATTATGTCTGGCCGTAGTTTAAGAAATTAAGAAAATAGAAAAGTAAAAAATTAAAAAAGCAATTTAATTTCTTAATTTATTAATTTTTGATGTTTTTATAGTCTTGAGATTTATACGGAAAAATTATATAATAGTAAAGTGATAATTTTCAATTTTATGCCATAATTTACTCATTATGTCCAATAAAAAGCCAATCGTTATCGCCAATTGGAAGATGAAATTGGGCGCGGCCGAAAGCGTCCAGCTAGCCACGGCCGTCAAAGGCAGTGTTTCGGCCGAAGTTGAAACCGTGGTTTGCCCGTCCTTTGTCAGTCTGGTTGCCGTGGGAAATATATTAAAAGGCAGCGGTATCAAACTGGGAGCGCAAGACTGCTTTTGGGAAGACAAAGGCGCTTATACGGGCGAAGTTTCGGCCAGCCAGCTTAAAGAAATCGGCTGCGAATTTGTAATTTTAGGCCATTCCGAGCGGCGCAAATATTTGAACGAAACCGATGACATGGTTCATCAAAAAGTGGTTATGGCCTTGAAAGCCGGCTTGACGCCGATTATCTGCGTCGGTGAAACTTTTCAGCAGCGGCAAGACGGCGCTAAGGATTATGTTTTAATCGAGCAAACTGCCAAAGCCTTGGAAGGGCTGGAGGTCGAAGACAAAAATCAGCTAATCATTGCCTATGAACCGGTTTGGGTGATTGGCTCCGGCCAGGCGATTGAGCCCCAAGAAGCCGCCGCCGCCCACCAGGTAATCCGCCAAAGTTTGTTTGACCTGTTTCCGGCCGTTTTGGTCAAGAATAATTTCCGGGTTATTTATGGCGGGAGCGTTGATCAAACTAATATTACTGATTTTATCGGTTTGGAAAATACGGCCGGAGTTTTAGTCGGCGCCGCTTCAATCAAAGCCGCTGAGTTTGGTAGCTTAATAAAAAATATTTAGCTAATAATATCGGTAGCAAGTTTCAAGCTAATTTGCTGCCGTTAGTTTTTTAAGGCCATGCTTTATCTCATACCTTTAATTATCATTATTATCAGCTTATCGATAATAATTTTTATCGTGGTTAAAAAGTTTCCCAATTTGGCGGCGATTAATATTGAATCAATCGCCAAGGAAAAGGAAAATAAAGTTAAAAACCGGATTATGATTGAACGCCTGGCCAGAAGCTATTCCAATCTAAGGCGAGCTACCGTTGATATTTCCAAGCCGCTAGTCGAAAATATTAAAACTACGGCGAAAGATTTTTATCAAAAAACTCTTGAACTGGAAAAACAGAGTTTAAAAAGAAATCAGCCGTTGAAGGAAATTGATATTAGCGGCCAAGTCAAAGATAAATTAGCCGAACTGGAAAAAGCGCTGGCGGCTCAGGAATTTGCCAGAGCGGAAGAAATCGGCATTTCGATTGTTGAATTAGATCCCCAGAATTTGGATGTCTATGATTATTTAGCGGACGTTTATCTGGGTCAAAAAGATTATAAAAAAGCGCGGGAGACTTGCCGCTATTTGCTTAAATTATTGAATAAAAATGTTAGTCAAACCGAAGATGGGTCGAATAAACACCGCTTAGCCAATTGCTATGCCGATCTTGGCTGGGTTTATCAGCTTGAAAACAAGCAGAATTTCAGTTTAAGCAATTTTCAAAAAGCAGTTGAACTCGAACCGACTAACCCGCGTTTTCTTGACTTATTATTGAAAATGAGTATAATATTAAAGAACAAAAAGCTGGCCTGGCAGGCCTTTTCTGATTTAAAGGCGGCCGATCCGGGCAATCAAAAGCTTTCGGAATTGAAAGAGGAAATTGACAGTTTGCCTGATTTAGAGAAGTAATTTTGATTTTTTGCCCACTTAGCTCAGTTGGTAGAGCAACTCCATGGTAAGGAGTAGGTCCGCGGTTCAAATCCGCGAGTGGGCTCCAGAAAAATTTTTAAAATCAGGCCAGGGCAGAAAATATTTAGATAGTATTTTGAAATAATAAATCCATGGGTGGATACTCAAGCGGTCAACGAGGGCTGACTGTCCGCCGGAAGGCCACACCAGAGGCGGGTAAGGCGGATGTGCCTTTGGCATCATAAATCAGCTGGCTTACGCCTACGTAGGTTCTGCGCCTCATACCGAAAACAGATGAGCCTCTGGCTCAAGAGGCGCACTCGCCTTGTCTGCCGACAGACAGGCTCTGGCGGGGAATCCGCCCAACCTTGCTGACTATATATATGTTGCTATGTATTATGTTTATGTCTTAAAAAGTGTAAAATATTTAAATAGGTATATTGGCAGTACGGAAAATGTCGTTAAGAGAATAGAGGAGCATAATCGGAGCAAGTGCAGATATACCAAAGGAAGGAGACCTTGGCTGTTAGTTTATCAAGAAGAGTTTTCAACTAGAGCTGAGACAATGAAAAGAGAAAAATTTTTAAAATCAGGTCAAGGCAGAAAATATTTAGATAGTATTTTGAAATAATAAATCCATGGGTGGATACTCAAGCGGTCAACGAGGGCTGACTGTAAATCAGCTGGCTTACGCCTACGTAGGTTCGAATCCTGCTCCACCCACCATTTAGACCTGCTCCCGCGAGCCGGGATAGTTCAGTGGTAGACCTGCCCGCCTTAGCCCGAGCCGGGGTAGCTCAGCGGTAGAGCAGTAGTTTTGTAAACTATTGGTCGCAGGTTCAATTCCTGTCCCCGGCTCCAGTAAAATTTTAAATAAAATCGGGATAAACTATTGGTCGGGTGTTCAAATCACCCCGTCGGCTAAGGCAAGGGCAGGTGGAACAACTGTTTTGTCCCGACGTACCGAATTGTTTAAAAAAAATAAAGAAGTCGGGATAAATAAGTAGGTCGTCCCAGCTTAAAATCGGAGCTGTTGGCTTTAAAACTAACAGCTAATACCTAGCAACCTAACACCTAATAACCTAATACCTAATTTATGTCCCAAGACAACCTGATAAAATTAGAATGCACTGCCTGTAAAAGAGTGAATTATTTTTCCAAAAAGAATAAAAAGACTCTTAAGAACCGACTGGAAATGAAAAAATTCTGCAAGCATTGTAAAAAGCATGTAACACATAAAGAAACCAAGTAAGTCCCGGCCATCGGGACTTTTGGCCATGGGGGCGTAGTTCAACAGTAGAACGGCGGTCTCACCCGTTGCTCGCCACAGTCGCACACGTGCGACGTGGCTCGCGAGCGACGGGTGTCTCCAAAACTAGTCGATTATGTACTACGTTTATTTATTAAAAATTGATGGTATTAAAAATAAAGATTTTTATATTGGTTATGCCTCGGATCTTAAAAAGAGGTTAGAGGAACATTTGTCAGGTCGGGTAAAAACAACCAAGGACAAAAACCCAAGATTATTGTATTATGAAGCATATAATGATAAATATCTGGCGTTAAAAAGAGAAAAAGGAATAAAATCAAGTGGTTCAGTGTATATGGCATTAATGAAAAGATTAGGATTAAAATAGGTTGGAGTTTTTTACGGGGGCGTAGTTCAACAGTAGAACGGCGGTCTCCAAAACCGCAGACGAGGGAGCATCACCTTCCGCCCCTGCCATACGGAAAATCGCCTTGAAGGGGCGGTTTTTTGGTACCAAACAGGCCGGGTTTTATTGGTCTTTTTTGGTTTGACAATTAATTTTTTTTGGAGTATACCGATGGTGAGAGGTTTGGCTGAGTTATTAGTAGTAAAACGTGGAGCAACAGGACAAGGAGTTTGAAAGATGTACAAGAAAATGTTGGTAGTAATCGTTGTGATGTTGGCTTTGGCGGGGTGCCCTCATCCGACCAAGATTTCTCCGCCTGTTTCAGATTTAGTGCTGACGCCGATGGGCGAAAGTACTATCAACTTGAGTGGTCACATCCAAAACGGCGCTGGTCGGATTTTGACCTGGAGTGTGACTGGTATTGACAGCCAATATGTCCAGGTTGGTATCACTGGCAACACGATGTCGGTTAGGGCGATGGGGCAAGTTGGAAAGAGCAGTTTTTTCCTGATGCTCAATGGCCCCATCGGCATTGTCGATCAGCAGATGGTTAATGTTACCATCACCGAACCGCCGGCCGAGGTTGAGTTGAATACGGCGGCGGTTCCTTCGAACGGCGGCTCAGTCCACCCGGCCAGTGGCACTTTTGCTTACGGCCAAGAGATTAGCTTGACGGCAAGTCCAGCCGCTGGCTGGCAGTTTGACCATTGGACCGGCGAGGTTGCCGACGTTTCTACCAATCCGACGACGCTGGCGATGACGGCCAATCGGACGATCACGGCGGTATTTGTTACGGTCAATCCGACAACGTATTTGCTGACCACGATGGTTAGTCCGAGCGGATCTGGCGAGGTGGTGCCGTCAAGCGCTCGCTATAACCAAGGAACCGTAGTTACGGTTAAAGCGAACCCGGCCGAAGGCTGGCAATTTGATTACTGGACTGGCAATGTCGCAAACATTCATGCCAATCCGACGACGACCACGATGACGGCCAATCGAACCGTCACGGCGGTGCTCAAGAAAGTGATTTTGCCGATTCGCCGGATTCCTTTTGCCGGCCGAACATGGACGGTCAAGCGAAGCGACGAGGGACAACGGATTGATCCGGGCCAGAACTTCTTCTCCGACACGGAAAACAGCGTCTGGATAGACTCCTCGGGCATCAATTTGGCCCTGCGCCAACTTGGCGGCAATTGGTACTGCAGCGAGGTTTTTCTCGAAGAATCCTTGGGCTACGGTACTTACTGCTTTTCGACTCACGGCCGCGTTGACCTACTTGATCCGAATCTGACTTTCGGCCTTTTTACCTGGTCGGATGCGGAGAAAATGATCAAGCACAAGGAGTTCGACTTCGAGTTCAGCCGGTGGGGGAACGCAAACGATTCGGATAACGCCCAGTTTGCCATCAACCCGTTTTGGCTGGGCATGGTCCAGCGTTATTACGTTACGCTGCCGGACGCGGCGCCGGACATTACCCACTATTTGGTGTGGCAGTCGACTTATGTCGAATTTCGGACCTATTACGGCCGCTATACCTTGGCGAATTTGCCGCCAGCCGAAAAACTGGTGCGTTCCTGGGTGTATGACCGGGAAGCCATTCCAGTTCCGGGCAATGAGGCATTTCACTTCAACCTGTGGTTGAGCGATAACAACGGTCCGCAAAATAACAGCGAAACCGTGGTAACGGTCAGCGACTTTGGCTGGCAGTTGGCAGTGCCAATCTGGCCGCCGATAATAACGGTGCCGAGCATTGAAATCACCTATTTGCCGCCAGCCGGCAGTACTAGCCTGATGCAAGGCAAGGTGAGTGGCGTCAACCCCGCTGATTGCCGGGTAGCGGTTTACATCAAGGCTTACGGGTCTTGGTGGATCAAGCCATACTTGAACCGGCCGTTGACGACTATTAACGCGGATAGTACGTTTTTGTGCGACATCGAAACTGACTACCACGACGCCAACTTGACCGAAGTGCTGGCAATCCTGATACCAAGCGGTGTCGAGCCGCCGCTATGCAATCCTTGCTCCAACGAGCCGACGATTGCCGGGAGTTTGGCATCGGTGAAGGTTGCGCGCTAAAGTTAAGCTCCTCCTAGCCAAGTGTTAGGAGGATTTTTTTTATTTAAAACATTAACGTTATTCGGATTTTATGGTAGAATTAGGCCATAATTATAATGTTTAAAAATATGAATAAAAAATTAAAATTAGTACTTTCCGTTTCTATATTTTTACTATTGCTGCTTGGTGTCTTTTATTACCTTTGGGCGCAGCAGCCAGGTAGCGATCAAAAAATAAACAATCCTTTCGACCAAAGCTCGCATTCCTCGGAGGGGTTTGGCACTAATGCCGCCCGAGTTGATAGTCAAATCACCCTTAATATTCCTCAGGGCAAGGCACAGGAGGTTTATGATTATCTTCGCAATACTTATGTTAAATCAAATGAGAAATTAAGCCAGGCTTTTCCCGAGCTGAATTTAAAGGGTGAGCAACGTGATGACATCAGTATCTTTACCGATGATTATTTTGATACCGCAAGTCTTGATCTATATAAAAACAACAATAGCGCGCGGCATCGCTTACGAATTAACACCACTGACCCAACTGATGCAAAAAGCGGCAGAGAGCTGGTTCAAATCAAGGTAACGCCGCCGGGACAATTTGATACCAGAACGGAGCTGAAATTCCAAACCCAAGCCATTGATCAATCTTCAAATGATTTTAACGATAGAATTGCGCCGATCGGTTTTGTCGCCAGTAATCAGCGGACAGATTTTAAAAATTCTTTTAATGCGATTAAAGTTGATCCTTACCAGCTGCGCCATATACTGACCAATACGCAGAAACGCAGCCGAGTTTATTTGGATTGGGATGGTACGAACTTTTTTTCTTTTTCGGTTGACGAGGGCAGCACCAATTTGCTTTGGGCAAAAGCGAATATCACTTCAATTGACCTTGGTTTGGTTGAAAATGTTTATACCGAGGCTGACAGTGCCAAGCGCAAAACTTTGGAAGATATTAGAAATTTTCTGTTGCAAGATTTAAAAGAACATTTTCCTGAGCTGACTGAAAATTCATTGGAAAAATACGTTATTTTATTGGATGAATTGGCAAAACAAATACCGTATTTAAAATTTTTTATCAGAATAGGTTTGCTTTAAATTTCGAGATGGCAGTCATGGCATCTCAATTTGATCAGAACAGCGTAAATAATATGATCAGCGAAACAGCGGGATATTTAGCGGGGCTAGTAATTTTATTGTCTTTTTGGCCTTATCTCAAAGACATTTTTCGGTGCCGGACAAAACCTCAGCGAACGTCATGGTTAATCTGGGCAATATTGGGGTTGATTTCTTTTTTTTCCCAATTGGCCAAAGGCGCGTCTTATTCTTTAATTCTGACCGGAGTGCAGGCGATTGGGGATTTGTTTATTTTTATTTTAGCCGTTAAATATGGGATTGGCGGTTTGATGAAAAGAGACATTATTTCGTTAGTCGGTGCCGGCATTAGCCTATGGTTTTGGTATTTAACCAGCGAAGCCGCCATTGCCCTGTTTTTGGTGATTTTTGTCGATGCCATCGGCGTGGTTTTAACGGTAGTAAAATCTTACCAAAGCCCAGCGACCGAAACAGCCAGCGCCTGGGTGCTGACGGCTCTCGGCGGTTTTTTAGCTTGTATCGCGGTTGGCCGGCTTGATTTTATTTTGCTGGCTTTTCCTTTTTATATTTGTTTGGCGGGTTTGGTAATTTTAGCGGCCATAAAGTTAGGGTTTAAAAGACAAGGTAAATTGTCTCAAAATTTGGTTTAATGAGCGAGTATTCTAATTTTGATATTTTTAAAATGGTCTGGCAAAGTTGATTTTATTTCAAACCCCTTGGTTTTATTGGCTTTTCTAAAAGTTTGATGTATAATGTATCTATAAGCTAATAATTATTTAATAAGTAATAAAAACTTATGGCAAAGATGTCTAAAGCTCAGTTGCTTGCCGCCTTGGCAGAAAGCGCTGAGTTAAGCAAAAAAGATGTTACTACTATCTTGGACAAAATGGTAGAATTGGCCTACAAAGAGGTCAAAGGTAGCGGTGAATTTGTCGTGCCGGGAATTGGCAAATTAGTTAAAGTCGCTCGCAAAGCCAGAGTCGGCCGCAATCCTGCCACTGGCGCCACCATCCAGATTCCGGCTAAAACCGTGGTGAAATTCCGCGTTGCCAAAGCTGCCAAAGAAGCAGTCTTATAAACGACTAAAGTTTTACATCATAAAAGAGTCCCGATTCAGCGGGACTCTTTTAGTTACCGAAATTTAGTTTACTTATTTCTATTTTTCAAATGTCGCCAGACGTATAAAGCAATTATTAAAATTACTAAAATTAATATTGCCAGATCAAAGTTATGGAGTTTTTGCCGGACTAAATCCCAGTTAGCGCCCATTTTAACCCCGAGCCAGGTAAAGAGAATGCACCAAGGCAGGGCACCAATGAAAGTATAGAAGCTGAACTTTTTAAGGTCCATTTTGGCGATCCCGGCCGGAAAAGAAATATAAGTCCTGACCACCGGCAAGAGCCGGCCGAAAAACACGGTTAAATTGCCCCAGCGGCCAAACCAGTGATCGGCTAAATCCAAGTCGTGTTTTGAAATCAAAATATATTTTCCCCATTTTTCAATTAATGGCCGGCCGCCGGCCTTACCAATCCAGTAAGCTAGAAGGGAACCGGCTAAATTTCCCAGCGTACCGATTAAAACTACCGTCCAAAAATTCATTTTTCCGGCCTCGACCAGAAAGCCGGAAAACGGCATAATCACTTCTGACGGCATCGGTACGCCGCCGCTTTCGGCCAGCATTAATAAAAAAATTCCGGCATAGCCGATAATGCCGATTATTTGGATAACTAAATTGGTTAAAAAATCGATAATTATCGTAATCATGGAATAATTATAGTTTCTAATCAGAATTAAGGCAAGAAATTAGCGATTAGTTTTGGATGACAAGCTCTTGAAACTTGAAAAACTTTTTGTTATATTATCGTAAGTTGCCGTGGCCATAATTAGCTTAAGGGAAGGAAGGAGGGAGTCGTAATGGGAGGTACTCAAATAAGTGGCATGCTGAAAGCTGGATCACGTTTGCTGACCGCTCGTCTTACCGAAGAGGAACACTGGTATCGGCTGGGGGTCTCACCCGTTTATCTGGCAATAGCCAAGAAACGACTTCTGCAGGAAGTTGATCCGGTGTTATTGGAAGCGAATCTGTGTGAAGTCCAACTGGCACTCAAAAAACTGGGATTCAGTTTTGAGTTTAATGCGATGAGCATGCTGCTGGTGTTGGTTACCATCAAAGACCGGGCTCGGTTCGGATTGTTGCCGCAAAACCCGGCTTTTATCGCCATTGTTTTGGAGGCCGAGCGCCGGGTCAGGCTCAAACGCCAGCTGTCAAGTAAGGCTTTGGTTTCACCAAAGGAGATTAATGCCGAAGTCGGCATAATGAAGTCAGAGGGGGATTTACCAGGAGTTGCTGCTTTATGATAAATGCAAGCAACTCCTTTTTTTATTAGGCCAAATAAGGTAAAATAAAAGAGATGAATTACCTTTGGTTTAAATTAATTTTAGCCTTAATTTTGATTTGGCCGCGGGGCTATCTTTTGGTTTATGTCATTGATCGGGCGAAGAATTTTGATTTCGGCTTCAAGTTTTTTGCCGGCTGGATTTTTGGCTTAGCCGCTTTTACGATTGACCTTTTTTCCGCTAATGTTTTTGGCGGGTTCAAACTTAATCCCTGGCTTTTTTATTTTTCTGTCATTAGCCAGGTTTTCGGTTTAGAGGCAGTGATTTTTTTGTTTGAGCGAAAACTTTTATGGCCCAAGTTTGAAAATGTCGGTACTTTTTTTTCCCGCCAGAAAAATAATTTTTTAAGTTGGTCAAAAAATGAATATTTAATTTTAGTAATTTTGGCTTTGAGTTTTTTAGTTTCCGGTATTTTTGTTTGGCAGGTAAATGTCAATTCAGCCGCCGATAATTCCGCCCAGTTGATTTTTAATGCCAAAACTATCAGCTTGGCCGAAATTGGGCTAAAAAATTATCCTTTGAATGGCAGCCTGGCGCAGGTTTGGCTAGCGGAAATGGCTGGCCGATTTACTGCTGATTATTCAAAATTTCTAGTAATTTTTTATTATTTCATAATTTTGGCGGTTTTTTATACTTCCTTACCCAAAAAAATCAGCCGGTTTGCAAAGCTGCTATCGGTTTATTTTTTGAGCAATTTGCCGTTGCTGTTTTTTTATTTCGGCGCCACTGCCGTTGACTGGGTTTTTGCCATTTTTTTATTTTTAACGTTAGCCAACTTTTTTTACTATTTGACCGGCCGCGGCAATTCCTTTTTTTATTTTTCCGGCATTGCAATGGCTTTCAGCGTCTGGACTAGAAACGACGGGCTAGTCTTAATTTTCCCCTTATTCGTTTTAGCGACACTCGTTTTGCTGTTAATCAAAAAAATCAAACTTAGCCAATGGCTGTTGTTCTGGTTTTGGCCGGTAGTTACGGTTTCGTCCTGGCTGTCGTTTATTTTTGCCAACCATTTGAATATTTTTAGAATCTATTTTGCCGACTTTAGTTTTGCTGATTTGAGGGGGATTATTGCCGGCTTTTTGCCTTTAATCTTTTTATTTTTAGCCTTATTTTTTATTAAAATTTTTGGTAAAATAAATTTATATGGCAAAAGTTAAAACTGACAAAAAATGTCCTAAAGTCTGGGTCGTTTCCGTTGACATGGGCTATGGCCATCAGCGGGCGGCTTATCCTTTAAAATATCTGGCTTTGGGCAATAAAATTGTTACGGCCAACACTTATCCGGGCATTCCGGCGGCTGATCGGAGGATTTGGCAGGAAACCAGAAAGTTTTACGAATTCATTTCCCGGTTCAAACAAATTCCCATTATTGGCCCGGTAGTTTGGGATATCTACGACAGTTTGCAGGAAATTCCGAAATTTTATCCCAAGCGCGATCTTTCCAAGCTAAGTTTTCAGGTTAAAAATATTTACAGCTTGATTGAAGGCCGGCAATGGGGAAAGCACTTAATCAACAAACTGGCCAAAAAGCCGCTGCCGCTGGTTGCCACTTTTTTTATTCCGGCTTTTATGGCGGAAGTTTTTGATTATCCCGGGGAAATTTATTGTTTGACAACGGACGCCGATATCAGCCGAGCCTGGGTGCCGAAATGTCCGGCTAAAAGCCGGATTAATTATTTAGCCAGCAATTACCGGGTGGTGGAAAGGCTCAAGCTTTACGGCGTTTTGCCGGAAAGGATTTTTTTAACCGGCTTTCCGTTGCCGTTGGAAAATATCGGCAGTGAAAAACTCGACGTTTTAAAATCCGATTTGGTTCAAAGGCTGGCCAATTTGGATCCTCAGCGCCGCTACTGGAATTTATATAAACAAGTTATTCAGGATCGTTTGGGCATCAAATCGTTGCCGAAAAAAAGCAATCATCCTTTGACTTTGATGTTTTCCGTCGGCGGTGCCGCCGCCCAGCGGGAAATCGGCGCGCAAATAATCAACAGCTTAAAACGGGAAATCAGCGGCAAAAAAATCCGGTTAGTTATGGTGGCCGGAATTCATAACGAAGTCAACCAATTTTTTCGAACGGCGGCCAAAAGTGCCGGTTTGGGCAATGAAATTAACCGGGGAATAAAAATTATTTTTGCTTCCAATAAGCAGGATTACTTTAGAAAATTCAATTCGGCCTTGAGGACAACCGACATTTTATGGACCAAACCGTCGGAATTGAGTTTTTATGGCGCTTTGGGAATACCGATTGTGATGGCGCCGCCGATCGGCTCGCAGGAAGAATTCAATCGCAAGTGGCTGAGAACCATCGGCTCCGGCGTTTCCCAGGATAATCCGAAATACGCCAACGAATGGATTTTAGACTGGGTGGAGTCGGGCTGGTTTGCCGAAGCGGCGATGCAGGGTTTTTTGGAAGCGCCGAAATTCGGGACTTATAACATCGCCAAAGTTACTTGTCATCAGTTTGAAAAAGCCAAAGAGCCGAAAATGGTTTTGCAATATTAGAATGATTAATGGCGAACTAGAAATTAAAAATTATTTACCCTTTTAATTCTAATTTTACTGTGATAAAATATCAAAGTATGAAAAATGATAAAAATACGAAAAATAACCCGGTCTTCACCTGGAAAATCGGCGGCATTGCTGGCGGGGGACAACAGGTGGCCGGTTTAATTTTTACCAAGGCCTGCGTTCATGGTGGGCTTTACACTTTCGACAGTTCCGAGTATCCGTCGCGGATCCGGGGCGGTCTAGTCACTTATCGGGTAAGTATCGGCCAAGAGCCGGTCAATTCAATTTATCAGAAAAACCAGCTATTAATCGCTCTGACTCGGGAAGCTTTTGAATATTGTCTAGCCGATGTGGCCGCTGAGGGCGTTATTTTGTACGATAGCGATGAGTTTGAAATTAAGGCCGACGAAGCCAATGGCAAAAAGATTTATCCGCTGCCGCTGGAAAAATTGGCGAAAGAAGCGGGGATTAAATCAATCGCTTCAAACATTATTATCACCGGCGCCTGCACGGCTTTGCTTGATTATGATTTGGAGATTTTAAACGAGGTGATTAAAGAAACCTTTGCTGGTAAAGGTGAAGAAGTTGTCGCTATGAACCTGACCGCGGCCAAATTCGGCTATGATTACGCCAAAAAGAATTTAGACGCGGACAAGTTTCCTTACAAACTCAAAGCGCAGGGTAAAAATGATCAGTCAATCGTGGTAACGGCTAATGATACGATTTGTCTGGCTGCCGTGGCTTGCGGCTGTAAGTTTTTTTCGGCTTATCCGATGACGCCGGCCTCTTCGATTTTGCAAATTTTGGCCGGCTGGGCTTTAAAAACCGACATGGTCGTCAAGCATCCCGAAGATGAAATTTCCGCCATGCACATGGCCATCGGTGCCGCGTACGCCGGCGTTCGGTCAATGACTTGCACTTCCGGCGGCGGCTTTGCTTTAATGAACGAAGGTTTGTCTTTAGCCGGAATTACCGAAACGCCGTTAGTGATTATTGAATCGCAGCGGCCGGGTCCGGCAACCGGGTTACCGACTTGGACTGAACAAGGCGATTTGGCTTATGTCGTCAATTCCGGCCATGGCGAATTTTTGCGCGTGGTTTTAGCGCCCGGTGATCCGACCGAAGCCTTTTATTTAACTACTCAAGCGTTTAATTTAGCGGAAAAATATCAGATTCCAGTTTTTGTCTTGGTTGATAAATACATTTCGGAAGGCCATGAGTCGATTGTCGAACCTGATTTGGCCAAATTTGAAATTAATCGCGGTAAGCTTCTGACCGAGGCTGATTTAGCTAAAATCACTGATTATCAGCGTTACCAAATAACTGCCGACGGCGTTTCGCCTCGGGCAATTCCCGGCCAAGCGGGCGGAGTCCATTTAGTCAATTCTGATGAGCATGACGAATTTGGTTTTACGATTGAAGGTTTCACGCCGGAAATCAGAAACCAAATGGCAAAAAAACGAGCCGCCAAGTTAGCCGGCATTTTGGCTGATTTGCCTAAGCCGGAATTATTCGGCCCGGCTATTGCCAAGCTGACTTTAGTTGGCTGGGGTTCGGTCAAAGGCCCGGTTTTGGAAGCCTTAAAATCATTAACTGATGTTAACTATTTGCATCTTGCCGCTCCCTGGCCGCTTGATTCCGCGACTATGAAAGTGGCGGTTAAAGGGGCAAAGAAATTAGTGTCAATTGAAAACAATCAAACCGCTCAGCTGGCCAATTTACTGCAGCAAGCAACCGGTATCAGCGTCGACCAGCGGTTAACTAAATATAATGGCGCGCAGTTTTTTCCCGAAGAAATTGTTGAATTGGTTGGTAAATTGTAAAGTAAATTATAAATTAAAAATTATAAATTTTGGAATATGGCAAAAGATACTGATTTCATGACAAAAATTAAGCCGACCTGGTGCGTCGGTTGCGGCAACTTCGGCATCTGGACGGCTTTGCGGCAGGCGCTGGCGGAATTAAGTTTGGAACCGCATCAAGTGGTAATGAGTTTTGATATCGGCTGCTGCGGCAATGGCGCCAACTGGCATCGAGTTTACGGCTTTCACAGCCTGCACGGCCGGCCGTTGCCCGTTGCTTATGCGGTTAAATTAGCCAATCACGACTTAAAAGTCATTGCGATTTCCGGCGATGGCGGGGGCTACGGCGAAGGCGGCAACCATTTTATCCATACTTGCCGCGGTAATATCGATATTACTTACATTATTCATAATAACCATCGCTATAGCTTAACCACCGGCCAAGCTTCGCCGACGACCGGTCATGGCGAAAAAACCAAATCGACGCCCGATGGTTTAATCGAATATCCGTTTAACGGCTTGCAAGTCGCCATTACTTTGGGCGCCACTTTTGTCGCTCAGGGGTATTCCGATGAAGTTGTCCATCTCAAGGAATTATTCAAAAAAGCCATCTCGCATCCGGGTTTTTCTTTGGTTGATGTTTTACAGCCTTGCGTGATTTTTAACGGCAAAGACGTGCGGGAACAATATCGGGCCAAAGTTTACAAACTTGAAGAAAGCAATTATCAGCCAAACGATAAAGCGGTCGCCTATGCCAAAGCCGGTGAAACTGAAAAATTGCCGATCGGCGTTTTATATCAAGAAAGCCGGCCGACTTATGAGCAGCAGCTGCCCCAGCTGGCCAAGCAAACCTTAGTCAAACAGGAAGTTAAAAAAGTTGAAATTAGCGAGTTACTGAAAGAATTCAAATAAGATTTTTAATAAAAGACGAAGCACCTATTCAGGGGAATAGGTGCTTTTATTTCTTCGGCTCATAATGGATGCCGCAGCGGCGGCAGACCATTCCACTCCAACTATGTTCGAAGAGCATACAGAGTAAGCTCCATTTTTTGGTGCCTCTTTTTTTTCTTTTCGGTTTTTCTTTCTGGTGATTTTTTGACTTTTTCTTTGACCAAAACATGGAACTCACCTCCTTTCGGTTTTACAATGGCAGTAACACGATGAGACTCGAAAGGAGTGATAGTTATATTTTAAGTTATTAGAGCTTTTTTGACAACAAAAAAATCGCTTCAAGCGATTCTAAATCGGGCTGGGGAGATTCGAACTCCTGACCTCATCGTCCCGAATCCCTCACCTTTATCGGGGTGCCGGGACTCGAACCCGGAATCTCACGCACCCGAAGCGTGCGCGATAACCAATTACGCTACACCCCGACAAAGGTGAAAGATTGTTAAAGGTGAGGGACGCGCTAGTCCCGCCCGCTTCGCCTGTGAAGCAGGCGGGCGGGCAGCGGAGTTTATCCCGCCCTTCGCGAAGGGCGGGACTACAGCCTGCCTACCGGCAGGCAGGCCCGTTATTAAATACAGATTTTAGTTTAGCACTTTTAGCTAAAAAATCAACTCCGGTAGAAAGAAGACAAGGCCGCTGTCGTCTCTCGGGTTAGGAGCGACTAAAGCGGCCTTGCGGGCGGGAGGGGTCTTGTCAGAAGAAATACTTCCTCAAGACACCCCAGTATCCGAGACCATCCTTGCGGAGGGTCAGCGGGTACATGGCGACTCCGATAGCCAGGCAGCTTAGAGCTGTCAAGGCCACGGTCTTTCCAGTCGGCCATTCACCAATGGTTCCGAAGAACCAGGCTACAGCACAGCCGAGAAAACCGCCAACCACGATTACCATCCAAACTCGGTTTAACATAGCTTCCTTTCTTATTGGGCTGGTTTGTAGCCCAGTTGGTTGCGGTATCCGAAGCAGATTGTACTATAGCATATTCTAATATTTTTGTCAACATTTTTGACCCCCGCTGTTCTTTTGACCAGAATGGCTTTTAGCGTTACAATGAAGTAGTCTTATTTGCTTAAATTTGGCGATTTTACCCCATTAGAAGTGATTAATGGAGTTTGGGTGCTTAGATTCAGAAATTACTATAAAATGCCCAAAATTTAAGCCTTTTTAACCTTTAATTTCTAGCGGGAAATATGAACCAAAAACCCTCTTTAGTCCATTTAGCCATTATTATGGATGGTAATCGCCGCTGGGCCAAAAGTAAGGGTCTGCCGAGCTTGGAAGGCCATCGCCGAGGCTACGACAAAATGAAAAAGGTTGCCCAGTGGTGTATTGACCGGGGAATCAAGGTTTTAACGGTTTATGCCTTCTCAAGTGAAAACTGGAATCGCACCAAAGAAGAAGTAAGCTATTTGATGGATCTTTTTCGCCTGGCCTTAAGCCGAGATATCAGCCAATTGGCTAAACAAGGGGTAAAAGTCAGAGTCATTGGCCAGATAAAACGGTTAGCCCCTGATATCCAAAAAATGATTAAGTCAGCCGAGGTTAAAACTAAAAATAACCATAAGCTTTTATTTAATCTCGCCGTTTCCTACGGCGGCCGGCCTGATATTTTGCAAGCGGTTAAAAAAATCGCCGCCAAAAAAACACCGGCCAAAAAAATTACGGAAGAGTTGATTGCTAAA
The DNA here is from genome assembly GCA_041664165.1 of Candidatus Buchananbacteria bacterium. Classification (GTDB taxonomy): domain Bacteria; phylum Patescibacteriota; class Patescibacteriia; order Buchananbacterales; family UBA6539; genus JBAYLH01. Next base: position 25,918 of record JBAYLH010000001.1, on the reverse strand, counting down.
AATCTCTGGACTCAGGGTATTGCCGATCCGGATTTGATTGTCCGAACTTCCGGCGAAAAGCGGCTTTCCAATTTTTTAACCTGGCAATCCGTTTATTCGGAAATTATGTTTATTAAAAAAACCTGGCCGGATTTTGGTGAAAAAGATTTAGATTTAATTATTGCCGAGTATGATAAGAGGCAGAGGAGATTTGGTAAATAAATTAGAAATAAGTAACAGGTAGTAAGTAAGTGACATGTGACATGTAACATGTAACATGTCACTATAAAATATGAGTGATCTATTTGACCAACAATTTCAACAAGATATCAAGCGTAATGCGCCTTTAGCTGACCCCGCACCAAAGCCCGCGATTAAGTTTAATTAAAATTTAAGTTTGGTTCGCGCGAAGTCGCCTGCCTTGACTAGCCCCCCAGTCTTAATCATTGGCGAAGCAGGTCTCCGGCTCAGCCAGTTTGATATCAGGGTTCAAATATAGGCTTGGTGCGGGGCGGGCTCAAAAATATGAGTGATCTATTTGACCAACAATTTCAACAAGATATCAAGCGTAATGCGCCTTTAGCTGACCGTTTGCGGCCGGAAAGCTTGGCTGACTTTGTCGGCCAAAAAGAAATTGTCGGCGAAGGCAAGCTTTTGCGCCAGGCCATGGAAAACGATGAAATTCCGTCCATGATTTTTTGGGGTCCGCCGGGCACGGGCAAAAGTACGTTGGCGCGAATTATCGCCAAAATGACTAAATCTCATTTTGTCCAGCTTTCCGCCGTTAGCTCCGGGGTTAAGGAATTTCGGGAAATTATCAAGCTGGCGGCCGACCGGCGTAAATTTAACGGCCAGCGGACAATTTTATTCATTGATGAAATCCACCGGTGGAACAAAGCCCAACAAGATGGGCTTTTGCCTTATGTTGAGCAGGGGATGATTACTCTAATCGGGGCGACGACGGAAAATCCGAGTTTTGAAGTGATCTCCGCTTTGCTTTCCCGCAGCCGGGTTTTTGTCTTAAACCAGCTGTCGGAGCATGATTTAGAATTGATTATCCAGCGGGCGGTTCAGACCGGTTTTCCGAAGTTAAAAATTGACGCTGACGATAAACTGATTCGTTATTTAGCCAGTCTTGCCAATGGCGATGGCCGGGTGGCGTTAAATGCCTTGGAATTTGCCGTCAACTCGACTAAACCTAATTCGCAAGGTAAAATCATTTTAGATAAAGAGATAATCAAAGAGTCGCTGCAGAAGTCCAGTTTTTTATACGACAAAGCCGGCGAGCAGCATTATAATATTATTTCGGCGCTGCATAAATCCGTTCGCGGCGGCAATGCCGATGCGGCGTTATATTGGCTGGGTCGGATGCTGGAGGCCGGCGAAGACCCGCTTTATGTCGCGCGGCGGCTGGTTCGGATGTCGGTTGAAGATATCGGTTTAGCCGATCCGGCGGCGCTGCCTTTGGCCGTTGCCGCTTACCAGGCCGCTCATTTTTTAGGCATGCCGGAGTGTGATATTGCCTTGGCGGAATGCGTTGTCTATTTGGCGCGGGCCAAAAAGTCAGTTGAAGTTTACCAGGCTTATGGCCAGGTCAAACAGGATGTGAAAGAGACCATGGACGAACCGGTGCCGCTTCATTTGCGCAACGCGCCGACCAAGCTGATGCAGGATTTGAATTACGGCAAAGATTATAAGTATTCGCCAAGCTACGACTGGCAAGAGGATCAGGAGTACCTGCCGGAGAAGTTAAAAGGAAAAAAGTATTTAATTAGTAAGTGGGGGGGGGGTAGGGTAGTAGGACGGTAGGAATTTCTACCAACCTACCTTCCTACCAACCTACTAGCCTAACTATGATTAGAAAAAAATCAGCGGGCGTAATTATTTATACCAAAGACGGCCGGGGCATCCGTTATCTTTTGTTGCACCACGGCGGCCAATATTGGAATTTCGCCAAAGGGACTCAGGAGAAAGGCGAAGCTGATTTACAGACGGCCTTGCGGGAGCTAGAGGAAGAGACCGGAATTACCGAAGTTAAGATTATTGACGGTTTTTTGGAAAGTTATGATTATGATTTTGATACGGAAATTAAAAACGGCGTGAGGCAGAAAGTTTACAAAACGGTTATTTTTTACCTCGGCGAGGTCAAACAAGACAAGATCGTAATTTCTGACGAGCATTTAGACTACGGCTGGTTTGATTTTACCACTGCCCATCAAAGGCTGTTTTTCCAAAATGGCCAAGACCTATTGCAAAAAGCTAATCAATTTCTTTTAAAAAAGCAGGATTTTGTGTTATAATGTAGCTACAAATTACGAATTGTTACGAATATACGAATTTCGGGCAGTCTATTTGTATATTCGTATTTATTTGTAATTCGTAGAGACGATGGATATAAAAAAATATTTTGAATTAGCTTTAAAGAGCAAAGCCTCCGACCTTCATCTGGTCGCGGGCAATAAACCAACTCTCAGAATTTTAGGCAATTTGGAAGTTGTTTCCGAAGAAGCCATTGTCAATAATGAGTTAGAGGTGGCAATTTTTTCTTTAATGAAAGAAAGTGAAGTTAATGTTTTTAAAAAAGAAAAAGAGCTTGACTTCGCTTTAGATATTGCCGGGGGTCATTTCCGGGTTAATTTGCACCAGCAGGAAGGCCAGCTGGGTTTAGCCGCCAGGGTTATTCCGGGATCTATTCCTACTCCCAAACAAATTTATTTCGATGAGACGATTTATAAATTGAGCCATTTAAACCAGGGATTAATTTTAGTTACCGGTCCTTCCGGCTCCGGTAAATCAACGACTTTGGCGGTTTTAATCAATCTAATCAATACCGAGAGAAGAGCGCATATTATTACAATTGAAGATCCGGTTGAATTTATTTTTCAAGAAGATCAAAGTATTATCGAACAGCGGGAGTTGGGTCGCGATACCCATTCTTTTTCGGAAGCGCTGAAGCGGGCCTTGCGCCAGGATCCAAACGTGATTATGGTCGGCGAAATGAGAGACTTGGAAACAATTTCGGCGACTTTGACGGCGGCGGAAACCGGCCACTTGGTTTTATCGACTTTGCACACCAATACGGCGGCGGAAACCATTGAAAGAATTGTCGATATGTTTCCGTCTCACCGGCAGCAGCAGATTCTAATGCAATTAGCCTCGGTTTTGCGGGCGGTAATTTGCCAGCAGATGCTGCCCAAAAAAGGCGGCGGGATCATTGTTTCTAGAGAAATTATGATTAACACGCCGGCCATTGCGAATTTAATCCGGGAAGATAAAATCGCTCACATCACTTCAGCGATGCAAACCGGGCGCAGCGAAGGCATGATTACCATGCATTCATCCTTAAAGCGGCTTTATGAGGAAGGCTTAATTGATCGGCAGTCTTATTTGAACCGGATCGGCAACGCTGATACCTTAAATACTTATTATTAAAACTCAAAGTCTTGTTAAATTTCTAGATTTAAGATTTAAGTTTAAAGATTTATGACTGACGAAAAATGGCAAAGTATTATCGGCCAAATCAAGGATAATTTTAAAATTACCAACCAGCAGACACAGGATTTGCCCGAAGACGCCGGGCTGGGGACAGTTGAAATTGTTGAATTTGACGGGCCTTTGGGAAAAATGAAATTGCAGCGGACAACCCAGCCGCTGGTAATTGACAAAAAAACGATTGGTTCGCGCCGAATTGGCAGTCAGGCATCGGTGGAATATGTTTATTCCGAAACGGAAAAAGTCCATCGGTTTAATGCTTATCGTTTTGATGAAAAAGACGGGATTTGGATTGAGATGACGATGGAAAAAGGGGAGATGTCGTTTTAATCATAATTATTATTAAAATCAAAAATATGGCGGGAAAACAAAAAGTTAATGAATCTGAAGTATTAAAATTCGGGTTTTTGGGCGGTATCGCCCAGGCGAGTTACTGTTTTTTTGTCGTCGTCTCGTTGATGGTTTTACAGCAAGCGATGCCGAATTTGAATTCCATCGCCGGGTCTTTGCTTTTTTTATTGATTTTTGTTTTTAGCGCCGCGGTTTCCGCAGTTTTAGTTTTTGGCTATCCGGCTTATTTGGCCTTTAAACAAAGATTTGCCGAGGCTTTGATGACCGCTTTGACGACCTTAGTCACTCTAATGATCATCGGGATTTTGGTTTTTATTTTGGTTTCCCTAATTTATTAAAGCCTTAATATGATTGAAATTGGGCGGAAAAAAAGTTTTTTTGTTTTTGTAATTTTATTTTTTTTAGCGCCGGTACTTTTTGGCTGCGTTAAAAATAAACCGATTCAGCCGATAGATAACGAAACGGCTCAGCCGCCGGTTTTAACCGAACCGGAACTGGAAAGCAAATACGAATCCGAATTAATTGATATTTTAAAGCCAGTTTGGCAAAATGAAAGTTATGCCGGAGTTAAAAGCCGGATTTTGGCTTTGCGCGTGCCGGCTAAATACTTGGATTTGCATTTTAATTTAGTAGTCGCTTTTGAGCTGATTGAGCAGGGTCAAGGCAGTGCCGACCAAGCCAAAATTGATAAAGGCCTGGCCAAACTCGATGAATTAAAGGTTAAGTACGGCTGGCTAAAAGCTAATTAGTTTTTTAAGCTATATGAGAAAAAATCAAGGCATAACTTTAATTGAATTGATGGTTGCGGTTTTAATTATCGCTTTAATCGCGACGATTGGCTTGGTTGCCTTTAGAAGCGCTCAGGCTAAAAGCCACGATGCTAAACGGGCTTATGACGCTTCCCAGTACGTTAAGGCTTTGTTGATGTATGCTCAGGAAAATGACGGTAATTATCCGCCAGACAGCGGCTATTTGGGTCGCGGCGAAGCTGTCGATAGCCAGCTTAAAAAATATTTTCCGGCCTTGCCGAAAGACCCTCTGGACAAAGGCGGAACCGGAGCCAATGATTATTATTACTATTACGTCAAAGACAATCTTTGCAATGGCTTGACTTTTCCGACGGTTTCCGTAGAAAATATGGAGACAGCCAAGGCGGAATTTCATAATAATTCTTGCGGAGACGGTTCTAACGAAGGCAATGCCGACAAAGCCGATTATCTAATTATTATCCGCTAATATGGCAAGAATCAGTTTGGAAGAATTAATTCAAAAGTCAGAGGCTTCTTTGCCGGTGCCGGAAAAGCCGAAGAGAGTCAGAAAGCGAAAATTAAAAACCAATTGCTGGTTGATTTTTAGCGTTTTGCTGGTTATTTTTTTAGCTGCCGGTTTGGCCGTTATCGCTAAAACCGGAATCATTGAAATACCGGTTTTTTCTTCGATTTTTTACCGCTTGCCCCAGCCTTCGCGTCTGATTCCGCCGCAAAACCCCGCTGATTTTTCCCAAAAGTCGGTGGTTTATTCTTACGACGAGCAGAATAAAATACTCCATGCCGAGCTGACGGAAAATGAATTGACTTTTTTTGTCCGGCAAAAATTAGCCGCCGATCCCAAAGCGATGTTTGCCCAAAACACCCAATTTATTATTGATAACGGCGAAATCGAATTATTCGGTTTGATGATAAAACCTTTTACCGCTAACCTGACTTTAAGAATGAAAGCTAATTTTTTGGATAATGCCGGCAGCTATCAGGTTACTCAAGCCAAAATCGGCGATTTAAGCTTGCCGCCGTTTATTGCTGACTGGCTGCTTAAACAGTATGCTAATCAGGTTAATAAAAGCCAGGTCAAAAAATTTAATATTGATCCGGCCAAACTTGATTGGCTCAAGGATAATATCGTTTTTAAAAAATTTGAACTCGTTTCCGGGAAAATAGTCATTGAAGTCATGATTAACGCCGAATCAATCCAAAAAATATTAGCAGCCAGGATAAAAGCCAGCAATATTGATTGGAGCCTTAATTTTAACCAGCCGGCAAGCCAATGAAAATTATCAATCGTTTTATTCCAATTCTTTCTTCTTTCCTAATCTTTTTTCTGATTGAAATAGTTTTCGCTTTACCCAAACAATTTTATTGGGCGATTATTCTATGTTTGGTGATTGTTTTTTTGGGTATTTATCAGCTAATGGATTATAATTTTAAAAGCGGAAAGTTCTGGCGCAATGTTTTAACCCCGGTATTATTTTTAAGCAGCTGTTTTATTTTTTTAATTTTTGCCGAGGGCAATTTTTTAAAGCACATTTTTTTGGGGTGTTTTGTGGCTTTAATCTGGGTATTTTTGGAAACGATTTTTGTTCAGTACCATTTCCGGCCGAAATACCAGGTTCACTCCCTGGAAAATATCTCAGTTAACATTAATCTGCTGACGGTTTTTCTGATGACTTCTGGTTTTTTCAGCCTGATTATTTTTCTTGGCCTTTCGCTATGGCCGTTTTTGGCCGCCTTTGCTTTAATCAGTCTTTTTTTGACCCATCAAATCGTTTGGGCCAGCGACCATACGATAAAAACCGGCTGGCGCCACATTGTCATTACCGCCTTATTGGCAACGGAAGTTTTTTGGGTGGTCAGTTTTTTGCCGGTCAGTGTCTATGTCAGCGGTCTGGTTGTTACGATTAGTTATTATTTAATCACCGGTTTGTCCCGCAACTGGCTTTTGGGTATTAAGGAAAAAAAAGTGGTGATTCGTTATTTGGCGATCGGCGTCGTTTCTTTAATTATAATTTTAGCTACGGCTAAATGGTTTTAATTTAAATTTATGAATTTATTTAAAAAGCAAAAAAATCAGTTTATTTCCCAGGTTGTCGTTTTATCAATGATTTTTGGTTTTGCCGCCGGGGTGGTCGGCCAGATTTTTTCGGACGTTTATATCAATCCTTGGCAGCAAGACTATTCGGCCGGCAGCGTTAATATTAATCAAGACGCCGCCGCGGTCGTACCGGAGCTTCAGCGGGTGAAAAAATTTTTAGGCATCCAGCAGGATTTTGAGGTTAACAAAACAATAGAAAAAATTTCCTCGGCATTGGTTGGCATCTACCTGAAAAAGCCGGGTTCGACTAATCAGCTCAGTCAAATTTATCTGGTCAAAGAACTTCAGGCTAATGGCTTTATTTTAACCAGCGACGGCTGGCTAGTCAGCTATGCCAAAAATCTTGCCGGGCTAAAACCCCAGCAATTGGCGGTTGTTTATAATGCCAAGACATTTGCGGCCGAAAAAATAGTCAGCGATGCGACAACCGGCGTTTCTTTCATTAAAATTGCCGCGACTAATCTGCCGGTGGCTACCTTGGGTGATTCCGATGAGTTGGTTTTAGGCCAGCTGGTTTTAGCGGTTAATAATTCGACTGAAGCAACGGTGGGCAATGTTAAAAATAATAATTATCGCTTGCTGGCGGCGGCAAATAACTTTTTGATTTCTTCGGAGCAATACCAAAAGTTGATTTCGCTTAGCGGTGATTTCGGCAATGGCTATTTGGGCAGTCCGGTTTTAAATCTCGGCGGGGAAGTCATTGGAGTCGTAAAAGAAGTGGACTCCGAAAAAGGAATTACCGCGGCGATTCCGATAAATCAATTTCGGTCAATTGTTTTGGATGTTTTAAAGAATAATCCGATCAAGCGGCCGTTTTTAGGGATTAATTATCTGGACTTAGCTTGGACTTTTGGTTTAGACCCGGCGGTAACGCAAAATCTAAATCAGGGAGCGCTAGTTTACCAAAATCCTAAAGCCGGCAGTCCGGCAGCGATGGCGGGAATTTTAGCTAACGATATTATCACCAGCGTTGATGGTCAGCAACTGGATAAAGCCAGCAGCTTAACTGATTTGATTATGCAGTATCGGCCGGGAGAACAAACGGAATTGGAAATTTTGCGAGCTGGTAAAGTCTTGACTAAAACTGTTACCTTGGGCAATTTGCCGTAAAAATTTTTCTCATATAAAAAAAGACGCAGGAGCATAAGCTTCTGCGTTTTGGCTTTTCCGCTTCTAATTTCTGATCTCTGATTTCTGCCTGCCCGCCGAAGCCCCTGCCGCAGGTTGGCGGAGGCGGGATCTCTTATTTTTTATCTGCTAAAGCCGGGTTGGGGGAGTAGAGTTTATTTTTGATTTTCCATTTGTCTACATATTGGCCGATGCCTTTAGCTGCCAGCTTATTTTTGGTGGTAGTCCTGCCTTGAGACCATTCCAAAATACTGCTAAAATTAATTTTATAGCGGCCGCAAACAACGATATAGCGCAACTCGTCGGCCTTGATTGCCCGTCTGATAGTTTTTTGGTCAACCCCGAAAATTCGGGAAGCTTCAGACACTGATAATCGAATGACATTTGGCATATTGGAATGGTTTAATTTTGATTAGTTTTGGCAGTATTTGATTAACTTGTATTTGTTAGGTTAAAGGAAATATTGGCGAAATTTTTTGAAAAATAATTAATTTGATTGAAATATTAGGTTTTAAGTTATAAACAGGTTTAAGTATGGTTATTTGTCTAGATTAGCCTGGACAAATCACGATATTTAGTATAATATAGAAAAATTAAATAAGCAACATAATTGAGCGATTAATGAGTAAATTAGCCAATTTTAGCGTTTGACTTATTTTAGTTAATTAGTTATAGTAAATGCTACGACTGTAACATTTATTAAGCTTTCACGTCATATATAATGAAACCTTCAAAAATTTCAGAAAAGCTGCTATTATTGAGATTGAAAAACAAGGATCCTGAAGCTTTCGCCCAAATTTATGATCTGTACGTAACTCCTATCTACAGATTTATTTATTTTAAGGTGGCGAGCCGTCAGGATGCGGAAGACTTAACTTCCGAAGCCTTTTTAAAAATTTGGCAATATATTAAGGAGACTGAAGATGAGATCGGTAATCTCCGCGCTTTGCTGTATCGAACGGCCAGAAATTTAGTGATTGATTCTTACCGCCAAAAAGCCAAGAGAGAATTTGTCCAAGACCAAGAAGTATTGGAGGCAGTCAAAGACGAAAGGCAGCAGAGCTTATTAAACAAAATTGACAGCCACTTTGAAATTAAAAGCATCGAAGGAATTTTACGCCAGCTTAAAGATGAATATCGGGAAGTGATTATTCTCCGCTTTGTCGAAGACTTGTCGATTACCGAAATCGCCGGCGTGCTGGATAAATCAAAAGGTTCCGTTCGCGTCATTTTGCATCGCGCTTTAAAAGTTACCCGAGAATTATTAAGCAAAAATGGAAAACAGTTTAATTAAAGAAATCAAAAATTTAAGAAAAGAAATTTGCCCCCGTCCGGAGTGGAAAGCTCTGACGAGGGATGTTTTGTTAAAAGAAATTTCTGCCAGCCAGCCGGAAAGAGTGAAACTGGGAATCGGCGATTACTTTAATTTAGTCGCCCAGATTTTTCGCCAGAATTTAGTCGAGCCGGTGGTGGTGATGATTTTGATGATGGTGGTTTTTTTGGGCAGCAGCTTGACGATCAATGCGGCTTTTTACAGTCTGCCCGGCAGTTCGCTTTATCCGGTTAAAATTGCCTTGGAAAATACCCATGCCGCTTTAGTTACCGATGCCAACCAGCGGGCGGAATTAAAAATTGAATTTGCCCAAAAACGGGTGGCAGAATTGGACAAGATAATTGACGAGCCCGGTGTTAATCCTCAAGAAAAGAAAAGGCAGATTGAAACTTTAGTCGCTGAACTTAAAAATAATGTTACCGATGTTAATAATCATATCAGCAAAATGAATCAATCAATGAAGCAGTCAGACAGCAATGTTAATATGGAAGACAAAGAACGGACAGTTAAAATGGCGCTGACTCTAAGTTCAAAAGCCCAGGAGTTAGTTAAATCATTAGATACCAAAGTGGAAAAGATTTCCGCGGCCGATAATGTCGAGGTTAAAGATATCGTCAGCCAGGCGGTTCAAAGCGTTCAAGACACCAGTCTTTCCGCTCAGCAGCTGGCTCAAACCGTGAATGAAGAAGCGGACAAGGCCGACGAAGGTACGGTTAAAGGAGTAACTAACGATTCGGACGCCAGTTTGCCGCCAGCCGATCAGGCTCAAGATGGCGCTGGCTTACCGGCTGATCAATCAGAATCAACTAGCGATATTAATAAATAGATTAATTAATTAAGTTTTTTTGCCCCCAACCAGTTTAGATATAAATCAGTTGGGTATTAAAACTTGTTAACTTTTTAGAGGAATTAGGGTCTAAACCCCCTTAGTTGCTCAAAATAAAGGTCGGTCCTGGCTAATCAGGAATTTTAAGCAAATAAGGCTGCAAGGGTTTAGTCGGCCGTTTAAAAGCGGCTCCGAAGATGTTGTTAGGTTCGCCTAGGCGTAACAAGATCAGAAAGCCTAACTAAAAAGTTTGATGAGTTTAAGAAAGGAAAAATTAAAAATGATTAAGAAATTATTAACCTACACAATTGCCATAACGACAATCGTTTGGTCAGTTGGCTTGTTTTCAATGCCGTTGGCCGTAGGTGCAGCTACTTCTGGTGATTTGATTAAGCTTCAGTGTGCTGCTGGAGCCGGCGTCAATGACCCATGTAAAGCTGTTTATTACCTTGGTGCTGATGCCAAAAGATATGTTTTCCCAAATGAGAAAACTTATATGACTTGGTACTCAGACTTTTCCGGCGTGAAGATTGTTTCTTTAACCGAGATGAGTTCTTATGCCATTGGTGGTAATGTTACCTACCGACCGGGTGTTAAATTAGTCAAAATTACAACCGATCCAAAAGTTTACGCTGTTTCCGCTAACGGTACCTTAAGATGGGTTACCACAGCTGCAATAGCTGAAGCCCTCTATGGTGTCAACTGGGCTAGAACATCCGTTGAAGATGTCTCAGATGCTTTCTTTGTTAACTACAAAGTCGGCGCTGACATCACTGTTGCCAGTGACTACAACAAAGCCACTGAAACCAGCGAAGCCGCCACAATCAATGACGATAAGAATTTGACTGGTGGTCCGGTTGCTACTGGTACTAGTTTAACTGTGGCTTTAGCCTCAGATACTCCAGCCAGTGGTATTGTTGTTGGTAATTCAATTAACAACAAATTCACCAAAGTAAACTTAACCGCCTCAGCTGACGGTGATATCGTAATTGATTCATTGACAGTTACCCGAGGTGGAACGGTTGCTTCCGATTCGCCATTCAGCAGCATCGCTTTAATTGATGCCGCGACTGGTGTCAGAATCGGCAACACCAAAACCTTGAATTCGTCACACCAAGCGGTGTTTAACCAAAACATCACGGTTGCCGCCGGTACCACTAAGTCAATTTACTTAGCTGGTAACATGGGAGCCACTGCTTCCTACGCCGGTGAAATTCCATCATTGAATTTATCAGCCGTTACCTTGGTTGGTACTGCCGCCATTGTTGGCACTTTGCCGATTGTCGGTAATTACCAAAATATCAATGGTACCATCACGATTGGCGCTTTGAGCTTATCGGATGGCGCTAACAACCCGTCGGCCAGTACGCAAAAGATTGGTACGACAAATTACATCGTTTCCGGCTTTAAATTAGTTGCCAGTTCCGTTGAAGACTTTAAAGTTAGCCAAATTAGCTTTAAACAAGGCGGAACCGCTTCTGATGCCGACGTTGCCAACTTAAGCTTATTAGTTGATGACGCCAAAGTCGCCACCGTAGCGGCCGTAACCGGCGGGATGGTCACTTTTGACTTATCCGCCAGCCCAATTTTGGTTGCCAAAGGCAAAACCGTTCAGTTTGATTTAAGACTGGACATTGTCAGCGGTTCAGCCAGAACTATCCGCTTTGATGTCAACGATGAATCCGATATCGTCAGCATGGGCCAACTTTATGGCTATGCCGTTAAACTCGCCGATGGTGGCAACGGTGCCACTGCCGACGCCGAACCATTCTGGACCGCTCCGGTTACTAGCGTTGACCGCGGTTCATTGAGAATCGGCCCGGCCACTTTATCAGCCGCTAATGTTGCGACTGATTCAGACCAGGCAGTTTTAGGTAAATTCGAATTTGAGGCCAAGGGTGAAGAAACTGAAATCACCTCATTGCCGATTGTCTTTACCATTACTACCTCTTCGGCCAGTACTGTCGGTAACGTTACCGAAGCTGACTTAACCAATATTGCGGTTTATGATGAAAACGGCAGTATTGTTGCCGGTCCTGATGACACTGTTTATAGCGCTGGTTATTCAACCAGAACCTATATTGTCGGTGTAACCTCAACTGACACCATCACGGTTCCAGTTGGTTTGCACTACTACACCATTAAAGGTGACTTAAGCGCTGATTGGGAAGCTGATGACACCATTGTCGCCAGCATTACCCCTAATGGTTTAACCGCCAAAGGCTCAACCACTGGTTTAGCTGTTACTCCAACCCCGGCCAGTTCCCAGAGCTCAGCGACCATGACGATAAAATCAGCTCAATTGTCGCTTTCAACTTCACCTTCACCAATTGCCCAAAGTATTGTTGCCGGCTCTAAAGCTGTTACCTTCGCCAATTTAATCTTGGGCGCGGAAGGCAGCGGTGAAGACGTTAAAGTTACCAAAGTCATGGCTGCGGTTACTTGCGACAGCACTTGCAACCCGGCCGAAGTATCTAACTGGAGTTTATTTGACGGTGCGACTGAATTAGCTACCACCAATGATCCAGATTCCGATACCGCGGCTAAAACAACTGATAATGATGAAGCCACCGCTACCTGGATGCTTTCAACACCTTTAGTTATTACCAAAGGTACAAGCAAGACTTTAACGGTTAAAGGCGATATCAGTACCGCAGCGACTAACGGCACAATGCAAGTCGGTATGGCTTCCATTACCGGTGCTGAAGACGTTACGGCCAAAGGTGGTACCACCAATTTGACAGCCACTGTTGTTGTCAGCCCGAGTAATGGTCAAGGTATGACCTTTACTGACCTCGGTCAATTAACCATTTCTTTAGACAGTACTTCGCCTAAAGAAGGTTTGATGCCGGCTTCCACCAGCGGTTTGACTTTCGGCATATTCAGCGCTTTTGCTAAATATGAAGATGTCAAAATTGAGAAACTTTATCTGACCTCAACTGCCCTTAATAGCGGTGGTTTAGACCAGGTTAGCAAAGTTTATCTTTACAACGGCAGTACCAAACTAGCCGAAGTAACCCCAACTTCAACCGACAGCACTGGCGATACCGTCTTAATTGACGTTACCGGCAGTCCGATTGTTGTTCCTAAAGACAACAGTATCTTATTGACGGTTAAAGTTGATACCGCCGGTTCCGACTACGAAATCGGTTCACGCGGTGCTTCCGGCCAGGGTTTGTCATTAAAGATTAACGCCGCTGGTGATATTACCGCCAAAGGCGCTCAATCAGGCGGTACGATTACTTCTATTACCATTACCGGTTCGACTACTAAGAACCAGTATTTATTCAGAAGCGTTCCGACCGTTGTCCCGAACGAAGAATTGCCGACCAGCGGTGATAATTCCAAGGTTGCGGGCGGTACCTTAACTAACCAAACAGGCGCGCCATTATATCGGCTCAAAGTCAGTGCCGATTCGGCCGGCCCGATTGGTATTGGTCAAGTTACCTTTGCCTTCGCCACCAGTACGGCTACTACCACCAACTGGAAATTGTATGATCAAAACGGCACTTTGCTTGGTACAAACGATTCGCTAAGCTATGTCGGCGTTGACTGGTCAGCTCCGGCTGCCTGCGATGCCGGTTCTACCTGCGATTCAGTCATTGTCATTCCTTTGACCAGCGATGGTTCAGCCATCAGTGCGACCGATTCGACCAAGTTCCAAGCCTTACAAATTGGCGCCGGAACTTCAAACTACTTAACCTTAAAAGGTGATTTAGTTTGTAACACGGTTAACTGTGCGGCTTCCTCAAATCCGACCGGTGGTTCAGTTAGTATCATGTTATTAGGTGATTCTAACTTACCTGCAGCTTATCCGGCTCCAATTGGTACCATATTCAGCGGTACGGTTGATCAAAGTGCGCTTACCGGTTTAGCGGTTGACTACTTTGGTAGCAGCTTTATCTGGACGGATTACTGGAGAACCTCAGTTCAAAAGAATTCATCCACCACTGCTTCCAGTACTGAACAATGGATGAATGGCTACGTTGTCGCCAAGGGTGCTTCCAGCAAACTTGACGCTACTTCAACTGCGGTTACTTTCAGTAAGTAATAGGAATAGTTGAAGATCACATAAAACTAAAAGTCCCTGCCAAAAGCGGGGACTTTTAGCGCTTGCTAAAAATGACTTTTTTTGTTAAAATTAAACTAGCTCAAATAAATAATCTATGAGCTTTTTTACTAAAAAAACAAAATATTTTTTGCCGGCAATAGTGGTTTTGGCCGCTTGGCTGTTATTTTTTGGCCTGAACCGCGCCGACATCCAGCATGATGACGCCATTTATTCTTTTCGGGCGGTCGGCTATTTGGATTATACTGATTCGCAACTGCAAACAACGCCGATTCAGTGGTTTGGTACGATTCCTTGGTGGTCAAAACTTTCTTTTCACGATGCGCCGCCTTTGGTTTTTATTATCCAGCATTTATTTTTTAGCCTGTTTGGGGTATCGGTTTTTACGGCTCGATTGCCGTTTGCTTTAGCCGGTTTAGGTTCGGTTGTCCTACTTTATTTGTTAGCGCGGCAAATTTACAATCAAAAAGTCGCCTGGATTTCCAGCTTGATTTTAACCGTTTTCAGCTATCATATCTGGGCCAGCCGGGTCGGCTATTTGGAGCCGATTGCCTTATTTTTTATTTTATTGACCGGCTATTTATTTTTTGTCAGTTTAGTTGACCATAAAAAATTTATTTTGTTCGGAATTTCTTTGGGTCTGACTTTATTAACCAAGTACACGGTTTTTTTCCTGATTCCCGTCCTATTTTTTTATCTGCTTTTGACTCAAAGAAAAATTTTGGCCAGCAAATATTTTGTCTCCAGCATTGCGATTGCGGTTTTAATTTTTTCCCCGGTAATTTTTTATAACCTGAAAGTTTTTCAGGCTCGCGGCCATTTTGATTTGCAGTTTGCCACTTTGCTTGGCCAGAAAATGTCTGATTGGCCGGGTCTGGCCGGCATGAGCGGCGGTTCGGGCAATTATTTGCAGCAATTTTTTGATTTTTGGCAGCAGTTCAGCGGTTATTATTCTTTGCCGATTTATATTTTAATTGTTGCTTCGATTCTTTATTTGGTGGTTAATTTTGTCAGCAGGTATAAAGAACCCAAGGATTTGTTTTTAGTCTTAGTTATCCTTTTCGCCAGCCTCGAATTTTCCCTAATCGGCTCAAGTGCCAGATTTGTTTCATTGCTTAATCCGTTTTTCGCCTTAGTTCTGGCCTTGGGATTGATCAAGTCATTTGAGCTGATCAATGGCAACCAGGTCGGATCGTTGGAAATTTTTAAAAAGGGATTTTATTTTTTGTTTTTAGCCGTCGTTTTTGGTTTTGAAATATTTTACAGCCTAAACACCAATATTTTTAGCCAGCCCTTGGGCGAAGCCGGGAAATATTATTCGGTCAGCCGCTGGGAAAACGGGGGATTCAATCAGCTCAATGATTATTTGGGAAAAATTATCAAGCCGGATACTTTAAGCCGCAAATCTATTGCCAGTCTGGATGACTTAAAAGTTGATGTTTCCAAGGATTTGCAGGGAAAAGATTTTTTTGTCTACGACCCTAATCTGAATTGGTTTTCCGCGCTTTGGTATTTTCGGCAGTTTTCAGTTTATTATGGCGTTAATTTCGTTTCGGCCGCCGATTTATCTTTAGCCATACCTAATACCAACTGGTTTGAATTTTTTAAAAATTACGGGGTAAAAAATCTTTATTATATCAGGGGAGCCAATAATTTGGTTTTTGATCCCGGCCGGTTAGAGCCGGCTAACCAAGCCGCCGCCAGTAAATTGGAAAGCATATTCAAAAATAATAATGCCAGCTTGAATTCAGTCAATAATAAAAATAACCAATTAGCCTTTAAAATTTATAAATTAATTCTAAATTAAAATCTATGAATTCAAAAAAAGTAAAATCAATTGTTTGGGTGATTATTTTAGTTATAATTATCGGCGCGATGGCTTATTATTTTTGGCCAAAAGGCCAAAGCCAGCCGGCTGTCGACAATGGGCTGTTTAATTTTAAAGTGATGCGAAACGATTTATTGCCTGAAGAAAAAGATAAGTATTTGAATGATTTTAACTTAACCAAAGAAGCTTTGGCTAATGATCCCAATGATTTTTATGCCATGCTCAATTTGGGAATGATAAAAAAATATATCGGTGATTACGATGGTGCGGAGTTGGCTTGGGTCAAAGCCGGTGAGCTGCAGCCAAAAAACAGCACTTCGTTTGGCAACTTAGCCGATTTGTACGCTAATTTTTTGAAAGATTACAACCAGGCCATACCGGCTTATCAAACGGCGATTGCCAATTCAATGGGAGAAGAAAAAAATCTCAGATTTTACCGAAGTTTTGCCGAATTTTACCTTTATTATTTAAAAGATGATAAAAAAGCGGAAGAGATTTTATTGGATGGCATAAAAAATAATCCTACCAGCGGCGAATTAATGGTAGTACTGGGTAATTTTTATCGCGATAAAGGCGAAAAACAAAACGCGCTTGAATATTATCAAAAAGCGTATAAACTTGATCCGACTAACACCGCTATTTCCGCTGAGATAAAAAAATTACAGTAAAATAATTTGATGAAAAAATTTAGTTGGCTTTTATTTTTTTCAGTCTTTTTGATACTGGCCTTGGCTTCATTTTTCAGGTTTTATAATCTAACCAGGGCCGATGTTATTAATGACGAAGTGATAATTGCTTTTCGCTCAATTGGCTATATTGATTTTTTTTCTTCCCCATACCAAACCACTCCCTGGGAGTGGTTTTCTAGTGTACCCGCCTGGGCTCGTTTGTCTTTTCACGATCATCCGCCGCTAGTTTTTTTAATCCAGCATTGGTTTTTTGAAATTTTCGGCCAGAGTATTTTTGTGTTGAGACTGCCCTTTGTCTTGGTCGGCATCATTTCGGTTTTTTTGGTTTATTTAATCGGCAAAAAATTATTTAATGAAAAAACCGGCTTAATCGCTTCAATGCTTTTGGCGGTTTTGAATTACCACGTCTGGATCAGCCGGACTGGTTTGCAAGAATCAATAGTTATTTTGCTTTCGCTTTTGACTTTTTATTTATTTTTGAGGGCGCAAGATTCCGGCCGCCATTGGCAGTGGGGGATTACTTTGGGTTTAGCCATGATTACCAAATATACCAGCTTTGTTCTAGCCCCAATTATCGTTATTTATTTATTATTTTTTAATCGCTCCATCTTTAAAACTAAAAAAATTTGGCTGGCGTTTGCCTTGGCAGCTTTGATTTTTTCACCGGTGATTATTTATAATTTAAAACTTTATCAGGCAACCGGTCATTTTGATCTGCAATTTTTTTATTTATTCGGCCAAAAAGTTCCCGAATGGGAATATCTGCCGGGAAAAATTCAAGCCGGCAATTTTACGGATCGAATTTTTGGCTTAATCCCGTCTCTATTTCAAGGGCTGCTTTGGCCGATGTTTGTTTTATTTATTTTAAGTTTGTTTTCCGCCGGGCGTAAATTATTAAAAAATAAAGTCAGATTTTTTTCCGAACCTCAGATTATTTTGCTGATTTTAGCCATTTTTTGCCATTTGGCTTTGTATTTATTAATCGGGCCGTCAAAGCGTTTCGTTGTTACCGTTACTCCTTTTATTATAATTTTGGTCGCCTGGTTTATTAGCCGCTGGCCAAAAATAATTAAATGCATTTTAATTCCGGCGATAGTAGCTTTGGAAATATTTTTTACGGTTAACACTTTGTTTACTTATTATCCAGTCGGCCAAGCGGGTTTAACTTATTCTTATTTGAATGTTGAAAGCTATAACTGGGGCTACAACCAATTGGACGATTATCTATCGAAGCTTTTAGCCGGAAAAAAACCGGCAAAAACTTTTCAAGCCCGCTATCAGTTTTTGGAAGACATCAAAAACCAAGCCATGGCTATTGCGGCCAAAGAAAATAAATCTCCCGTCGCTTGGCTTTTAATTTATGATTCTGATATGTACGATTTGGCGACTTTTTGGCTTTTTCACCGGCGGTTAGTTTACAACGGCTGGCCGATTGTCACGGCTGATGACTACTTGGCTAAAGGCAAAGAATTTTGGCCGGAGCAAGGTCTGAAGGATTTTTATTTTATAAAAATTATCGATGGCGCGATTTTGCTTAGGCCGGTAATCGAACAAACCGCCAAAGCTGATGAATTGCAAAATCAGCTCAAAGATTTAAAACCGGAAATAATAAAACGGCCGGATGGCCGGCCGGTTTTTGCGATTTATCATTGGCAAAGTTAGTTTTGATAGGCTTTTTCGGTTTCCGAAATCATTTTTGTTAAGCTAAATCTATTATTTACGTCAACTTTAGCTTGGCGGCCGAGCTGGACAGCCAAGTTTTTGTTTTGCAAAAGATTGATTATTGCTTCGGCCAAAGCTTTCGAATCCGCCGGCGAAACCAGCCAGCCGTTAGTTTTGTCTTTGATTATTTCCGGTATGCCGCCGACTTTAGTAGCAATAATCGGCAACTCGGCCTGCATCGCTTCCAAAACAGCGAAAGGAAATCCTTCCTTAACTGACGGCAAGACAAAAATATCAAAGGCTTTTAAAAAACGGTAAGCATCATCCTTTTTTTCGATGAAAAAATTATTTTTTAAATTTAGTTTTGATATTTTTTCGTTTAGTTCTTTTTCCAGCTGGCCAAAACCAATGATGCGAAAAATGGCGTCTGGAAATTTTTCGGTTACTATTTTGGCCGCGCTGATTAAATAATCCAAGCCTTTGGTCGGATAGAGATTGGCGACAGTACCGATAATAATTTTGTCTTTTGGCAAATTAAGCTCGGTTTTGGCCGCTTCGGCTTCTAAAAAAGATAGCGGCTGAATTCCATTGTTAATGGTGATTAGCTTATCGGCCTGCGCGATTTTATATTTTAAGCCGGTTTGCCGGTCAAAATCAGAAACGCAGAGCAGTTTGTCTTTGTATTGAGCCGAAAATTTTTCCGCCCAAAGGTAAAATAGTTTTTTTGGTTTTGGCATCGGCTCATTAAAAACAAAACCGTGAACCGTATAAATAATTTTTTTTACGCCAGCCTGCCGGCCGGCAATTGCTCCCAAAACGCCGGCTTTGCTGCTGTTGAGATGCAAAATATCGGGCTGAAATTCTTTTAATATTTTTTTGATTTCAAAGTAGGCGGCGATATCCTTAAATGGGTTTATTTCCCTGACTAACGATTTTAGCTGGTAGACCAAAATACTATTTTGTCTTGATTTTTTGAATAATTCTTCGTTGCCGCCGGCCGCAATTGCTACCTGGTAACCCCTTGATTTAAATTCATTGGCTAAATCAAAAGCATATCTGCCAGCGCCGCCCCATTCGGACTGAGTTACTAGGTATAAAATTTTACTGGGTTGAGCCATAAAATGTGGTGTAAGATTAGGTCAATTTGGCCTTGACCAAAAATTGATTTTATATAATAATAATAAGGTATAATGCATTAATAATCAAGTTTGATTTTTGCTAAAATATGGTAATTTTGGCCACCCCGCTTAGTTACCATTTTAGTTCTAAAAACCCGGGGTTTTTAAATTTATGACCAAAATTTTAGTGACGGGTGCAGCCGGTTTTATCGGTTCTCAGGCGGCGAAAGCTTTGACGGCAAAAGGCGATGAGGTGATCGGAATTGACAATTTTAACTCTTATTACGACCCAAAATTAAAAGAGGATCGGGTCAATGAATTTTTAAAAAGCGATAATTTCAAATTGTACCGGTTAGACATCAGCGATTTTGAAAAGCTTAAAACAGTTTTTGCTGAAAATAAAATCGATAAAATTTGCCATTTGGCCGCCCAAGCCGGAGTTCGTTATTCATTAACTAATCCCGGCGTTTATATTAAATCTAATATTTCAGGCACTCATAATCTGTTGGAATTAGCCAAGGAATTCAAGGTAACAAAGTTTATCTTCGCCTCGTCTTCTTCGGTGTATGGCGGCAATGAAAAGATTCCTTTTGCCGAAACGGATCCGGTTGACCGGCCAATTTCGCTTTACGCGGCAACCAAAAAAGCCAATGAATTGGAAGCTTATGTTTACCATCACCTTTTCGGTTTAGACGTTTGCGGCTTGCGTTTTTTTACCGTTTACGGACCCTGGGGCCGGCCCGATATGGCTCTTTTTAAATTTACCAAGGCAATATCGGAAGGCCGGCCGATCGAGGTTTATAATCAGGGAAAAATGCAAAGGGATTTTACTTATATTGATGATATCGTTTCCGGCATAATTAAAGCGATTGACTATTGCCGGGGTTACGAGATTTTTAATTTAGGCAATAATGAGCCGGTTGAGCTGGAATATTTTATCAAAGCAATTGAAGAAGTTTTAGGGAAAAAATCAGTTAAGAATTATCTGCCGCTGCAGCCGGGTGATGTGGTTGCGACTTATGCCGATATTACCAAAGCAAAAAGTTTGCTGACCTGGCAGCCGGAGACGAAAATTGATCAGGGAATAAAAAATTTTATCGGCTGGTACAAAAAGTATTACAAATAAATTTTAAGATTTTATGGCGACAAAAATTTGCGTGGTTGGGTTGGGTTATGTCGGTTTGCCTTTGGCCTGTTTGTTTTCAAAAAAGCACCAAGTATCCGGTTTTGATATCGACCCCAAAAAAATTTCCGATTTAAAAAATGGTTTTGACCAAACCCAAGAAGTCGAAGATTTGAATCAATATAAAATTGAGTATTCCAATGATCCGCAGATAATCAAAGAGGCGAATTTTGTGATTGTGGCGGTACCAACGCCGATTACGCCTGATCGGCAGCCGGATTTGAAGCCGATTATCAGCGCTTCAAAAATTGTCGGCCAAAATTTAAGCCGAGGGACAATTGTTGTTTATGAAAGCACGGTTTATCCCGGTTGCACCGAGGAAATCTGTTTGCCGATTTTAGAAAAAGAATCCGGTCTAAAATTCGGCGCTGACTTTAAAATCGGGTATTCGCCGGAGCGAGTCAACCCCGGCGATAAAGTTCATACCATTGATAAAATTTATAAAATTGTTTCCGCTAGCGACAGCGAATCTTTGGCCGAGGTGGCGGAAGTTTACGGTTCAATTACTAAAATTCACCAAGCTTCAAGCATCAAAGTCGCTGAAGCCGCTAAAGTCATTGAAAATGTTCAGCGGGATTTGAATATTGCCTTAATGAACGAGCTGGCCTTGATTTTTGACCGGCTGAAAATCAGCACCAAAGAAGTGATTGAAGCCGCCGGCACCAAATGGAATTTTCACAAATATTATCCGGGACTAGTCGGCGGGCACTGCATCGGCGTTGATCCGTATTATCTGACCTATAAAGCCCAGCAGCTTGGTTACGAGCCGAAAGTAATTTTGGCCGGGCGCGATATTAACGAGTATATGGCGGAGTTTGTCGCCAAAAAACTTTCGGGCAAATTAAAAATTTTAGTCATGGGGCTAACCTTCAAAGAGAATGTGCCGGATATTAGAAACAGCAAGGCCAAAGAATTAGCCGTCAAATTGCGGGAGCAGGGAAGTGAAGTTTTCGGCTATGACCCAATCATTAAAACTAAAGCTGATATCGCCTCGAATTTTGCCGTTAACGCGGTCAGTAGCTGGCCGCCGAAAGAAAAATTTGATGCGGTAATAGTTTTCAGCCCCCATCAAATTTTCAACGAAGAACAATATAATCTCAAGAATCTAAAAGCGGTTTGTTCGGACGATGCTGTGTTGTTTGACGTCAAAGGTTTTTATGACCAAGCGGCGGCCGAAGAGAATGGTTTTAAGTATTTAACTTTATAGATAATGAAAGTATTGATTATTTCCTTAGCTTATTTGCCGTTTGTCGGCGGGGCTGAACTGGCCGTCAAAGAAATTACCGATCGGATTTCCGATATTTCCGCCAAAGGCGGATCAGCCTCTGGCTGGGATTTTGATTTGGTAACGGTTAATCTTTCCGGCCGGGAAAAAGAAGTTGAAAAGATCGGCAATGTTAAAATTCATCGGATCGGCCAAGGCAAACTGGCTAAGTATTCTTTTCCCTTAGCTGGTTTTAAAAAAGCCGCTGAACTCCACCGGCAAAATAAATATGACGTGATTTGGGCGGTAATGGCCAATCAAGCCGGCTTAGCGGCTTTGAAATTTAAAAAACAATTTCCCGAAGTCAAGTATCTGCTGACTTTGCAGGAAGGGGATTCTTTAAAGCGGATCTGGAGCCGGACTTGGTTTATGCGCCGCGCTTATAAACAGATTTATCGGCAGGCTGACTGTATCCAATCGATCAGCACTTTTTTAGCCGACCGCGCGAAAAAGTATGGTTTTGAAGGCAAGCTGGAAATTGTGCCCAATGGCGTTGATTTGACTAATTTTGCCAAAGAGTTTGATCCGAATTACTTAGCCGGCATCAGAAAAGAATTGGGAATTTTGCCCGAAGATAAAGTGATTACTACGATTTCCCGCTTAGTTTACAAAAACGGGGTTGATACCTTAATTAAAGCCATAAAAAATTTACCGATCAAAGCTTTGATTATCGGTTCCGGCCGGCTGGAAATAAAATTGAAATCCTTGGCCCAGGAGCTTGGCGTCAGGGACAGGGTTTTATTTTTAGGCTATATCGGCCAAAAAGATCTGCCGAAATATTTAAAAATTTCCGATGTCTTTGTCCGGACTTCAAGGTCGGAAGGTTTGGGTTCGGCCTTTTTGGAAGCCATGGCGGCCGGCGTGCCTGTGATCGGCACTAAAGTCGGGGGCATTCCTGATTTTTTGAAAGATCAGCAAACCGGCTTATTTTGCGAGCGGGCTAATCCGACCGACTTAGCGGCTAAAATTAAAATATTATTAGGCGACGAATCGCTTCGGCAGAAATTAATTAATAATGGCAGGAGTTTAGTTTTACAAAATTATGATTGGCAGCCGATCGCCGGTCGAATGGCAAAAATATTACAGGAACTATGAAACTAATAATTGCGGCTGAAATTTTTCCGCCGGACATCGGCGGGCCGGCGACTTACAGTAAAAAATTGGCCGAAGAATTAAGCCGGCGTGGCTGGAAAATCAGCCTGATTTGCTACAGCACAAAACTGGAAAATGATAATTATCCTTTTTCTGTCGTTCGAATTTTGCGCGGTCAGGAGATGTTTAAACGTTATGTCCAGTATTTTTGGCATTTACTCAAGCTGGCCAATAAAGATTGTGATTTAATTTATGCCCAGGGGCCGGTCAGCTCCGGTCTGCCCGCTATTGTTGTCGGGTTTTTGCTTTCCAAAAAAGTTGTGGTCAAAGTGGTCGGTGATTATGCCTGGGAGCAGGCACGGAATTCAAACCAGACCGAAATCGGCATTGATGAATTTCAAAAGCAGAATTTGAGCGGTAAGGTTGGCTGGCTGAAAAAAATAGAAAAATTTGTTTGTAAAAACGCTTCAAAAGTGATTGTGCCAAGCGAGTATTTGAAAAAAATTGTTTTAGGCTGGGGGATAGGGGAGGATAAAATCGAAGTTATCTATAATTCGGTTGGTTTAAGTTTTAGCGATTGGTCTATTGATTCTCCAAAAAATGATAAAGAAAAATGGCTGGTAACCGCGGCTCGATTGGTTCCATGGAAAGGGATTGATACGATTATCAAATTGATGCCTGATTTACTCAAGGAATTGCCTTCGTTGAAGTTTAAGATTATTGGCGATGGGCCGCAAAAAGAATATTTAAAACATTTAATTGATGAATTGAAATTGCATGATCACGTTGAAATGGTTGGTTCCTTGCCGCGCGAAGCGGTGATGGGCTATTTGAGGCTTGCCGATTTGTTTATTTTAAATAGCAGCTACGAAGGTTTATCGCATGTTTTAATTGAAGCGCTCGGGTGCAAAACGCCAATATTAGCAAGTAATGTCGGTGGCAATCCTGAACTGATAACCGATGGCCAAAATGGGCTATTGATTGAATATAATAACCAGAAACAGCTTAAGGAAGCCATACTTAAATTTTATAATGATCCTGAATTGCGCCAGAAATTTGCTGAAAATTCCAAAACTGTTTTGAAAAAATTCACGGCCGAAGAAATGTTTGACAAAACCACTAAGGCCTTAGAATCAGTATTAAAAAATTAATTATGTCTATAAAAATTTTATGAAAGTATTAATCACCGGAATTACCGGTTTTGCCGGCAGCCACCTCGCCGATTATTTGATTAAGAATTTTTTAGAAATTGAAATTTTCGGCATCAAGCGCTGGCGGTCAAAAACTGAGAATGTTGAACACTTGGGTGATAAAGTCAAATATTATGAATGCGATATTAAAGACGCCCATAATGTTTATGAAGTAATTGACACGATTCGGCCGGATAAAATTTTTCATTTGGCCGCTCAAAGCTATGTGCCGGCTTCCTGGGATGCGCCGGTTGAAACTTTGGTTTTAAACATTGCCGGCCAGACTAACATTTTGGAAGCGGTTAGAAAAATCAAATCTAAATCGCCGGAATTTGATCCAGTAATTTTAATTGCCGGTTCTTCGGAAGAATACGGTTTGGTCTATCCCAATGAAGTGCCGATTAAAGAAACTAATCCGTTGCGGCCGCTTTCGCCCTACGGTGTCAGCAAAGTTTGCCAGGATCTTTTGGGTTTTCAATATTGGCATTCCTATAAAATCCGGGTAATCCGCAGCCGGGCATTTAATCATAGCGGCCCGCGGCGCGGCGAAGTTTTTGTCGATAGCAACTTTGCCCAGCAAATCGCCAAAATTGAAAAAGGCAAGCAGGAGCCAAAAATTTTAGTCGGCAATTTGGAGGCCAAAAGAGATTTTACCGACGCCAGAGACATTGTTGTTGCTTACTGGGTGGCGACGGAAAAATGCCAGCCGGGTGAAGCTTACAATATTTGTTCCGGCCAGGTTTACAGTATCCAAGAAGTTTTAGATAAACTTTTAGCGCTTTCAACCAGGAAAGATATTAAAGTGGAGCAAGATCCTAGCCGGATGAGGCCATCGGATGTTTTACTTTTAAGCGGCGACAGCAGCCTATTCAAAAAAACTACCGGTTGGGAGCCGAAAATTAGCTATTTAAATCAGACACTGGAAGATATGCTTAATTATTGGCGGGGGTGTATTAATTAGCCAGATGAAAACCTTTGTTGTCATTGCAACTTATAACGAAAAAGAAAACATCGTTATTTTAATTTCGGAGATTTTGGCTTTAGCAATTCCAGATTTAAAAATTATCGTGGTTGATGATAATTCGCCGGATGGGACAGCCGAGTTGGTAAAAAATAATTTTGCGGCAAAACCGGTTCAATTAATTTTAAGGAAGACTGAGCGTGGTTATGGCAGTGCGCATATTACCGGCTTTAAGGCGGCAATAAGCCAGGACGCCGAAATTATTATCTCCATGGATGCCGATTTTTCCCACCAGCCAAAAGTAATTTCAGAATTAATCAAAGAAATTGAAAACGGCAATGACGTGGTAATCGGTTCGCGGCGCGTAGCGGGCGGTGATATTGTCGGTTGGGGATTAAGCCGCAAGGTAGCGAGTAAAACAGCGATGATTATAACCCGGTTGATTTTAGGGATTAAAACCAAAGACGTTACCACCGGCTTTCGGGCTTATCAGGCAAGCGTTTTAAAAGATCTGAATTTGGAAACGGTCAAAAGCAACGGCTATTCATTTCTGGAAGAATTGATCTATCGCTGCGAAAAGAATCATTTAAAGATTAAAGAAATTCCGATAATTTTTAACGACCGGCAGCTCGGACAGTCAAAATTTTCCCTTAAAGAGATTGTCAAATTTTTTATTACCATTTTTAAGTTGAGATTTAAGATTAAGTAAATGACCCGGTAGTAGAGATTCAAACAGTGTATATCGGATATACCAGCGATTTAAGAAAAAGATTAACCCAGCACAATAGCGGTTCAAGCCAATCGACAAAAAGATATTTGCCATGGAAATTAATTTATTATGAAGCTTGTATAGATATAAATGATGCCAAAAGACGAGAGAAATATTTT